>NZ_JBITLW010000016.1:0-198794 GCF_044465645.1 Streptomyces sp. NPDC049627 | reverse complement strand
GGGGGGGGGTTCGGGCGGGGGGGGGGGGGGGGGGGGGGGGGGGGGGGCCGGGCCGGGGGGGGGGGGGGGGGGGGGGCCCCGCGCCGGGGGGTGTCCGTCCTCGGTCGGGCGGTTGCCGAGTCTCAAGAGGTGCTGTTTCTTGACGCCCGCCGCTGCGGGCGGACACCCCCGGCGCGTCCCCTTCCGCCGTACGCGACTGCGAGCCGGTGGGGGTGCGCGTGCTACCGCGCCTTCGTCGTCCTGCCCGTTCGCAGCCAGGCCGCCAGGAGTGTGACCGCGACGCCCGCTGCCGCCCACGCCGAGAGGACCAGGAGCGAGGCGGTCATGTCGTTGCCCTTGAAGTAGGCGATCGAGCGGGTTGCCCAGGTGCCGGCGCCCGGGGGCAGGGCTGGGCCGATGTCTCTCCAGAACGGGGGGAGCAGCGGGGGTGGGAGGGCGCCGCCCGCGCTGGGGTTGCCCAGGATGACGATGATCAGGATGACCAGGCCGATGCCGGCCAGGCCGAAGGTGGCCTGGAAGGCCAGGGTGGCCGCGCCCACCGCGAAGATGATCAGGGCGCCGAGGCCCCAGAGGGCGGCGATGCTGCCGGGCAGGGCGTTGAGGATCGGGCCGACGATCAGGGCGCCGCCGAGGCCGCCGGTGATGGCGACCAGGGCCATGGAGATGAGGCGGATCGCCGAGCGTCTCGGGGTGGGGCGGCCGGCGCCCGAGCTGATCGTCATGATCGAGGCGCAGAGGTAGCCGCCCACGCACCAGCCCACGGTCACGTAGAAGGACGAGAGGCCGTTGGCGTCCTGGCGATCGGCCGGGGCCACGTCGAGGGTGCGGAGTGTGCGGGCCTCGGACTTTTCGAGGGTGGTGAGGAGGGTCTCCAGGGTGGTGGCCAGCACCCTTCCGCCTCCGGTGGCGACCAGGAGGGTGTCGGTCGTGGCTGTCGGGTCGATCAGCAGGGCGCCGTCGATGTCGCGGTTCAGGATCTGCTTGCGGGCCGTCGCCGCGTCGGTCACGGCGCGGGCGTCGAGGGGGTCGCCGGGCAGGTTCTTGAGTTTGGTCACCGCTTGCTGGGCGGCTGCTTGGGGGGCCACGACGCCGAAGGGCACGTCCTTGGGTTTCGGGTCGTGCAGTGCTCCTACGTAGGAGGCGATGAAGAGCAGGGCCAGGGCCACCGTGCCGATCACGAGCAGTGTGGCTCGTGGGGTGACGGCGTCCTTCACTTCGGCCAGGAAGGGGTTGCGGGGAGTGTCGGCGCCGGTGGTCTGCGTCATGCCCCCACGGTCCGGGGCGCGGGGTATTTGCGCAGGTGGGAGGCGGCTGAATGGATGTCGTACGAGTGTTCGAGAAAGGGGCCGGACATGGTCTATGGTGGGGGTGGGAGAGTTGGGAACTGATGTTCGAGGATCGGTGTTCGAGGGCCGGTCCCGGGCTCATGAGTGCGGGAGGTGCGTGTGCCAGGGTTCACGCATCTGCACACCGCCTCCGGGTTCTCCTTGAGGTACGGGGCCTCGCATCCGGAGCGGCTGGCCGAGCGTGCCTCCGAGCGGGGCATGGATGCCCTGGCCCTGACGGATCGCGACACGCTCGGGGGTACGGTCCGGTTCGCCAAGGCCTGCGCGGCGGTGGGGGTGCGGCCGTTGTTCGGGGTGGAGCTGGCCGTGGAGGAGTTCGAGCTCTCGGCGGCGGGTGGCTCCGCGCGGCGGCGCGCTCCCGTGCGGGGTGGCGCCTTTGTCGATGAGTCGACGCCTCGGGTCACCTTTCTCGCCCGGGACGGGGCCCGGGGATGGGCCGATCTGTGCCGAATCGTTTCGGCTGCGCATGCCGGTGAGGGGCCGCCGATGCTGCCCCGGGGGGACAACCGGGGAGACGGGCTGATCGTCCTGCTCGGCCCCGCGTCCGATGTCGGGCGTGCGCTCGCCGCCGGTCGTCCCGATCGGGCGGCCAGGCTGCTGGTGCCCTGGCGGGAGATCTACGGCGACTCCCTGCGGCTGGAGGCCGTATGGCACGGGCGGAAGGGGACTGGTCCGGGCTCGCTGCGGCTGGCCGCCCGTACCGTCGGCTTCGCCGCCGAGCAGCGCGTGCGGCCCGTGCTGAGCAACGCCGTCCGGTATGCGGATCCCGGCCTGGGGCCGGTCGCCGATGTGCTGGACGCCGCGCGTCGGCTCGTGCCCATCGACTCCACCAAGGAACTGGACTCCGGTGAGGCCTGGCTCAAGGACGCGGGGGAGATGCGGCGGGTCGCCGAGCGGGTCGTCGAGGCCGCGGGTTTCCGGCGCGACACCGCGTACCGGCTGCTGGAGCAGACCGGGGCGGCGGCCGCCGAGTGTCTCGTCGACCCCGAGGACGACCTCGGTGTCGGCAGCGTCCACTTTCCCGAGCCGTATCTCGTCGGTGCCGGACAGCGCACCGCCCAGCGGGCGCTCGCCTCGCGGGCGGTGGCGGGCATGGTGCTGCGCGGCTATGACGGGCGGCGGGCGTACTGGGAGCGGATGCATCAGGAACTGGACATCATCGCCCACCACGGGTTCGCCTCGTACTTCCTGACGGTTGCTCAGGTGGTGGACGACGTACGGAAGATGGGGATCCGGGTGGCCGCGCGGGGGTCCGGTGCGGGGTCGCTCGTCAATCATCTGCTCGGCATCGCGCACGCCGATCCCGTGGAGCACGGGCTGCTGATGGAGCGCTTCCTGTCCAAGCGGCGGCTGGTTCTGCCCGATATCGATATCGATGTGGAGTCCGCGCGGCGGCTTGAGGTCTATCGCGCGATCATCGACCGGTTCGGGAGGGAGAGGGTCGCGACCGTCTCGATGCCGGAGACCTATCGGGTGCGGCATGCGATCCGGGACGTGGGTGCCGCTCTGTCCATGGATCCGGCTGAGGTGGACCGGATCGCCAAGTCGTTCCCGCACATCCGGGCGCGGGACGCCCGTGCGGCGTTGGACGAGCTGCCCGAGCTGAGGCAACTGGCCGGGGAGCGGGAGAAGTACGGCAAGCTGTGGGAGCTGGCCGAGGCGCTCGACGCCCTTCCGCGGGGCATCGCCATGCATCCGTGCGGGGTGCTCCTCTCCGATGCCTCCCTGCTCTCCCGTACGCCGGTCATGCCGACCAGCGGCGAGGGCCTCCCCATGTCGCAGTTCGACAAGGACGACGTCGAGGACCTCGGGCTGCTCAAGCTGGACGTGCTGGGCGTGCGGATGCAGTCGGCGATGGCACACGCGGTCGCGGAGGTGGAGCGGGTCACGGGGGAGCGGGTCGATCTGGACGCGCTCGACTTCGAGCGGGGGGACGGTGATCCGGCGACGTACCGGCTGATTCGTTCGACGGAGACGCTCGGGTGCTTCCAGATCGAGTCGCCGGGGCAGCGGGATCTGGTCGGGCGGCTTCAGCCGGCCACCTTCCACGATCTGGTCGTGGATATTTCGTTGTTCCGGCCCGGGCCGGTCGCCGCCGACATGGTGCGGCCGTTCATCGAGGCGCGGCACGGGCGGGCGCCCATTCGCTATCCGCACAAGGATCTTGAGGGGCCGCTGCGGGAGACGTACGGCGTCGTCGTCTTCCACGAGCAGATCATCGACATCGTGCACATCATGACCGGCTGTGGGCGGGACGAGGCCGACCGGGTGCGGCGAGGGCTGTCGGATCCCGAGTCGCAGGGGCGGATCCGGGTGTGGTTCGCACAGCACGCGGCGGCCAAGGGGTACGACGCGGAGACGATCCGGCGGACCTGGGAGATCGTCGAGGCCTTCGGGTCGTACGGCTTCTGCAAGGCGCACGCGGTCGCCTTCGCCGTGCCGACCTATCAGTCGGCCTGGCTGAAGGCCCATCATCCGGCCGCCTTCTACGCCGGGTTGCTCACGCACGATCCCGGGATGTATCCGAAGCGGCTGCTGCTGGCGGACGCGCGGCGACGTGGGGTGCCGATCCTGCCGTTGGACGTGAATGTGTCGGGAGTCGCACACCGTATCGAACTGGTGTCTGAATCTGGGCGTTCCGGGGGGACTTGGGGGCTGCGGCTCGCCCTCTCCGACGTGCACGGCATCAGCGAGGCCGAGGCGCAGCGGATCGCGGACGGGCAGCCGTATGCCTCGCTGCTCGACTTCTGGGAGCGGGGCCGTCCGAGTCGGCCGCTCGCCGGGCGGCTCGCGCAGGTCGGCGCGCTGGACGCCTTCGGGGCCAACCGGCGTGATCTGCAACTGCACCTGACCGAGCTGCACCGGGGTGCCAGGGGCGGCGGCGGGGGACAGCTGCCGCTGGCCGGCGGGCGGAAGACGGCCGCGGCCGGGCTGCCCGACCTCAGCTCGGCGGAGCGGCTCAGTGCCGAGCTGGGGGTGCTGTCCATGGATGCCTCGCGCAATCTGATGGACGACCACCGGGCGTTCCTCGACGAGTTGGGCGTCGTCTCGGCGCGGCGGCTGCGGGAGGCGCGGCACGGCGAGACCGTGCTGGTCGCCGGGGCCAAGGCGGCCACCCAGACGCCGCCGATCCGGTCCGGCAAGCGGGTCATCTTCAGCACGCTGGACGACGGGACGGGGCTGGTGGATCTCGCGTTCTTCGACGACTCGCACGACGCGTGTGCCCACACCGTCTTCCACTCCTGGCTGCTGCTGGTGCGGGGCGTGGTGCAGCGGCGCGGGCCGCGCAGCCTGAGCGTGGTGGGCGCCGCCGCCTGGAATCTCGCCGAGCTGATCGAGCTGCGCGCCGAGGGCGGACTGGACGAGGTGGCCGCGCGGCTGGCGGAGCCGGTACCGGTGCCGGGGGCGACGGGGGACGGCGGAGATCCGGCGCGCGGCCGGCGAATCCAAATGCCCACCGGATACGAACTGAACCCGTGGGCCGATCTGCGACCGGCGGGTCAAGAGCCTTCACAGATACGGAAGTTGTGGCACCAGAGTCCGGGGAGTGCGGGATGACCATCCTCTGCGTACGTTTCCAGCTGCCGCCGGCGGACGAGGCGGCCCTGCCGGGGCTGCTCGGACTGCTGGAGGACTTCACGCCGGTCGTCGAGGCGCTGCCGCCCGACGGGGCGCTGGCCGATCTGCGGGGCGCCGAGCGGTACTTCGGGCGGGACGCGGTCGAGCTGGCGTCGGTGATCCGGGTGCGCGCCCTCGCCCGTCACGGGGTCGACTGTGTGATCGGCGCCGGGCCGGGGCCGATGCTGGCCCGTGTCGCGCTGCGGGACGCCCGGCCCGGGGTGACCTGCGCCGTTCCCGAGGAGCCGGACGCCATCGCGGAGTTCCTCGCCGGGAAACCCGTCGCCGCGCTGCCCGGCGTCGGTGCCGCGACCGCCCGCACCCTGGGCGAGTACGGCCTCGACACCCTGGGCCTGGTCGCCGCCGCACCCCTGTCCACGCTCCAGCGGCTGGTCGGCGCGAAGGCCGGCCGTGAGCTGCAGGAGAGGGCGGGCGGCGTCGACCGCGGCCGGGTGGTGCCGAACGCCGTGTCCCGCTCGCTCGCCACCGAACGGCCCTTCACCCGCGACGAGCTGGACCCCGCCCGTCACCACCGCGCCCTGCTCTCCGCCGCCGAGGAACTGGGTGCCCGGCTGCGCGCCCTGGACAAGGTCTGCCGCACCCTGACCCTCACCGTCCGCTACGCCGACCGCTCCTCGACGACCCGCAGCCGTGCGCTGAAGGAGCCGACGGCCCACTCGCCGGCACTGACCAGGGCGGCGTACGGCATGTACGACGCGCTCGGTCTCCAGCGCGCCCGCGTCCGGGCCCTCGCCCTGCGCGCCGAGGGCCTCGACCCCGCCGAGCAGGCCTCTTACCAGCTCACCTTCGACCCGCTCGACGAGAAGGCCCGCCGCATCGAGGAGGTCGCGGACCGCGCGCGAGCGAAGTTCGGGCCGCATGCGGTGATGCCGGGGGCGCTCGCCCGCCGTGCAGAGCTCAGTTGGCCCACGGCGGCGTGATCCGTGTGCCGTCGGCCAGCTCCGCCGTCAGGCCGATGGACGTGGTGACCCAGGTGACCGCCGTCCGGTCGGTCGGGTTCTCGACGGTCAGGGTCGCGCCGGGGTTGATGATCAGGGTGTCGCCGGGTGTGATCCGGTCGGTGCGGTCGTCGAGCGTGATCAGCAGTTCGCCGTCGAGCAGATGGAGGATCTCCTCCCGGTTGACGGTGTGGGCGGGAGCCTTGGTCCCGGCCGGGATCTCACCGCGCCAGGCGCAGAGTTCCTTGCTGCCGGTGAGGGGAGTGGCGTACGAGACGAAGCGGGCGCCGTGGATCTCGTGGGTGACGGCTTCGGATGCGCGGATTACGGGCATGGGGGCCTCCTGTCGGCAGATGGTCAAGCAGCTTGACTATATGAAGCCATAGTCAAGCTGCTTGACCAATCCGTCAAGGGTGTTTCAATGCAGGCGTGCAGAACTCCGAGGCCCTGGCCCTGACCGCCGCCCTGCTCGCCGCCGCGGGCGATCTGACCAAGCGCATCAACGACGGGGTCGTCGCCCGTGGCTTCGAGGTGCGGCCGGCGCACGGATTCGCCTTCAGCCGGCTCGCGCCGGACGGTGCGACGGTGACCGATCTCGCGGCTCACCTGGGGGTCACCAAGCAGGCCGCCAGTCAGCTCGTGGACGAGCTCGTGCGCAAGGGTTACGTCGAGCGACGGCCGCATCCGCGGGATGCGCGTGCTCGCCTGGTCGTGCTGACCGAGCGCGGGTGGGCCTGCACGCGGGCCGCGGAAGAGGCGGCCGCGGAGGTCGTACGCGAGTGGAGCGGGCTGGTCGGGGAGGGTGAAGTCCGCGCGCTGCTCCGCCAGTTGCTGCGTCTCGCGCCCGACGGCCCCCTGCGCCCTTCCTGGTGACTGGTTATCACTGAAAGTTTTTACTGACGCGTAACTTCACACGTCTACTACTCGCCCGTAACTTGACGAGTGAACAGCATCCTCGTGATCCGGATCACAGGGCGTAAGGCAGTCGCACCTCCCTTGAGCCGCAAGGAGATCACCCGATGCTGCCCTGGAAACGAGTGCTCAGACCCCTGGCCGCGCTGCTGCTGACCACCGCGGTCGCCGTCGTCCCCGCCGCCACCACCGCCCAGGCCGCCGAAGCGGCGGCGACCTCGAGCAGTGGCTGGAACGACTACTCCTGCAAGCCGTCCGCCGCCCATCCCCGCCCCGTCGTCCTCGTGCACGGCACGTTCGCGAACTCCGTCGACAACTGGCTCGGACTCGCGCCCTATCTGAAGGGCCGCGGCTACTGCGTCTTCTCCCTCGACTACGGCCAGCTGGCGGGCGTGCCGTTCTTCCACGCCCTCGGCCCCATCGACAAGTCGGCGGAGCAGCTGTCCGCCTATGTCGACAACGTCCTCGCCGCGACCGGCGCCGCCGAGGCCGACCTCGTCGGCCACTCGCAGGGCGGCATGATGCCCCGCTACTACCTCAAGTTCCTCGGCGGTGCCGCGAAGGTGAACGCCCTCGTCGGCATCGCGCCCAACAACCACGGCACCACGCTGTCGGGGCTCACCAACCTGCTGCCGTACTTCCCGGGCGCCGAGGACCTGCTCACCACCGCCACTCCCGCCCTCGCCCAGCAGGTCGTCGGCTCCGAGTTCATGACCAAGCTCAACGCGGGCGGCGACACCGTCCCCGGCGTCCGCTACACGGTCATCGCCACCCGGTACGACGAGGTGGTCACGCCGTACCGGAGCCAGTTCCTGAGCGGGACCGACGTGAAGAACGTCCTGATCCAGGACCTGTGCTCGGTCGACATCTCCGAGCACGCCTTCCTGGGCCTGACCGACCGGATCGCCTTCCACGAGGTGGCCAACGCGCTCGACCCCGCCCACGCCACCCCCACCACCTGCGCGTCCGCGATCGGTTGAGCACGTGAGTGCGTAAGCATGCGAGCGCGGAACACACCGCCGGGGCCTGACCGGCCTGAGCCGCCGGTCAGGCCCCGGAGCTCTGGGATCAGCGGCCGTGACGCGCGCCGCCGGCCGCCCGCCTGCGCACCGACATGAACAGGACCGCCGAGCCCAGCGCCAGGGTCGCCGCACCGCCCATCGCCAGATACGCCGTGCTGCCGTCCCCGCCGGTCTCGGCGAGGTTCTCGCCGGCGCCGGCCGCCTTCGGCCGGTTGGCCGGGGTGGAGGACTGCGCCTCCTCGGCCGCCACCGGCTCCGCCGACGTACTGGCGTCCTGGTCGCCGTGGCCGTGGTGCTCGATGGTCGACTTGTCGGCACCGTCCTCGATCTGCTCCTCGGAGGGCGCGGAAGCGCTCGGGGCCGGCGCGCCGCCGCCGGAGCTGTCGTCGTCGGCGCCGTTCCCGTTCCCGTTCCCGTTCCCGCTCCCGCTTCCGCCGCCGAAGCTGACGTCCGAGCAGGAGTAGAAGGCCTCCGGGCTGTCCGAGCGCTGCCAGACCGCGTACAGCAGCTGCTTGCCGGAGCGCTCGGGCAGGGAGCCGGAGAACGTGTAGAAGCCGCCCGAGGCCGCGGGGTCGGTGGCCGTCGCCACCGGGTGCGCCAGGTCCAGGTCGTCCCAGGCCAGCGGCTTCGTGGGGTCGTACCCCTCCTTGGTGATGTAGACCTTGAAGGTGCCCTTGTGCGGGGCGGTCACGCGGTACTTGAAGGTGTACGACCCGCTGCTCACGTTCGTCGCGGGCCAGTCGGCCCGGGCCAGGTCGAGGCCCTTGAACTCGGCGCTGTTCGCGCTGCACAGCTTGCCGTCCGGGATCAGCTCCTGGTGCCGGCCGGCCGCGTCGCCGATGCGGATGCCGTTCCAGTCGTAGAGGGCCTGCGTACCGCCCGCCGCGACCGCCGCCTTGCACGCGTCGGACTTCGGGCTCTCCGGGCCCTCCGCGTAGCACTGGGAGACCCGGCTGACCGGGTCGCCCATCGCGCCGTGCGCCGCGGCGGGGGCGGTGGCGAGAGCGGTCAGGGCGAGCGGGGTCAGGCCCAGGGCGGCGACGGTGGCGGCCTTGCGGCGTGCGGGCATGGGGGATCTCCTCGGAACCGGAAGCTGGGGTGTGCCGGATCCAAGAAACCGTGAAATCGCCTGTCGCAGGGGGTTCGCGGCGATCTTTAGGGTCGCCTTAAGGGAGTGCTCAGACTGAGATCAGGTAGGTAGCGTGCACGCCATGACGAGCGAGGAGATCCGGCCCGCCACGGCCGCCGACGTCCCGGCCGTGAAGGACGTGACCGACGCGGCCTACACGCACTACATCGAGCGCATCGGGGTGGTCCCCGTGCCCATGGAGGCGGACCACGCGGCGAACGTCGCCGCGGGCAAGGTGTTCGTGACGGGCGATCCCGTGATCGGGCTCGTCGTGCTCGAAACGCACGCGGACCATCTGTTCCTCGACAGCATCGCCGTCCACCCCGACGCACACGGCAAGGGCGTGGGGCGGCGGCTGCTGAACTTCGTGGACGCACGCGCGCGTGCGCTCGGCCTGCCCGAGGTCAGGCTCTACACGAACGCGCTGATGTGGGAGAACCAGAAGATCTACCCGAAGTACGGCTACGAGGTCGTCGAGCGGCGCGTGGACGGCCCGTACGACCGCGTCCACTACCGCAAGCGGCTCTGACGTGAGTGGTTCTGTGCGGGCGGCAGGGCGTCTCAGCCGTCCGGCCACCAGGTTTTCGCGATGTCCTTGCGGACCTCGGGTCGTCCCGAGGGGCGCTCGTCGGCCTCCTCACGGACCCGGCGGGCATCCGACTTCCTCTTCAGGGGCTTCTGCACGGTCGCACGGCGCATGGCTGCCTCCTTCAGGGTCCACCGAGTTCCTCGTTCTTGTGGAGGTAGACCCTTTTGGGGAGAGTTCCTCATCGCCGCTGGTCCTGTCAGTGGCGGCTGTCACGAATCGACTGTCAGTGGCGGGTGTCACTCTTGGCCCATGACGAACGGTGAAGACGCCCTCACAGGGGCGGACATGGGCGGGGACATGGACGGGGACATGGGCTGGGACGCGGACATGGACTGGGACGCGGCGGCCGCCGTCTTCGACGACGAGCCGGACCACGGTCTGCGCGACCCGGCGGTGCGCCGGGCCTGGGCCTCCCGCATGCACTCCTGGCTGCCCCGGCGCCCTTCCGACATCCTCGACCTCGGCTGCGGCACCGGCAGCCTGTCACTCCTCGCGTCCGAGCAGGGCCACCGTGTCACCGGAGTGGACCGGTCCCCGGCGATGGTCGGCCTCGCCCGCGCCAAGCTCGCCGGACGTGACGCCGCTTTCCTGGTCGGTGACGCGGCGGTGCCGCCGGTGGGGGAGGAGCGGTTCGACGTCGTCCTCGTACGGCATGTCCTGTGGGTGCTGCCCGACCCCGAGCGCGTACTGCGGCACTGGGTGGGGCTGCTGCGGCCCGGGGGACGGCTGGTGCTCGTCGAGGGTGTGTGGGGGACGGTCAGCCCCGTCGGCATACCGGCGGACCGGCTCACCGGCCTGCTCGCCCCGATCGCCGGGCACGTGCGCGTGGAGCACTTGTCGGACGACGAGCTGCTGTGGGGGAAGGCCGTGGACGACGAGCGGTATGCCGTGGTGGCGACCGTCTAGCTCAGCGGGGCTCCCGGCCGCTACGTCAGCAAGGACTCCAGACCGCCCTCGACGGTGGCGAACGCCTCCAGCTCGTCCAGGGCCGCCACCGCCGCGGCCGCGGCCGCGGGGTCCGTCTCCGCCAGGCCGCTCTCGGCGAACTCGTCCTCGTCCAGGCGGCGTACGTCCGTGCCGTCGGCGGAGCGCCACAGGTCCAGGTCGAGGTCCTCGACGACCAGCTCGGTGCCGGACCGCGTGGCCGGGCGGGTGATGTCGCAGTACCAGCCCTTGAGGGCGCCGGCGGCATCGCGGACCTCCTTCACGGCGTACCAGCGGTCGCGCCAGTAGTACTCCGTGAAGACATCGCCCGGCTCGAAGCGGACGAAGCCGAAGTCGCGGACGCCGTCGCCGGACCAGGGGGCACGGACGGCGATGCGGGTGCCGTCATCGGTGAGCAGTTCGGCGGGATAACGGATCTTCGTCCGGCCTGCCTTGACGAGCACCACGTCCAACAGGCGTGTCTGATCAGCCGAGTTCGCGGACATACCGCACCTCCGTCGCGCAGATCTCATAGCCGAGCCACTTGTTGATCGCGAGCATGGGGCCGTTGCCGGTGTCGTTGCCCGTGAACGCCTCCGTGCAGCCGGCGGCGCGGGCGCGGCGCAGCGAGTCGTTCTTGACGAGCTTGGCCAGGCCGCGGCCGCGGTGGGCGCGGGCGGTGCCGGTCATCGCCGTCGAGTAGCGGCCCTCGCCGTCGGTGTACGCGACGGTGAAGGCGGCCGGGCGGCCGTCGACCACCGCCACCGTGGTCAGCTCGTGGTTCAGCAGCGGGTGTTTCCAGGTCTCCTCGACCCATGCCTCGTAGTCCGTGAACTCGGTGGCGACATCGCTGGGTTCGTCGAGGACCGTCTCCGCGTCCAGCTCGAAAAGCGGGCGTGGATCGTCGGTGAAGTCGGCGGCCGTGTGCAGTTCCACGCCCGGTGGGACGGCCGGCAGCGGCGGGAGGGCGCCGTTCGCCAGGTCCAGCCGCAGGAAGTGGCCGGAGCGGCCCCTCGTGTAGCCGCGCCGCTCGGCGAAGGCATGGTTGGCGGGCTCGTCGAGGGCCCATGCGAGCAGCTTGGTCGCGCCCTGTGCCGCCAGGTACTCCTCGCCGGCCTTCACCAGGAGCCGGCCGGCGCCGCGGTGGGTCCGGTCCGGGCGCACATAGACGTTCAGGCAGGCCTGGCCCGCCTCCGGGCTGTCATGCACCAGGTGGACCTGCGCAGTGCCGATCACCTCCCCGTCCTCCTCCGCGATCAGCGGACGATAGCGGGCGTCGGGGTGCAGGTGGGTCGCGGTGTGCCGGACCGAGTCCGAGGTGAAGAGGATGTATGGCAGGGCCAGACGGCGGACCCGGGCGAAGCCCTCGGTGTCGGCCGGGACGTCGGGGCGGAGCTCGCGCACGATCACTGTCATGATGAGGCACCGTACGTGGGGGGATGCCGGGGGTGCCTCTCATTTTCCGGCGGCTGCGGGACAATCGGCCTGTGACCTTGAAGATCCATATCGACGACAGTGCGGCGCCGTACGAGCAGGTGCGGGCGCAGATCTCGGAGCAGGCGCGGTCGGGGGTGCTGCCGGTGGGATACCGGCTGCCGACCGTGCGGGGGCTGGCGGAGTCGCTGGGGCTGGCGGCGAACACGGTCGCCAAGGCGTACCGGGCGCTGGAGAGCGACGGGGTGATCGAGACGCGGGGGCGCAACGGCACGTTCGTGGCTGCCGCCGGCTCGGCAGCGGAGCGTCAGTTGGCGTCGGCTGCGCAGGAGTACGTGGAGCGGGCTCGGCGCCTTGGGCTCACGGAGGCTGATGCGTTGACGGCTGTGCGGGATGCCCTGCGGGCGGCTTACGGGGGGTAGGGCGGCGTTGGGGTGATGGGTCGTCGTTCGTCTGCTGCGCCGTTGTGGCTGGTCGCGCAGTTCCCCGCGCCCCTTGGCGGCGCTGCCGAACCCGTCGCCGAATCGCCAGGGCTGCTTAGGCGTGCGCCAGGTGTCTCGGGGTGCGGGTCGGGTGCAGACCCGCTCTCCCCGCTGCCCGCGCGAAGGTCATCGCATCCTCTACTGCCGCCCCCGTCGGGTCGTTGTTGAAGTACGCGTACACGTCCTCCGCGTCCGACCACGTGTCCGCGATGCGGTGGGCCCACGTGTCCAGTGCCTGGCGGCCGTAGTGCGGCCAGGCCTGTGCCCGGCCCTGGTGGAAGCGGACGTACCCCCAGTCGGTGGTCCGCCACAGCGGGGTCACGGGACGGGACTCCACGTCGGCCCAGCACAGGCTCGCACCGCGTGCCTGAAGCACCTCCCGGATCTCCGGCGTCCACCAGCTGTCGTGCCGGGGCTCGACCGCGACCCGCGTACGCGACGGGAAGCACGCCAGGCAGGCATCCAGCAACTGGGTGTCTGCCCGGAGGGTCGGGGGGAGCTGGAGCAGAACCGGGCCCAGGCGGCTGCCCAGTCCCTCCGCGTGGGTCATCAGGCGGTTCACCGGTTCCTCGGGATCCCGTAGCCGCTTGATGTGGGTCAGATAGCGGCTTGCCTTCACCGCGACCACGAAGTCCCCCGGCACCCGGTCCCGCCACGCCTCGAAGTTCTCCCGCGTCGGCAGGCGGTAGAAGGCGTTGTTGATCTCGACCGTGGCGAAGTGCTCGGTGTACTCCTCCAGCCACCGCCGCATGGGCACGTCGGCCGGGTACAGGACGTCCCGCCAGTCCCGGTACTGCCACCCCGACGTCCCGACGAACAGGGTCATGAGTCCATCAAAGCACTACAGGTAAAGCCCCGCGTCCGCCCCGTCCCGCGGCTCCGGCAGCGAGGTCGGGGACGTGCCCCGCTTCAAGGCGTACAGCTCGGCCAGGGTCGCCCCCTCCCGGCCGACGCCCTCGTCGCTGCCCAGCCAGCCCACCGCCTCCCGGCGCGTCAGCGGCCCCACCTCGATCCGGGCCAGGCAGCGGCCGGGCCGGACGACGGCGGGGTGGAGGCGCTCCAGGTCCTCGTTGGTGGTGACGCCGACCAGGACGTTGCGGCCCTGGCCGAGCAGGCCGTCCGTCAGGTTCAGCAACCTCGACAGCGCCTGGCCCGCCGTGTGCTTGGCCTCGCCGCGGATCAGCTCGTCGCAGTCCTCCAGGAGCAGCAGCCGCCAGCGGCCCTTGCCGGACGCGTCCTCCTCGCCGATCGCGATGTCCATCAGGTAGCCGACGTCGCTGAAGAGCCGCTCGGGGTCCAGGACACAGTCCACCTGGCACCAGTCCCGCCAGGAGCGGGCCAGCGTCCGCAGCGCCGATGTCTTGCCGGTGCCGGGCGGGCCGTGCAGCAGGAGCAGGCGGCCGGCGATGTCCTCCGGGGTCGTCTTCATCAGGCGGTCCATCGCGTCCGCCACCGGCGCGGTGTAGTTGGCCCGCACCTCGTCCCAGGTGCCCGCCGAGATCTGCCGGGTCGTGCGGTGCGGGCCGCGCCTGGGGGAGACGTACCAGAAACCCATGGTCACGTTCTCCGGCTGCGGCTCGGGCTCGTCCGCCGCGCCGTCCGTCGCCTCGCCCAGCACCCGCGCCGCCAGTTCCTCGCTGGTCGCCGTCACCGTGACGTCGGCACCCCGGTTCCAGCGGGAGATCAGCAGGGTCCAGCCGTCGCCCTCCGCCAGCGTCGCGCTGCGGTCGTCGTCGCGGGCGGCGCGCAGCACGCGGGCGCCCGGGGGCAGGAGCGTCGCTCCGGACCGTACGCGGTCGATGTTCACCGCGTGCGAGTACGGCTGCTCGCCCGTCGCGAAGCGGCCGAGGAACAGCGCGTCGACGACGTCGGACGGCGAGTCGCTGTCGTCGACGTTGAGCCGGATCGGCAGAGCGTCGTGTGGGTTCGCAGACATGCGGCCATGATCCGGCACGCGGCGCCCCCGTGCACCCGGTTTCCGTGCTGCGTCCCGCCAACGGTTCATGTCGGCGTCGTGTCCGATGCGTCCGCCGTATGCCTTCTGTGCCCCCTCCGTCCTGTTACAGGGCTGTGTAGTGCGAAACCTGCCCGGGTGACTGTCACCCCCGTTACCGTTGTCCTTGATGGGACGTCATGGGTGGAATTCGGGGGCACGGCGGTGGCGGCTCACCGCGCTGCTCGGCGTGGGAGCGGCGATTCTGGCCCTGGTGGTGACCCTCCTCAACACGCTTCCGGGGAACGGCGTGAACACCGACGGCACCTCACGCGACGGCGACAAGGTGCACGGCACGCCCACCGCCACGCCGGACGCGACGAACCCGGACGTCGGCTGGGGGTTCACCCACACCCGGCACAGCGCCGACGAGGGCGCCGCCGCTGCCGTGCGGCGCGTCGAGGGACGGCTCGCGGACGCCGGGGGAATGCCGCAGATCCAGCACATCATGGGCTGGGGCGCGGACAACCCCGAGCCGGTGAAGGGGCGTTACGACTTCGAGGACATGGACCGGCGCATCGACTTCGTCCGCGCCTCCGGCAGTACGCCCGTCGTCACCCTGTGCTGCGCCCCCGACTGGATGAAGGGCGGCAGGGCCGGCGTCGGCAACACCGACTGGAGCCAGGCCGCCCTGGAGACGGCGCCCGAGCCCGAGCACTTCGAGGACTTCGCCGCGCTCGCCGTGACCGTCGCCAAGCGCTACCCGGACGTACGGCACTTCATCGTGTGGAACGAGTTCAAGGGCTTCTGGAACGACGGCGAGGCCCGCTGGGACTACGAGGGCTACACCAGGCTCTACAACCTCGTCCACAAGGCGTTGAAGAAGGTCAACCCGGACATCATGGTCGGCGGACCGTACCTCGTGATGGACAGTGTCGACCCGCGCGCCCACGAGGCGTCGAAGGCTCTCGCCGGCCCCTGGGGCGCCCTCGACCAGCGCACCGTCGACGCCTTCGCGTACTGGAACAGGCACAAGGCCGGCGCGGACTTCGTCGTCGTGGACGGCTCCAGCTACACCCGGGACGACGAGCTCCTGCCCGACGAGTTCGCGGCCACCGACAAGTTCACGGCCGTGAGCCGGTGGGTGCGCGAGCAGACCGGCGATCTGCCCCTGTGGTGGGCCGAGTACTACGTCGAGCCCGCCGACGGCAACGACGAGCGCAAGGGCTGGTCCGAGACCCGCCGGGTGGCCGTCCAGGCCGCCGGGTTGATGGCCCTGGCCAAGGGCGGTGTCTCCGCCGCCTTCTACTGGAACCCGGAGGAGGAGAAGGGCCCCGAATGCGCGGGCTGCCTGTGGACGCCGACCGACACCGCGGGCGGCGGGGAGAAGCTGCCCATGTACGACCTGATCTCCCGGTTCGGCAAGGAGTTCCGGCCGGGGACCGAGTACGCGAAGGTGTCCCTGGACAAGCCCGGTGTCCGGGCCCTGGCCACGGACGAGGTCGCGCTGGTCGTGAACACCCTCGACCGGCGGACCAGCGTGAAGATCGACGGAAGGAAGACCGAGCTGCAGGCCTACGAGGTCAGGTGGCTCGAACGATGAGCCACCCCACCCCGGTCACTTGCTCAGTCACTTGATCGTCAGGAACCGCTGCACCAGCGAAGCCAGCAGCACCGCCAGCAGCGGCAGCGAGAACCAGAAGCTGCTCTGCAGCCACCGCAGCTGCCGCACGCTCGGCGCCATCGCCACCCGGACGACCTCGCGGGCCATCAGCAGCACGATCAGCGCGAGAGCGGCGAGCCCGCCGACCACGGACCACGGCGTCCAGGTCACCTGCGGCCCGATCGGCCCGGGATCGGCCTTCGGGACCTCGCCCGCGGGCTGCTTCTTCAGCGCGTACATCGTCGCGTCGGCGTTGGTGAAGACCTTCTTCAGATCCTGCCGCTTGTCCAGGTTCTGGATCAGGCGGGTCTCCCAGGTCGCCGAATAGCCCACGTCCAGCCGGAGATAGGTGACCTGACCGCGGTTGACCATCAGATACGAGTTCGGACCCGCGTCCTTCAGCGCCTTCACCAGGCCCGACACCAGCACCGGGTCGACCGGCGCCTGCGTCGGCACGTACTCGACCTTCTCCATGTCCCGCGCGCCCCACGGCAGCGCCGGCGTCACGTCGTTGACCGGATCGCCGGTCAGCCACAGCAGCCGCAGGCTCGGGTCGTCGTGGGCGTACACGTAGTCCATGGCGGCGACCTCGCCGGGCCGCACCCGCTCGAACGGCTCGTTGCCCCAGCGGGCCACCAGGAAGCCGCCCATGAGCACCAGGCCCGCCATCAGCGCGGCCAGCGGGGCGAGGCTCACCCGGTCCTTCTCCCGCTCCTCGGCGGTGACGCCGGTACGCGGGAAGAGGGCGAGTCCGGTGAGCAGGGCCGCGCCGGGCAGGGCGAACATGAAGACGCGCAGGGCCATCTCACCGCCGTACGACTGCATGCCGAAGCCCAGGAACGGCACGAAGGTGAGGACGAGCAGCGAGCGCTCCCGGTAGTGGTGGAAGCGCCGGCGCCACCAGCCCCAGCACGCCATGGCCATCACGCTGCCGGCCAGCAGCACGCGCGTGTACAGCACGAGCTTGTGGGTGGAGCTGCCGCCCTCGATCCGGCCGGAGACGGAGGACGACACATTGCCGCCGACGCCGCCGACCCCGCCGAAGAGCTCGTCGAAGTGCCCGGACCAGTACGGCTCGGCCATGAAGCCGATCCACACCGTCACCATGACACCGAACAGGAGGGGCAGGCCGCGCAGTTCGGACTTGCCGATCAGGACGAGCGCCGTCAGCACGCCGAGCATCACGAACGGCGTGAGCTGGTGGGCCGGGACGCTCGCCGCGAACAGCCCGGTCACGACCATCAGCAGCACGGCCCGCTGCCGCCGGTTCGTCGGCTCGACCTCCAGCTCGCCGGGCCGCCACTTCGTCCAGATCACCCGCGGAGCCCGGAACCAGACCAGCAGGACCGCCGCGAAGACGAGGTACAGCAGGTAGGTGAAGCCCTGCGGTGAGAAGTAGTCCTGGCCCACCCAGCCGCTGAGCACGAACACCCAGATGCCGGTCCACTTGGCGCGCCAGCTCGCCCGCATCGAGCGCACGAGCAGGAACATCGGGACCAGGTAGAGGAGTTGCATGGTCAGCGGCCACCAGCGGATGACCTCGGTGAGGTCGGTGACCCCGCAGGCCTTCGCGACGAACGCGGTCACCGCGAAGAAGCCCGGCCAGCTCCAGCGCGCGTCCAGGTCGGGCACGGCGGACCCGGTGCGGTCGATGTGGTCGAGGAAGCCGAGGTGCTGCCAGGCCGTCGCGAACCGTGGCTCGGTCTCGATCAGCGCGGGCAGGGAGTGCAGCGACACGACCGTGGCGAGCAGGGTGACCAGCAGCAACGCCCGGTGCTCGCGGCCCAGCCACAGCAGGGAGGCGAACACCACCGCCAGCAGCGCGGCCCCGGCCAGCGTGGCCGTCGGCAGCACCGAGATCAGCCCGAGGCCGCCCATCCCGTCCAGGTCGGCCTCGCCGAGCCGCAGCGCGGGCACCCAGTAGAGCAGCAGCGCCGCGGCCAGCAGACAGCCGAGGACGACCCCGAGGCGGGTGGGCAGCAGGCGCTCGCGCCAGGTGAGCGACGGCGCTTCGGGCTGTCGTACGGCCTCGTCGGGCATGGGCGGCTCTTTCCGCACGGCCGCCTCTTCCCGTACGACAGCCCGCTCCCGTGCGACAGCCTCCTCCCGTACGGCGGTTTCCTCCTCGGGCCCCTCCGGGGCGGCGGCCTCCGCGCCCTTGCCGGCGTCGAAGCGCTCCTCGAACGGCGCGTCCACGTCGGCGGGCCCCAGCGAGGCGTCCGAGCCGGGCTCGCGGTCCTGGACCGGCAGCCCGAGATCCGCTGTGCGGGCCCAGGTCGGCCGGTGTTCGGGACGTACCCGCGGCGTGCCCGTGGGCGGTGTGCCCGGGCCCGGGCGGACGTCGGGCCGGCGTTCCAGGTGGTCGAAGTCGACGTGGATGCCGAGGGCGAGCGTGTCGGTGTCGAGCGCCCAGCCGGGCATGCGTCCCCGCGCCCCCTCGGGCACCTCGCGCGCCCCCAGGTCGGCGAGGTCACCGTCGGGGGCCGCGTCCTCGGGCACCTCGGACGATGTCGCCCGCGCGGTCCGGTACAGCTTGGGCGCGGCGATCGCGACGATCACCGTGAGGGCGGCGATCTCGGCGACGCCGGCACCGGTCAGGCCCATGCGGGGGAGCAGCAGCAGGGTCAGGCCGAGCACCAGGGCGCACAGCAGGCCCTGCAGCCAGGCTAGTCCGGCGGTGCGGCTCTGGGCGCGCAGGACCGCGAAGTACGTCTCCATCACGACCCGCAGCAGCGCGCCGACGGCGAACCAGCGCAGCAGCGGGGTCGCCGCGTCCGCGTAGCCCTGGCCGAAGACGCCGAGGATCCACGGCGCCCCGAAGAACAGGACCGCGCAGACCGGCACCATGATCCGCGCCATGCGCCTCAGCGCGGCCCGGGTGTTGGCGGCCAGCCGTCCGGGGGCGTGCGAGCCCTCGACGGTGAGGGAGGCGCCCATGTTGATGGCGAGCAGATTGACGGTGCCGCCGATCGTCGCCGTGATGTAGAAGTACGCGTTGTCCTCGGCGGAGACCTGCGCGGCCACGATCACCGGGATGAGATAGACCACCGCGAGCGAGAACAGCGAGCCGGTGTAGTCGCCCGCCAGGAACCTGCCGATCTCCTTCAGGGACGGCGGGCGGGCATGCTCCTCGGTCGCCTCCTCATGGCGCGGCACCAGGCGCCGGAACACCAGCCAGCCCAGCGGCAGCACCGACACCGCGATCGCCGCGACCCACGACACGAAGACACCGGCGACGGGGATCGCCACCGCGAAGGCCATCAGCAGACCCAGTTTCACCGCGGAGAACACGGTGTTGCCGACCGGCACCCAGACCGCGCTGCGCAGCCCGGTCAGCACGCCGTCCTGCAGTGTGAGCAGGTTCCAGGCGATGACGGCCACGACGAAGAAGAGCCCGGCGGCCGCCCCGTCCAGGAACCGGTACGACGGCCCCCACAGGTCCAGCGTCAGCAGGAAGACGGCCGCGGCCACCGCCACGACCAGGCAACTCCCGGCGTACGTCTGGAAGATCAGCCGCCCGGTCCTGCGGCCCGCCACCGGGATGAAGCGGGCCAGCGCGCCCGTCAGCGTCACCGCCGTCAGGCCCGCGAGGAACTTCATCGCGGCGATCGCGGCGGACCCCTGGCCGACCGCGGACTCGGAGTAGTAGCGGGCGGCGGCCAGCCAGAAGCCGAGCCCCAGCACGGCGGAGATGCCGGTGTTGATCATCAGGGCGTAGGCGTTGCGGAACAGCTGACTGCCCCCGGAGGGCCTGCCCATGCCGGGCAGGCGAAGCCGGCGCCCCGACTGCTCGGGCGCCTGGGTGTCGGGCGAGGCGGGCTCGGTCGTGGTCGTCGTGTCAGACACGGGAACGGATGGCCTTCCGGCGAACCTGTCGTGCTCTGCGGACCAGGGCGTACCCCTTGGTGAGGGCGCGGTCCCGGGCGAAGGTGCGGGCGATCGCACGGCCCTCGACCAGCCGCCCGAACTCCTCGATGCCAGTGGTGCGACGCACGGTCAGGCGAGTGAGGGCATACGGGCCCTGCCGCCGCCGTCCGAGACGGTTGTTGACGGCGAGTGCCTGGGCGTACCCGGTCTCGCGCACCGCCTCGCGCACCCGGCGGCTGGAGTAGCCGTACGGGTAGGCGAACGATTCCGGGACGGTGCCGAGCCGGTCCGAGATGATCTCCTTGCACAGGATCAGCTCGGAGCGCAGCCGGTCGTCCGGGAGCTGGTCCAGTTGCGGATGGGTGTGGCTGTGGCCGCCGATCTCGACGTCCGCCTCCGCGAGTTCGCGGACCTGGTCCCAGTCGAGCATGGTGTCCAGGCCGCCGCCCATGTCGTGCGGGCCCTTCAGCCAGCCCGTGGAGACGAACACCGTGGCGGGGAAGCCGTGCTTGGCCAGCACGGGCAGAGCGTGCCGGTGCACGCCCTCGTAGCCGTCGTCGAAGGTGATCAGCACCGGCCGCTCGGGCAGCGGTCTGCCGGAGCGCCAGCGCGCCGCGAGATCGGCGGTGCGGACCGGAGTCAGGCCCAGGTCGCCGATCAGCGCCATCTGCTCGGCGAACGCCTCCGGCGCCACCGACAGTTCGCGGGTGGCGTCGTTCGGCGAGGTGGACACGGCGTGGTACATGAGAATGGGCACGCGCCCGTCGGTCATCTGCTTCCCCCCTCGATGCCCGTTTCCCCCTCGATGCCCGGGTCCCCTTCGATGCCCGGGTCCCTTTCGAGCCCCGCCACCGAGTACCTGGCGCCGCCCCGGCGCGCCCGGACACTCCCCACCACGTACCCACCGGCCGCCGTCAGCACCCCCGCGACGATCGCGCCCGCCCGCCCCGCACCGCCCGGGCGGGCCAGCAGGGCGTCCCGCAGCCCGCGCGCCACTCCGGCCGGCAGGACCCGGGTGGTGTACCGGCGCTCCGACTCAAGCCCCTTGTCAGCACCGACACTTCGGGCCACCAGCGCCTTCGACAGGCCCTCGGCGTAGGTCCGCGTACGGAAGTACCCGAAGTGCTCGCGCACCTCGGGCACCCGGTGGTGGATCACCGCACGGTCGTCGATCAGCAGCACCGCGTCCGGCCTGGCCCGGGTGAGCCGGATGCACAGCTCCGTCTCCTCGCAGCCCAGCGGCAGCCGGTCGCCGTCGCGTCCGATGCCGGTGGCGAAACCGCCCGCGAAGTCGAACGCCGTACGCCGGAAGGAGGCGTTGCCGCCGAGGACGTTGCGCACCTTCACCCGGCCGCGCGGCAGGCCCCGGTAGGTGCAGCCGACGACCCAGTCGAACTCCTCCGGGAACCAGGCCGGCCGCCTCCCCGACGCCCAGACCGGCTCCGTGCGCCCGCCCACGGCCATGACGCGCGGGTCGGTGTACCCCGCGGCGAAGTGCCGCAGCCAGTCGCGCTCGGCCACGGCGTCGTCGTCGAGGAACGCGACCACCTCGCCGTACGAGGCGGCGATGCCGGTGTTGCGGCCGGCGGACAGGCCACGGGGGCCCGCGTTGGCGAGCACCCGCACATCGGTCGCTTCCTTGTACTCCTTGGTCAGCCGGTCCAGGAGCGCCTCGTTGTGGTCGACGACCAGCAGCGTCTCCAGGGCCGGATACGCCTGCGCCCGCACCGAGGAGACGGCCGCGAGGATGTCCTCCCAGCGGTCCTCGGTGTACACGCAGATCACGACGGAGATGTCGGGACCGCTCAAGACGCCTCTCCCCGAACCGATTCGAGCACCGGCGAGTGCGCCTCGGCGCTGCGGCGGCGCAGCGCACGCCGGTTCGAGCGCTCCTTCAGGATGACCTTGAGCACCCTCAGCCCGTCCCGCACGGCCCGCAGATTGCTCGTGCCGTGGATGCGCAGGTACTCGTGGCTGGGTATCTCCTGCACCTTCAGCCCCGCCTTGACGACCCGGATGTTCATCAGGGTCTCCACCTCGAAGCCGGTGCAGTCGAGGTCGATCTTGTCCAGGCAGTGCCGCCAGAACGCGTTGTAGCCGTAGCAGAGATCGGTGTAGCGGGCGCCGAACTTGCGGTTGACGGCCGTGCACAGCGCCCAGTTGCCCAGCTTGCGGATGAAGGTCATGTCGTCCGTGCCGCCGCCGTTGGCGAAGCGGGACCCCTTGGCGAAGTCCGCGCCCGAGACGAGGGCGGAGACATACGAGAGGATCTCGTTGCCGTCGGCCGAGCCGTCCGCGTCGACCATCACGATGATGTCGCCGGTGGCCGCCTCGAACCCGGTGTTCAGGGCATCCCCCTTGCCCTTGCCGCGCTGGCGCACCACCTTCACGTCCGGCCACAGCTCACGGGCCACTTCGACGGTGTTGTCGGTGGAGTTGCCGTCCACCAGGACCACTTCGTGTATCCAGTCCGGAAGCGTCTTGAACACGTACGGCAGATTCTCCGCCTCGTTCATGGCCGGGATCACCACGCTCACCGGCGGCGCGATGGCCAGATGGGTGGAGACAGGGCGGTACTTGCCGGCTGTTGACAGATCGTGGTCTGCAACCGCCGGGCGCAGAACAGAGCTCATGAGTCTGGTCCCTCTCGTCCGGTGGACCGCCCGCCCCTGGGCGGCCCGGCTCTTGGTCCGGTTCGAAAGGGGGGTTCTCACTCACGGCACGGATGACTGTCTTTCCGTGGACGTGCAGTGAGCTGGCAGATCTGGCCGACCGCCGCCGAAACGGCAGCCGGTCGCGCGGCACGACTCGGTCACACATGCGGACACGGTCACCGAGCACCCCCCTACCGCGCCCCGCGCCGGGACTGTCGCGGTCTGAGCCCTCCCCGAGCCGCATGCTGACAGTCCGATGCGAGTGAGATGTACGACGGTATTGATGATTGAGACTGTATGGCAAGAGCTGGAACGAGCCCTCACGTTTTTGATGGTTTGACCGTTACGGACGTCCTGAGCGGATCTTCCCCATGTGCTTGAGGAGCCGGTCCGCCGGTTCGAACAGCTCCGGCCGTGACTGCACGGTGTTGCGCAGCGCCCGGACCGGGGCACGGCGTGCCCGGTGTCCGAACGCGACCGGGTGACGCCGGGTCACCCACCCCTCCGACACCGTCAACTCGCGTGTCTTCAGGGAGTCCTTGTACTCCTTCTGGCCCCGCCCGAGATCCAGATAGGCGATGCCGTCGGCGGCGGCCGCCTCGGCCATGCGCAGATGCAGCACCAGCCCCGGCGAGTACTTCGCGAACGCCGGGTCGTAGGCCGGGAACCAGCACGCCAGCACCCGCTCGGTACGCAACCCGAAGTGCGCCGCGACCGGCTTGTCGTCCGCGTACAGCACCGACAGGATCCCCGCGAACGGCTCGGAGCGGGTGTGGAAGAGCTGCTCCACGAGCCGGGTGATCCACTCGTGCGCGAACCGGTCGCTGCGCCCGGTCCTGCGGTACTGCGCCGACTTCCAGGCCATCAGTGTGTGCAGGGCGGCCGGGTCACGCTCGTCGTGCACATACCGCACGCCGTCGTGGTCCCGGCCCAGCTTGCGCTCCTTGGCGAGCGTCGTCCGCGTGAACTTCGGTGACTGCTCGCGCAGTTGGGCCAGATACGCCTCGTAGCCCTGGTCGACGTCCATGACCGGGGACGAGTAGGTGCCGGTCGCCTCCGCCGCGAACGCCGCCTGGCCCTCCACCAGGTGGTCGAACTCCCAGACGGCCAGCCCGCACGCCTTCAGCAGCTCCCGGGCGTCCCAGGTGAAACCCGGCCGGTGCACCAGTCCCTGGGCGTCCGAGACGCCGAGGCCGATGGCCCGGCCGACACCGGCCGCCGTCCTCTGGAACGGGAAGAACGCGGCGGGCTCCCCGCCCTCCCGTACGACCGCGATCCGCACCCCGCGCCGACAGCGGCCGACCGCGAGGGCGAACTCGGGCGACAGGAAGGGGTTGCCCAGCTCGGGCGAACCCTGCAGATGGGCCTTGGACTGCATCGATGTCCACGCTGCCCGGTCGGCGGAGCCGAGCTCGCCGGGGCGGTACACGCTGATGTCCACGTCAGTCAGTCCGCCTTCGCGTCGTACGGCCGCGCAGCCGCCGTGCCAGGACCAGAAGGAGCATGAGGGCGCTGATCGCGGTCACCGCCACGATCCCGCCGCGTACCGACCAGCGGTGCACGGCCAGCATGCCCTGGGTCACCAGCATGTTGACGACGACCGCGCCCGCAACCGCGGCGACGGCACGGCCGAAGGGATCCAGCCCGCGCAGCGCGGCGGCGATCGCCGTGGCCGGCGCCGCGAGCAGGAAGAACAGGGTGAAGGGGCCGCGCAGTGGCGAGCCCGAGTCGACGAGCGCGAGGATCGCGCCGATTCCCCCCACAGCCGTCGCGGCACCCGCGAGCAGCGGCGTCAGGTCCCTCCCCGGCCCTGGTCGCGCCCGCTCGGTGTCCTCGGCCTCGGCTCTGGATGAAGCTGTCTTGATACGTAAGGTCTGCATTGGCGACTTTGCCCCCCGAAGCGCCGGATGCCGGGCTTCAATGTGGCTCAGTTCCGCGCCGGCCGTCAAGACGTTCCCCGGAGGCGGCGGGGCCCCCGGGGAACGGTTGCTCAGGTGGTGCGGGAGCGTCTTACGACACGAGCTTCAGCAGCCGGTTGGGCGAGCCGGAGCCGGGGCTGGTGACCACGTTCGGGGTGGCTCCGGCGGTCAGGGCCGAGGCGACCTGGGCCGGGGTGGACGAGGTGTGGCCCGCCAGGTAGACCGCGGCCGCGCCCGCGACGTGCGGGGTCGCCATCGACGTGCCGGAGATGGTGTTGGTCGCGGTGTCGCTGGTGTTCCAGCCCGCCGTGATGGAGGAGCCGGGCGCGAAGATGTCCAGCACCGAGCCGTAGTTCGAGTAGCTGGCCCGCGCGTCCGAGCTGGTGGTGGCGCCGACAGTGATCGCCTCGGTGACCCGGGCCGGCGAGGTCGAGGAGGCGTTGGTGCTGCTGTTTCCGGCCGCGATCGCGTAGGTCACGCCGCTGGCGATGGAGTTGCGCACGGCCGTGTCCAGGGCGGTGGAAGCCCCGCCGCCCAGCGACATGTTGGCGACCGAGGGACCGGAGTGGTTGTTGGTCACCCAGTCGATGCCCGCGACCACGCCCGCCGTGGTGCCCGAGCCGCTGTTGTCCAGCACCCGGACCGCCACGATCTTCGCCTTCTTGGCGACGCCGTAGGTCGTGCCCGCGATCGTCGTGGCCACATGAGTGCCGTGGCCGTTGCCGTCGGAGGCGGTGGTGTCGCCGTCGACGGCGTCGTAGCCGTAGGAGGCCCGACCGCTGATCTGCTGGTGCGTGATGCGGACTCCGGTGTCGATGACGTACACCGTCACGCCGCTGCCCGCGCTGTCCGGGTAGGTGTAGGTGCCCGACAGCGGGAGCGAGGTCTGGTCGATGCGGTCCAGGCCCCAGGGGGCGTTGGACTGCGTGGCGTCCATCTGAACGCGCTGGTTCTGCTCGACCGAGGCCACGGCCGGGTCGGCCGCGAGTCTCCTGGCCTCGGCCGCGGAGAGGGTCGCGGTGTAGCCGTTGAGCGCCTTGGTGAACGTCTTCTTCACCGTGCCGCCGTACTCCTCGACCAGGTCCTTGCCGGCGGCCGAGGAGGCCTTGAGGCCCGTGCTCTTCTTGAGCGTGACGATGTAGCTGTCCTTGACCGCCGTGGGGGATCCGGCGGCCAGGACGGTGCCCTCGGCCGGGGCGGCCTGGGCGGGGAGAGCAGTGAGTCCGCCGACGAGGGCGGCGGTCGCCAGGCTGGTTATCGCGGCGAACCGGACCTTCTTGCTACGCAGTTGTGCCATTACGAGGTGGTCCTCCTCAAGGCGGCGCGCATACGGGTGGGATGCGCGCGATGTGGGGGGTGCGCGCGTGATCGCGGGCACGGCCTCGGAACGTCGCGTTCCCGTTCCAAAGCCGAGGTAAAGGATCTGTGCTACTGCCGTGACCGACAAGGGAGTTGACGACCTGTCAACGACTCTGTCATGAACACGAAATCAAACCCACAGTGAACCGACAGGGTGAGGGTTGCGATGACCTGAAAAGTCTTGGCATGGACACTTCCGGTCAACACGCGTAGTTGGTACGACGGTTATTGCAGTGATCCTGCTATAGGGAGGTTCCATGAGACGTTCCCGACTTTCCGTATACGTCGCCTCGCTCCTCCTCGCCGTCGGCACCGCCCTCACCGGGGCCGTCACCGCACAGGCCTCCGACACCGCCGCCATCGGCGGCTATGTGGCCCTCGGCGACTCGTACTCCTCCGGCCTCGGGGCGGGCAGCTACGACGCCTCCAGCGGCGACTGCTCGCGCAGCACCAAGGCGTACCCGTACCTGTGGGCCGCCGCGAACTCACCCTCGTCGTTCGCCTTCACCGCCTGCGCGGGCGCCCGTACGAGTGATGTCACGGCCAGTCAGCTCGGCCCGCTGAACTCCTCCACCGCCCTCGTCTCGATCACGATCGGCGGCAACGACGCGGGCTTCTCCGACATCATGACGACCTGTGTCCTGCAGTCCGACAGCGCCTGCGTCTCCCGGATCAACACCGCGAAGGCCTACGTCGACTCGACCCTGCCCGGCAGGCTCGACACCGTGTACTCCGCCATCCGCGCCAAGGCTCCGTCCGCCCATGTGGTCGTGCTCGGCTACCCCCGGTTCTACAAGCTGGGCGTGACCGGGTGCCTCGGCCTGTCCGAGACCAAGCGGAGGGCGCTCAACGGCGCGGCCGACTACATCGACGCCGCGACCGAGAAGCGCGCCGTCGACCACGGCTTCACCTTCGGTGACGTACGACCCACCTTCACCGGGCACGAACTCTGCTCCGGCAGCTCGTGGATGCACTCCGTCAACTGGCTCAACATCCCGGAGTCGTACCACCCGACGGCGGCGGGCCAGTCGGGCGGTTACCTGCCGGTGCTGAACGCCGCGGCCTGAACCGCTACGCGCTCGGCGACTCGGTAGGCGTGGGGGAGGCCCCGCCCGTCGGGGTCTCCCCCACACAGGTCACCGAGAACGGCACCGGGTCGGACTTCGTCTCCACCGGGCCGCGGACCTCGACGCTGATCTCGTTCTCGATCGTGCCGCTGTCGTCGTAGGTCGTCACGAACGCCCTGTCCTGCTTGGTCCGCCCGCCGCCCTCCGGGAACGACAGGGTCTTCCACCCCTGGTCCATGACATCGCCGTCCCTCGACACCCAGCGATAGCTGACCTCCGCAGGCAACCGCCCCACGGTGAACGTCGCCGTGAAGGCGGGCGCTTGGCTCTGCGGCGGCGGACAGGCGCCGGAGTACTCGGTGTTCGCGCCCGCCAGCGTCACCCGCACGGACTGCGGCGCCGGAGCGGTCGTACGGCTCTTGCTCGGGCTGGGCGTCGGGCTGGTGGCCTCGTCGGTCTCCTTGTCGCTCGGCGTGGGTGACGTCTGCGCGCCCGTCTGACTCGTGGTGTCCCCCGAGCCCGCCTCCCGGTCGTTGTCCCCGCGGTTGAGCAGGGCGTACGTCAGTCCCGCCACGGCCAGGGCGAGGGCGGCGATGCCCGCGACCAGCGCCAGGGCGGCGCGGCGGTTGCGGGCGGGGCGGACGGGAGCCGTGGTCGAGGCGGGGGTGCCACTGCCGCTGCCGGTGACGGGCCGGGTCGGTGCGGGCGGCGGGACCGGGGCCGTCGGGGCGGTGTGCGACGGTGCCGGGAACGCCGCGACGGTCGGGGCGTACGGGCCCGTCTGCACGGCGTCCGCGCGAGGCGTGCCTCCCGCCCCGATGATCCGCAGGTCCTGCTCGGCCCGGTCGGCCGGCAGGCGCTCGGCCGGGTCCTTGCGCAGCAGCCCCTCGATGACGGGGGCGAGGGGACCCGCCCGGTGCGGCGGAGGGAGCTCGTCGTCCACGATGGCGCGCAGGGTGCTCAGCGGGGTGTCCTGGCGGAACGGGGAGTTGCCCTCCACGGCCGCGTAGAGGAGCACGCCGAGCGACCACAGGTCGGACTCCGGTCCGGGCGTGCGGCCCAGCGCCCGCTCCGGGGCCAGGAACTCCGGGGAACCGATCACCTCGCCGGTCATCGTCAGCGCGGAGCTGCCCTCGACCATGGCGATGCCGAAGTCCGTCAGGACGACCCGGCCGTCGTTCGACATCAGCACGTTGGCCGGCTTCACGTCCCGGTGCAGCACCCCCGCCTCGTGCGCGGCCCGCAACGCGGCCAGCACCTCGGCACCGACGTGCGCCGCGCGCTGCGGGCTCAGCGGGCCCTCGGCGTCCAGCAGCTCGGCCAGCGAGATGCCGCGGACCAGCTCCATGACGATCCAGGGCCGGCCGTCCTGCGTGGCCACGTCGTACACCGTGACGACATTGCGGTTGGCGACCCGCGCCGCCGCCCATGCCTCGCGCTCCAGCCGGGCGTACATCCGCTCGACCTCCGGCAGTGGCAGCCCGTGCGGGGCGCGCACCTCCTTGACGGCGACCTCGCGGTGCAGCAGCTCGTCGCGGGCCCGCCACACGGTGCCCATGCCGCCCTCGCCGAGCGGGGACAGGAGGCGGTAGCGGCCCGCGATCACACGTTCACTGCCGTGTTCTTCGGACACGGGCGTCCCCCATTCGCATCCGTGCGCATTCTCCACAAAAGTAGCTCAGCCGAGTGCGGATGCCGCCCCCTGGAGAACCAATCCGGCCCCGATCAGGACGACGAGCACCGCGGATGCCAGGGGCGTCGTCCTGCGGACGAAGGCCGCCATGGGGTGGGCCGTCCAGCGGGGACGTCGTTCCAGCACCCGGGTTACTCCTGTACCCAGCCGCACCACGGCGAACCCGGCCGCGGTGAGGGTGAGGGCGAGCCCGACGCCGTACGCCACGACGAGCAACAGCCCGAACCACGCCTTGCCGAGTGCCGCCGCGCCGACGAGCACGACGACCGCGGAGGGACTGGGCACGAGACCGCCGGCGAAGCCGAGGAGGATCGTGCCGCGGAGGGTGGGGGCGGTGGGGTGGGTGTGGGTGACGCCGCCGTGGGTGTGGGTGTGACTGTGACTGTGACTGTGACTGTGTGGCTGGCTGTGGTCGTGGCCGTGGTGGTGGTCTGCGGGCGCGGGGGCGGTGGAGGTGGGGGATTCCGTCACGGTGTGGGTGTGTGCCGAGACCAGGACCGGTTGGCGCTCGAGGTCGTCGCCGCTTTCGTGAGTGTGGGTGTGCCCGTGCGTATGCCCGTGCCCGCGGCCGTGCCAGGCCCGGCGTACGAGCGTCGCGCCCGCCAGGATCACCAGGGCGCCGCTCGCGATGCCCAGCCAGGTGATCACTGACGGTGCCGCCGCCGAGCCGGCCGTGACCAGGAGACCCAGGGCGACCACGCCCAAGGTGTGGGTGACCGTCACCGAGGCGGCCAGGGGCATGACGTCCTTGAGGCGTGCCTGCCCGCCGCGTGCCGTCGCGACCGCGGCCATGATGGTCTTGCCGTGGCCCGGGGCGAGCGCGTGCATCGCGCCGAGGAAGACGGCGACGACCAGAGCGAGGGCGGCGAAGCCGAGGGTGAGGTCGTGCCGGGCGACCAGGCCGTCCAGGGCACGCGTCCAGCGGTCGGCGCCGCGCGGCAGGACGGAGGAGGCGGGCGCGTCCCGCTCCGCCTCGGCGAGGGCCGGCCCGCCGGAGCGCACACGCAGGGACGCGGCGTCGGTGTCGGCCGGGGAGGAGAGCAACTCCTGGGGATACTCGGTCAGTTCGCGGGAGACCGACTCCTCGGACACGTCCGAGGCGGTGAGTGTCATACGGTCGCCGCGCGCCGTGATCTCCCGCCAGCCGGGGCCGGACTCCGCGCCCGCGCCGCGGAAGCCGAGGGCGAGGGTGGAGTCCTCGGAGCGCTCGGGGAGCGGTGCCGTCAGCCGGCACTCCACGCGGAGCGTGTCCAGCCCCGCCTGACCGGGCCGCACGCGCGCGTGGCTGCTGTTCAGCGTCAGCTCGACCGTACGGCCGTCGACGGTGACCTCGCTGCCCTGCGCGGCCTCCTCGCAGCGCTGCCGGGCCCACTGGGTCATGCCCGCCTTCTCGATGTCCGGCTTCGCCTGCGTCGCCGGGATCTCGGCGAGGTCCTCCACATGGTGGACGCGCAGTTCGCCGGGAGCGGCGACCAGGCCGTCGTAGCGGTTGACGGTGAAGTTGCCGAGGGGGTGCGCGCTCGCGGACGACGAGGGGAACAGTGCGAGCGCGCAGGCCGCCGTGAGGACGGCGGCGGACGAGGCGAACAGCCGACGGGGGGTCACTTGGCCGCCTCCAGGTCCTTGAGTGCCGTACGGGCTTCCCGCGCGCCCAGCGGTGAGAAGCCGGGGTTCAGCTTCAGTGCGGCTCGCAGGTGCTCACGGGCGTCCTCGGCATGGCCTGTGGCGCGCTCGATGACTCCGCGGTGGTAGAGGAACGCCGCGCTGCGGTAGCCGGTGGCCGTGGCCCTGCGGGCGTAGGGCAGGGCTTCCTCGTCCTTGCCGTTCACGTGCAGCGCCCAGGCGAGCGCGTCCGCGGTGTGCACGGTGTGGCGGCGGTTCCACTCGGCGCGGGCGGCGCGCAGGGCGGAGGCCTTGTCGCCGTGGTCGGCGGCGGCGAGGGCGGTGTCCAGGTCGGCGTTGACGCCGTTGGCGCGGGCGAGGGCCGTCCAGGCGTCGACGAGGGCGTACTGGTCGTCGGCCTTCGCCCGGTCGCCGGCCGCCTCGTACAGCTCGCCCAGCTCGACGAGCGGGCCGGGGAGCGGGTACCGGGCGACGACGTCCGCCAGGCCCTTCGTCGCGGCGCCCCGTTCTCCGCTCGCGGCCTGGGCGCGGGCGCGCCCTTCGAGGGCGGGGAGGTAGGTGTCGTCGGCGGCGAGCGCGCGGGCGTAGTGGGTGAGGGCCGTGTCGTAGTCGCCCTGGTTCCACGCGAGGTGGCCGAGCTGGGTGGCGACGTAGGCGATGTCGCCGGGGGTCACCGCGGAGGAGAGGGCCCGTTCCAGTACCCGCTGGGCCGTCCGTACGTCGCCGCGCAGCTCGCGTACGTACGCGTACCGCGTGAAGACCGGGATGCCCGGGCGGCGGTCGTCGGCGGTGTCGGCGGCCTTGGCGGCGTCGGCGTAGCGGCCGAGTTCGACGAGGGCGTCGATGCGGGTGCACAGGGCGCGTTCGCTGTACGGGTTCACCTTCAGGGCCTGGTCGGCGTACTTCAGGGCGTCCTCGAAGTCGTGCCGGGCGGCGGCGAGGGCGGCGCGGCCGGCGAGGGCCTGGTCGTTGTCGGCCTTCAGTGCGAGCGATCGCTTGAAGGCCTGCTCGGCCTGGGGGTAGCGGGAGGGGTCGCCCTTGGTGCGGGCCTGTTCGACGTAGGCGAGGCCGAGGGTGGCCCAGCCGGTGAAGTCCCTCGGCTGGGTGCGGAGGTGGGACTGGAGGGAGGAGATGCCCGCGTCCAGGTCGCCGGTTGCGAGGAGGCCCGGGGAGACGGCGGCTGACGCGGGGGTGACGGCTGTGGGGCCGTTGTCGCGTGCGGCGCCGAGTGCTATGGATCCGGCGGTGAGTGCTACGGCCAGGAGGGCGGCGCAGCCGGCGAGGTGGAGGGCGCGGCTGCGGTGTGCGGCAGCGGCGGCGCGGCGTACGGCGGCGATGCGCTGGTCGCCGGTTTCCTCGCCCCCGCCGCCCCTACCCTTCCCGTCCTCCAGGGGCTCCGCCCCTTCGACCCCGCTGGGGGCTGCCGCCCCCAGACCCCCGCTTCGGCCCTGAAGGGGCCTCGTCCTCAAGCGCCGGACGGGCTGGATGCCGCGCACCCGCCTCACAGCCGCAACGCGGTCGTTCTCCGGTGCGTCGTCGTTCGTACGCGGGGCCATGCCTCTCCTCAGTCGGATTCTCGCGGCGAAAGTAGGGGGCGGGGGGCGGCGCGGCCCGCGCCGTGGGGGATGAGTACTGCGCGGGCCGCGCCAGTCAGGGGCGGTTCAGCAACGTCCTTAGGGGCGCGGGGAACTGCGCGACCAGCCACGACCGACCCGCAGACGATCGACGGCATATCGCGGCAGCCCCCGCGCAGCGCCTAGTACGCCCGTTCCCGCGTCCGGCGCCACCAGGCCAGGGCCGCGCCGATCAGCAGGACTCCGATCGCGCCGGCGCCCGCCGACCCGGCGATCAGGGTGGTGTTGTCGGTGCCGCCGGAGGCGCCGGCCGGCTGCAGGGCGTCGCCGAGCTGGCTGCGGACGTCGGTCTGGCCGTCCGTGCCCTTGGCGAGCGGGCCGCGGGAACCCTCGGTCGGCAGGGCGACGTACGGGAAGGCCTTCTCGAAGTCCTTGTCGTTCTTGTCGACCGCGTCGCCCAAGTCGTTCTTCGCGCCGAGGAGTTCACCCTCGACGACCTGCAGCGAGGCGTCGATCACGTCGTCGGTGAGGCGACGGCCGTTCGGGAAGCCCGCGGTGTCGCCGTCGAGGACGCCGAGCCGCTTGGGTTCGGCGGCCGGCTTGATCGACGTGTTCAGGCGCAGCTGCTCCGACGGGGTCACGTGCGGCGGCTGGTTGAGGTCCTTGACGCCCTTGAGGAAGACGTCGACGAGATCGTTGCGGGGCTCCTTGGGCGCCGGGATCTTGTAGATCGCCTCGATGAGCTTCGGCAGCTCGGGGTTGGTGACGTTCTTCAGGAACTGGGCGTCGTCCCAGGGCGAGGACGCGTTGAACTTGTCCTTGTCCTTGAGGGGGTTGACTACCTCGTTGACCAGGGGGCTGCCCAGGCGCGAGACCTGTTCGTAGTAGCCCTTGGCGTTCTGCCGCTGGGTCGTCGACCAGATCCCGACGATCGGCTGGTGGGCCGACTCCGTGATCATGTGGGTCGGCACCTGGAGGGCTATGGAGTTGACGTTGTAGCCCTTGAGCGTGTCGTTGCCGACCTCGGAGAGGTTCCCGCCGTACAGCAGGTCGAAGACGCGCAGGTCCAGGAAGAACGGGTCGTCGGCCTGGCCGGCGAACGTCGTCGTGCCGCCGTACAGCTTGTGGACGGCCTGGTCGCGCAGCTTGGCGTAGTCCGGCATCGACGCCTTGCCGACGTTCGAGGGCGCCACCGGCACGTCGTTGGCGATCTTCGTCTTCGACACCAGCTTCTGGTGCTTCAGCTTGATCAGCTCGATGTCGTACGTCTGCGTGACGTTGAGGTCGGGGTCGTCGAGGCTCTCGACCGGGCCCGTGTTGTACAGGAACGTCTTCTTGTTCTTGGTGTGCGTGTCGAACGTGAAGCGGTAGAGCAGCTCGCCCTGCGCGTCGCCGTTGTTGTCGATGTGGATGTCGTACTGCGCGTCCTCGGCGAACGGGAAGAAGTTCGGGCCGCCGGCCGGCTCCTCGAACGGGATCCAGTTCGCGATGATCGTCGTCGTGTCCGGCTTGTCCGGGCTGACGAACGCGTACACGTCCGTGTTGTCGTACTGCGGCGTCCCCGAGATCAGCGGGGCCTCCCGGTGGCTGGAGGCGGAGGCCGCCCCCGGCTCCAGCGCGGCGACGCCGGCGGCTGCGAGCCCCCCGGCGGCCAGCGCACCACATACGAGGGTCGCGAGGCCCCTGCGTCCCGCACCGCTCCTGGAATTAGGTGTCATGCCGTCCGTCCTCAGTGCCAACTTGCCTGACGAACCCGATTCGGAGCCGTCGCCAGGGTGGATTGGTTCGAATCCCAAGCGTTCTTACGGCGGAACCGGAAAGTTGTTTCATCGGCCGGCCACCCGCGTTTTCGGCGCGCTGATCCGTAACCCCATCCGGAGGTGGGTTCGTTGCGAATGCCTCGTGGGACAAGACGGCCGCGCTGCGGTCTGGCCGGAGGGGGAGACGAGTTGGAGGCGGACGAGCTGCTGGTGCTCGTGGCGGGCGGTGACCAGAAGGCGTTCGAAGATCTGTACGGGCTGGTCTCCGGGCCGGTGTACGGGCTGGTACGACGCGTGGTGCGCGACCCCGCCCAGTCCGAGGAGGTGGCCCAGGAAGTGCTGCTCGAACTGTGGCGGTCCGCCGCGAGGTTCGACCCCGGCCGGGGCAGCGCCCTGTCCTGGGTCCTCACGCTGGCCCACCGCCGCGCCGTCGACCGGGTGCGCAGCGCCCGCGCGGCCGGCGAGCGCGAGCAGCGCGAGGCGATGCGCGCGAACCACCCGGCCTTCGACCATGTCGCCGAGGAGGTCGAGGCAGGCCTCGAGCGGGAGTGGGTGCGCCGCTGCCTCGACCGCCTCACCGCGCTGCAGCGCCAGTCCGTCACCCTCGCCTACTACGAGGGCTACACGTACCGTGAAGTGGCCGAGCGGCTCTCCCTGCCGCTGGGCACGGTCAAGACCCGTATGCGCGACGGACTCACCCAGCTGCGCAAGTGTCTGGGAGGTGTGGCGTGAGCTTCGTCGACCGTCTGCTGCGGCGCGGGGACCTGCACTCCCTTGCCGCGCCCTACGCCCTCGACGCCCTGGAACCCGCCGAGCGGATCCGCTTCGAGAAGCATCTGAAGACCTGTGACGGCTGTGCCGCCGAGGTGCGGGCCCTGTCGGAGGACGCCGTCCGCCTCGCCTGGTCGACCGCCGCCCCGGCACCGGCCGCGATGCGCGACCGGGTCCTGGCCGCCGTACGGACGACTGCGCAGGAGCCCGCCGGGCGGGAGGCGGCACACGCACGTGCGCCGCAGTTGCCGCCGCATGTGTGGGGCACCCAGCCGCCGCCGCGTTCCCGGGCGACGAGGCCGCGCCCGCTGCTGGTGCCGTTCGCCACGGCCACGGCCGCCGCGGCCCTCGTCGTCGCCTCCCTCTTCGCCGTCCAGGCGAACAAGACGCAGGATCAGCTGGACGCCCAGCGGGACCGGTCACGTGAGATCGCTAACGTTCTGGCGGCACCCGACGCCCGGGCGACCGCCGGCGAGGACGCTCAGGGCCGCACCATCGGAGTGGTCGCCTCCGTTTCGGAGGGGCGCGCCGTCGTCACTCTGAGCGGATACGACGAGCTGCCGAGCGGCCGAGTGCACCAGCTCTGGGCCATGCGCCCCGACGTGCAACCGCGCTCCCTCGGGCTTTTCGACGGCGACACGCCCTTGGTCGCGTCCGATCTCGACAAGTCGGCGACGTCACTGGCTGTGACCGTCGAGCCGGACGGGGGCTCACCGCAGCCCACCAGCCAGCCCGTTGTCCAACTCGCCCTGAAATCGGTTGGATTCGGAGAGTAATCGCGGACGAGTCGTCAACACCCTTACGGGGAAGGTGAATCCTGTGACCGCGATACACGCGTGCCCCACCGGGGCGATAGGGTTAACCTGCCCGGGCCGGGTGGACTCGTACGGGTGGGGAGTGACATGGATCAGATAACAGTGCGCAGCAGGGCCAGGGTCCCTGCGATCACCTGCGGGAGCAGCGCGACCAGTTCGCGCCTCGACCGCCATCTCTCGGTGCTGGCAGGCCCCGCCGTACCGCAGACGGAGGCGGCCGAAGCGACCTCGCTGATGCGTGAACTGACCACTCGTGACACCACGCACGAGCGCAGCGACCGCGGTGCCCGCGTTCGCCGCGTCTCGCTCTTCGCCCCGCTGCGTCGGCTCCGCCGTTCGCTGTTCGGCGGGCGCTGACTCGTACCGGCGTTCTTCGAACGACTTCCAGGCCCGCGCCCGTCAGCTCTCACCGTCTCCGGCGCCGTACCGCGTCGCCGCCGCCGTCATCCCCACGGCACGCGGCGGCGCCGCGGAGTGCTACCCGGGCGCGGGCACGTCCCCCAACTCCCGTCGGCCTTCCGGCTTCACCGCTCGCCGCGCGCGTACCGCCGTACGGCGAGCGGTGCGAACACCGCCAGCAGTACCACGCACCACGCCAGCGACCCGGCGACCGGGTGGGCGACCGGCCAGGCGGCCCCGTCCGGCACGGGTGCGTTGCCGAAGAGGTCCCGCAGGGCCGTGGTGACCGCGCTGATCGGATTCCACTCGGCGAGCGTGCGCAGCCAGCCCGGCAGACCGTCGGTCGGGATGTACGCGTTGGACAGCAGCGGCAGCATGAAGGTCGCCCCGCCCAGCTGACCGGCTGCCTCCTCGTTGCGGGTGAGCAGCCCGAGGAAGATCCCGACCCAGGCCGTCGCGAACCGGAACAGCAGCAACAGGCCCAAGGCGCCCGCCGCTTCGAGCACGGACCCCTCCATCCGCCAGCCCACCGCGAGCCCCACCAGCAGGAACGGCACCGTACCCGCGGCCGTCACCACCAGGTCGGCGGCCGCCTGCCCCAGCGGTACGGCGGCCCGGCTCATCGGCAGCGTCCGGAAGCGGTCCGTCACACCCCGGTGCGTGTCCTGGGCGGCCTGGAACATGCCGGTCATGAGCCCGTTGGCGGCGGTCGCCACCAGTAGCCCGGGGACGAGGAAGGAGCGGTACTCCGTGCCGGGCATCGCCAGCGCGCTGCCGAAGACATAGCCGAAGAACAGCAGCATGGTGATCGGCATGGTCTGGGTCAGGATGAGCAGCCCCGGGTTGTTCCGGATGCGTCGCAGCTGCCGGCCCAGCATCGCCCCGCCGTCGTACGCCAGCGCGTTCATGCCGCACGCTCCTCGGTGAGTCGCAGGAACACATCGTCGAGAGACGGTGGTTCGAGTCGTACGTCGAGCAACGGCACGCCCGCCGCGTCGAGTTCGCGCACCAGGCGGGGGAGGGTGAGCGTCAGGTCCCGGGTGACCGCGCCCACGGCGTGCCGCTCATGGTCGAACGACGGTTCGGCGCCGGTGAGTTGATCGAGTACGGCCGCCGCCTTCGCCATGACGTCGGCGTCGGTGACGACGACCTCGACATGCGCGCCGATCACCGCCTTGAACTGGCTGGGCGACCCCGTGTGCGCGACCCGGCCCCGGTCCACCAGCGCGATGCTGTCGGCGAGTTGGTCGGCCTCCTCCAGATACTGCGTGGTCAGCAGCACGGTCGTGCCGTCGGCGGTCAGCTCCCGTACGGCGTCCCAGATCCGGTTGCGGCTGGCCGGGTCGAGGCCGGTGGTGGGCTCGTCCAGGAACAGCACGTCGGGGCGGCGGACGAGGCTCGCCGCGAGGTCGAGGCGGCGCCGCATCCCGCCCGAGTACGTGGACGCCGGCCGGTCGGCCGCCTCGGTCAGCCCGAAGCGGTCCAGCAGCTCGCCGGCCCGCTCGGCCGGCCCGCGCACCCGGTGCAGCCGGGCGAACAGCCGGAGGTTCTCGCGGCCGGTGAGATCGCCGTCGACGGAGGCGTACTGACCGGTGACGCCGATGCGGCGGCGGACGGCGGCCGGCTCCCGCAGCAGGTCGTGCCCGGCGATGCGGGCCGAGCCGGCGTCCGGGCGCAGCAGGGTCGTCAGCAGGCGTACGGCCGTCGTCTTGCCCGCGCCATTGGGGCCGAGGAGCCCGCAGACGGTGCCCTGTGCGACGGCCAGATCCAGCCCGCGCAGGGCGCGGACCTCGCCGAAGCGCTTCTCCAGACCTTCACTAAGTACAGCGTACGTAGAAGTCATGGGTCGACCATAGCGCACTACGTACGCTGTACGTAACTAGGATGGTGGCCGAGGTGATGATCGATGGCGGGCAAGGCGGCCGAACCCCAAGTGATCTGGGCGCGTCCCGAGCGGACCGGGCGGGGTCCCAGGCCCGCGTTCACGCGTGCGGACATCGCGGCCGCGGCGGTGCGCGTCGCCGACGCCGGCGGGCTGGACGCCGTGTCCATGCGTCATGTCGCGGCCGAGCTGGGCTGCGGGACCATGTCGCTGTACAACTACGTCCCCCGCAAGGAGGACCTGTACGAGCTGATGATCGACGCGGTGGGCGCCGAGCACGAGATCCGCGAACCCTCGGGTGACTGGCGCGCCGACATGGTCCGCAACGCGCTGGAGACCCGCGCCATCATGCACCGGCACACCTGGGTGCCGAGGCTGATGTCAGGGGTGTACGGCTTCAGCCCCAACACCCTGCGCTACCTGGAGCACTGCCTGGCCTGTCTCGAACCGCTCGACGTGCCGTACAGCGTGAAGATGGAGCTGGTCGCGCTGCTCAACGGCGTCGTGACGACGTACACCGCGAACGAGATCGCCACCGCCGAGCGCACCCGTTCCATGCCCTGGTCCGAGGAGGAGGAGAACGCGGTCCGCATCGCCTACCTCGGCAGCCAGGTCGCCACCGGCGCCTATCCGCGACTGGCCGCGGCCTTCATGGAGAACAGCGGGCCGATCGATCTGGAGGCGGTGTTCCGGCGGGCGCTCGAAAGGGTGCTGGACGCCTTCGACCCGGACCGGCGTTGAATCGGGGGCGCGTTGCGCCTCAGATCAGCGCGAGCTGCCCTTCCGGCCCCTCCTCGTGCCCGTCCAGCACCGAGGCCGGCCTGCGGGCCGACTCCGGGACCGGCAGAACCCCGGCCTTTCGGAGGTCGGCGGCCGTGATGGCGGACGTCAACTGCTGGTCGAACGGCTGGAGTTCCGCCAGCAAGGCCAGGACCGTGATCAGCTCCAGCAGTTCCGAGGTCCATGCCTGCGGCCAGGTCGCCGGGCGGATCGCCGCGAGGGTGCCCGGCTCGGGCTCCGTGACGCGGGCGGTGAACCACTGCTGAAGGACCCGAACGCCGGCCACCTCGAAGTCCCAGGCCTGAGGCGGGACCGGTGAGATGCGGCCCTCGCCCAGCAGCAGGGCTTCCTCGTCGCGGTCGTAGTCGAGGGTGAGCGGACGGGAGGGGAGGGGTGCGCGGACGTACGGGCGGCGGCCGCCGGGCAGCTTCGGGCGGTCGCCGTTGCGCCGCATCAGCCACAGGGTGCGGTGGCCCGACTCCACGCCGCGGGACCAGAGTCCGGGGTCGGCGGTGAGGGGGACGGTGAGGTCCGGGCGTACGGCCGTCAGCGTCCAGGCGAGGACGTCCAGCGGCTCGACGGGTGTGCCCAGCCGGTCGCGGAGGTGCTCCAGGAGGCCCGGCGCCAGGTTGGGCTCCGTGCCGCCCGGGCGGCGGTACAGCGGGCGGACGCGGCCCGGCCGGACCAGCGGGAGCAGTGAGGTCGCCAGCAGGGGGGACTCCGGCGCCTCCAGGACGAAGACCTGGTGCTCGTCCGCCACCCGCCACAGCTCGGGGCGGGCCGCGTCGATCAGGCGGTGGTCCGGGATCAGCCACTGTTCGTCGAAGGGGGCGTGCAGGACGCGTACCGGATCGGGGCAGGGGCCCGAGGCGCGGACCAGCTTCTCCGTGCCGGTCGACCGGCCGGGCAGCTGGCCGACCGCCGAGTGCAGCGTGCGGGAGCGCGTCGGCTCCAGCAGGGCCTCCCGGTCCGGGCCCTCGGCCTTCACGAAGGCGTCCCAGCGGGCCTTCAGGGACGCCGCGTCGGGGCCCGTCGGCCACCCCCGGCCGAGCCGCGGCGGTGCGACGGACCACGGCATGAGGTCCGCCAGCAGCGGAGCGTCGTCGTGCGTCACGCTGGGCATCGTACGACCTGGTGACGACAGCCGGGTCAGTTGGCCTCCAGCGTCACCGTGAAGGAGAAACGGTCGCCCCGGTAGTGGATGACCACCGCGTCCAGCACCCGCCCCTCCATGTCGTACGTCACACCCGTGTAGTGCAGGATCGGGCTCAGCAGCGGGACTTGGAGCAGCCGTGCCGTCTCCGGATCCGCCAGGCGCGCCTCCACCGTGTCCGTGATGCGGCTGATGTCCGCCCCGACGACATCCCGCAGCACCTTGGTCATCGGCCAGCGGACCAGGTCGTCCAGGTCGATGCGGGCGGCGAGTTCGGGCCGGACGTGGTTGCGGGCGTGGTTGGTCGGCTCGCCGGTCTTCTCGTCGCTGCGCAGGCGGTGGTACGTCGCCACCTCGTCGAGGTCCGGGAAGTACTCGGTGAGTTCGGCCGGGACCGGTGCGTGGCCGTGGTCCAGCAGCTCGGTCGTCATGCCGGACTGCTGGGCCACGATCGCGTCCACCGAGCCGAGCAGCCGCACGGGGGCGCCCCGGCGGGCGTCCGGCTCGATGAACGTGCCGCGTCTGCGGTGGCGCGTGATCAGGCCCTCGTCCTCCAGCTCCTTCAGCGCCTGCCGCATGGTCAGCACGCTCACGCCGTAGTGCCCGGCCAGCTGCTCCTCGGTGGGCAGGCGCAGCGGGTCCTGCGGCCGGCGGCCCAGTATCGAGGCGCGCAGCGACTGCGACACCTGGTACCAGAGCGGCAGCTTGCGGTTCAGGACGATCGAGTCCGGGGCGAAGGAGGTCACGGGCCATCCGTACCTGTCAGGAATCTTCAGTGCAAGGGGCGGAAGTGCCGCTCCAGGCCCTGCCAGACGTCGTCGTAGCCCTGTTGCAGGTGCTCGGCGCGGGCCGCGTGCGGCGTCAGCGTCACCGGCCAGCGCGTCTCGAACATGAACGCCAGGCCGTCGTCGATCTTCTGCGGCCTCAGCTCGGCGGCGCTCGCCCTGTCGAACGTCTCCCGGTCCGGGCCGTGCGCCGACATCATGTTGTGCAGCGAGCCGCCGCCCGGCACGAAGCCCTCCGCCTTGGCGTCGTAGGCGCCCTCGATGAGGCCCATGTACTCGCTCATCACATTCCGGTGGAAGTACGGCGGCCGGAACGTGTCCTCGCCCACCAGCCAGCGGGGCGCGAAGACCACGAAGTCGACGCCCGCCAGGCCCGGGGTGTCCGACGGGGACGTCAGCACCGTGAAGATCGACGGGTCGGGGTGGTCGTAGGAGATGGTGCCGATCACATTGAAACGGCGCAGATCGTAGACGTACGGCACATGGTTGCCGTGCCAGGCGACCACGTCGAGGGGGGAGTGGTCATAGGTGGCCGTCCACAGGTTGCCGCAGAACTTGTTCACCACCTCCACGGGGCCTTCGGTGTCCTCGTACGCGGCGACCGGCGCCATGAAGTCCCGGGCGTTCGCGAGACCGTTGGCGCCGATCGGGCCGAGGTCGGGGAGGTGGAAGGGCGCCCCGTAGTTCTCGCACACATAACCCCGGGCGGAGTCATCCAACAGCTCCACACGGAAGCGCACCCCACGAGGAATCAGCGCCACATATGAGGGCTCCACATGCAGCAGTCCGAACTCCGTACGCAGCAGCAGCCCGCCGCGCTCCGGCACGATCAGCAGCTCTCCGTCCGCGTCGCTGAAGACGCGGTCCATGGAGGCGTTGGCGTGGTACAGGTGCACGGCCATTCCGGTGCGCTGCGTGGCGTCGCCGTTGCCGCCCAGGGTCCACAGGCCGGCGAGGAAGTCGGTCCCGGGTGCGGGTTCGGGCAGGGGGTTCCAGCGCAGGCGGTTCGGGTCCGGCACGGACTCCGTGAAGGGGGCCGTGCGGATCGCGCCGTTGTCCGTGCGGGTGAACGCCGGGTGGGCGGCCGACGGGCGGATGCGGTACAGCCACGAGCGCCGGTTGTGGGCCCGCGGCTCGGTGAACGCCGTACCGCTCAGCTGCTCCGCGTACAGCCCCAGCGGGGCGCGCTGGGGTGAGTTGCGGCCCTCGGGCAGGGCGCCGGGCACCGCCTCCGAGCTGTGCTCGTTGCCGAAACCGGAGAGGTAGGTCAGCCCCTCGGCGGTCTTGCGTGCTCCCCCACGCTCGAACACGCTCGCGCGGGAGGTACCCCCATCGCTCATGATCGCTCCCTCGATATCTGATTCCTATGCTTCACCGTAGGATTGCGGTTGTCCGCACGCAAGAGAGCGGCCGGATCTCCTCTGCGGGGACGACCCGGAACCAGACTTCAGGGGGATCCGGCTGTCGGACCGGTGTTCTAGTCTCCCGGGCATGTCGTGGATGCGGAGCCTGCTCGCCGCGCTCGCGGTCTGTGTCCTGCTGCTGACCGGAACCGCGGGCTGCGGCTCCGATGGTGCGCGGCAACAGGGCGAGGACGGGCTGTCGCCCTCCCCGGTGGGCAAGGTCCTCGACGACACCGACGGCGAGGGGCGGCACTACCGCGAGGTGGACGAGGACGACGCCCCCGGGGTCGGCATCGAGGTGCAGCCGGACCCGGACGGCGACGGCAGCTGGGACGTGACGCTGACCCTGCGCGACTTCCGCTTCTCGCCCGCGGGCAGCAAGGCGCAGGCGGTGGCCGGCCGCGGACTCGCGCACCTCTTCGTGGACGAGCGTCTCGTCACCAGGCTCCGCACCCCCGCCTACCGCCTCGCTCCCGGCCTCGTCCCGCGCGGCACGCACCAGGTCACCGTCCGGCTGTACGCCGACGACGGCACGGTGTGGGCGGTGGACGGCCAACCCGTCGAGAGCACGGCCGCCATCACGGCATCGGAGGCGGAGACGACCCGGACGCCGACGCCGACACCGTCCTCCCCGGCACTGAGCGCCCCGGGTGCCGGCTTCCGTACAGGGGGTCAAGGTTCACCGGACCGAGCCGGAAAGGCATCATGAAGACCGTGCCCCATCCCGCATCGCTCCGCCGGGCGCCCGTGCAGCGGCGCAGCGCCGAACGGCTCACCAGGATTCTCGACGCGTGCGCCGACCTCCTCGACGAGGTCGGCTACGACGACCTGAGCACCCGGGCCGTGGCCCAGCGTGCCGGCGTCCCCATCGGCTCCGTCTACCGCTTCTTCGGCAACAAGCGGGAGATGGCCGACGCCCTCGCCCAGCGCAACCTCGAGCGCTACACCGCCCGGATCGCCGAGCGCCTCAAGGGGGCCGAGGACGGAGGCTGGCGCACGGCCATGGACGCCGTGCTCGACGAGTACCTCGCCATGAAGCGCACCGCGCCCGGCTTCTCGCTCGTCGACTTCGGCAACCAGATCCCGGTCGGCACCCGCGCCGAGCCCAACCACCGCGTCGCCGACCGCCTCACCGAGCTTCTCTCCGGCTACCTCGACCGGGAGCCGGACGACGATCTGCGCCGCGTCTTCCTGATCGCCGTCGAGACCGCCGACACCCTGGTCCACCTGGCCTTCCGGGTCGCGCCGGAGGGGGACGAGCGGATCATCGAGGAGGCCCGGGAGATGCTGCGGGCGTATCTGGCGCGCGTTCTCGACTGACGGGCTCGACTGACGGGCTCGACTGACGGCCCGCGAATTTCCGACCTCGTCCCCGGCAGGGACTCCCCTCCGTGCATACCGGTCGGTATGCTCGGCCGAGTCCGCGCGTCAACGCCGTCGCCATCCCGGGAGGACCCGTGTCCCGCACCGCACTGCGCATCTGCCCCCTGTGCGAGGCCACCTGCGGCCTGACCCTCACCATCGAGGGAACCGAGGTCACCGGCGCCCGCGGCGACCGCGACGACGTGTTCAGCAAGGGGTTCATCTGCCCCAAGGGTGCCTCCTTCGGCGCCGTCGACGGCGACCCCGACCGGCTGCGCACGCCGCTCGTCCGCAAGGACGGCGAGCTGCGCGAGGCCACCTGGGAGGAGGCCTTCGACGCGGTCGCCGCCGGGATCCGCCCGGTCGTCGAGCGGTACGGGCCGAACGCCGTCGGTGTCGTCCTGGGCAACCCCAACGTCCACACCATGGCCGGCGCCCTGTACCCGCCGGTCCTGATCGCCGGCCTCGGCACCCGCAGCCTCTTCACCGCGTCCACGGTCGACCAGATGCCCAAGCACGTCTCCAGCGGACTGCTCTACGGCGACGCCAACGCGATCCCCGTACCGGACCTCGACCACACCGACCACCTGCTGCTGATCGGCGCCAACCCGCTGGAGTCCAACGGCAGCCTGTGCACCGCGCCCGACTTCCCCGGCAAGCTGAAGGCGCTCAAGGCCCGCGGCGGCACCCTCACCGTCATCGACCCGCGCCGCACCCGCACCGCCAGGCTCGCCGACCGGCACCTCGCGATCCGGCCCGGCACCGATGCGCTGCTGCTCGCCGCGATGGCGTACGTCCTGTTCGAGGAAGACCTCGTGGCGCCGGGCGAGCTGACCCCGCACCTGAAGGGGCTGGACGAACTCCGGGACGCGGTACGGGACTTCACCCCCGAGGCCGTCGCCGGGGCCTGTGACGTCGAGGCCGCCCTGATCCGCACCCTCGCCCGCGAGCTCGCCGCCGCGCCCACGGCTGCGGTCTACGCCCGTATCGGCAGCTGCACCGTCCCGCACGGCACCCTCGCCAGCTGGCTGGTCGACGTACTGAACATCCTGACCGGCAACCTCGACCGCCCCGGCGGCGCCCTCTTCCCGCAGGCGGCCACCGACAGGACGCCCCGCCCGGCCGGACCCGGGCACGGCTTCGCGCTGGGGCGCTGGCACTCCCGGGTGAGCAAGCACCCCGAGGCCAAGGGCGAGCTGCCGATCTCCGCGCTCGCCGAGGAGATCGACACCGCGACCGAGGGGGGCGAGCCGATCCGGGCGGTGATCGCCGTCGCCGCCAACCCCGTGCTGTCGGTGCCCGACGGCGACCGGCTCGACAAGGCGCTCGGCTCGCTCGACTTCATGGTCAGCGTCGACCCCTACCTCAACGAGACCTCGCGCCACGCCCACGTCGTACTGCCGCCGCCCCCGCCGTCGCAGAGCCCGCACCACGACTTCGCCTTCAACACCCTCGCCGTACGCAACCAGGTCCGCTACAGCCGCCCCGCCGTCCCGCTGGAGCCCGGCCGCAGGGCCGAGACCGAGATCCTGGCCCGGCTCGTCCTGGCGGCCACCGGCATGCACGGCGCGGACCCGGCCGCCGTCGACACGCTGGTCGTCGATCAGACCCTCGGCAAGGCGGTCAAGGAGCCGCACTCCCCGGTGCACGGCCGCGACCCGAAGGAACTCGCCGCACAGCTCACCGGTGACACCGGCCCCGAGCGGCGTCTCGACATGATGCTGCGCCTGGGCCCGTACGGCGACGGCTTCGGCGCCCGACCCGACGGACTGACCCTCCAGAAGCTGCTCGCGCATCCGCACGGCATCGACCTCGGCCCGCTCGCCCGTCGGCTGCCGCAGCCGCTGAAGACGGCCAGCGGCAAGGTCGAACTGCTGCCGCAGCCGATCGCGGACGACCTTCCGCGCCTGAGGCAGGCCCTGCACGAGCGTCCCGACGGGATCGTCCTCGTGGGCCGCCGGCATCTGCGCTCCAACAACAGCTGGATGCACAACGTGCCCGCCCTCACCGGCGGGACCAACCGCTGCACCCTGCACATCCACCCGGACGACGCCGAACGGCTCGGCGTGCGGGACGGGGCGCCCGTGCGGGTCAAGGGCGCCGGGGGAGAGGTCACCGCCCCCGCCGAGGTCACCGACAGCGTGCGTCCGGGCGTCGTCAGCCTGCCGCACGGCTGGGGGCACGACCGGCCGGGCACCCGGCTGAGCCATGCGCGGAAAGAGCCCGGCGTCAACGTCAACCAGCTCCTCGACGGCAGCCTGCTCGACCCCCTGTCGGGCAACGCGGTCCTCAACGGCATACCGGTAAATCTCGCCATCGCGTCGGCCCTGTGAGCAGCGCAAAGCTCTGACCAGCAGTTTTGCGCTTATTGCTCGCACGTCAACGTCTTGTTAACGCCACTTAAAGAGACCTAACGTCATCGCACCCCCGGCCCCCGTTGGGATGTTCAAGGGCGAACGTTAGGTATCCACTCATGCTGACCATTCTCGGCTTCGCCATGATCGCGACCTTCCTGGTCCTGATCATGATGAAGAAGATGTCGCCGATCGCGGCGCTCGTGCTGATCCCCGCACTTTTCTGTGTGTTCGTCGGCAAGGGCGCCAAGCTCGGTGACTACGTCATCGACGGAGTCACCAGTCTCGCGCCCACCGCGGCGATGCTGATGTTCGCGATCGTCTACTTCGGTGTGATGATCGATGTCGGCCTCTTCGACCCGATCGTTCGAGGCATCCTGAAGTTCTGCAAGGCCGACCCGCTGCGCATCGTCGTCGGCACCGCCGTCCTCGCGGCCATCGTGTCGCTCGACGGCGACGGCTCGACCACCTTCATGATCACCGTCTCGGCGATGTACCCCCTGTACAAGCGCCTGAAGATGAGCCTGGTCGTGATGACCGGTGTCGCCGCCATGGCCAACGGCGTGATGAACACCCTGCCCTGGGGCGGTCCGACCGCCCGTGCCGCCACCGCGCTGAAGCTGGACGCCAGCGACATCTTCGTGCCGATGATCCCGGCCCTCGCCGTCGGCCTGCTGTTCGTCTTCGCGCTCTCGTACGTCCTCGGCCGCCGCGAGCGCAAGCGGCTCGGTGTGCTGACGCTGGACGAGGTCCTGGTGGAGGAGGCCGAGGAGACGGAGTCCGAGACGGTCCTGGTCGGTGCCGGTGCCGGCGGCTCCGGTGACGGCAAGGTCTCCATGCGCAAGGGCGCCACGGGCGGCGCGGGCTCCGGCACCGACGCCCCCGAGGCGGAGGACGAGCCCGAGGAGGGCATGCAGGTCCTCGACCCGAACCGGCCGACCCTGCGCCCCAGGCTCTACTGGTTCAACGCGCTGCTCACGGTCGCCCTGCTCACCGCCATGATCATGGAGTGGCTGCCGATCCCGGTGCTGTTCCTGCTCGGCGCGGCCCTGGCGCTCACCGTCAACTTCCCGCACATGCCCGACCAGAAGGCCCGCCTCGGCGCCCACGCCGAGAACGTCCTCAACGTCTCCGGCATGGTCTTCGCCGCCGCGGTCTTCACCGGCGTCCTGCAGGGCACCGGCATGGTCGACCACATGGCCAAGTGGGTCGTGGGCAACATCCCCGACGGCATGGGCCCGCACATGGCGCTCACGACCGGTCTGCTGAGCATCCCCTTCACGTACTTCATGTCCAACGACGGCTTCTACTTCGGCATCCTCCCGGTGCTCGCCGAAGCCGGCCACGCCCACGGCGTCTCCTCGCTGGAGATCGCCCGCGCCTCGCTCATCGGCCAGCCGCTGCACATGTCGAGCCCGCTCGTGCCGGCCGTCTACGTCCTGGTGGGCATGGCGAAGGTCGAGTTCGGCGACCACACGAAGTTCGTGGTCAAGTGGGCCGCGCTCACATCCCTGGTGGTCCTCGGGGCAGGGATTCTCTTCGGCATCATCTGACCTTGATCATCCGGTCTTGATCATCCGAACCCTCGAAGGAGGTCACCTCCATGAGGCCCGGTGGGAACCGCGGCTGGCTGCTCCGCCTCGTCATCGCCTTCAGCTTCGCGCAGGGGGCGGTGTCGATGGCCCGGCCCGCCGTGTCCTACCGGGCCCTCGCGCTGGGCGCGGACGAGCGGGCGGTCGGCGTGATCGCGGGTGTGTACGCCCTGCTCCCGCTCTTCGTCGCCGTCCCGCTGGGCCGCCGCACCGACCACGGCCGGTGCGCTCCCCTCCTGCCCGCCGGAGTCGTGCTGATCTCCGGTGGCTGCGCGATGAGCGGTGTGGCGGACTCCCTGTGGGCGATGGCCGTCTGGAGCGGCGTGATGGGCCTCGGCCACCTCTGCTTCGTCATCGGCGCCCAGTCGCTCGTCGCCCGCCAGTCCGCCCCGCACGAACAGGACCGCAACTTCGGCCACTTCACCATCGGTGCCTCCCTCGGTCAGCTGGTCGGCCCGATCGCCGCGGGCGCGCTGATCGGCGGCCGGGACATGGCGGGCACCAGCGCCCTCGCCCTGCTGGTGGCGGGCGCGGGCGGGGCGGTCGCGCTCACCTCGCTGTGGCGCATAGAGAGCCGTACGACGGCCAAGTCCCGTCAGGAGCAGGGCGAACGGGTCCCCGTACGGCGCATCCTGCGGGCCCGAGGCGTGCCCGCCGGCATCCTCATCAGCCTCGCCGTGCTGTCCGCGACCGACATCCTCACCGCCTACCTCCCGGTGGTCGGCGAGCACCGGGGCATCGCCCCGTCCGTCATCGGCCTCCTGCTGAGCCTGCGCGCGGCGGCCACCATCGCGTGCCGCCTGGTCCTGACGCCCCTGCTGCGGCTGCTCGGCCGCACCCTGCTGCTGACGGTGACCTGTCTGCTGGCGGCCCTGCTGTGCGCCGGGATCGCGCTGCCGGTGCCGGTGTGGGTGCTGGCCCTGATGCTGGCGGTGCTGGGGTTCTGCCTCGGCGTCGGCCAGCCGCTGTCCATGACGACGGTCGTCCAGGCGGCCCCCGAGGGCGCCCGCTCCACCGCCCTCGCCCTGCGGCTGACCGGCAATCGTCTGGGCCAGGTCGCCGCGCCGGCGTCGGCGGGCCTGGTCGCGGGACTCGCGGGGGTGGCGGCGCCGTTCCTGATGCTGGGGGCGTTGCTGCTGGTGTCGGCGGGCGTCGCCGTACGGACGCCGAAGCGGCCGGAAGGACCCGGAACGGGCGCGCGGGAGCGGCCGAAGCGCTCGCGGTTCCGCCGGACGAGCGAACTTTGACGACGCGCCGGGCCTCGGTACGGCGAGTCGCAGTGCGTGTGACGGAGAGTCAGGCGAAAGAACGATTTGTATGAAAATCGTCTGAATCAGAGGAGCGCGCATGCCGACCCTGACACCCTCACGTACGTTCCGCGCCCGTGCGGGCGCCACCGTCGTCCTCACGGCCCTCGTCGCGGCGGGCGCGTCGTGGGTGGCGGCGCCGACCGCGACGGCCCAGGCGAACGGCGACATCAGGATCCACGGCGAGGGAATGCCCTACGGAACCCCGGACGACGAGGCGGTGGTCTGCCGGTTCTACCTCGACGCCGTCAACTTCGACTCCCTCACCACGATCGAGTACACCATCACGCCGCAGCCTCCGCTGCCCAGCGCCGCCACCGTCACCGGCACCATCCAGCTCGCCGGGGGGGCCGGGCACACCGACCTGCTGGGCCTGGCGGACGGGCAGTACATGATCACCTGGACCGTGGACGTCACCAACACCAAGCGAAAGCTCTTCCGCGTCAAGTGCGGAGACAAGCGCGAGGGAAGGCACGGTCCTGAGGGGCGCATCGAGGACCACGGGGACAACGACGAGGGCTGGGGACGCGGCGACCACGGTCCGCGGGGAGGCGTGCACGCGGGCGGTGGCGGCCTCATCGACACCGCGGCCGCGTACGCACCGGTCGCGGGCGCGGGGGTGGTGGGCCTGACGGCCGTCGGCGGCGCCGTGTACGTCCGGAGGAACCGCCGGCAGCCCGATGGTGCCGCGTAGGCGCAGACGCAGGCCCTGGTACCGGACCCGCGCCTACCGCCTCACCAGGACGGCGCTGCTGGTCACCCTGGTGACGGTGGTGGTCCGGTGCGAGGGGCACCGTGACGCGATCGCACCGGCCGGACCCCACGGCCCGGACACCGTGGCCGCCGGCCGGGCCCACTCCGCCGAGCCCACCCCTCCGCCCCGCCCGCTGCCGCGATCCCGTCCGACGTCCGTACGCATCCCGTCGCTGGGCATCGACGCCCCGATCACCGGCATCGGACTCACGGGGGAAGGGGAGCTGGAGACCCCGCCGGTCGACGACCCGAAGATCATCGGCTGGTACCGGAACGGCCCCACGCCCGGCGAACCCGGCGCCGCGATCGCCGTGGGCCACCGCGACACCCGGATCGGCCCGGCCGTCTTCGCCGGGCTCGCCTCGGTGAAGCGCGGCAAGAAGATCGAGGCACGGCGCGCGGACGGCCGTACCGCCGTCTACACCGTGGACCGGGTCAAGGTCTTCGACAAGGCGAACTTCCCCGACAAGGAGGTCTACGGCCCCACCCGGCGCCCCGAACTGCGCGTGATCACCTGCGGCGGCCTCTTCGACCGGCGGACCGGGTACACCAGCAACGTGGTGGTCTTCGCCCATCTGACCGCGACGAAGTGACCGAGGACCGCGACGAAGTGACCGAGGACCGAGACGAAGTGACGGATGACCCTGACGAAGTGACCGATGTCTTCCCCACCCCCGGCACTTTCCGTTAACTTCCGTGACTCACGGACCCCGTACGACCCGCACGGGGTCTTCGGACACACGGAGCAGCGGCGCTCCGGAGGCCCCCGGGGGCAGCAGTCATGACACGCGCCATCTCCCTGCACGACGTGAGCAAGTCCTACACCCGAGGCGTCCGCGTGGTGGACCGCCTCTCGCTGGACATCGAAGCCGGCGAGTTCCTGGTCCTCCTCGGGCCGTCCGGCTGCGGCAAGTCCACCGTCCTCAGAATGATCGCCGGTCTGGAGGAGATCGACGAGGGGGAGCTGCTGCTGGACGGCGAGTACGCCAACGACCTGCTGCCCGCCGGACGGCACATGGCCATGGTCTTCCAGAACTTCGCCCTCTACCCGAGCATGACCAGCCGCGACAACATCGGCTTCCCGCTGCGCATCGAGGCACCCGGCGCGGACCCGGGCCCCCGCGTGGACGCCACCGCCCGCATGCTGGGCATCGAGGACCTCCTCGACCGCTTCCCCGCGCAGCTGTCCGGCGGCGAACGCCAGCGCGTCGCCATGGGCCGGGCCATCGCCCGCCACCCCACCGCGTTCCTGATGGACGAGCCGCTGTCCAACCTCGACGCCAAGCTCCGCAACCACCTGCGCGCCGAGATCTCCGGACTCACCCGGAAGCTGGGTGTCACCACGGTCTACGTCACCCACGACCAGGCCGAGGCGATGTCGCTCGGCGACCGGGTGGCCGTCCTGCGCGGCGGCGTCCTCCAGCAGGTCGGCACCCCGCGCTCGGTGTACGCGCTGCCCCGCAACGTCTTCGTCGCCGCCTTCATCGGCACACCCCGCATCAACCTCCTGCGCGGCGTCGTCCGCGCCCCGCTCGACGGGGCGATGACCATCAGCCTCGGCAAGCAGTACCTCCGGCTGCCCGAACCCCTGTCGCTGGACCATCAGTTGCTCCGTGTGCAGCAGGGCCGCGAGGTCATCGTGGGCCTGCGCTCGGAGGCGGTCCGCATCGCCGAGCGCTCCGCCGCCCGTCCCGGCGAGGTGCACATCACCGGCCTGGTCGAGCATGTGGAGTTCCAGGGGCACGAGGTCCTCGTCCACTTCAACACCGGCTCCAGCCCGGCCGTCGTCCCCGATCTGGAGGCCCCGCGCCCCGTCCCCCGCGCCCGGCGCCGCCGCCGTGACAGCGGGACGGTGCTGGACCGGCTCCGCAGCCGCGCGGGCGCCCTGCGTGCCGGGCCGGTGGTGACGCTGGAGCATGGGGCCGACGCCGCGCCCGACCCGGCCCCGCCCGAGGGCCGCCTGCCCGGCGACCTCATCGTGCGCACCACGCCCGACTTCGAACTCCGGCACGGCATGCACGTCCCGCTCCTCGTGGACCTCGCCCACCTGTTCGTCTTCGACCAGCACGGCGAGCGTATTTGCCCGGCTCCGGCGAGGCTTCCGGACCTGGACGACGACGCTCCGCCGGGAGGGCCGTGAGGGGGTAGCGCCGCGGTGGGTCGTCTTTCGGGTGCGGCGCCGTTGGGGCTGTTCGCGCAGTTCGCCGCGCCTCTATAGGGCGCTGCCCAGCCGCACGTGCTTCTGATCTCATGGGTGGCGTCTGGCGCACAAAAACTAACACCGCTAGTTTGTGAATCGGACGACGACAGCCGGACGCCCGCCGCGGAGGGAACGCACCATGAAGGCACACGACGGCATGTACATCGACGGCGCGTGGCGCCCCGCCGCGGGCGGGGACGTGATCGAGGTCGTGAACCCGGCCGACGAGCAGGTCATCGGCCGGGTCCCGGCCGGCACCGCCCTCGACATCGACACGGCCGTACGGGCCGCCCGCGCCGCCCTCCCGGGCTGGGCCGCGACGCCGCCCGCCGAGCGGGCCGATCGCCTGGACGCCCTGCGGGACGCCCTCGTGGCCCGCAAGGACGAGATCGCCGAGACGGTCACCGCCGAACTCGGCTCGCCGCTGAAGTTCTCGGAGGCGGTCCACGCGGCGGTGCCCATCGCCGTCGCGGGTTCGTACGCCGAGCTGGCCGCGACGTACGCCTTCGAGGAGAAGGTCGGCAACTCGACCGTTCATCACGAGCCCATCGGCGTGGTCGGTGCCATCACGCCCTGGAACTACCCGCTCCACCAGGTCGTCGCCAAGGCCGCCCCGGCGCTGGCCGCCGGCTGCACGGTCGTCCTGAAGCCCGCCGAGGACACCCCGCTCGTCGCCCAGCTCTTCGCCGAGGCCGTGCACGAAGCGGGCGTCCCGGCGGGCGTCTTCAACCTGGTCACGGGTCTCGGCCCGGTCGCGGGCCAGGCGCTCGCCGAGCACCCCGGCGTCGACCTGGTCTCCTTCACCGGTTCCACGGCCGTCGGCCGGCAGATCGGCGCGGTCGCCGGGGCGGCGATCAAGAAGGTCGCCCTGGAGCTCGGCGGCAAGTCCGCCAACGTCATCCTGCCGAGCGCCGACCTGGCCAAGGCGGTGGGCGTCGGCGTCGCCAACGTCATGTCCAACTCCGGGCAGACGTGCAGCGCCTGGACGCGGATGCTGGTGCACCGCGACCAGTACGACGAGGCGGTGGAGCTGGCCGCGGCCGCCGCCGCGAAGTACGGCGAGCGCATCGGCCCGGTGGTGAGCGCCAGGCAGCAGGAACGGGTGCGCGGCTACATCGAGAAGGGTGTGGCCGAGGGGGCGCGTCTCGTCGCGGGCGGCCCGGAGGCGCCCCGTGAGGGGGGCTACTTCGTCAGCCCCACCGTCTTCGCCGACGTGACGCCCGAGATGGCCATCGCCCAGGAGGAGATCTTCGGCCCGGTCCTGTCGATCCTGCGGTACGAGGACGAGGCGGACGCCCTGCGGATCGCCAACGGCACGGTCTACGGCCTCGCGGGCGCCGTGTGGGCGGGGGACGAGACGGAGGCGGTGGCCTTCGCCCGCCGGATGGACACGGGGCAGGTCGACATCAACGGCGGCCGCTTCAACCCGCTCGCCCCCTTCGGCGGCTACAAGCAGTCGGGCGTCGGCCGCGAACTCGGCACGCACGGCCTGACCGAGTACCTCCAGACCAAGTCCCTCCAGTTCTAGGGGAGTTTCATCCATCATGGCTGTCCGCGCCGCCGTCCTGCCCGCCATCGGCTCCCCCCTGGAGATCACCGGGATCGACCTGCCCGACCCCGGCCCCGGCCAGGTCCGCGTCCGCCTCGCGGCCGCCGGCGTCTGCCACTCCGACCTGTCCCTGTCCAACGGCACCATGCGCGTCCCGGTCCCCGCGGTCCTCGGTCATGAGGGCGCGGGCACCGTGGTGGCCGTGGGGGAGGGGGTCACGCATCTCGCGCCGGGCGCCGGTGTGGTCCTCAACTGGGCGCCGTCCTGCGGGAGTTGCCACGCCTGCTCGCTCCGCGAGGTCTGGCTGTGCGCCAACGCGCTCAACGGCGCCGCCGACGTGTACGCAAGGACGACGTCCGGAACCGACCTCCACCCCGGCCTGAACGTCGCCGCGTTCGCCGAGGAGACGGTGGTCTCCGCGTCCTGCGTCCTGCCGGTCCCCGACGGCGTCCCGCTCACCGACGCCGCCCTGCTGGGCTGCGCCGTCCTCACCGGCTACGGCGCCGTCCACCACTCCGCGCGGGTGCGGGCGGGCGAGAGCGTCGCGGTGTTCGGCGTCGGCGGCGTGGGGCTGGCCGCCCTCCAGTCGGCCCGGATCGCGGGCGCGGCGAAGATCGTCGCGGTCGACGTCTCCCCGGAGAAGGAGGAGCTGGCCCGCGCGGCGGGAGCCACCGACTACGTGATCGCCTCCGAGAACACCGCCCGGGAGATCCGGGGCCTGACGGACAAACAGGGTGTCGACGTGGCCGTCGAGTGCGTGGGCCGCGCGACCACCATCCGCACGGCCTGGGACTCGACCCGCCGCGGCGGCCGCACCACGGTCGTCGGCATCGGCGGCAAGGACCAGCAGGTCACCTTCAACGCCCTGGAGATCTTCCACTGGGGCCGGACCCTCTCCGGCTGCGTCTACGGCAACTCCGACCCGGCGCGGGACCTGCCGGTCCTGGCCGAGCACGTGCGGGCGGGCCGGCTGGACCTGGGCGCGCTGGTGACGGAACGGATCGGGCTGGAGGGGATTCCGGCGGCGTTCGAGAACATGCTGGCGGGCAAGGGCGGCAGGGCGCTGGTGGTGTTCTGAGACCCCTGGTTGCCCGGAGCGCTCATGTGCTCCGGGCAACCTTCGTGCACACCCGTTGACCCCATACCGTCCAGTCAGTATGTTCCCGGGAACGTCCCCACCGCACCCACCGGAGTGTGCACGCATGGACACGTCCCCTTCCGCTCCCCCCGCCCCCACCTCGACCGCTCCGCCCACGGTCAACCGCCGCCGCGTCGCCACCGCCGCAGCCCTCGCCTCGGCCGTCGAGTGGTACGACTACTTCGTCTTCGGCATCGCCGCCGCGCTCGTCCTCGGCGACCTGTACTTCCCGGCCGGCAGCTCCACCGCGGGAGTCCTCGCCTCCTTCGCCACCTTCGCCGTCGGCTTCCTGGCCCGCCCCCTCGGTGGCATCGTCGCCGGTCAGCTGGGCGACAAGCGCGGCCGCAAGCCGATGCTCGTCCTCGCACTCACCCTCATGGGCCTCGCCACCACCGGCATCGGCCTGCTCCCGACGTACGACACGATCGGCGTCGCCGCCCCGATCCTGCTGGTCGCCCTCCGCGTGCTGCAGGGCATCGCCGTCGGCGCACAGTGGGGCGGCGCGATGCTGATGGCCACCGAGTACGCCCCCGAGGGCAAGCGCGGTGTCTACGGCAGCTTCGTGCAGCTCGGCGTCCCGATCGGCGTGGTGACCGCCAACACGGTGTTCCTGCTGGCCGGAGCGTTCCTGTCCGACTCCGCGTTCGCGGCCTGGGGCTGGCGCGTGCCGTTCCTCGTCGGCCTGTTCGTCCTGCTGCTCGCCTGGTACATCCACACGCGCGTCGAGGAGACCCCCGAATTCCGGGAGGCGGAGAAGAAGCTGGCCGAGCAGGAGAAGGCCGAGCAGTCCTCCCCGCTGCGCACCGTCCTGCGCGGCCACCTCGGCACGGTGCTCCTCGCCGGAGGCTCCTTCGCCGTGAACACCGCGACCTTCTACATCATCATCACCGGCGTCCTCGACTACACGACCCGCGAGCTCGGCATGAAGAAGAGCGCCGTCCTCATGGTCTCGCTCTGCATCAGCCTCACCCAGCTGGTGCTGATCCCGGCCGCCGCCGCGCTCTCCGACAGGATCGGCCGTATCCGCATCTACGCGATCGGCGCGGCCGGCATCGCCCTGTGGGCCGTACCGCTGTTCCTGCTGATCGACACCGGATCGCTGCTCTGGCTGGCCGTCGGCACGTTCGTCGCCAGCTGCTTCCTCAGCATCATGTACGGCCCCCAGGCCGCCCTGTTCGCCGAACTGTTCACGCCCGAGATGCGCTACACGGGCGCCTCCCTCGGCTACCAGATCGCGGCCGTGCTCGGTGGCGGCCTCGCCCCGTTCATCATGGTGCTGCTGCTGGAGGCCACGGGCACCTCGATGGCGGTGTCCGGCTACATCATCGGCCTCGCGGTGATCGCGCTGCTGTCCATCAAGGTCCTTGCGGACAGGGCGCGTTCACGCTGACTCACGCCGATTAACGGGCCTGCTCGGGTTGTGGCGAGGCCGCCACGACCCGAGCGGACCGCGCCCGGGACCGCGACACGGCGACCCCCGCCAGACACAGCGCCCCGCCCGCCAGCGTGAGCGGCCCCGGCACCTCGCCCAGCGCCAGCCACGACATCAGCACGACCAGCGCGGGCACCGCGTACGTGGTCGCGCCCATGCGGCTCGCGGTCGTACGGGCCAGGGCGTACGCCCAGGTGGTGAAGGCGAGCGCCAGCGGGAAGACGCCGAGGTAGATCATGTTGAGCGTGGCGGAGACGGGCGCGTCGGCCGCCTCGCCGACCAACTGCCCGGTGAAGGGCAGACAGACGACCGCACCGATCAGACACCCGAAGGTCGTCACCTGGAGCGCGCTCGCATGACCGAGCGCCGGCTTCTGCGCCACGACGCCGCCCGCGTACCCGACCGCCGCGAGCAGACACAGCACCACCCCGAGCACCGAGGAACCGCCCCCGCCCGACATCGACAGACCCACGGTCACCGCACCCGCGAACGACACCGCCATCCCCGCCAGCAGCCGCGGCGGCATCGGGTCACCGAGCAGCCGGGCGCCCAGCAGCGCGATGAGGATGGGTCCGATGTTCACGACGAGCGCCGCCGTACCGGCGTCCACCTGCTGCTCGCCCCAGTTCAGTACGACGCTGTAGAAGCCGAACCACAGCAGGCCGGATATGGCGATCCCGGGCCAGGCCGCGCGCGGGGGCAGCCCCTCACGCCGGACGAGGCAGATGACCCCCAGCACCAGGGACCCGGCGAGCAGTCGGCCCAGCGCGAGCGCGCCGGGTGAGTACTCGTCGCCGGCGCTGCGGATGGAGACGAAGGCGGAGGCCCAGAGGATGACGGTGACGGTGGCTGCGCCGGCGGCGAGGAGGGCGGGGCGGCGGGCGGGGCGGGCAGGGGCGGTGCTCATCATGCTCCAGAGGCTAGGGAAGGTCAGGGGGCCGGTGCTCGCGGATTTCGGACGGGACGCTGAGGTTCAGCGCAGCACCTCCACCTCGATCCCGAGCAGCTCGAACAGTGCTCGCTCGCCGGTGTCCGTCACCTTCACAGCTCGCTCCGAACCGATGCGTACGCACCAGCCCTCGTCGAAGGCGTGCCGGCACAGTGCCGCGCCCGCGGTGCCGGCGAGGTGCGGGCGACGCTCGGTCCAGTCGAGGCAGGCGCGGGCGAGCGGCCGGCGGCCTGTGCGGTCGAGGGAGATGCCGGTGTGCTCGAACCACCGCAGTCCCGCATCCGTAAGCGCGAATCCCGTGTCCTGCCTGAGCAGCCCGCGCACGGTCAGCGCATCCGTGACCGCGATACCGAGCCGCCCGGCGAGATGGTCGTAGCAGGTACGCCCCCGCGCCATCGCGGACCTCGCGCCGGCCTCCCGCAGATTGCGCGGCCGTACCACCGCGTCCGGCGACACCTGCGCGGCCAGGTCCTCCACCAGCTGGGCGACCCGCGCGTCCGCGAGCCGCACGTACCGGTGCCGCCCCTGCCGCTCCTCGGCGAGCAGTCCGCCCGCGACGAGCTTGCCCAGATGCTCGCTCAGTGTCGACGCGGCGACCCCGGCGTGCCGCGCCAGTTCACCGGCGGTCCAGGCCCGACCGTCGAGCAGCGCCAGCAGACAGGCGGCCCGGGTCTCGTCGGCGATCAGGCCTGCGAGCCGGGCCAGCCGGTGCGCCTGCGGGTCCCTGGTGGTCATGGCTCCCAGCATGCGGCACGGACACTTCGGCGTCCGCCGAAATATGCCTAGGCGGCCGGCCCGACCTGGTCGTACTGCCGAGCCAGCCCGTCGAGCAGCGCCGCGAGGCCCGTCTCGAAGGCCCGCTCGTCGATCTTCTCCTGCTGCTCGGCGAGGAGGTGCGCCTGCCCGAGGTGGGGATAGTCGGCGGGGTCGTAGGCGCTCGCGTCGTCCACGAAGCCCCGGGCGAACGAGCCCAGCGCCGACCCCATGATGAAGTACCGCATCAGCGCGCCGATGGACGTGGCCTGCGCGGGCGGCCACCCGGCCTCGACCATCGCGCCGTAGACGGCGTCGGCGAGCCGCAGCGCGGCCGGGCGACGGCCGGGGCCGCGGGCCAGGACGGGAACGATGTTGGGGTGGTCGCGCAGGGCGGCCCGGTAGGAGACGGCCCAGTCGTGCAGCGCGGTCCGCCAGTCCCGGCCGTCCTCGAACATCGACAGATCGACCTGGGCGCTCACCGAGTCGGCGACCGCCTCCAGGATCTCGTCCTTCGTGCGGAAGTGGTTGTAGAGGGAGGGCCCGCTCACGCCCAGCTCGGCGGCGAGCCGGCGCGTGGAGACGGCCGAAAGACCCTCCGTGTCCACGAGTTCACGTGCCGTCTCGACGATCCGGTCGTAGCTGAGGAGGGGCTTGCGCGGTCGGGCCATGGCGCACATAGTAGGGCTGCCGAATGGAAACTAGCAGTGCTAATTTAAATGTACGGCTTTCAATGTGTGGCCGTCGACGTCCGTTCTCTGTGGGGTGACTCGGCATGAATCTGGAGCTCAGCGAGGAGCAGACCGCCGTCCGGCAGCTGGCCCGGGACTTCGTGGACCGCGAGATCGCCCCGCACGTCGTGGCATGGGACCGGGCGGAGGAAGTGGACCGTTCCATCGTCAAGAAGCTCGGCGAGGTCGGCTTCCTGGGGCTGACGATCGACGAGGAGTACGGCGGCTCGGGCGGCGACCATCTCGCGTACTGCCTGGTCACGGAGGAGCTGGGGCGCGGGGACTCGTCCGTGCGCGGCATCGTCTCCGTCTCGCTCGGCCTGGTCGCCAAGACCATCGCCGCCTGGGGGAGCGAGGAGCACAAGCGCCGCTGGCTGCCCGGGCTCACCGCGGGCGAGCTGGTCGGCTGCTTCGGCCTCACCGAACCGGGCACCGGCTCCGACGCGGGCAACCTCTCCACGCGGGCGGTCCGGGACGGCGACGACTACGTCCTCAACGGCACGAAGATGTTCATCACGAACGGCACCTGGGCCGACGTCGTCCTCCTCTTCGCCCGCTCCACGGACGCCCCCGGCCACAAGGGCGTCTCCGCCTTCCTGGTGCCCACCGACACCCCCGGTCTGACCCGCCGCACCATCCACGGCAAACTCGGCCTGCGCGGCCAGGCCACCGCCGAACTGGTGCTTCAGGACGTACGGGTGCCCGCGACGGCCCTGCTGGGGGAGGAGGGCAAGGGCTTCTCGGTCGCGATGTCGGCCCTGGCGAAGGGCCGGATGTCGGTGGCCGCGGGCTGCGTCGGCATTGCGCAGGCCGCACTCGACGCGGCCGTCCGGTACGCGGGTGAGCGCGAGCAGTTCGGCAGGTCCATCGCCCATCACCAGCTGGTCCAGGAACTGATCAGCGACATCGCCGTCGACGTGGACGCGGCCCGGCTGCTGACCTGGCGGGTCGCGGACCTGATCGACCGCGGGCTGCCCTTCACCGTCGAGTCCTCCAAGGCCAAGCTCTTCGCCTCCGAGGCCGCCGTGCGCGCCGCCAACAACGCCCTTCAGGTCTTCGGCGGTTACGGCTACATCGACGAGTACCCGGCGGGCAAGCTGCTGCGCGACGCCCGCGTGATGACCCTCTACGAGGGCACGAGCCAGATCCAGAAGCTGCTCATCGGGCGGGCACTGACGGGAGTCTCGGCGTTCTGAGTACCTGGCTGAGTACCTCGGCGGATGTGGCCGGTGCCACCGTCGCCGATTCTCTTGCCCATGAGTGAGACACCGGTCAAGCAGCAGAGCACGGCCGCCTTCTACGGGCAGGCCGTGGCCTCCTTCGCGGTCGCCATGGCCGCCACGGCCGTCGGCATCTACCAGCTGAACGCCGACGCCTGGGTGCGCGGCTTCCTCGCGATCGCGGTTCTCTATCTGGTGACCTCGGCGTTCACCCTCGCCAAGGTGATCCGGGACCGTCAGGAGGCCGGACAGATCGTGAGCCGGGTGGACCAGGCCCGGCTGGAGAAGCTCCTGGCGGAACACGACCCCTTCGAAAAGATCTGACATCGCCGGTGGCTCCGAACGGCCACGCTAAGCGCCCGCTCACCTTCAGCGGTATGGTGGTTCCTCTGTCAGCGAGAGGGGCGAGTGAGCGATGAGTACGGCGGAGGACACGGCCGGCGGCGAGACGTCGGCGTGGGGTGAGGTCACGCCCGACGCGGCCCGGCGGCTGCTGATCGCCGCTGTGGAGGCCTTCGCCGAGCGCGGCTACCACGCCACCACGACCCGTGACATCGCGGGCCGCGCCGGCATGAGCCCGGCCGCGCTCTACATCCACTACAAGACCAAGGAAGAGCTCCTCCACCGCATCAGCAGGATCGGCCACGAAAAGGCGCTCGAGATTCTGCGGACGGCGGCGCGCCGCGAGGGCACGGCGGCCGAGCGGCTCGCCGACGCCGTGAGCTCCTTCGTCCGCTGGCACGCCGGGGGGCGCACCACCGCGCGGGTGGTGCAGTACGAGCTGGACTCGCTCGGCCCGGACGCCCGCGCCGAGATCCTCGCGTTGCGGCGGCAGTGCGACGCCGAGGTGCGCGGCATCATCGAGGACGGCGTCGCGGCCGGTGACTTCGACGTACTGGACGTGAAGGGCACGACCCTCGCCGTCCTGTCGCTCTGCATCGACGTGGCCCGCTGGTTCAGTGTCGACGGCCCGTGGACGCCGGACGAGGTCGGCGCGCTGTACGCCGACCTCGTACTGCGGATGGTGGGGGTCAAGTAGCCCCCGGGCCCCTCAGGCGTAGCCCGGGCCCTCAGTCGTAGAGGCGGGTAGGTGTGTCAGACGTAGAAGCGGGCCACCGACTCCGCCACGCAGACCGGCTTGTCGCCGCCCTCGCGCTCCACGGTGTACGCGACGGTCAGCTGGGCGCCGCCGGGCACGTCCTCGACGTTGCTGATCCTCGCGGTCGCGCGCAGCCGCGAGCCGACCGGCACGGGGGCGGGGAAGCGGACCTTGTTGGTGCCGTAGTTGACGCCCATCTTCACGCCCTCGACCGTCATCAGCTGGGGTCCGAAGAGGGGCAGCAGCGACAGGGTCAGGTACCCGTGCGCGATGGTGGTCCCGAAGGGTCCGGCGGCCGCCTTCTCCGGGTCGATGTGGATCCACTGGTGGTCGCCGGTGGCCTCGGCGAACAGGTCGATCCGCTTCTGGTCGATCTCCAGCCAGTCGGTGTACCCCAGCTGCTCGCCCACCGCCGCCTTCAGGTCGTCGACGGACGTGAAGATCCTCGGCTCTGCCATGTTCCCGGCCTCTCGCGTCGCAGTCCCGCAATGTCTAAGCGACTGCTTAGCATGGTCGGGTCCGAGGCTTATGTCAACGGAACGGGCGTGCGACGGGATCGGTAGGCTCTGAGGAGTGCCCCAGATCCCCGAGAAGATCCACGAGCTGACCGTCGGCCAGCTGTCGGCGCGCAGCGGCGCCGCCGTCTCCGCCCTGCACTTCTACGAGTCCAAGGGCCTGATCAGCAGCCGCCGCACCTCCGGCAACCAGCGCCGCTACACCCGTGACACCCTCCGCCGGGTCGCCTTCGTCCGGGCCGCGCAACGCGTGGGCATCCCGCTCGCCACGATCCGCGACGCCCTCGCCGAACTTCCCGAGGAACGCACCCCCACCCATGAGGACTGGGCCCGCCTGTCGGAGGCCTGGCGCTCGGAACTCGACGAACGCATCAAGCAACTCAACCGCCTCCGCGACCACTTGACCGACTGCATCGGCTGCGGCTGCCTGTCCCTGGACACGTGCGTCCTGTCCAACCCCGGCGATGTGTTCGGCGAACGGCTCACGGGGTCGCGGCTGATGGTGGAGCAAGGGGGAGGCCGGGGGAAGGGGAACTCGGGCAAGGGCGGGAAGCGGGAGCAGGAGACCGAGGACTGCTGCTAGTGCCGTCCGTCCTGGGCAGGCGGGGAAGCCCGGCGTGGCAGTACCGGCTCCTGTCCACCGGGCCAGGAGAGTCGGATCCGGTGGTGAGCCGGTCGGCTCGCTGATCCGTGTGGGAGAGCCTGGACCAGCTCGGGGCGGTGCGTAAGCGCTGCTGTGGTGCCGGGGCCGGAGTCCCCTGTGGGTCGTGCGGCGCCGGCCCTCCGCAGGGCCAGGCCCAGCCGAACCCAGGATCTCGCTCGACCCCGGTTCGCCCTGGGACGCGGGCCGGCCGTGTGGTGGGGCCGGGTCGTTTGCCGTCCGGCACGGCGGTGCCGTCTAGGTGTTGGACGGAGCGGCGTCGCAGGTCAGAGTGCGGCACTCCGGGAAAATCGCTCGGCGCGGCACCCGTCACGAGAGCTACCGCCCTCGGCGCTGCAGGAAGTCCTTTGCCGTCAGCGCCGGACACCGACCAGACGTGGTTCAGGGCTCCGGCCAGCCGGTGTGCCGGCTCCAGAGCGACCGTGGTCCTGCCGGAGCCGCCCATGCCCGCCGGCAGCCATGACCTCGCCGCAGGACGTCGCGGCCATCGCCGCCCAGGTCCGCGTCCGCCGGGACCCGGGCCGACCAACGCCGGCCCGCTCACCTTGCCGACCGGCTACCGGACCCCGGCGGCCGTCCGCCGATTCGGCGCCAAGCGACACCACCTCGGCCTGCCCGGCGAGAACACCCGTCCCCCAAGAGAGCGGCACCCGGCGGGCGCCGGTGAGCGATCCACCCCCCGGCACCAGCACGGGTCCCGCTCAATCCCGGTCACTCGTACTCGGTCCCACCCTTCCGTGTCAGATACGCCGGGCTCACCGCCTTCGCGATCGCCCGTCCCCCGGTCACCGCGCTGTACCGCTCGACAACCGGCCGTATCACCACACCCTCGCGCAGATGCAGCTCCCGCCCGGACACCGTCTCCCGTCCGCTCGCGACCTCCAGCACCCGCTCGATGTCGTAGGGCCCCTCGAACAGCCGTGGGACCAGCGGCAGTTCACCGTCCAGCACCTGCGCCGCGTCCAGCCACCGGACCTGCCCGTCCACCTCGACGGACACGTCGAACACCGCGTATCCCAGCGTGTCCCGCCGTCCGTCCGCCCCGTACGTCAGGTCCTGTACGCCCGCCCCGTACACCTCGCCGAAGATGCCCACCCGGCGTGCCCCCAACCGCTCGGCCACCCGAGCCGCGACCTCGGCGACGCCGTGCCCCCGCACCGCCCGCCAGTACAGATTCCGCGGATCCTCCCTCAGCGCCAGCGACTTGGCGCCGAAGCCCTTGGAGGACACGTGCACCCGGTCCTCGCCGGCGACATACGTCAGCAGGCACGCCGACCCGTGCAGCTTCTCGGTCAGCACGACCGGCTCGCCCGGCGTGAGGATGTCCGGGTACCGCTGGATGTTCTCGATGTCGACCCACGGCAGCAGATCCGGCGCCGACTCCACCTCCCCGGACATCGTCGGCGGGATGGGCGGCACCCACTTGGTGATGCCGAGCAGCTCGGCGAAGTCGGTGCCGTCCGCCGCCGCCCGCGCCAGATCGACGTCGGCCAGCGCCTTCGGTCGGCACACGATGCCCTGCGACAGCTCACCACGCAGCCGTACCGCCTTGACCCGGTCGGACCTGCTCCCCGCCAGCCGCCCGGTCAGCCCCAGCTCCTCGATCAGCCCGGCAGGCAGCACGGACTGCTCGGGGATGTACACCGCGGCCTCGCCGGTGCGATACGCGCCCTTGGCGACGACGGCCCGGTACAGGCCCACCTGGGCGAGCTCCAGCGCATCGGCGTTGGGATGCTCGTGGACGGTCAGCACTTCGGCGGTGACGCGCAGCGTCGACATCGGGGACTCCTCGGTCTTCCTCAGGTGTGTTTCATCGCCCCCAACTGTCCGGACGGGAAAGCTCTGGAGCGACCGGATTAGCAGCTGGTATCGTCGCGATCTTCGGCCGGCGGCTGCGGTACCGCGCCGTGCACGGAGTCCTGACGGGTCGACCTCCCATGCCCTCACCTGCCCTCGCCGCCGCCGTTGCGGACATAGAGACGGTTTTCAACGGCTTCGCGAGCCCCACCGAGACCGGTTGTGAACACTGCTTCCACCCGGACGACATCGTGTATCTGCGCACGCCGTACACCCGGGTCCCCGCCGATCTGCTGCGCATCTTCGCCTTCAAGGACCCCCTTCACTTCGAGGACCACGCCGCCGTCATGCGGCGCCTGCTGCCGCAGACCGCGCGGGCGATGGCCGACGGCAGTTTCGACGGAGTCGGCTGGGGCGCCCATGGTCTGAGCCGGGTGGACTGGCGCGCCTGGCCCGCCGGTCAGGCGGCTGCCGTCGAGGCGTTCGTGCACGCGTGGTGGCAGGACGTCCTCACGACACCCGAGCCGTCGTACCCCGTCCATGACGTGTTCGAGACGTGCGCCACGATCCTGCGCAGCATGACCCCCTTGCTCGACCGGTTCGAAGCGCACCCCATGGCGGACATCCACCTCGTGAGCTGCGCGAAGGAGTGGCTGTACCACCTGGATCTCGACGACTCGCCGCTGGGCTGGTGGTACCACGGCGACGAGGACGCCGTCGTCGCCGAACTCCAGGCCTGGCTCACCCGGCACGCCCCCGCCCGTCTCCGTGCCCAAGGCGAGCCCGACCTCGCCACACGCGCCGAACTGCTCGCCCTGCCCTACGACGAACGCTGGGCCCACCCGTACTGGACCAACCCCTCGGCCACCAACTGAGCGTTGGACACCGCCCGTTCCCCGTCCGGCAGGACCAGCGTGTCCTCCAGGCCGATGCGCGTCGCCAGCCCCAGCCGCCCCGCCAGCCGCAGCACCGGCCACGCACCCCCGTCCTCGCCGTGCAGCAGCACGGGGCGGGGGAGCGCCGGCCCGAGGTCGGCCAGGAGCGCACGCGCGGAGTCCTCGGCCGTCTCCGCCGACGTGTCCGTCACTTCCGCGAGCACGCGCAGCACTCTCGGACCCAGTGGCGAGGCGGCGAACCGCGCCGCCCCGTCGGTGCCGGACCAGATGCCCGCCTCCACGCCGATGCCCCGCTCCATCAGCGCGGCCGCCACCTCCTCGGCGCCCGGCTCGTGCCAGTTGACCGAGGCATGGTCCGGCAGCGTCGTCCAGCTCCGAACACGCTCCAGCCGGGCCGCGGGATCAGGCTCCGCCCATGCGCCCGTGGTCACACCGACCGGCACCGACACCCTGGCCCGTATCGCATCGAGCACCGGGGCGAGCACACGCGGCGACAGACTGTCCCGTCCGCAGGGGGTCTTGGGGTGGACATGGATGTCCGTGGCCCCGGCCGCGACGGCCTCGGCGGCGGACTCGGCCATGGCCTCCGGTGAAAGGGGCACCATCGCCCCGTCGGCGCTTCCCCGGGGCCCGTTCAGACAGACCTGGATCATGTCTCGATGGTGCCGGACACCACTGACAAGAGGGGGTGCGGCATCCCCGGCGCACCCCCGTCGTACTAGGCGGACACGAGCAGTCGCCGTTCGCGCCGCGACACCGCCAGCGCTTCGGGCGTGAGAACCGGACGCGGCACCACGATTCCGCAGCCCGTGCAGACCGGGCCCGACGACGGTTCATGGGCCAGGTCGTACTTCCAGATCAGCTGCTCCCCGCCGCACACCGGGCACTCCGCACCCGGTTCGCGCTCCAGCGCGGAGATCAGCCGGCGCAGCACCTCGGCCAGCGGTTCATGCGGGTGGACCCCGGGGTCGTCGCACCAGGCCACGCCGAAACCGCCCCAGGTCAGCCGGTGCCAGTCATCCACACTGCCCGGCCTGCGCAGTCCGTCGTGCTTCTCCTTCTTGCGCCGCTCGGCGAACTCGACCTCATAGGCCAGCCAGACCGAACGCGCCTCCTCCAGCTCGTCCAACGCGGCCACGAGCCGCGCCGGATCGGGGGACCGGTCCTCCGGACCGAACCCTGCCCGGGAGCACAAGTGGTCCCAGGTCGCCCTGTGCCCGTAAGGAGCGAACCGCTCAAGGCACTTACGCAGTGAGTAGCGCCGCAGCGCGAGATCGCACCGCGGATCGCGCACCTGTCTCGCCAGACTCCGGAAACCGGCCATCGCCCTGCACCTCCGTCACACCTGCACCTGTACTTCGGTCACTTCGGCGTCACCACACGGACTTCGCGCGGCGTTGACGAATAGACGTATCGACAAGCGATTCGGCTCCATCCGATTTCCGATGACCTCCATCGCGGATCTTGGTGACTCCAAAAAGTGACGCATGTTCATCTTCAATCCCGGGGATACCGCCGGTAACATCCCGGCTCACCCTCGTCGGTAGGAGCTGCCATGCCACGGCGTACCCCCCGCAACGCCCCAGCCGGACTGAGAACTCCCGGCAGATTCCACGGGTTCCTGAAGACCGCATCCGTATGCGCACTGATTGCCGGTCTTTTGTCGCCACTTTCCCAAGCGGTGGCCGCGCCCGCGACAGCGGTGGCCGAGGCGACGGCCGCCAACGACCACTGCGGCAACCAGTGCTCCGACATCCTGCCGCCGGGCCAGAACGGCAACGCCACCCTCGCCCAGATCCTGCTCAACCAGGCCTTCGGCAGCATGCCCGAGCACGCCTCGGACCAGCTGGGCCCCTACGCGAACCTGGCCAAGGGCTACTCCGGGCTCACCAATGCCACGATCAACAACTTCTTCAACGACGCCTCGTTCGGCGTCCCCTCCGACCAAGTCGCCTCCACCGTGAAGCCCGCGGGCCGCAGCGACGTGACGATCGTCCGTGACAAGAAGACGGGCGTACCGCACATCACCGGTACCACCAGATACGGCACGGAGTTCGGCGCGGGCTATGCCGCCGCCCAGGACCGGCTGTGGCTGATGGACGTCTTCCGGCACGTCGGCCGCGGCCGGCTGACCTCCTTCGCGGGCGGCGCGCCCTCCAACCAGGGCCTGGAGCAGCAGTTCTGGCGCAACGCGCCCTACACCGAGGCCGATCTGCAGGCCCAGATCGACAACGCCGTCGCCTCCAACGGCGAGCGCGGCCAACTGGCCATCGCCGACGCCAAGGCCTATCTCGACGGCATCAACGCCTACATAGACGCCTCCGACAGCGGCCGCTACTTCCCCGGCGAATACGTCCTGACCGGCCACAAGGACTCCATCACCAACGCCGGTACGATCGAGCACTTCAAGATCACCGACCTGGTGGCGCTCGGCTCGGTCATCGGCGCGCTGTTCGGCTCCGGAGGCGGCGGCGAGGTCAACAACGCGATCTCCCTGCTGGCCGCGCAGGAGAAGTACGGCGTGGCCGAGGGAACGAAGCTCTGGGAGTCGTTCCGTGAGCGCAACGACCCCGAGGCCGTCGTCACCGTCCACGACAAGAGCTTCCCGTACGCGACCAAGCCCGCCGACCCGCAGGGCGGGGCCTTGCCCGACGCCGGCTCGGTCAGCGAGGAACAACTCGTCTACGACCGTACGGGCAGCGCGGCAGGCTCAGCCGCGACCGGCGCCTCGCGCACGGCGGCCAAGACCGCCACGACCTCCGCCAAGCGGGGCATGTCCAACGCCCTGGTGGTGAGCGGCAAGCACACCGCCAGCGGCCACCCGGTCGCCGTCTTCGGCCCGCAGACCGGCTACTTCGCGCCCCAGCTCCTCCTGCTCCAGGAGATCCAGGGCCCGGGCATCAGCGCCCGCGGTGCCTCCTTCGCCGGGCTGAGCATGTACGTCGAGCTGGGCCGCGGCCAGGACTACTCGTGGAGCGCCACCACCTCCGGCCAGGACATCGTCGACACCTACGCCGTCGAGCTGTGCCAGGACGACTACCACTACCTCTACCGCGGCACCTGCACGGCGATGGACAAGGTCGAGCAGAAGAACGCCTGGAAGCCGACGACCGCCGACAGCACCCCCGAGGGCTCGTACACGATGCGGGTCTGGCGTACGAAGTACGGTCCCGTCACGCATCGCGCGACCGTCGGCGGCAAGAAGGTCGCCTACACCACCCTGCGCTCGTCCTACCTGCACGAGGCCGACTCGATCATCGGCTTCCAGATGCTGAACGACCCGGACTACGTCAAGGGCCCGGAGGACTTCCAGAAGGCGGTCCAGCACATCAACTACACCTTCAACTGGTTCTACGCCGACTCCCAGCACACCGCCTACTACAACAGCGGCGACAACCCGGTACGGGCGACCGGCGTGGACGCGGAGTTCCCGGTGTGGGCGCAGCCGGCGTACGAGTGGCGCGGCTGGGACCCGGCGACGAACACCGCGCAGTACACCCCGCCCTCGGCCCACCCCAACTCCATCGACCAGGACTACTACATCTCCTGGAACAACAAGCAGGCCAAGGAGTACACGACCGCGCCCTGGGGCGACGGCTCGGTCCACCGCGGCAACCTGCTGGAGAACCGGGTGAGGAAACTGGTCGCCGCGGGCGGCGTGACCCGGGCCTCGCTGGTGAAGGCCATGGCGGACGCGGGGCTGGCCGACCTGCGGGCCGAGGACGTGTTGCCGGACCTGCTGAAGGTCGTCAACAGCTCCCCGGTGACCGACACCACGGCCGCCGCGGCGGTGGGCAAGCTCCAGTCCTGGGTGGCCGCGGGCGGCAAGCGCACCGAGACGTCGGCCGGGTCGAAGACGTACGCCGACGCCGACGCGGTCCGCATCCTGGACGCCTGGTGGCCGCTGCTGGTCAAGGCCGAGTTCGAACCGGGTCTCGGCAGCGAGCTGTACGCCGCGATGACCGCCAACCTGCCCGTCGACGAGTCCCCGTCGGCCGCACACGGCCCGACCGGCTCGCACGCCGGTAGCTCCTTCCAGTACGGCTGGTGGAGCTATGTCGACAAGGACATGCGGGCCGTGCTCGGGGAGTCGGTGCAGGGCCCGCTCGACCGCGAGTACTGCGGCGGCGGCAGCCTCAGCGCCTGCCGGGACATCCTGATCAGCACCCTGAAGGAGGCGGCCGGCCAGACCGCGGCCCAGGTCTACCCCGGCGACGACCAGTGCTCGGCGGGCGACCAGTGGTGCGCCGACTCGATCGTCCAGCGCACCCTGGGCGGCATCAAGCACGGCAGGATCAGCTGGCAGAACCGGCCGACGTATCAGCAGGTCGTGGAGTTCACGTCACACAGGTGACGAGTGCCGGGTAAGTGGTCGGCGGCGGGTCACCCGATGCGGCCCGCCGCCAGCACCACCTGCGCCAGCTCCCGGTGCACGATGTCGCTGTGCGCCCCCGCCGGCGGCCCGCCACGCCGTACGACGCCTGCCGCGTCGACGTTCACGCACCCCGACGTCGGCAGAGGCGCCCCGAGTGCGTCGGCCAGCTTCAGCGACCGCGTCCCCGGGACCGCCTGCACCCCGTCGTGCCCCATCGCACCCCACTTGGCCCCCAGCATCCGGCCGATGGCGAGGGGCGCGACCCCGCGCGCGTCCCCCGCCATGCGGGAGGCCAGCGGATACATCGTGGACAGCGCCGCGTCATGCCGCGAATAGCAGCACACCAGCGGTCCGTCGATCCGGTTGTGCTGGCCCTCCAGCACACCGCCCGCCCGGGCGTCGTGCGGCAGCCGCGACGCGAACGCGTAGTGCGAGAAGGCGCCTTGGAGCAGCGTCACGGACTTCACCGCGCGCACGCCCTTCGGCAGGCCCCGCAACGCGAAGGACACCAGCCGCGCACCGAAACTGTGCCCGACCAGATGCACCCGCACCTCGGACTCCCGCGCGGCCAGCTGCCCGATCACCCGGCCGAGCCCGCGCTCACCGACCGTGCCCGCGCGGCGCTTCATGGCGTAGTACGTCGCCTGCCGCAGCAGTTCGTGCGCGCCCTCCCACGGGTTCGGCAACGAGAACGAGGCCGCACCGTCCGGCGCGCCGTCGGGCGACTCCAGATGCGTCAGCGCCTGCGCGAACTCCTCGCACACGGCGGCCGTGGCCCCCGAGAACATGTCCGGCGAGCTCTGCGGCACCCCCTCCGCCAGCGTGTCCGCCGCGAACAGCACCTGCGGCCCCGGCGGCACTACGTCCACGAGCAGCCGCACCAGCCGCCCGAACTCCTCCAACTCCGCCTCCTCGCGCGGCTGCTGGTCCAGCATCCGCGCTATCTGGTCGATCACGGTGGCCCGCCCCGGGAACGTCTCCAGCAGGGCGTGCCGGGTGTCCTTGTCCAGCGCCGGCCGCGGCGGCAGTTCGGCCGCCACGGCCCGCGGAAAGTCCGGGATCGGCTCGTCCGAGAACCGCATCGACGGCCAGACCACGCCGACGTACCCGATCTTCGCCGCCGGAGCGAGCTGTGGGATCGGCGCGAAGAAGCGGTCGTAGAGCCGGGTCGCGCCCGAGCGGTCGTTGTTCCAGCCGTGCGCGAAGACGATCAGGTCACGGACGTGGTGCTGTGTCACTCCGGCCAGCAGCCGGTCCCGCTTCCCGGCGTCCGGATCGCCGTCCGCGTCGAAGGTCAGCTCCCAGTAAGGAGTCACGCTCACTGCCGGATCCGCCATGACAGGCCCCCTCGTCCCCCGAAGTGGTGCGATACGGCCGCATCGTCCTGCTAACGGGCGTGATTGGCCATACGTCGTCACTCATCCGGGGTGCGGATTCGCGGCGGTCATTTGTACAGCAGGTACTCCTTGCGCATCCGCCGGAACGCCGCCAGCTCCTGCTGCCAGCCCGCCACCACCTCGCCGGTGCTCGCGCCCGCGTCGATCATCGTGCGCACCCGCGTGGAGCCGGTGAGCTTGTCGATCCAGTTGTCGGAGCGCCAAGCGAAGCCGTTCCAGGCCTTCTTGGCGCTCACCAGCAGGGCGATTCCGGTGCGGACGGGGTCGTACGCGGCGCGGTCGTGCACATGGATCTGTACGCCGCCGACGGTCTTTCCCTGGAACTTGGAGAACGTGGGCGCGAAGTAGGCCTCCCTGAAGTGCACCCCGGGAAGGCCGAGTTCGTTCGCGGCCGCCGCCCAGCGGCCGTCGATGCCTTCCGCGCCGAGCAGTTCGAAGGGGCGGGTGGTGCCGCGTCCCTCCGACAGGTTCGTGCCCTCGAAGAGGCAGGTGCCCGCGTACACGAGGGCGGTGTCCGGGGTCGGCATGTTCGGGCTCGGCGGCACCCAGGGCAGTCCGGAGGCGTCGTAGAAGTCGGACCGCCGCCAGCCCGTCATCCGTACGGTCTCCAGCGGCACGGGGGTGCCGAGGAACTCCCCGTTGAAGAGGTGGGCCAGTTCCGCGACCGTCATTCCGTGCGCCTGCGAGATCGGTTGCCGGCCGACGAAGGTCGCGAACTCCTTGTGGAGGACGGGGCCTTGCGCCGCCCGTCCGGTCACCGGGTTCGGGCGGTCCAGCACGACGAAGCGCTTGCCCGCCAGCTGGGCCGCCTCCATGCAGTCGTAGAGGGTCCAGATGTACGTGTAGAAGCGTGCGCCGACGTCCTGGATGTCGAAGACGACCGTGTCGACGCCGGACGCGGTGAAGATGTCGGCGAGGGGGCGGCCGCTCTTGAGGTACGTGTCGTAGACCGGGAGCCCGGTCGCCGGGTCGTCGTAGCGGCCCTCCGAGCCGCCGGCCTGGGCGGTGCCTCTGAAGCCGTGCTCGGGGCCGAAGACGGCGATGAGGTTCACCCGGTCGTCGGCATGCATGACGTCGACGATGTGGCGGACGTCGCGGGTCACGCCGGTGGGGTTCGTGACGATTCCGACGCGCCGGCCGTCGAGGAGTGCGTAGCCTTCGGCGGAGAGACGCTCGAAGCCGGTGCGTGGTTGTCTGCGGGGCTCGGCTGCGGAGGCTGGGGGTGCCGAAGTCAGGGTTGCTGCTGCCGTTGTCGCTGCGAGGAGAGCTCGTCTGGATAGGCGCATGGGGGGCACGGTATTGCTCCCGCAGGTTGTGGGAAAGGTGCCGGTGGTTCGTGGCTTGTCGCGCAGTTCCCCGCGCCCCTTACGGCGTTGCAGTCGCCCCTTTCCAGTTACATACCGACCGGTTAGTCTGGCCTCGCAGTGGAGCCGCGTCGAAGGAGACCGATGGTGGAAGCCTTGCAGGATGCCGGAGTGGTCGTCACCGGGGCGGGAGGCGGGATCGGCGCAGCCCTTGCTCGGCGGTTCGCCGCTGAAGGAGCCCGGGTCGTTGTCAATGATCTGGACGCCGACAAGGCGAAGGCCGTCGCCGGCGAGATCGGCGGCATCGCGGTCCCCGGCGACGCCTCCGCCATCGTCGACGCCGCTCGTGACGCCCTCGGCGGTACCGTCGACGTCTACTGCGCCAACGCCGGGGTCGCCTTCGGCGGCCCGGGCATCGATGATCTCGCCGACGACAAGGCCTGGTCGCTGTCCTGGGACGTCAACGTCATGGCACACGTGCGTGCAGCCCATGAGCTGCTCCCCGCCTGGCTGGAGCGCGGCAGTGGGCGGTTCGTCTCCACCGTCTCCGCCGCCGGACTGCTCACCATGATCGGGGCCGCGCCCTACGCCGTCACCAAGCACGGTGCCTATGCCTTCGCCGAGTACCTCTCCCTGACGTACCGCCATCGCGGCCTGAAGGTGCACGCCATCTGCCCGCAGGGTGTGCGCACCGACATGCTCGACGCCACCGGCAGTGCAGGCGACCTCGTGCTCAAGCCCACCGCCATCGCGCCGGAGGACGTCGCGGACGCCCTGTTCAAGGGCATGGCGGAGGACCGCTTCCTGATCCTGCCGCATCCCGAGGTCGCCGGCTACTACCAGGCGCGGGCCGCCGAGCCCGACCGCTGGCTGGCCGGTATGAACCACATCCAGCAGAAGTGGGAGGAGACCCTGTGACCGGCTCCCGATACGCGGCCAAGCCCTGGCTGGCCCTCCTCAGCGACCCCCAGCGCGCCCCCATCCAGCCCGAGGACTCCCTCGTGCACGCCCTGCGCCGGGCCGCCGCCGAGCATCCGGACCGCACGTTCCTCGCCTATTTCGACGGCCGGCTCTCCTACCGCGAGGTCGACGAGCTCAGCGACTCCGTCGCCGGGCACCTCGCCGCCCGCGGCCTGGAGCGCGGCGACCGCGTGGCGATCCTGCTGCAGAACTCCCCGCACTTCGTGCTCGCCCTGCTCGGCGCCTGGAAGGCCGGGGCGATCGTCGTGCCCGTCAACCCGATGTACAAGTCGGGGGAGGTGGCGCACGTCCTGCGGGACGGCGAGGTGGCCGCGCTGATCTGCTCCGACCGGGCCTGGGAGTCGTATCTGCGCGAGACGGCGGCCGGCTCGCCGGTGCGGATCGTGCTCACCGGGTGCGAGCTGGACTTCCAGACGCGCAACGACGCGCGCGTGCTGACCTTCGAGCGGCTGCCGCAGGCCGATGACGCCGACGACCTGACGGGCGTCGCGCGTGCCGGCCACAAGGCGCCGCAGGGGCGCGACGCGGAGCCGTCCGACATCGCGCTGATCAGCTACACCTCGGGCACCAGCGGCACCCCGAAGGGCGCCACCAACACGCACGGCAACATCATGTACAACGCCGAGCGGCAGCGGACCGGCCTGGAACTGCCCGACCCGCCCGTCTACTTCGCGCTGGCGCCCCTGTTCCACATCACCGGCATGGTCTGCCAGCTCGGCGCCTGCCTCGACAGCGCGGGGACGCTCGTGCTGGCGTACCGCTTCGAGGCCGGGGTGCTGCTCGACGCGTTCGCCGAGCACGGGCCGCACTACACCGTCGGCCCGTCGACCGCCTTCATGGCGCTCGCCGCGCACCCGGCCGTCACCCGGGACCACTTCACCTCCTTCCGGATGATCTCCTCCGGCGGCGCCCCGCTGCCGCCCGCCCTGGTGGAGAAGTTCCGGGCCGGCTTCGGGCCGTACATCCGCAACGGCTACGGCCTCACCGAGTGCACCGCCCCCTGCGCCTCCGTCCCGCCGGGCCTGGAGGCCCCCGTCGACCCGGTCTCCGGGACGCTCGCCGTGGGCCTGCCGGGGCCCGACACGGTCGTACGGATCGTCGACGAGCAGGGCGCGGAAGTGCCGTTCGGCGAACAGGGCGAGATCGTCGTACGGGGGCCGCAGGTCGTCCCGGGCTACTGGCGGCGCCCGGACGCCACCGCCGAGACCTTCCCGGACGGCGAGCTGCGCACCGGTGACATCGGCTTCATGGACGAGCAGGGCTGGCTGTACGTCGTCGACCGCAAGAAGGACATGATCAACGCGTCCGGCTTCAAGGTGTGGCCGCGCGAGGTCGAGGACGTGCTCTACACGCACCCGGCGGTGCGCGAGGCGGCCGTCGTCGGGGTGCCCGACGGGTACCGCGGGGAGACCGTCAAGGCGTACATCAGCCTCCGTCCGGGTGCGGAAACGGACCCCGACGCACTCGCCGCGTACTGCAAGGAGAGACTGGCCGCCTACAAATATCCGCGCCAGGTGGAGATCCTGCCCGACTTGCCCAAGACGGCAAGTGGGAAGATCCTCCGTCGGGAGCTTCGTTCCCGTGGCAACGACGGCTAGACGAACGACTGCCGGACAACAAGCAGACATCTCGGAAGGGCAGGTGGCGGCACAGTGGCCAGGACGACGGACGGAGACGGTACGCCCGTCCCGCAGCGGCTGCTCGCCGCCGCCACCCGGCTCTTCGCCGAGCAGGGGTACGACCGCACCTCGGTGCAGGAGATCGTCGAGGCGGCGGGCGTCACCAAGGGGGCGCTGTACCACTACTTCGGCTCCAAGGACGACCTGCTGCACGAGGTGTACGCGCGCGTGCTGCGCCTCCAGCAGGAGCGCCTGGACGCCTTCGCGCAGGCCGACGAGCCGGTCGAGAAGCGGCTGCGGGCCGCGGCGGCGGATGTCGTGGTGACGACCATCGACAACCTCGACGACGCGTCGATCTTCTGGCGGTCGATGCACCACCTGAGCCCGGAGAAGAACAAGCAGGTGCGCGCCGAGCGCCGGCGCTACCACGAACGCTTCCGTGCGCTCATCGAGGAGGGCCAGGAGGCGGGCGTCTTCTCCAAGGCGACCCCGGCCGACCTCGTGGTGGACTACCACTTCGGTTCCGTCCACCACCTGTCGACCTGGTACCGCCCCGACGGCCCGATGGGCCCCCAGGAGGTCGCCGACCACCTGGCCGACCTGCTGCTGCGGGCACTGCGGCCGTAACCGCCGCATACGTGGGCACGTGTAAGGGGCGACCGCCCATGGCGGTCGCCCCTTACACGTGGTCCCTCTAGAGGTACTTCTTCAGCTCCCGCCGCGCCAGCGACCGCTGATGCACCTCGTCCGGCCCGTCGGCGATCATCAGGGTCCGGGCGGCGGCGTACAGCTCGGCCAGCGGGAAGTCCTGGCTGACACCACCCGCGCCGTGCAACTGGATCGCCCGGTCGATGATGTCGACGACGGCCCGCGGAGTGGCGATCTTGATGGACTGGATCTCGGTGTGGGCGCCCTTGTTGCCGACGGTGTCCATCAGCCAGGCCGTCTTCAGCACCAGCAGCCGCAGCTGCTCGACCTGCACGCGCGCGTCCGCGATCCAGTTGTGCACCACGCCCTGCTGGGCCAGCGCCTTGCCGAAGGCCGTACGGGCCACGGCCCGCCTGCACATCAGCTCGATCGCCCGCTCGGCCATGCCGATCAGCCGCATGCAGTGGTGGATACGGCCGGGCCCGAGACGGGCCTGGGCGATGGCGAAGCCGCCGCCCTCCTCGCCGATCAGGTTGGTGACCGGCACGCGCGCGTGGTCGAAGATCACCTCGGCGTGGCCGCCGTGGTAGTGGTCCTCGTAGCCGAAGACCTGCATCGCGCGCTTGACCGTCACGCCCGGGGTGTCGCGGGGGACGAGGACCATGGACTGCTGGCGGCGGATGTCGTCGCCGTCCGGGTCCGTCTTGCCCATCACGATGAAGATCTTGCAGTCCGGGTTCATCGCCCCGGAGATGTACCACTTGCGGCCGGTGATGACGTACTCGTCGCCGTCCCGCTCGATGTGCGTGGTGATGTTGGTGGCGTCGGAGGAGGCCACCTCCGGCTCGGTCATGGCGAACGCCGAGCGGATCTCACCGGCCAGCAGCGGCTGAAGCCACTGCTTCTTCTGCTGCTCGTCACCGAACTGCGCCAGCACCTCCATGTTGCCCGTGTCGGGCGCCGCGCAGTTCAGCGCGGTGGGCGCCAGCTGCGGTGAGCGGCCGGTGATCTCGGCCAGCGGGGCGTACTGGAGGTTGGTGAGGCCGGCGCCGTGCTCGGCGTCGGGGAGGAAGAGGTTCCACAGGCCCTGCCTGCGCGCCTGAGCCTTGAGCTCCTCGACCACGGCCGGGGTGTCCCAGGGGGAGGCCAGTTCGGCCCGCTGTTCCTCCGCCACGGCCTCGGCCGGATAGACGTACTCGTCCATGAAGGCCAGCAGCTTGGCGCGCAGCTCCTCGGTGCGTGCGTCGAACGCGAAGTCCATGTCCCGTCAGCCTTCCTGGGTGCCTTCTCGAAGAGTGGTCAGACCGTGCTCGATGAAGACCGGGACGAGGTCGCCGATGCGGTCGAAGCCGTGGCCGACCGTCCGGCCGAGCGTGTAGCGGTAGTGGATGCCCTCCAGGATCACGGCGAGCTTGAACCAGGCGAACGCCGTGTACCAGGAGACCGCCGACACGTCGCGTCCCGAGCGCGCGGCGTACCGCTCGATCAGCTCGGCCGGGTCCGGGTGCCCCGGGGCCTGAGCCGTGGTGGAGACGGGGGAGTCCGGCATCTCGAGCGGCATGCTGTACATCACCAGCAGACCCAGGTCGGTGAGCGGGTCACCGAGCGTGGACATCTCCCAGTCGAGGATGGCCTTGATGCGGTCGTCCGCACCGATGAGCACGTTGTCGAGCCGGTAGTCGCCGTGCACGACCGCGGGAGCGGGGGAGGCGGGCAGCCGCCGTCCGAGCGTCGCGTGCAGCTCGTCGATGCCGGCCAGCTCACGGTTGCGGGAGGCGTCCAGCTGCTTGCCCCAGCGGCGCAGCTGCCGGTCCAGGAAGCCCTCGGGGCGGCCGAAGTCCTCCAGGCCCACGGACGCCGGCTCCACCGCGTGCAGCTCGACGAGCGTGTCCACCAGCGACAGCACCGCTCCCCGGGTGCGCTCCGGGCCGAGCGGGGCCAGCTGGTCGGCCGTGCGGTACGGGGTGCCCTCGACGAACTCCATGACGTAGAACGGCGCCCCGAGCACCTCCTCGTCCTCGCACAGCAGCACCGGCGTCGGCACCGGCACGTTCGTCGGGTGCAGCGCGCTGATGACCCGGTGTTCGCGCTTCATGTCGTGCGCGGTGGCGAGGACATGGCCGAGCGGGGGCCGCCGTACGACCCACTTCGAGGTGCCGTCGGAGACCGTGTAGGTGAGGTTGGACCGTCCGCCCTCGATCAGCCGGCCGGTCAGCGGACCCTGCACCAGGCCGGGCCGCTCCCGCTCGAGCAGGCCGCGCAGCCGGTCGAGATCGAGTCCGGGCGGATGGTCGGGGCTCATACGTCGCTCCTCAAGCAGGTGAACGGGACCTGACTCATGATGCCGACCAGTCGGTATGTAGTCCAGTGGGGGAGGCGAACGTGATCGGGCCCACGATAAGCCGACAGCTCCCCGCGCGGAGCGCCGGGGAGCTGTCGGGAATCCGTCGGGGTGGATTCTCGGCCGGTACAGCCGAGTCGGCGGGGCCTCGTGAGGGCTCAGTGGTCGTCCCAGTGGCCCTCGTGGGCGGCGTGCCGGTGGCCGTCGTGGAGGTAGTCGACGTGGTCGCCGTGCAGGACGCTCTCGTGGCCGCAGTCGGCGCCGTGCTGATGGGCGTGCTCCTCGTGCGTGACATGCCCGTCCGCCTCGCACTCGTCCCAGTGTCCGCCGTGCTCGCGGTGGAGGTGACCGTCGTGCGCGTAGTCGGTGTGGTCGTCGTGCGGCACCGGGGTGTGTCCGCAGTCGGGGCCGTGGGTGTGCGGGTGGGCGGGGTGCTCCACGTGCAGGGTGGTCATGGTGCTCACCTTCGTAGGTGCGGGTTGTGACGTCGACAGGCTGCCACGCGAACGGCGCATATCGGGCTATTCGGCTTGCGTGGCGCACGGCCACCCCGGAGGGTCGGACCCATGAAGGGCATCAGCTACTCAAGCTACGGCGGCCCCGAGGTGCTCGCGTACGGGGATGTGCGCGACCCGCGGGTCGGGCCCGACTCGGTGCTGGTCAAGGTACGGGCGGCGGCGGTCAACCCGGTCGACTGGAAGTGCCGTGAGGGCCACATGGACCGGATGCTCGAGCCGGTCTTCCCGGTGGTCCCCGGCTGGGACGTCTCCGGAGTCGTGGTCCAGCCGGGCGTGTCCGTCACGGAGTTCGGCGTCGGCGACGAGGTCATCGGCTACGTACGCGAGGACCTCCTCTCCCACGGCACCTTCGCCGAGTACGTCGCGGCCCCTGTGCGCACCCTCGCGCGCAAGCCCCGCAACCTCACCTGGGAGGAGGCGGCAGGCCTGCCGCTGGTGGGGCTGACCGCCTATCAGGTCCTGCTCAAGGTGCTCCAGGTCAAGCGTGACGAAACCGTCCTCGTGCACGCCGCGGCCGGCGGCGTGGGCTCGATGGCCGTCCAGCTCGCCCGCCATCTGGGCGCCCGGGTGATCGGTACGGCGAGCGCGCACAACCACGACTACGTCCGCGGCCTCGGCGGCGAGCCGGTCGAGTACGGCGACGGGCTGACCGAGCGGGTGCGCGGGCTGGCGCCCGAAGGCGTGGACGCGGCCTTCGACACGGTCGGCGGGGAGGCGCTGAAGGCCTCGACCAACCTCCTCGCGCCCGAGGGCCGTCTGGTGTCGATCGCCGACCCGGACGTCTTCGACTACGGCGGCCGCTACTACTTCGTCCGCCCCGACGCGGAGGACCTGCTGCGGCTGTCGGAACTGGCGGAGGAGGGCGTGGTGTCCATGCACGTCTCGGAGACGTTCCCGCTGGAACGGACGGCTGATGCCCACCGGCTCAACCAGGAGGGCCGCACACGGGGCAAGATCGTGGTGACGGTCGACTGGGAGACGGAGGAGGCGGCGGCGCCGGAGGGACTGTGGCAGGGGTCGGAGTAGCACGGGCCGACGGGCTCGACTGAAACGGGCCGGCTCCCGGGCTCCGGTGGCGTGGGCCGGCTCCCGGGCTCGGGTGGCGTGGGCCGGCTCCCGGGCTCCGGTGGTGTGGGTGGGCTTGCGGGGGTTTGGTGGTGTGGGTGGGCTCGCGGGGCTCCGGTGGTGTGGGTGGGCTCGCGGGGGTTCGGTGGCGAGCGCGCGCCCAGAGGTCCGGTGGCGAGCGTCGGCTCCCGATGATCCCGCGACGAGACCGTCGCCAGGAATCGGCCGACGAGCGCCGTTCGGGAGTCGAGGGCGGGCTCCCAGGGTCTGGTGTGACGGCGGGTCCCCACGGGTCTGGCGGTGACTCGGTGACGGCGGGTCCCCACGGGTCTGGCGGTGACTCGGTGACGGCGGGTTCGCACGGGTCTGGTGGTGGCGGGTTCGGACGGGTCTGGTGGTGAGTGTCGGCTTCCGGTGGTCCCGGGACGAGACCCGTTGCCAGGGATCGGTCGGCGGGCGTCGTTCGGGAGTCCGGCGGTGGCAGCCGGCGTGCAGGAGGCTGCCGGTGAGTGGCGGGCTCCCAGGGGTCTGGTGGTGACGGCAGGTTCACGGGTCTGATGTTGACGGCGGGTTCGCACGGGTCTGGTGGTGACGGCGGGCTCGCACGGATCCGGTGGTGAGTGCCGGCTCCGGTGGTCCCGGGACGAGACCCGTCGCCGGGGATCGGCCGGCGGGCGTCGTTCGGGAGCCCGGCGCGGTGGCAGCCGGCGTGCAGGAGGCTGCCGGTGAGGCGGGCTCCCAGGGGTCTGGTGGTGGCGGGTTCGGACGGGTCCGGTGGTGAGTGCCGGCTCCCGGTGGTCCCGGGACGAGACCCGTCGCCGGGGATCGGTCGGCGGGCGTCGTTCGGGAGCCCGGCGCGGTGGCAGCCGGCGTCCAGGAGGCTGTCGGTGAGGGGCGGCCGTCCTCAGAAGACCAGGGCGACGGCGCACACCGCCAGGGCCACGGTGACCAGGACCGTGGCCGTCGCATGCCGGGGGGCGAGCGAGGCGGGTTCGGTCGACGTGGCGAGGACGCGGATGCGGCGGTGGGCCAGGGCCAGGAAGCCCAGCCACAGTCCGAAGCACAGGGCACAGACGACCGTCCCGGCGAGCGAGACCCCGCCGTGCAGGGCGGTCTTCATGGCGAGTACGGCGGCCACGGTGCCGGACAGTGTCGTACGGCGCCACGCGAGACGCGTCCGCTCGGGCTGCAGTCCCGGATCCCGCACCGGCTCCGCGACCTCCCCCGGTCTCGAACATGCTCGACCCGGGAGACCCCCATCGGCGCTCATCCCTCCCACCCGACGAGCACGACGACGACCATCGCCACGGCCACCACCGCGACCACGAGACTCAGCACCGCCGGGAACCGCGACACCGGCAGGTCCTCACCCCGGCGCATCGCCCGCTCGCAGCGCACCCAGTGATTGACGGCGCGCAGCGAGCACAGCACGCCGGCCGCGAGCAACGCGAGCGCCAGCCCGACGCGCCACCCCCAGCGCAGGTCCGGCAGGAACTGGTCCACCGCGAAGCCGCCGCCGATGAGCGCGAGCGCGGTGCGCAGCCAGGCCAGGAAGGTGCGCTCGTTCGCCAGCGAGAACCGGTAGTCGGGGGTGCCGCCCTCCTGCCGGACCTGCTGCGGTTCGAACCACAGTCTGACGTTTCGTACGAACTCGATCACATGAACGAGCCTATCCGGGCGGTCGCCGGGGAACGTTGTGAGCCGATGGGTCAGCCGGTCGCCGTCCGATGGGCCCTGAGCCGCTCGTACGCCGCGAGCCCGTCCGGTACCCACGCCCACTCCGCCAGCCGTCGCTCCACCTCGGCCTCGGGGAGGAAGTCGTGCCAGGCGACCTCCTCCACCTGGGGGCGCACGGGCAGCTCGCAGCGCACCTCGTACACCGCCGACCACCAGGTCTGGCCCGCGCCGTCGTCGTACAGGAACTTGAAGAGGTACGACGGGCGGGGCAGGCCGCTCACGCCGAGTTCCTCCTCGGCCTCCCGCAGAGCCGCCTCGTCGTACGACTCGCCCGCGCCGACCACTCCGCCGACGAACATGTCGTAGCGCGAGGGGAACACCAGCTTGGTGGGCGTGCGGCGGTGCACGAAGAGACGGCCCTGGGCGTCCCGGGCCTCGATGAAGACACAGCGGTGACGCAGGCCCTTGGCGTAGGCCTCGCCGCGCGGGGACTGTCCGATGACCCGGTCCTGTTCATCGACGATGTCGAGGATCTCGTCAGCAGCACTCATGGGGCCATCCAAGCAGGTGGCTCCCGCGGGGTGGTGTCACCGTCCGGACCGTGGCGCTCGACGCGCGCCGGGACGTCCCGCGGAGCGGCAGGGGCACCCGGCGTCAGCGCGGACTTCCGCCTGCCTCAGCCGGTTCGCGCGACCCCCGTCACGCGGCGGCCTGCAGCACCGCCGACCGCTCCGGCTCTCTCGCCCCGCACGGCATCGCGGAATGCGTTCCCAGCAGGATGATGCCCACCACGATCCCGGCGAGCCCGGCCGCCTCCCACGCCAGTGCGCCCGCGTCGGCGCGCAGGCGGTCGCCGAGGAAGCCCACGCCGCAGGCGATGCCGGCCAGCGGCTGGGCCGCGGTCAGGGCAGGCAGGGACATGCGCAGCGACGCTGTCTCGAAGGCGCTCTGGACCAGGACCAGCCCGGTGAGGCCGAGCGCCACCACCGCATACGGCTGCCAGCCGGTCAGCACCTCCGTGAGGCCGCCCCCGGCGAAACGCTCGCCCGTCACCCGGGTCAGCGCGTCCTGCACGCCGTACAGCAGACCGGCGGCCGTCGCCAGCAGCGCCGGACCCGAGCTGAGCCGGGAGCGCTTGGCGTACGCCGTGAGCAGCAGGGCCAGTCCGACCATGACGCCGATGATCAGCCAGTGCCGGAGCGGGTCGTCGGTCGCCGTTCCGCCGCGTGGCTGCCCGGCGACGATGAACGCCGTGACGCCGCCCGCGAGCAGAGCGAGGCCCGTCCAGCCCTGGCGGCCCAGCGGCTGTTTGGTCTGGCGGCGCGAGAGCACGAGCGCGAACAGCAGGTTCGTCGCCAGCAGTGGTTCCACCAGAGAGATCTCGCCCTGGCCGAGCGCCATCGCGCCCAGCGCCATGCCGACCACCATGAGCCCGATGCCGCCCAGCCAGCGCGGCACCTTCATCAGGTCGAGGAGGATGCGGGGGGAGAGGAAGTCGTTCAGCGGCGCCCGCCGGGCCGCGTTCTGCTGCAGTACGAAGCCGAAGCCCAGGCAGCACGCAGCGGTGACGGCGAGTATCAGAATCTGAAGCGACACGCTGCGTACCTCGATCATCCTGCCGGGGACGGGGTGCGTAAGGGCCGACTGTAGCGGCTCGGGCCCGGCATGCGCGTCCCGCAATCGTCCGGTGCCCGCGCCGACGACGCCATGACGTACGCCACACGCGCCGAACAATTCCGGCATTACAGGCAGGCGTTATGTCTCAACCGTCCCACCGGTAACGGAAGTTGACGCGTGTAACGCCACGGCGGCCCTTGACGTGAACCGTTGGCTGCCGGTTTGCTGTGCGTGATCATCCGATGACAGTCCACATTCTGCCCCCTACAGAACCCACAACGGTGCCCCCACCTCCGCCGCCCCCCTTCGGCCGCAGTCGTAAGCGCGCAGCGCACGCCTTCGACGCGGCCCTCGACGACGCCGAGCTCGCCGTGGCCCGCACCCAGCTCGCCCAGGGCAGGTGGCAGTCGGTCCGCTCGCTGCTGGCCCGGACCGGCGACGACTGGGACCGCCGAGGCCACCGCGTCACCGTCCTCGCCCGCGAGCCGCACTGCACGCCCTGGGTCCGCGACTGGCTGCTCGCCGAACCCGACTCCGCCGACGCCGCCGTCCTGCTCGCTCTCGCGCAGGTCCAGCGCGCCTTGCGCGGCAAGGAGAAGCCGGTCCGTGCCCGCGAGTCCTGCCACAGCGCCGCCGCGCTCGCACCCGCCGACCCCACCCCCTGGCTCGGACTGCTCATGCTGGAGTGCGCCCTCGGCGCCGAGGAGGAGGTGCGCCGCCTCTTCGCCGAGGTCCTGGCCCGGTACGCCGACCATCACCACGCGCACCACCTGATGGTCGCCCGGCTCGCCGAGCGCCACTCCGGTGCCGGTTCCGATCCGCTCCACGAGGTCTACGACTTCGCCAACCAGGCCGCCGAGCGCGCCCCCGCCGACTCCCCGCTCGCCATCCTCCCGGTCATCGCCCACGCCGAGCGCTACCGCGTCCTCGCGGGCGCCGGACATGAGCCCGGCGACGCGGCCGCCTCCGGGCACTGGACCGGCCGTCGGGCCCGTCAGGTGATGCGCGCCGCCTTCGACTGGTGGCTGGAGTGGGAGCAGGAAGGCCATCCGCGCCGCCTGATCGACCTGAACTTCCTCGCCCACGCCAAGGTCTGCGAGGGCCGGGGCGCCGAAGCCGCCGCGCTGTTCCACCGCATCGGCGAGCACGCAACCCCGTCCCCGTGGGCGTACCCCGACCGCGATCCGTACCCCGCCTTCCGCGCCGCACGCGACACCGCGCTCGGCATGGCATGACGGCACCGCCCCGACGTGACAACCGATCCGACCCGACCCGCACCCCCCGGCACCCCGACCCCGAAGGACGGTCACTCGATGACGACGGGCAGTTCCAGCACCGGTAGAGCCACCGCGGACGGCGGCGGCATCAGCACCTTCAAGGGCCAGGACCGCGCTTTGCGCGCCGACCGGCTGGGCACGACAGGCCTGCTGCTGTCCGTGCTCGCCGCCACGGCACCCCTGATGGTGGTCGCGGGTGTCATGCCCACGACCTTCGGAGTGATGGGTATCGCAGGGCAGCCGCTGCTCTTCGTGATCCTCGGCCTCGTCCTGGCGCTCTTCAGCGTCGGATACGCCGAGATGAGCCGCCACGTCCACAATGCCGGCGCCTTCTACGCGTACATCTCCCGCGGACTGGGCGGCACGGCCGGCGCCGGCGCCGCGATGCTCGCGCTCGTCGCCTACAGCGCACTCCAGGTCGGCATCTACGGCATCTTCGGCTTCGAGGTCTCCGGACTGTTCGCCACCTACCTCGACACCGAGGTCGCCTGGTGGATACCGGCGCTCCTGGCCGTGCTCCTCGTCGGAGCGCTCGGCTGGCTGAAGATCGACCTCAACGCGCGCGTGCTCGGCGTTCTGCTGGTCATCGAGGTCGCCCTGGTCGTCATCTTCGACGTCGCCGCGCTCGCCGACCCCGCCAAGGAGGGGCTCTCGCTGCACGCCTTCAACCCGGACACGCTCACCGGCGCGGGCATCGGCACGGCCCTGTGCTTCTGCGTCGCCGCCTTCCTCGGCTTCGAGCAGGCCCCCGTCTACGCCGAGGAGACCAGCCGCCCCCACGTCCTCGTGCCCCGCGTGATGTACCTGGCGATCGGCGGCATCGCGGTGTTCTACACGATCAGCTGCTGGGCGTACACCGTCGCCACCGGGCCCTCGGCGATCGTCGGCACGGCGCAGGAGCAGAGCGCCGGGCTGCTGTTCTTCCTCACCGAGGACCTGCTCGGGACCGGCTTCACCGACGTCCTGCACGTCCTGTTCGTGACCGGCATGTTCGCGGCGATGCTCAGCTTCCACAACGTCGTCGCCCGCTACGCCTTCGCCATGGGCCGCGAGGGCCTGCTGCCCGCCGCCTTCGGCCGCACCAGCGGCGCGAGCGGCGCCCCCGGCACGGGTTCCCTGCTGCAGACGGTGATCTCGCTCCTGGTCGTGGCCGCCTTCGCCCTCACCGACGACAAGCCGGCCGGAGACCCGACCGCGCCGGTCCTGCACCTGTTCACCTGGATGGGCAGCCTGGGAGCGCTGGGCGTCGCGGCCCTGATGGCGGCCGCCTCGGTCTCCGTCATCGTCTTCTTCGTCCGCCGCGGAGCCGCCGGAGCCCAGCTCTGGCGGCTCGCGGCCTCCGGGCTCGCCGTCCTCGCGCTGCTCTTCATCGTCGTCTACACCGTCAAGGACTTCGACGTCCTGATCGGGGCGGGCCCGGGCTCGTCCCTGAGCTGGGCCCTGCCCGCCGTCCTCGCGCTCGCCCTGGTCGTGGGTCTGGCCCAAGGCCTGCTCCTGCGCTCCCGCACCCCCGAGCGGCACGCCCGCATCGGGCTCGGCAACGAGGCCTTCCAGCTGGAGAAGGCGGCCCACGGCGACTGACGAGAACCGGGTGAGAAGTGGTTACGGAACTCTGACGGGCACCCGCGATCCCTGGCCCCACGAGGGACGTGGGTGCTCGAATGAGTACGTGAACTCCGAAGAACCCGAAGAGCGGCGGGGCAAACCCATCGGCCGCCGCGTCTTCCTCGGCACTGTGGGCCTGGGCGCCCTCGGCGTGATCACCGCGCCCACCCTGCAGCGCGGCCTGGAGTCCTTCCTCGCGGGCGCGTCCGACAAGGACCCCACCGGTTTGACCGGCCTGCTGCCCAACGGCGGCGGCTTCCGCTACTACTCGGTCGCCTCCTCCGTACCCCACAAGAGCGACGGCAGCTACCGCCTCACGGTCGACGGCCTGGTCGACCGCCCCCGCAGCTACACCCTGGCCGACCTGCGCGCCCTGCCGCAGACCCGGCTCGTGCGCGACGTGCAGTGCGTCACCGGCTGGCGGGTCCCCGACACACCGTTCGAGGGGGTGCGCCTGTCCCGGCTCCTCGACGCCGCGGGAGTGCGCCAAGAGGCCGGGGCGGTGCGCTTCACCTGCTTCGACGGCACGTACACCGAGAGCCTCACCCTCGACCAGGCCCGCCGCTCCGACGTCCTCGTCGCCCTGCGCATGCAGGACAAGGACCTGGGCCACGCCCATGGCGGCCCGGTCCGCCTCTATGTGGGCCCCATGTACTTCTACAAGTCCGCCAAGTGGCTCTCCGGCATCACCGTCACCGAGGATGTGAAGCCCGGCTACTGGGAGGAACGGGGCTACGACGTCGACGCCTGGGTCGGTCGCTCGAACGGACGCGACGATGAGCCTACGAGTTGACGCCGACGCCCCCGGCCGGGCCACGAGCGTGCGGCGCTTCAGCCGCGCCGAGCGCTGGGTGCACCGCACGACGGCCGCGCTGATGGGCGTGTGCGTGGTGACGGCGGCCTGCCTCTACATCCCCCAGTTCGCCGAACTCGTCGGCCGCCGCGAGCTGGTGGTCCGTGTCCACGAGTGGGCCGGCCTCGCCCTGCCCGTGCCCGTCCTGGCCGGCCTCGCCTCCCGCGCCTTCCGCGCCGACCTGGGCTTCCTCAACCGCTTCGGCCCGCACGACCGGGTGTGGCTGCGCGCCGCGTTCCGCCGTGACAAGCGGGCCGCGTCCCGTCCCGCGGGCAAGTTCAACGCCGGGCAGAAGATCTACGCGTCCTGGATCGCCGGCGCGACGCTGGTGATGCTCGGCACGGGGCTGTTGATGTGGTTCACCCACCTCGCGCCGCTGGTGTGGCGCACGAGTGCCACTTTCGTCCACGACTGGCTGGCCCTGACCATCGGGATCGTCCTCGCCGGGCACATCGGCATGGCGCTGGGTGACCCGGAGGCGCGGCGAGGAATGCGGACGGGGTCAGTCAGCCGGGAGTGGGCCGAGCGCGAGCATCCCCTGTGGCGACATCGAGGGTGAGAAGGGCGGGGGTGGGGTGGTCTGGATCCCCGGGTGTCCCAGCCCCCGTGTCCGGCTCCGGGACCACCTCGGGAGCGGCGACCCTGAAGGCCGCCGGCAGGCGCACTTCGGTTCCGGCACACCGGACCGTCACCTCGACGGGACCCGGCTCCAGCACCGGTACGACGACGGACAGCACGAGCCGATCGCCCGACCGCGACGTCAGCACGGGAACTCCGGGCACCTGCTGTCCCCCGACGCTCACGCTCACGCCCGGCAGCAGCTCGGCGTGGTCGACGTAGGGGTCCGCCAGCTCGATGCCGATCGCCTCGCCGGGCCGCGCCTCGCCGTCGCCGCCCGTGTCCACTCCGGCGATCCGGAAAGCGCAGGCAGCGGGCGTCCCCCTGGACGGGGGCTTCAATCGCACGGTGGCGCCGGGATGCCGCCGGTGGAAGTCGAGCAGACCGCCCAGGACGGTGTACGCGGCACGGCCCTTGCAGGTGCCGGCCCCGTCCGCCAGGGCGGCATGGTCGCGGGCCGCCTGCTCCCAGCTGCCTCCCTCGCCCTGGACGGCCAGGCAGGCGGTGGCCAGCCCGCGCAGCAGCGTCCACTCCGGGTCGGCCGGCGTCCGGGGCACCAGGTTCAGGGCGGTCCGGCACTCGGCGGGGGCGCGGAGCAGGTCGTACACGCTTGCCGGATCAGGAATGCCGTCGGCGTTCGGCGAGTCGGGCCCTGCCGGGAGCCAGGTGGGGACTTCGAGGAGCCTCGGATGCGTGGACGGGCTGGGGGCCGGGCTCGGACTCCTGCCCGCCGCGCTGCTCCGGCGTCGGCCGGGCGGGGCCGTGGGGACGGGCACGGTCGCGTGGCCGTCGGCCTTCTGCCGTACCGGAGGAGCGGAACTCGACAGTCCGGTCTGCGGCGTGCGAGGGCCGCCCGAGGGACCGGCGGTGCCGACCACACCCCCGCCACCCCTGCCGTCCGCCGTGCCCTTCCCGTCACTGGTGAAGGCCGCGGTGGCCACCGCCACCGCCCCCGCGACGAGCAGCCCCGAGATACGCGTCCCGAGGGAAACCGCCATGAAGCCCCCCGATGTTCCCGCCCCCGAACACTGCGGCAGCCGCCGGGGGACACCTCATCATCGGGCCCGAAGTGCCCCCAGGGAAGGCGCTTCAGGGAGTCGTCGGTGTGATTTCAGGCGCTGAGCAGCGCGGAGGTTCAGCCTCCGAAGTCCAGCAGCACCTTGCAGGATGTGCTCCGCTCCGCGGCGAGCGCGAACGCCGAACCGGCCTCCCGCACCGGCACCACCGCACTGACCAGTCCGTCGAACGACGCCTCGGCGGCGAGCAGTTCCAGCGCTTCGTCGAACTCCCCGTCGAACCGGAACGCCCCCCGCAGCTCGATCTCCCGGCTGACGACGAGGTTCCCCGCGAACGGGCTGTGTCCCGGCGGCAGCATCCCGAGCTGCACCACGACACCCCCGCGCCGCACGAGCCGCAGACAGGTGTCCAGCCCCGCCGCCACCCCCGACGCCTCGATCGCCACGTCCACCTCGGAAGGCCACCCGGCATCGTCCGGATCGTCGGCCCGTACGAGGACGTCGGCGCCGGCGACGCGCGCGTACCGCAGGGCCGCGGGCAGCAGGTCCGTCACCGTCACGCGCCCCGCACCGGCCGCCTTCGCCGCCGCGACCACCAGACACCCGATGGGCCCGGCCCCGGTGACGAGGACGTGCCGCCCGGCCACGTCCCCGGCCCGCCGCACGGCGTGGAGCGCGACGGACAGCGGCTCGGCGAGGGCCGCCCGCCGCAGCTCCAGCCCGGGCGGGAGCGGCCGCAACTGCTCCGCCTGGACGACCACTTGGGCGGCGAAACCGCCCTGCACATGCGGGAAGCGGGCCGCGCTGCCGAGGTAGCGGGTGTCCCGGCAGACGTTCCGCCGCCCGTCGGCGCACTCCGGGCACACCCCGCAGGGAGTGGCCGGGTGCACCGCGACCGCCGTACCCGGAGCCGGACCCGATGCTCCGGCACCGTACGAGACCACCGTCCCGACGACCTCGTGCCCGAGCACCATCGGCTCCTTGAGGCGGAAGTCGCCGACTCCGCCGTGCCGCCAGTAGTGCAGGTCGGATCCGCAGATCCCGCCGTACCGCACGGCGACGAGGGCCTGTCCGGGGCCGGGATCCGGCACCGGCAACCGGTCGACCCGCAGGTCGCCCTGACCGTGGATCACACAACCGAGCATCCCCGGGGCCTCCTTCACAGCACGCTCGTCATGCCGCCGTCGACGTACAGGACCTGCCCGCTGACGAAGTCCGCGGCCGGAGAGGCGAGGAACAGCACCCCGCCCACCAGGTCCTCGGTACGACCCCAGCGCCCGGCCGGGGTGCGTCGCCGCACCCACGCGCTGAACTCCTCGTCCTGGACCAGGGGCCGGGTCAGCTCGGTCTCGATGTAGCCGGGGCCGAGACCGTTGACCTGGACGCCGTACGGCCCCCAGTCCGCGCACATGCCCTTGGTGAGCATCTTCAGCGCGCCCTTGGTGGCGGCGTAGGGCGCGATGCCGGGGCGGACGACCTCGCTCTGCAGCGAGCAGATGTTGACGATCTTTCCGTGGCCGCGTTCCGTCATCCGCCGGGCGGCCTCCCGGCCCACGAGGAACGCGCTGGTGAGGTTGGTGTCCAGGATGCGGTGCCAGTCGGAGTCGGTGAACTCGAGGAGCGGGGCGCGCAGTTGCATCCCGGCGTTGTTGACCAGGATGTCGAGCGGGCCCACCCGCTCCTCGACATCCGCGATCCCGGCGGCCACCGACGGACCGTCGGTCACGTCGAACACGGCCGTGTGGATCCGGTCCCCGGGCAGTTCGGCGGCGGCCTCGGCGAGGCGTTCGCCGTCCCGTCCGTTGAGGACCACCGTGCAGCCGGCCTCCGCCAGGCCGCGGGCGAGGGCCAGGCCGATGCCCCGACTGGAGCCGGTGACCAGGGTGGTGCGGCCGCTGATGTCGAAGAGGGGGTGAGCCGTCACGTCGTACTCCTCGTATCCCTAAATGATCAGCGAGAGCAGCAGGACCACACCACCGGCGACCACCGAGATGATCGTCTCCATGACGGACCAGGTCTTGACGGTCTGGCCGACGTTCAGGCCGAAGTACTCCTTCACCAGCCAGAACCCGGCGTCGTTCACATGGCTGAAGAACAGCGACCCGGCGCCGATGGCGAGGACCAGCAGGGCCGCGTGGGTGGTCGACATGTCGGCGGCCAGCGGGGCCACGAGCCCGGCGGCCGAGACCGTCGCCACCGTCGCCGAACCCGTCGCCAGCCGGATCGCCACCGCGATCAGCCAGGCCAGCAGCAGCGCCGGGATGGACCAGTCCTCGGAGATGTCCAGGACCATCTGCCCCACGCCGGTGTCGATCAGCGTCTGCTTGAAGCCGCCGCCCGCGCCGACGATGAGCAGGATGCCCGCGATGGGCGCGAGGCCCTTCTCGACGAGCGGCGACAGCCGCTCCTTGCCGAACCCGGCGGGCCGCAGCAGCGTGAAGATGCCCAGGAGTACGGCGGCGAGCAGCGCGATCATCGGGGAGCCGATGACGTCGAAGACACGCTGGACGGTGTGGGCCGGGTCGTCGATCACGATGTCGACCAGCGCCTTGGAGAGCATCAGGACGACCGGGAGGAGGATCGTGATCAGCGTGGGCCCGAAGCCGGGGAGCGGGCGCTTGCCCTGTTCGTCGGACTCCTCGGAAGGGCGCTGCGGAATCATCCGGTCCGGAGCGGGCACGTCCACCCAGCGGGCCGCGTACCGCGAGAACAGCGGACCGGCGATGACGACGGTCGGTATCGCGACGAGGACGCCGAGCGCCAGCGTGACACCCAGGTCGGCGCCGACGGCGTCGATCGCGACCAGCGGGCCGGGGTGCGGCGGGACCAGGCCGTGCATCACGGACAGGCCGGCGAGGGCGGGGATGCCGATGCGCATCAGCGAGTAGTTGCCGCGCTTGGCGACCATCAGCACGACCGGGATCAGCAGCACGACGCCGACCTCGAAGAACAACGGCAGACCGATCACCGAGGCGATCAGCACCATCGCCCACGGCATCGAACGGCCTCCCGCCCTGGCGAGGATCGTGTCGACGATCTGGTCGGCGCCGCCCGAGTCGGCGAGCATCTTGCCGAGGATCGCGCCGAGCGCGATCAGCACACCCACGCCGGCGACCGTGGTGCCGAGGCCGGTGGTGAAGCTGGCGATGGCCTTGTCGAGCGGTGCCCCGGCGATCGCGCCGAGCACGAGCGTTCCGAGGGTCAGCGACAGGAACGCGTGGAGCTTGAACTTGGTGATGAGCAGGACGATGACGGCGATGCCCGCCAGGACGGCGATGCCCAGCTGAGCGTGGCCGGCCGAGGTGATGGGCTCGACGGTGTCCGCTGCCAGCATCTCGACGCTGAGTCTGGTCACGGGGGTTCCCTTGCAGGTACGGGGGTCGGGGGAAGGGGTTACGCGGTCGGCTCGGGGAGCGCCGTCAGGGCCGCGGAGGCCCGTTCGGTGATCTCCTCGGGGCTGCCGGACACATCCACGACGACTCCCGCCTCGTCCTCCTGGAGCGGCTGGAGGGTGGCGAACTGGGAGTCGAGCAGCGTGGTCGGCATGAAATGCCCCTGCCGGTGCGACATCCGGTCCTCGATGACCGCGCGGTCACCCGCGAGGTGCAGGAACACGACGTCCGGTGCGGCTGCCCGCAACCGGTCGCGGTACGAACGCTTCAGCGCCGAGCAGCTGACCACCCCGCCGAGCCCGGCCCGGCCGTGCGCCCAGGCGCCGATGGCGTCGAGCCAGGGCCACCTGTCGTCGTCGTCGAGCGGGGTGCCGGCCGACATCTTGGCGATGTTCGCCGGCGAGTGGAAGTCGTCGCCCTCGGCGTAGGGGACGCCGAGCCGGGCCGCGAGCAGGGGACCGATGGTGGTCTTCCCGGTGCCCGCGACGCCCATGACCACGACGACATGGGGGGTACTCATCGCTGCCTCACTGTCTGCTGTCTTCGTCGACACGTGATGTCGACGCACACTGAAACCGATTAGGTACGACGAATTCAAGACTCTGTGATGAATAAGTCTGACTTTTTGTTCCCGTGATCTGCCCCGTACGCTGAGTGCATGAGCACACCGGGCCGGGGGCTGCACGGCCATGTACTGGAAACCCTCGGCCCCGCGATCACCGCGGGCGAGTACCCGCCGGGCAGCGTCCTGCGCACGGACGAGCTGGCCCAGCGCTTCGACGTGTCACGCTCGGTGATGCGCGAGGCGGTCCGCGTCCTGGAGTCCATGCACCTGGTCGAGTCCCGCCGCCGCGTGGGCGTGACGGTGCGCCCCAAGTCCGAGTGGAACGTCTACGACCCGCAGGTCATCCGCTGGCGCCTGGCCGGCGCCGACCGCCCGCAGCAACTGCGCTCCCTCACGGTGCTGCGCTCGGCGATCGAGCCGGTGGCGGCGGGCCTGGCGGCCAAGCACGCCACGGCCGACCAGTGCGCCGAACTCACCGAGTGCGCCCTGGGCATGGTCGCCCACTCACGCGGCCACCAGCTGGAGGGCTACCTCGTCCACGACGTCGCCTTCCACCGCGTCATCCTCAACGCCTCCGGCAACGAGATGTTCGCCCGCCTGGGCGACGTCGTCGCCGAGGTCCTCGCGGGCCGCACCCACCACGAGGTCATGTTCGAGGACCCCGACCCGGCCGCCGTGACCCTGCACGTCCAGGTCGCCGAGGCGGTCCGCGCGGGCGACGCGGTCCGCGCGGAACACCTGACCCGCGAGATCACGGTCGGCGCCCTCCAGGAACTGGACATACTGGCGCCCTGACCTGCGGTGCTACGCGGGAAACTCCCCGTCGACGTACACCCACGCCCCCTCGACCCGCTCGAACCGGCTCCGCTCCCGCAGCGCGCCGCCCCGGTAGGAGGCCCGGAACTCCACGATCCCCGTGGTGTGGAACGCGGAGCCGTCGACCGCGTCGAGGATCTCCAGCCCGGTCCACCGCATCCCGGGATCCAGCTCCAGCCTCGCGGGCCGCGTCCTCGGATGCCAGGTGCGCAGCAGGTACGCCACATCGCCCTTGACGAACGCGCTGTACCGCGACCGCATGAGCGCCTCGGCGGTCGGCGCGGCGGCGGTACCACTGTGGAAGCGGCCGCAGCAGTCGGCGTACGCCTTGGAGAGCCCGCACGGGCAGGAACGCGTGGTCATGCCCGCCATTCTGCTAGACGGCCGCCCGCGTCTCGGCGCCGGGCAACGGCGGCAGTGCCGCACCGTGGACCCACGCCTGGAACAGCTCGTCCACGGGCTCGGCCGCGAACCGTGCCACATGCGAGGCGAACGCCGACGTCGTCACCGTCCCGTTCCGGTGCAGCCCCGCCCAGGCCCGCAGCATGCGGAAGAAGGCGTCGTCGCCGAGCGCGCAGCGCAACGCGTGCACGGTGAGTCCGCCGCGCTCGTAGAGCCGGTCGTCGAACATCGACTTCCGCCCCGGATCCGCCAGCCGCAGATCCTGCGGCAGCGTCGACAGCAACCGGTGTGCGGCAGCGGCGAGTTGCTGTGCCGTACGGCCGCCCGACCGCTCCGACCACAGCCACTCCGCGTACTTCGCGAACCCCTCGTTCAGCCAGATGTGCCGCCAGTCGGCGATGGAGACGCTGTTGCCGAACCACTGGTGCGCCAGCTCGTGCGCGACCAGCCGCTCCGAACCCCGCGCCCCGTCCACGTGGTTGGCGCCGAACAGCGACAACCCCTGTGCCTCGACGGGCACATCGAGCTCCTCCTCGGTCACCACGACCGCGTACTCGTCGAAGGGGTACGGCCCGAACAGCTGCTGGAAGAGGTGCATCATCTGGGGCTGCCGCGCGAAGTCCCGCGAGAACTCCGGCAGCAGATGCGCCGGAATGTGCGCGTGCTGCGGCACCCCGCCCAGGCCCGGGTCGGCCAGCACCACGGTCTGGTACTTGCCGATCGCCAGTCCCACCAGATAGCTGGACGTCGGCGCCGACTGCTCGTACACCCAGGTGGTCGTCGACGCCTTCGTCGTCCGGGTCAGCAGCCGCCCGCCCGCCACCACCGCGTACGCCGACGGCGTGGTGACCGAGATCTGGTACGACGCCTTGTCGGCGGGGCGGTCGTTGCACGGGTACCAGGACGGCGCCCCGATCGGCTGGCTCGCCACCAGCGCCCCGTCCTCCAGCTCCTCCCAACCGAGCCCGCCCCAGGGGCTGTTCACCGGCTTGGGGTTGCCCGACCAGTGCACCTCGACCGTGAAGGCCGCCCCGGCGCGGACCGGCTTGGCGGGGCGCACACGCAGCCTGCCGCCGCGGTGCGTGTAGTGCGGCTGCCGTCCGTCGACCCGGACCCGCCCGATCCTGAAGTCGGCCAGGTTCAGCACGAACTCGGTCAGCGGCGCCCGGCCCGCTATGGCGTTGATCCGGGCCGTCCCCGACAGCCGGTTCGGTCCCGGGCGGTAGTCCAGCGCGAGCTCGTACCGGTGCACCCGGTACCGGGGATCGCCGTGCTCCGGGAAGTACGGGTCCGCGCCCGCCGCCTGCTGAACTGCCACCGCTGTCTGTGCTCCCTGCGCCGTACTGCTGCCACTCCGTGAAACCGGTTCACCGCCCTCCGGCTCCGAGTGACCGGCGCTCAGGGACGCCATGCCTCGATCGGATTGCCGAGCCAACGGGTGTCGTCGGGGACCGACTCCGCCGCCATGACCAGCGACGCGGGACCCAGCGTCGCACGGGCCCCGATCGCGCTGCCGGGCAGGACGATCCCGCCAGGACCCAGCGTCGCGCCCTCACGGAGGACCACAGTATCCGTCCGCAAGATCCGGTCGTGGAAGAGGTGCGTCTGGAGCACACAGCCCCGGTTCACCGTGGACGCGTCCTCCAACGTCACCAGATCGGTCTCCGGCAGCCAGTAGCTCTCCACCCACACGCCCCTGCCGATCCGCGCGCCCAGCCCCCGCAGCCACGCCGTCATCACCGGCGTACCCGGCACCGAGCCCGCCAGCCACGGCACCGCGAGCACCTCGACGAAGGTGTCGGCCAGCTCGTTGCGCCACACGAAGGCGGACCACAGCGGATGCTCCCCGCTGTGGTGCCGCCCCACCAGCAGCCACTTCGCGACGATCGACACGACGCCGGCCACAGCCCCCGCCCCGAGCAGCACCAGCCCCGACAGCAGCGGCGCCCACACCGCCAGCGCACACAGCGCCGCCACCGTCAGCACCGCAAGCCCCGCCGAGCAGAACACCGGCACGATCCGGCACAGCTCCACCAGAGCGCGCGCCCACAGCAAGCGCGAAGGCGGCTCGTACGTACGGCTCTGGTCACCGTCGGCCGCGGCGCGCGGCAGCTTGACCGGCGGCAGCCCCAGATACGACGTGCCCTTCTTGGCCTTCTTCGGCGTTGCCGACAGCACCCCGACCAGCCCGCCGTCCGGCACGCTCCGCCCCGGCGCCGTCATCCCCGAGTTCCCGAGGAAGGCCCGCCGCCCGATCTCCGCCCGCCCGATCCGCATCCAGCCCCCGCCGAGCTCGTACGGCGCGGTCAGCGTGTCGTCGGCGAGGAACGCGCCCTCGCCGACCGTCGTCAGGCTGGGCAGCGCCAGCACGGTCGACACCTCGGCGCCCTTGCCGATCCGCATCCCGAGCAGCCGCAGCCACACCGGCGTGACCAGCCCGGCGTACAGCGGGAACAGCGTCTCGCGCGAGCGGTCCATCAGCTGCGTGACCGTCCACGCCTGCCAGCCGACCCGCCCGTGCGTCGGATACGTCCCCTCGCGCAGCCCCAGACTCAGCAGCCGTACCGCGATCAGGAGCAGCAGCGCGTACGTCAGCCCGTAGGCGAGCGTCGCCGGTACGAGGGCCTGCGCGGCGCCCGTCAGCGGCGCGTCCGGCGTGAGGAACGCGCGGGCCACGAGGAAGGCGGCCAGCCCCGCCAGCACCGGAAGCGCGGTCAGCGCGAATCCGGTGACGCCGTACAACACCCGCCAGTACGTGCCGCGCCGCGGCCGCTCCTTGGGCCAGTTGCGCTTGGCCTTGCCCAGCTTGACCGCGGGCGCGCCCGCCCACCGCTGACCGGTGGGAACCTGCCCCGTCACCGCGGAACCGGGCGCCACCTCGGCCCGCTTGCCCACCCGGGCACCGGGCAAGAGCGTGCTGCGCGTGCCGACGACGGCGTGCGCGCCCACCTTCACCGCCCCGATCTCCAGCCGGTCCCCGTCCAGCCAGTACCCGGACAGGTCCACCTCGGACTCGACGGCCGCGCCCCGCCCCAGCTTGAGCAGCCCGGTGACCGGCGGCAGCGAGTGCAGGTCCACGTCCGGACCCACCTTGGCGCCCAGCGCCCGCGCGTACCGCTCCAGCCACGCCCCGGTCAGCGAGGTCGCCCCACTGAACTCGGCGAGCCGCTCGGCGGTCCACAGCCGCAGATGCACGCCGCCACCCCGCGCGTACCGGCCGGGCTTCACGCCCCTGAGCAGCAGTCGCGCGCCCCCGGCGGCCAGCGCGAGCCGCCCCGGCGGACTGAACAGGACGACCGCACCGACCGCGACGAGCCACCAAGGGGCCGTCGGCAGCCAGCCGTAGGCGGGCAGCAGATTCCCCAGCGCGGCCAGCGCGACCGTCCAGCGCAGTCCGAGCAGGGTGAACAGCGGCAGGAGGAGCAGCAGCTGGATCACCTGAGCCCGCCTCGGCACGGGCGCGACGAACCGCTCCGACCCATCCTCCTGTACGGACTCCTCCAGGCGCCGGGCCAGCTTGCGCAGCACCGGCTGCTGGTAGATGTCCAGGACGGCCGCACTCGGATAGCGCGTCCGCAGCCGCGTCGTCAGCTGCGCGGCGGCCAGACTGCTGCCGCCGATCGCGAAGAACTCGTCGGAGGCGCTGGTGACGGGGATGCCGAGCACCTCGGTCCACTGCTCGGCGAGCCAGGCCTCGGTACCGTACAGCTGCTCGGCGGGACCGCCCGTTTCGAGGCCCTCCAGCGGCCAGGGCAGCGCGTTGCGGTCCACCTTGCCGGAGGTCCGCGTCGGCAGGTCCTCGACCGGTGCGAGCAACGGCACCAGCGCGGCGGGCAGTTCGGCGCGCAGCTTCTCGACCGCGGCCGCGTGGTCCCACCCGTCCTGGGTGACGACGTACCCGACGAGCAGCTGGTTGCCGCTGCGCGCGGTGCGCACGGCGGCGGCCGCACCGGCCACCCCGGGCAGCGCCTGCAACGCGGCGTCCACCTCACCGAGCTCGATCCGCCGCCCGCCCAGCTTGATCTGCTCGTCGGCCCGCCCGAGGAAGACCAGCCCCTCGGGCTCGGCGCGGACGAGGTCACCGCTGCGATACGCCCGCTCCCACCCCAGGGACTGAAGCGGCGCGTACTTCTCGGCGTCCTTCTCGGCATCGAGATACCGGGCCAGCCCGACCCCGCCGATCACCAACTGCCCGCTGGAGCCCATCGGCACGGGCTCCCCGGCCTCGTCGACGACGGCCAGCTCCCACCCGTTCAACGGCAGCCCGATCCGGATCGGCTCCTCGCCGCTCATCAGCGAGGCGCAGGCGACGACGGTCGCCTCGGTCGGCCCGTACGTGTTCCAGACCTCGCGTCCCTCGGTCACCAGCCGCTGCGCCAGCTCCGGCGGACAGGCCTCACCGCCGAAGATCAGCAGCCGTACGTCGTTGAGGGTCTCGGGTTCCCACAGCGCGGCCAGCGTCGGCACCGTGGACACCACGGTGATCTCCTGCTCGACCAGCCAGGGCCCCAGATCGGCCCCGCTCCTGACCTGCGCACGCGGCACCGGTACCAGACAGGCCCCGTACCGCCACGCCAGCCACATCTCCTCGCAGGACGCGTCGAACGCCACCGACAGCCCCGCCATGACCCGGTCCCCGGGCCCGATCGGCTCGTCGACAAGGAACAGCGCGGCCTCGGCGTCCACGAACGCGGCGGCACTGCGGTGACTCACGGCCACGCCCTTGGGCTTGCCCGTCGAGCCGGAGGTGAAGATGATCCACGCGTCGTGCCCGACGCCGGGCCGGGCGGCGGGAACATCGGAGACGCCATGCACGGCGATCTCGTGCCCGGCCCCGATGACGGCCCGGACACCGGCCTCCCCGAACACCAGCTCGGCCCGCTCGTCGGGGTCCTCGGCGTCCACGGGGACATAGGCGGCACCCGCGGTGAGTACGGCGAGAATGGCGACGTAGAGGTCATTGGTGCCGGAGGGCACCCGTACGCCCACCCGGTCGCCCAGCCCGACCCCGGCCCCGGCGAGCCGCCGCCGCAGCCGCTCCACCTCGACGGCCAGCGCGCGGTAGGTCAGACAGGTCGTGCCGTCGTCCAGGGCGGGCTCGTCCGGACAGGACCGCACGGAGGCGTCGAAGACGTCGACGAGCGTGCGGGGGGAGGCCGCGGGGCCCCCGGAGAAACGTGCCGTGTCACCGAACCGCTGGTGGATCTCCGCGCCGAGCTCTTCGTCGAGCAGGCCGAGAGCGTCGCTCTCCTGTATGGCTGCCATCCGGTCCTCGCGTCTCGATCCCGGAAGCCTCCGGGGTGCTGGCGGGCCCGCAGGTCTGCCTGGGGTTGTCCGGCTCCAGCTCCGTAACAAGCCGGAAATTTTAGTACGACGCTAGGTTCGGGGCTGATGGTTCGCCACTCAGAGTGGCCGTTCGAGTGAGCTCGGCAAGCTGGTTCCGGGCCGCTGACCTGCGGATCTTCCTGCCGCGCGAGAGATGTCCCACACGAACCGCACCAAGGTCAAGAAGGCGACATTCAGGGGCAGTTCGTGCGCCGCGTCAGCTGCCGCCGCCCGCCGCGAACCCCGCGACCAGCTTCCGCAACGGCTCCGCCGCCTGCTCGGGAGCCAGCCGGGTGTCGATGCCCAGGACGCTGATCGTTCCCAGGTGACCGCGCGGCCCGTCGACCCGGACGGTCCGGCTCGTGGCGCCGTCCGGCGCGGGGTGGACGATGGCGGCGAGCGGCGCGTCCGGCGTGGTGTATCCGGCGATGTACGTAAGGAGTTGGTGCCGGTTCTCGGCGCTGAGGTGCCGCCCGTCGTATCCGATGTACTTGGCGTCGAGCGGCAGGAAGCGCACAGGTGGGCCCTCGAACCGCAGGAGGACGTCGGGCTTGAACGGCTGACGGTAGGGCCCCGTCTCGTCGCTCGTCCTGATGGCCCGGTCGTCGGCGACGTCCTCCTTGCGCCCGCCGAACTCGGCCGCCGCCCCCGCGGCCATCCGCCGCACGACCCGCTCCCACAGCAGGTCCATGCCCAGCAGCAGACTCTTCGAGGGCAGGCCGCGGTCGCTCAGCAGGTCGGTGACCCCGCCTCCGCCCAGCACCAGCCGTGCCCAAGTGTGGGCGGCACGGTAGCGGGAGTTGAGCCTGGTGTACCGCGCGCGGGCCATCAGGCGTGATACCGCGACCTGAGGCCGGGGCCGGGGGAAGTGTTCGGCCGTGTCCCGCAGGGCTCGGGCCAGCTCGGCGTCGGTGGCCAGCGGAATCGCCGCGTGCAGCGCGGCACCGCAGATCAGGTTCTCCCAGGTGTCCACGCGCCGTTCGAAGGTCCGCACGTGCAGCCGGTCCACGGCGCCGTACCGACGGGACAGCTGGGCCCGCAGGTCCAGTTGCCCGCGCAGCACGGGCTGCTCCTGCTCGCTGCGTACGTACTCGCGCCGCAGTCCCTCGTCGAGCAGCGCCCGGCACTCGGTGAGCAGGGCGTGCGGGACGACGGCCGCGTAGCCCGCTGTTCCCGTGAGCCAGCTCCGGCTCGTCCGGTCGTGCGGTACGGGGATGTCCTGCGCGTAGCAGAGCCATGAGATGAGCCGGGCGCCGGAGATGGTCATCTTCGGCGTGATCGTCAGGCGCACGCGCTCCAGCCGGAGGACCCCGACCGTCGACCTGGCCTTGAGGTCCCAGCCCGTCAGGGTCCGCCGCAGCCGGAGCCGGCCACCGTCGACGAGCGGAGCGAGCACGCGGCGGTCGGCCTCGGTGAGCTGGTCGGGCGCCAGCAGGACGGACGTGTGCTCGTCCAGGACGACGTCCTGGAGACGGGAGCGGACCTCACCTGTCGACGGCATCGTCCGACTCCGTGAACTCGGCGGCGAGCGTGTGCGGGAGATCCTGCGCGGGCACGCGGGCGATGCGCCCGGACTCCGGGTCCACCAGGCCGCCCAGAACGGCCCGCAACGGCTCGGGCCGTCCCATGCCGTGATCCTCGATCTGCGGCACGATGTCGTGGTAGAAGACGGCGCTGAGCTCGTCCTCCGAGCTGACGGGCCGGTCCTCCCGAAGCAGAAACGCTTGGCCGAGCTGATGGTCGGGACCGAACTCGCGGACCAGTCTCGCGTTCAGCCCGGCGAGGAACGCCGCGAGGTCGAGCCCGCCGACGGAACCTTCGACGGAGTCCAGATCCGGCGGCACCTCCAGGAACGCGAACCGCCGCCGGATCGCCGCGTCCAGATGACCGACGCTGCGGTCGGCCGTGTTCATGGTGCCGATGATCCGCACATTGGCAGGGATGCTCACCTGCCGCCCGCTGATGGGCAGCGTCACCGGGATCCCCCGCTTGTCGATCTCCAGCAGCGTGACGAGTTCACCCAGGACGCGTGGCAGGTCGCCCCGGTTGATCTCGTCGATGACCAGCAGGAAGGTCCGGTCGGGCGCCTTCTCGGCCGCCGCGCAGATCCGCAGGAAGATCCCCTCGCGCCACTTCAGGTTCAGCCCCGCCTGGCCCGCGGCGGTGTCGGGCTTGTAGCCCTCCACGAAGTCCTCGTAGCCGTACGACGGATGGAAGGTCACCAGGGACACACCCGTCACTTCGGAGACCCCCGGGGCGGGAAGCAGCCCGGCCACGACGGACGCCCGTTCGGCGGCCGGCGCGTCGATGGCGTCCGCCCGCCCCGCCAGTGCCAGCGCCGCACTCAGGGCCAGCCTGGTCTTGCCGGTGCCCGGTGGGCCGTACAGGATCACCTGCCCCTTGTACTTCAGCGCGTCGAGCACGTCCTGCACGGCACCGGGGACGTCCACGGCCACCGGCGCGGCGGCACCGCGGCGGCTCAGGATCCGCCTCAGGAGCTTCTCCGGAACCTTCGCGAACGTCGGCTGCCAGGCGTTCTCGGGCGCGTCGAAGACCTGGGCGTAGCCCTCGTCCCAGGCCACGAGAACCTTGTGCCGGAACTCGTCGTAGCGCTCGTCATAGGTGTAGCCGCCGGTGACCTCGCCCAGCGCGAGCACTTCCGACTTGCCGCGGTTCGCGACGACACGGTCGCCGGGTTCCAGGTCCCGGTAGGCCAGCAACTGCCGGGCGAGCCGAAGATTGCCGCCGGTCGACTGGGGCCACACGTTGTCCAGTGCCCGCTTCAGTTCCGTGTCGCTCTCGTACTCGCCGAGATCGCCGATCTCGTCCCAGCCGACCCGGATGTGCTGCCCCGCCCGGCACTCCTCCCACAGGCGGGCGCCCGGTCCAGGAGCGATCTTCAAGGTGTCACGGCGCGGGGGCTTGGGAGAGAACTCGCCGTACAGGAAGCGCATGACCTCCAGCGGGTGCCACCCCTCGAACTCCGGCCTGCGGCGCACCAGGGCGAGCAGATCCCGGTTGGCCTGCCAGGAGTGAACGCCTCCGTAGAGCCGGTGACCGGTTCCGCCGAGTAACTCGGTGAAGTGCCGGATATGGGAAGCCGAGTAGATGGGCAGGAAGTCGTCCGGGAAGTAGGTGGCCAGGGTCTTGGTGACCAGCGCCTGCCCGTACGACAGCGTCACGAGCTCGTCGACGGCGAGGAAGTTCCGCTCCTGTACGGCGCCGAACGCGGCGACAAACTGACCGCGCACCACGTCCCAGGCCTCGTCCACGCTCAACTTCTGCAGCGGGGCCGGCAACCGCCACTCACCGGTGCGCCGGCTCCGGTAGATGATGTGCTTCGCCGCGCTGCCGCCCCGGATGCTGCCGAGCGCTTCCGTCCCGTACTCCATCAGCCAGCAGAACGGGCGGCCGGCACCCGGGTCGTGGACCGTGCCGAGGGCGTACCGGCTCAGCGGCAGACCCGGCCACTGCGTGAGCGGGAATCTCTCGACCACCTCCTGACGTGACCGCTCGGCCCGGGTCAGTACGTCCCTCAGCGCCGCCCGGTCGAAGGCCCGGGCCGCCTCTTCCACGCTCTTCTCGTCGGCCACCGGCTCATGATCCACCCTGGGGGCGGGACGGCGGGGCGAAAGTACGGAAAAGCAAAGGGCCCCTGGTGGACAGGGACCCTCACTGGTGTCCGAGGGGGGACTTGAACCCCCACGCCCGATAAAGGGCACTAGCACCTCAAGCTAGCGCGTCTGCCATTCCGCCACCCGGACAAGGTGTCTGTCGTGCGGGGTTTCCCTCGCGGCGACGAAGGAAACATTACCAGGCTTCGGAGGGTGCCTCGATCACCCCCCGTCGCGGCGTGAACGGCGTGTGACGGGTCGCCGCCGGTCTTGGGCGGCGCCGGGCGGAGGGGGAGGATGAGGGGGACCACCAGCAGGGACAGCGCGGGAGGAAGCAGCGTGAGCGACACGGACACGGCCAGGGGCGTCACCGGCGAGGACGAGGTCGTGGACCTCTGCCGCGAGCTGATCCAGATCGACACCAGCAACTACGGCGACCACTCGGGGCCGGGTGAGCGCAAGGCGGCCGAGTACGTCGCGGAGAAGCTCGCCGAGGTGGGGCTCGAACCCAAGATCTTCGAGTCGCACCCGGGGCGCGCCTCCACCGTGGCGCGGATCGAGGGGGAGGACCCGTCCCGGCCGGCGCTGCTCATCCACGGCCACACCGACGTCGTACCGGCGAACGCCGACGACTGGACCCACCACCCCTTCTCCGGCGAGGTCACCGACGGGTGCGTGTGGGGGCGTGGGGCCGTCGACATGAAGGACATGGACGCGATGACCCTGGCGGTCGTCCGGGACCGGCTGCGCAGCGGGCGCAGGCCGCCGCGGGACATCGTGCTCGCGTTCCTCGCGGACGAGGAGGCCGGCGGCAAGTACGGCGCCCGGTTCCTCGTCGACAAGCACCCGGACCTGTTCGAGGGCGTCACCGAGGCGATCAGCGAGGTGGGCGGATTCTCGTTCACCGTGAGCGAGCAGCGTCGGCTCTATCTGATCCAGACGGCCGAGAAGGGCATGCACTGGATGAAGCTGACCGTGGCCGGCACGGCGGGCCACGGGTCGATGATCCACCGGGACAACGCGATCACCGAGCTGTCGGAGGCCGTGGCCCGGCTGGGGCGGCACCAGTTCCCGGTGCGGGTCACCAAGACGACCCGGGCCTTCCTCGACGAACTCGGTGACGCCCTCGGCGTCGAGCTCGACGCCGAGGACATGGAGGCGACGCTCGCCAAGCTGGGCGGTATCGCCAAGCTCATCGGCGCGACGCTGCGGAACACGGCCAACCCGACCCAGCTCGGCGCCGGGTACAAGGTGAACGTCATCCCGGGCGAGGCCACCGCGCACGTCGACGGGCGCTTCCTGCCCGGGCACGAGGAGGAGTTCCTCGCGGACCTCGACCGGATCCTCGGCCCGAAGGTGCGGCGCGAGGACGTGCACTCCGACAAGGCCCTGGAGACCTCCTTCGACGGCTCGCTGGTCGAGGCGATGCAGTCGGCGCTGCTGGCCGAGGACCCGACCGCCAAGGCGATCCCCTACATGCTCTCCGGCGGCACCGACGCCAAGTCCTTCGACGACCTCGGCATCCGAGGCTTCGGCTTCGCGCCGCTGAAGCTGCCGCCGGAGCTGGACTTCGCGGGCATGTTCCACGGTGTCGACGAGCGGGTACCGGTCGACGGGCTGCAATTCGGGGTGCGCGTGCTGGACCGGTTCATCGATGCGTCCTGAATTGGGCCACTGAAACGACACTTCAGTAATCGTCCAGACGTACTGAACGTGGCTGGGGAGGGTGAACGCGCTCATAAGGTCGTAGCCCTATTAGTTCCTCCTCGTTACAGGTGATGCGATCAGCTACTTGTGATCGCATTGCCAACAAGGAGGAATAATGATCAAGAAGGTCGTCGCCGCTGCGGCTGCCACCGGTGGCCTGGTTCTCGCGGGCGCGGGCCTCGCTGTTGCCAGCTCGGGTGCCCAGGGTGCCGCTGTGCACTCCCCGGGTATCGCTTCCGGCAACGTCGTTCAGGCGCCGGTTCACGTCCCCGTGAACGTCTGCGGCAACACGATCTCGGTGATCGGGCTGCTGAACCCCGCCTTCGGCAACACCTGCATCAACAAGTGACGTTGTGCCTCGCCCCGTGAAAGGGGCTGAGCCCGTCGGCCCCGGAGCGCGTGCCATGCGCTCCGGGGCCGACCGGCCTTTTCTTCAGCGCCGGAACGTCGCTACATCGACCATCCGGCTTGATTCCGGCGTCGTCTTTTCGGAACAAGGTCGAAGGCAGGTAATTCAGCAATGCGACAGGTCACCCGCAAGGGCCTGATGACCGTGGCGGCCGCCACCGGCGTCCTCGCCGCCGCGAGCGGCGCCGCCCACGCGACCGGTTCGGGTGCGAGCGGCTCCAGCTCGGACTCGCCCGGCGTGCTGTCGGGCAACACGGTGCAGGCGCCGGTGCACGCGCCGGTCAACGTCTGCGGCAACACGGTCAACGTCATCGGGGTGCTCAACCCGGCGATCGGCAACAGCTGCGCCAACCAGGGCGGCGGTGCGTCCGGCGGCCACGACGGCACCGGCGGTGGCGGAGCGTCGGCCGACGGGCACGCCAGTGACTCGCCCGGCGTCGGCTCCGGCAACCACGTCCAGGCGCCGATCAACGTGCCGGTCAACGTGTGCGGCAACAGCGTCGACGTCATCGGCCTCGGCAACTCCACCGAGGGCAACGACTGCGCCAACAACGGCGGCGGGGCCCACACCCCGCCGGGCGGCGGCCACGAGAACCCGCCCGGGTCTCCGGAGCAGCCGGGCAACCCGGGTAACCCCGGCAACCCTGGTAACCCCGGCAACCCGGGTAACCCCGGTAACCCGGGCAACCCCGGAAGCCCGCAGAACCCGGACCAGCCGAGCCACCCCGGCACCCCGAGCACGCCGCCCGGCCAGGGCGACGTGACGCCGGGCGGCTCCTCGCACGGGAACCAGCCGGGCGCGCACTTCGTCACCCAGCCCCAGGGCGACGCACAGCTCGCGCAGACCGGCAGTGACCTGCCCATGGGCCTCGTCCTCCCGGTCGGCGCGGGGGCGCTGCTCGCGGGCGCGGTGCTCTACCGCAAGGCACGGGCAGCGGAGTAGGGCGTAGCCATCCGGTACGCACGGAGCGGGCCCCGCTGCCGCGGGGCCCGCTCCGTGCTGTGCGGTCCTTCTCCTGCTGTCCCTGTCTCGCTGTCTTCCTGTCGCCTCAGCTCACCACGTGGCCCGCACCTGGCGGATGATCCGGCGGCGCAGCCGCACCCGGCGGCTGCCGTCGCGCAGCAGGCTCAGGCGGTCCAACTCCCAGTGTCCGTACTCGGCATGGTCCGTCAGCAGGCGTGTGGCGTCCTTGCGGGATACCCCGCGCGGTACGTACACGTCGACAAATTCGTATTCCGGCATCGCATCTATTGTGCGGGCTGGGGCCCGGTACGGATAGCGTCTGCACTATGTCTGATGCTGTGCAGCCCACCGCTGCCGAGGTACGCGCCGCCGCCGAGGCGGTCAAGACCGCGCTCGACCGCCACCTGGCCGCGGTCGAACGCCGGTCGGGTGAGGACGATCCGGCCGTCTACGAGGCGTTCAACGACCTGGCCGCGGCCGCCGAGGCCTACGACGAGCTGCTCTACGACCGTTACGACGAGGTCACCCCCTTCGAGATCCCCGGTGCGGAGGACGCGCTGCCGCCGTACACGGGCCCCGAGGAACCGAACGCGCTGAGCGTGCTGATCCGCCGCGACTACGCCGTGGTGGAGCCGCAGCGGCTGCTGGCGCAGGCCGAGCGGATCGAGGCGGCGGACGACGAGGGCGCGGAGGCCGCCGGCACCGTGCACGGGGCGCTGGGCGTGCTGTTCGGCGAGTTCGAGCCGGACGAGATCGCCTCCCGGCACAAGGAGTTCGGCCTGGAGGAGGGCGACTCCACGCTCTGGGTGACCGCCGCGGACGTGGCGGCGGAGCCGGGGGAGTGGCTGGAGATGCCCTTCGAAGGGATCGATCCGCAGCGGGTGGTCTGCCGGTTCGACGTCAGCACGGTCTTCGACGACGAGATCGGTGACGTCGGTGACGAGATCGACGACGGGGACGATCTCGAGGACGACCTCGACACCGAGCTGGACGAGGACGAGGACCTGGAGCCGCTGGACGTGGACCGGTAGCGCGGGCGCGTCGGGTCGGCGGGGCTGATTCGACGGCGGCGGTCACGGTGGCGATCCGTGACCGCCGCCGTCGTGCTGTGTGACGAGGCCCCCACACTCTGCTGTTTCCTGGATCTTGAATCTTGGATCTGGGGATCTGCGGATCTGGGAGCGGATCGGTCAGTCCAGCGACGGCACCTGGTGGCCGAGCAGGACGGGGAGGCGGGTCGTGCGGGGCTTCGCCGGGATCTCTGCCACCGCTCGGGGGAGGGCCTGTTCCGCGCCGTGGACCACGGAGAGGTGGCGGTCTGCCCGGCCGAACGCCGTGTAGACCCAGGGGCGGCTGAGGGCCTGGGCCGCGTCGCCGGGGAGGACGACGACCGCCGCCGGCCAGCGGCAGCCCACCGCCTGGTGCGCGGTCAGGGCCCAGCCGTGCCGGACGGACTGCTCCACCCGGTCCTTCGGGACGACGACGGTCTCGCCCGCGCAGGACAGGTGCAGTCCCTCGGCGTCGGCCTTCACCACATGGCCCGGCAGCGTACGGCCCGGCGCGGGGGAGTAGGCGACGCGGTCACCGGGGTCGAAGCCGCCGAAGCGGCCCGGTCCGGGGTTGAGCCGCTCCTTGAGCGCGGCGTTGAGGGCGCGGGTGCCGGCCGCGCCGCCGTGGCCCGGCGTGATCACCTGGGTCTGCTCGGCCGGGATGCCGATCGCCCGCGGCACCGAGTCGGCGACGAGCTGCACGGTACGGTGCACGGCCTCGCCCGCGTCACGCACCGGCACGATCACGACCTCCTTGCCGGGCGCCTCGACCTGGTTCAGCTCGCCGATGCCGATACCGGACACCAGCTCGCCCAGCGGGCCGGGGTCCGGCCGCCGTGAGGCGATCTGCGGGCAGATCCGCGCCGCCAGCAGATCGGCGAACACCCGGCCGGGGCCCGCCGACCACAGCACCGCCGGATCCCCGGCCAGCACCAGCCGGGCCCCGTCCGGCAACGACTCCGTGAGCAGCGCCGCCGTCTCGACGTCCAACTGCGGCGCGTCGAGCACGACAAGCAGATCGAGATCCAGCGCCCCGTCCACGTCCCGACCGGGCCCTTCGGCACCGGAGAGCAGACCGGCCACGGTGACGACGCCGGGCTCGGCTCCCGTCCGCGAGGGGTCGGCCGGCCCGCCCGACTGGCTCAGCAGTGCCGAGAAGCGCGCTCGGCCGAGCGGGCTGTGCGCGGCCGCCCAGGCCCGCAGCCCGAGCCCCTGCGCCGCGTGCCACAGCGCCGCCGGCTCGGCGAGGGACGCTGCCCCGCCGGTGTGGAGGACCAGACCGTGCGCCGACACCGCGCGGATCAGGTCGGCGGCGGCGCCCGCGGCGGCCGCGGCCCGCTCCCACTCCTCGGCCGAACCGTCCTGCTTCGGCGCCGAGTTGATCAGGCGGGCCAGTCCGTCGGCGAGGCTCTCCTCCGCGAGGGCGTACCGCTCCAGGCCGACCAGGACACGGACCGGCCGCTCCTCGTCCTCCGCCGCTTCGTCGTCCCGTGGGGCCGGGGCGCCGGGTTCGTCCAGGGCGTCCTGGAAGGCCAGGGCATCGCCCTCGGCCAGGGTGTTCTGTACGGCCGTATCGGCGTCCGGCACACCCCGCTGGGCCAGCGCGGCGGTGAGCGTCGGCAGTTCGAGGGCCGTGTGTCCGGCCAGGGCCGCCTGCTCCAGGAGCCAGACGGTGAGCGCCCGGCCGCGCCGCTCGTCGTCCGGGCCGCACTCCGCGCCGAGCAGGGCCCGCGCGAACCCGTCGGCCTGGTCCGGCCGTACGCCGCCGACGCGCAGCAACTGCCAGGGGTCCGCCCGCAGCCGCTCACCCGCCCCCTCGCCGAGCATCGCGGCGACCTGCGGGGCGAAGTCCTCCGGGGCACCGCCGTCGGTCAGTACGCGCCGCACGGCGTCGAGGGTCTCGGGTGCGGGGGCTGCGGGCGTCTCGACCGCCGCAGGCTGTGGCCGGCGTACCGGCTCAGGGGCGGGCCGGCGTGGCGGCTCCGGCTCGCTGAAGACGGTGGCCACCGGCCTCGCCCCGCTCTCCACGGCACGTACGGCGGCGAGCAGATCCGCGGCTTTCCCGCTGAGCTTGGCCCCGCTCTCGACGGGCCCCTTCCTCTCCGCCTTCCGCCGCTCGATCCGCTCCCGCTCGACCCGCTGAGCGGCAAGCTCGGCCTCGGCCTCCGACACCTGCTGCGCGGAGTCGCCGTCGCCGTCCTCGGCGGAGGTCGTACGGGCGGCTGTGTCGCTGTCGCCGTCCTCGGTGGAGGAGGTGCGGGCCGCTGAGTCGCCGTCGCCGTGATCGGCCGAGGAGGCGCGCGTCGCGGCATCGTCGTCACTGCCGCCCGACCCGGCTCCGGGGACCGGACCCCCGCCGCCTGCGGCCTCGCTTTCCCCCTCCAGGCCGTTCGGCGGCGAATCCGCGGGCTTGTCCTCGCCCCCTTGGGTCCCTCCGGCCCCGCTTCCGCTGCTCCCGTCGTCGCCGCGCGACCCAGCAGCCGCACCTTCGCCGGTGACGGCCCCGCCCCCGGCGTCGGAGCCCCGCCCAGCGGCTTCGCCGCCGGCGGCCCGCGCGCCCCCGTCCCCCGGCGCCCCGCCCTCCGTCGCGGCCCCCGGCGGCACCGGCTCGGTGTTCTCCGTGGTCTCGGGCGGCTCCGTGCTCACAGCGTGCTCCAGTCGTGATCGGGATAGCGGTGCACGGGCGCCGACACATCGTCGAGCGCCCGGCAGATCTCGTCAGGAAGACTAAGGGCCTCCACTGACAACGCCGCCGTGAGCTGCTGTGCGTTGCGCGCGCCTATGACGGGCGCGGCCACGCCGGGCCGGTCGCGGACCCAGGCGAGGGCGACCTGGAGCGGGGTCACGGCCAGTCCGTCGGCCGCTGTCTGCACCGCGTCCACGATGCGGGTCGCCGTGTCGTCGAGGTACGGCGCGACGAAGGGCGCGAGGTGCTCGGAGGCACCCCGTGAGTCCGGCGGCGTCGCGTTGCGGTACTTGCCGGTGAGCACGCCCCGGCCGAGCGGGGAGGAGGGCAGCAGGCCGATGCCCAGATCGAGCGCGGCCGGCAGCACCTCGCGCTCCACGCCGCGCTGGAGCAACGAGTATTCCAACTGCGTGCTGGCCAGCCGGGTCCGCACACCCGGCGCCGCGAGCTGCCACGTCGCCGCCTTGGCCAGCTGCCAGCCGCAGAAGTTGGAGACACCGGCGTAGCGGGCGCGTCCGCTGCTGACCGCCAGGTCGAGGGCCTGGAGGGTCTCCTCCAGCGGCGTGTACGGGTCGTAGGCGTGGACGTGCCAGACGTCGACGTAGTCCGTGCCGAGCCGGGCCAGCGAGGCGTCCAGCGCGGAGAGCAGATGGCCGCGCGAGCCGTCGAAGCGGCGGTCGGGGTCGGGAACGCTGCCCGCCTTCGTGGAGATCACCAGGTCCCGGCGCGGGACCAGCCCTTCTATGAGACGGCCGAGGAGGTACTCGGCCTCTCCGTCGCCGTACACGTCGGCCGTGTCGACGAGGGTGCCGCCCGCCTCCCAGAACGTCTTCAGGAGGTCCGCGGCGTCATGCTCGTCGGTGTCCCTGCCCCAGGTGAGGGTGCCGAGCCCGATCCGGGACACGCGCAGGCCGGTGCGGCCGAGATGCCTCTGCTCCATGAACGCCGAGATTACTGGCCAGAACCTGCCACGTGGGGGCCTGTGGATGATCAGTTTGACCGGACGCCGACCGGCGGCGCCGGGGGCCGCCAGGGCGACGCCCGCCACACCGGCCTCCCCGTGGCAGGTCCCCCGCGCTATGGTCGGGCCCACAAGGGACGTTACTGATCGGTAAGGGGTCGCCATGCAGCTCGGGATCAACCTCGGCTACTGGGGTGCCGGAATGGACGCGGACAATCTCGCCGTCGCGCAGGAGGCGGACCGGCTGGGATACGCCGTGTGCTGGGCCGCCGAGGCGTACGGCTCGGACGCGGCCACCGTGCTCTCCTGGGTCGCCGCCCAGACCGAGCGCATCGACGTGGGCTCCGCCATCTTCCAGATCCCGGCCCGTCAGCCGGCGATGACCGCGATGACGGCCGCGACGCTGGACTCGCTCTCCGGCGGCCGCTTCCGGCTCGGCCTCGGCGTCTCGGGACCGCAGGTCTCCGAGGGCTGGTACGGCGTCAAGTTCGACAAGCCGCTGGCACGCACGCGCGAGTACGTCGAGATCGTCAGGAAGGCGATGACACGTGAGCGCCTGACGTACGAAGGGCAGCACTGGACGCTGCCCCTGCCCGGCGGCCCCGGCAAGCCGATCAAGCTGACCGTGCACCCGGAGCGCGAGCACATCCCGCTGTACATCGCCGCCATCGGTCCCAAGAACCTCGAACAGACCGGTGAGATCGCCGACGGCGCCCTCGTGATCTTCCCCTCCGCCGAGCACCTGGAGGAGACCACGATCCGCCACCTGCGCGCCGGGCGCGAGAAGGCCGGCAAGACCCTCGACGGGTTCGACGTCTGCCCGACGCTCCCGCTGGCCGTCGGCGAGGACAAGGACGTGACCACGCTCGCCGACACCTTCCGTCCCTACACCGCGCTGTACGTCGGCGGCATGGGCAGCGCGAAGCAGAACTTCTACAACCAGCTGGCGCAGCGCATGGGGTTCGAGGCCGCGGCCGCCGAGGTCCAGGAGAAGTACCTGTCCGGCGACAAGCAGGGCGCCGCGGCCGCCATTCCGCACGACCTGATCGACAAGACGACGCTGCTCGGTTCCGTGGACCGCATCGCGGACCGGATGAAGGAGTACGCGGCGGCCGGAGTCACCACCCTCAGCCTCGCCCCCGCCGGCTTCACGCTCGACGAGCGGATCGCCTCGCTCCGCGCCGGCACCGAGGCCCTGGAGCGCGCCGGACTGGCGTGACACGGGGCAGACGTGCTGAGGGCGTAGAGACCCGGAGATTTTCTACGGCCGTGGTGGGGGCTCGGGGGTCTTCCCCGCCACGGCCGTCAAGCAGAACAACGCGCGCGTGCCCGCACGGTTACGCCCCCGTCGTGACCCCGATGGTCATTCTTTTGGCGGAGTTGTCGGACACAACTGTTGCAGCACCTCTCTCAGCCCATTTGACTCGTTCTTTGCGGGATCCTGCAGAGAGGTGTCTCAGATGCTTTCGGCCAAGAGTCTGTTCCAGGAGATCCTCGACAACGACGAGTCCTTCCGCCTGTTCTGTTCCATCGCCGCCAGCGGTGAATCCCAGGGCGGCTGGGAGAACGCCCGCATCGCCGCGCTCGTCCCGGAGAGCGAACGCTCCCTCGCGCCCAAGATCACCCGGCACGGCGCGGACGAGGACAAGCACGGGCGGATCTTCAACGCCCTGCTGAAGAAGCGCGGCCTCGAGCCCGTCGCCGTCCCGCCCGAGACCGACTACACGATGCTGCTGGAGCGGCACGGCATCGGCCTGGCCCATGACAAGCTCAAGAGCGACGAACCCCTCACCGTCCAGGACATCGTGACGTATCTGTCGCACAGCAGGGTCACCGAACAGCGCGCCTCCGAGCAGATGGAGCTGCTGCGCAAGCACTTCGCCGACCACCCCGTCATCGGCCGCGCGGTCAAGCAGATCTCGGGCGACGAGGACAACCACCTCGCCTACTGCCACGAGGAACTCCTGCGCTTCGCGGCCCAGGGACACGGCCGGGCCATCCAGCGGACGCTGCGCGAGTGCGCGCTCGCCGAGATCCGGATCTACCGGGACGTCAGTCTCGCGGTCATGGACCACATGGGCCGCATCCTCGGCTGGTCCCGCCCGAAGGCGGCGCTGCTCGCCGCAGGCATCCACGCCGTGTACGCCTGGGAGCGGTTCGCGGGCTGGCGGCGCATGGTCTCCCTGAAGATGCCGGAACGGCGCGACGCCCTCGGCGGACCCGCCACCTCGGCGCCCGAGTTCGCCTGACGGCGCACGTACGCGTCGCTCCGGCCGAGCCCTACAACCAACCCCGTCTCTTGAACAGCCGGTACAGCAGCACCTCGACGGCGGTCATGCCCGCGATCAGCACCGGATACGACCAGGCCCACGTCAGCTCCGGCATGTGGTCGAAGTTCATCCCGTAGATCCCCGCGATCATCGTGGGGATCGCCGCCATGGCCGCCCACGCGGAGATCTTCCGCACATCGTCGTTCTGCCGGACGCTCATCTGCGCCAGATGCGCCGCGAGGACGTCGGAGACCAGCCGGTCCAGGCCCTCCACCGCCTCGTTCACGCGCGTGAGGTGGTCGCTCACGTCGCGGAAGAAGGGCTGCGCCTTCTCGTGCACGAACGGCACGCGCCCGCCGAACAGTCCCGTGCCCGCGAGCCGGGACAGCGGCTGCGCCAGAGGGCCGGTGGCCCTGCGGAACTCCAGGATCTGCCGCTTGAAGGCGTAGATGCGGGACGCGGTGTGCCGGGAGCTGCCGCCGACCGGCGAGAACACCTCCGCCTCCAGCTCCTCCAGGTCCGTGCCCAACTCGTCGGCCACGTCCACGTAGTGGTCGACCACGGCGTCGGCGATCGTGTACAGCACCGCCGTCGGGCCGTGCCGGAGCATCTCCGGCTCGTGCTCCAGACGGCGCCGTACCGTCCCGAGCGGCGCCTCCTCGCCGTGCCGGACGGTCACCACGAACGAGTCGCCGATGAAGACCATGACCTCGCCGGAGGAGACGATGTCGCTCTTCGGCTCGTACCCGACCGGCTTGAGGACCATGAACAGCGAGTCGTCGTACACCTCCAGCTTGGGCCGCTGGTGCGCCTTCAGAGCGTCCTCCACGGCCAGCGGGTGCAGCCCGAACTCCTCGGTGACCTTCTCGAACTCGTTCTCCGTGGGCTCGTACAGGCCGATCCAGACGAACGCGTCGTCCTGCAGACGGCACAGGTCCAGGGCGTCGGAGAGGTCCTCCGGCCCGTCCGCCCGGCGCCCGTCCCGGTAGATGGCGCAGTCGATGATCACGGAGCGTATTCTCCCGCCGTCCGCCCGCGGACGCACCCCCTGGTACGCCTACGCTGGGCGGCATGCCCACGCTGATCCTGGTCCGGCACGGACGTTCCACCGCCAACACCGAGGGAGTGCTCGCCGGCTGGACGCCCGGCGTCGCCCTCGACGAGCGCGGGGCCGCGCAGGCCGCCGCACTGCCCGCCCGGCTCGACGGGCTGCCGATCTCCGAGGTCGTCACGAGCCCCCTGCAGCGCTGCCAGGAGACGATCCGGCCGCTCCTCGGCGCCCGGCCCGGACTCACCGCACACACCGACGAGCGGATCGGGGAGTGCCACTACGGCGACTGGTCCGGCCGCAAGCTCGCCGAACTGGGCGACGAACCGCTGATGCAGGTCGTACAGGCGCACCCCTCGGCCGCCGCGTTCCCCGGCGGCGAGTCGATGCGCGCGATGCAGACCCGCGCCGCCGAAGCCGTACGCGAGTGGAACGCGCGCGTGGAGCGCGATCACGGCGCGGACGCCGTGTACCTGATGTGCTCGCACGGCGACATCATCAAGTCCCTCGTCGCTGACGCACTCGGTCTCCATCTCGACCTCTTCCAGAGGATCTCCGTCGAACCGTGTTCCATCACCGCGATCCGTTACACCCGCCTGAGGCCGTTCCTCGTACGCCTCGGGGACACCGGTGATTTCGCGTCCCTCGCCCCGCGCGAGGAACCGCCGGCCACGGACGCGACGGTCGGGGGCGGCGCGGGCGCACCGTGATCGTCCGGCGCAGTAGGGTGAAGCGGTCGAAGCAGCGCCGTACTCACGATTTCGCCGTACTCAGATTCGCCGTACCCACGATTCCCATGGAGACAGGACGTGTCCCGTCAGGTGTTCCTCTACGACCCCCCGGACCGCTTCGTGGCCGGTACGGTCGGGCTGCCCGGACGCCGTACGTTCTTCCTCCAGGCCACCGCAGGCTCCCGGGTGACCAGCGTGGCCCTGGAGAAGACCCAGGTCGCCGCCCTCGCCGAGCGCATGGACGAACTGCTCGACGAGGTCGTACGGCGTAGTGGCGGCAGCGCCGCCGTCCCCGCCATGGCGCCCACCGAGATCGCCGACACCGCACCTCTCGACACCCCCATCGAGGAGGAGTTCCGCGTCGGCACCATGGCCCTCGCCTGGGACGGCGAGGAGCAGCGCATGATCGTCGAGGCGCAGGCCCTCGTGGAGCTCGACGCCGACTCCGAGGAGGACCTCGCCGAGGCCGAGGAGCGGCTGCTCCAGGACGAGGAGAACGGACCTCCGATGCTGCGGGTCCGGCTCACCGGCGCGCAGGCGAGAGCCTTCGCCAAGCGCGCCCTGGACGTCGTCAACGCCGGGCGGCCGCCGTGCCCGCTGTGCAGCCTCCCGCTCGACCCGGAAGGACATGTATGTCCGCGCCAGAACGGATACCGCCGCGGAGCGTGACCTCGGTGGACCTGCTCGCCGAGGGTGAGCTGACCGTGCGCGGCCGCATCCGTGAGGCGTCGAACGCCGCCCTGTTCTGTACGGTCGCGCACGAGGGGCAGGAGGCGTCCTGCGTGTACAAGCCGGTCGCCGGTGAGCGGCCGCTGTGGGACTTTCCCGACGGGACGCTCGCGCAGCGCGAGGTCGCCGCGTACGAGGTCTCCGAGGCGACCGGCTGGGGGCTCGTACCGCCGACCGTGCTGCGGGACGGGCCGTACGGCGAGGGCATGGTCCAGCTGTGGATCGACGTGACGCCCGAGGCCGAGCTGCTCGCCCTCGTGGACGGTGAGGAGCCCGAGCCCGGCTGGAAGGCGATCGGCTTCGCCGAGGTCGGCGAGGGGAAGACCGCGCTGCTGGTGCACGCCGACGACGAGCGGCTGCGGCGGCTCGCCGTCCTGGACGCCGTGATCAACAACGCCGACCGCAAGGGCGGGCACCTGCTGCCCACCGAGGGCGGCCGGCTGTACGGCATCGACCACGGCGTCACCTTCAACGTCGAGAACAAGCTGCGGACGCTGCTGTGGGGCTGGGCGGGGGAGCCCCTCACCCCCGAATCCGTCGAGGTGCTCGGCACCCTGAAGGAAGGGCTGAAGCAGGGCGGCGAACTGGCCGTACGCCTGGCCGATCTGATCACAGCCGCCGAGGTGGAGGCCACGCGCGCGCGTGTCGAGGCGCTCCTGAGGTCCGGGAAGCATCCGGAGCCGAGCGGCGAGTGGCCGGCGATTCCCTGGCCGCCCGTCTAGCGGAGCCGTCCCGGCCGGCAGCACAATGGCCGGTATCGCACAAGAGCGCCTTACCGGCCATCCGGCCTGGTCCGGTTCGTATCCGGAACATCCGTCCGGTTAGGCTCATGACATGTATGCCTGGCCCGCTTCTGAGGTCCCCGCCCTGCCTGGTCAGGGCCGCGACCTGAGGATCCACGACACCGCGACCGGCGGTCTGGTCTCTCTTGACCCCGGTCCCGTCGCCCGTATCTACGTCTGCGGCATCACGCCGTACGACGCGACCCACATGGGTCACGCGGCGACCTACAACGCGTTCGACCTGGTTCAGCGCGTGTGGCTCGACACCAAGCGGCAGGTCCACTACGTCCAGAACGTCACCGACGTCGACGATCCGCTCCTGGAACGCGCCGAGCGGGACAGCATCGACTGGGTCGCCCTCGCCGAGAAGGAGACCGCGCTCTTCCGCGAGGACATGACCGCCCTGCGCATGCTGCCCCCGCAGCACTACATCGGCGCGGTGGAGGCGATACCCGGGATCGTGCCGCTCGTCGAGCGGCTGCGGGACGCCGGCGCCGCCTACGAACTCGAAGGCGACATCTACTTCTCCGTCGAGTCCGACCCGAACTTCGGCAAGGTCTCGAACCTCGACGCCGCCGCCATGCGGCTGCTGTCCGCCGAGCGCGGCGGCGACCCCGACCGGCCCGGCAAGAAGAACCCGCTCGACCCGATGCTCTGGATGGCCGCCCGGCCCGGCGAGCCCAGCTGGGACGGCGCCTCGCTCGGACGCGGCCGGCCCGGCTGGCACATCGAGTGCGTCGCCATCGCCCTCGACCACCTCGGCATGACCTTCGACGTCCAGGGCGGCGGCTCCGACCTCGCCTTCCCGCACCACGAGATGGGCGCCTCGCACGCCCAGGTGCTCACCGGCGAGTTCCCCATGGCCAAGGCCTACGTGCACGCCGGCATGGTCGCCCTGCACGGCGAGAAGATGTCCAAGTCCAAGGGGAACCTGGTCTTCGTGTCGCAGCTGCGGCGCGAGGGCGTCGACCCGGCCGCCATCCGGCTGGCCCTCCTCGCCCACCACTACCGGGCCGACTGGGAGTGGACCGACCAGGTCCTCGAGGACGCCGTCGCCCGCCTCGGCCGCTGGCGTGCCGCGGTGTCCCGGCCCGACGGGCCGTCGGCCGAGGCGCTGGTCGAGGAGATCCGCGACGCCCTCGCGAACGACCTGGACGCCCCGGCCGCGCTCGCGGCGGTCGACCGCTGGGTCGCCGTGCAGGAGGAGACGGGCGGTACGGACACGGGCGCCCCCGGTGTCGTATCGCGGGCCGTGGACGCCCTGTTGGGTGTCGCCCTGTAGCGACCGGAGCATGAGAGAGGGGCGCTTCCCCCGCCGGGTGGAAGCGCCCCTCTGGTTCAGGTGCCGGTCAGATCCGCTGGATCCGTACGCTGCGCAGGACGCTCGGCGACTGGGTGTCCCAGATGCCGATCACCTGGTGGCCGAACGCGAAGGCCTGCTGGATCTGCTGGTGGATCTGCGGGTTCGGGTTGTTGAGCACCCGGAACTGGTTGTTGATGCGCAGGAAGATCTGGTTCGGCTGCCCCTGGAGCGGGTGGACGACGTCGACGAAGCCGTTCGCCACACCGGAGGCGAGGGCCTGGGCCTGCACCTGCTGGACGACCTGCTGAACCGCCGCAAGCGTGACCTGCTGCAGCTGCTGTTGCATCTGCTGCTCGGCCTGCTGCGCCTGCTGGTCCTGCTGCTGGGTACCGAAAGGCTGGCCCAGCTGCTGCAGCAGCTGCTGGAACGGCTGCTGCTGGCCGAGCTGCTGGAGCTGCTCCAGCGAGCCGCTCATGCCGTACGGCTGCTGCTGGCCGAGGCCCTGCTGGCCGTAGCCCTGCTGCTGCCCGAACGGCTGCTGCTGGTACGGCGACGTGCTGGGGTACTGCTGGCCCTGCTGTTGTCCCATGTGACTCATCTGCGGGGTGGTGCTCATGCGGGTGTCACCTTCCCTTGATGTGATGGGCTTGCCTTGATGGGATGGGCTGCGTCAGCCGGTGATCACCAGGCCGACGATCTCGTCGTCCGAGAACCACACTCGGACATCGGGCCGTCCCCCCGCGAAGGCGGTGTGGACCGCCTGGCGGATCTCGGGAGACGGATGATTGAGGTTGCGCCACGCGCCGGCCACGAACAGCCGGAGCCGGGGCGGGAGTTCACGCGGATACGGCAGCAGCTCGTCCCAGTAGCGCTCGGCTTTGCCCGAGCCGACCGCCTGCGGCACCAGATACGTGACCGCCGCCTTGATGTCGGGCCGGTTGCCGATCCGCTGGGAGGCGGGCCGGCCCGGCGCGTCCTGCTGCGGGGAGCCCGTCGCCCGCAGCACCGTGCGGGCGCGTTCCGGGGACATCGGCTCCTGGCCCGCCGCCTTGAGCATGCCCTGCAGCGCGGCCAGGGCGCCGACCACGACCGGGGAGGCGGACGACGTCCCCGAGAACGTGTCGGTGTACCAGGCGATCTCCTCGGGCCCGCCCTGAAGGTCGCCGGGCCGGTCCCAGAAGCCGCCCGTCGTCGTCACCTCGCGTCCCCAGCCCTGGGCGTCCACCCGGGCGCCGTAGTTGGAGAACGCGAGCCGTGAGCGGTCCGGGCCGTGGTCGCGGCCGTGCGTGCCGGGCGGCGGGGCGCCCGCGCCGACCAGGACCGCGCCCGAGGGCGGGTTGGAGGGATTGAACGGGTTGCGCCACGACTCGGGGAATTCGTCGGGGCGGCGCTCGTAGACGGCGTCGTCGAGCGACTCGGCGCCGTTGCCCGCGGCGGCAACGACCAGGATGCCCTTGGAGGTGGCGTAGCGGACGGCGGCGAGGTCGTCCGGCCACCACTCGAGCGGGATGTAGCCGCGCTGGTCGTCGCGCTCGGCGTACTCGAACCGGGGCCCCGGGCGGTGCAGTTCGATCAGCACGATGTCGCCGGGGCTCAGCCGGTCGGCCGCCGCGTGGATCGCGGCCGCCGTGCCGATGCCCTGGAAGGACGCGGCCGCGGTCACCGTCTCCGGCACGATGCCGGTGACGCCGTACTCGTTGTGGTCGCCGCCGATCACGCCGATCACGGCGGTGCCGTGGTTGCGCCAGGCGAGGTCGGCCATCGGCGTGCCGACGACGACACCGGCCAGCTTGGCGGCCAGGTCCTCGTGGCCCAGCTGCCAGGAGCCCTCCACGTCGATCACCGTCACGCCCTGCCCGGAGCCGCCCGGCCGCTGCCAGGCCCAGTACGCGTCGACGCCCTCCGGCGCGGGCCGCAGATAGCCCTGCCGGCCGCTGTAGTCGGGCGTGACCGGCGCACCCTCCTTCAGGCGCCCGTCCTCACCGACCTGCCCGAGCGAGGCCGGCACCGCGCCCGGCTTCACATACGCCGTGTCGATCCCCGGCAACGCGGCGATGCGCGCGCGCAGTTGCTCGGCGCGGCTCTCCCCGCCGCGCACCCGGTAGAACAGCGCGAGGTCGGGCACGTCCTGGGCGACGGTGGCCTGCTGGAGCCGCTCCTCGCTGCCGAACAGCGGCTCCAGCGCGAGCTGTTCGTCCGTGAGGAACATGTTGAGCGCCGACACATCGGCGCCCGCCACCGACCGGACGCCCTCGGCCTGGGCCCGCAGCCGGGCCTCGGGACGGGCGACGACGATCAGTTCCTGCTCGGCTCCTCGATAGGTGAATCCCGCTCCGTCGGGCCCCGGCCCGGACGCTCCCGGACCCTGCGCCGGCTGTGCCTGCTCGCTCATCGTCTGCCGCTCCCTTCGGTCCTGCGGGTACCAAGTGCGGGTGGTGCGGCGCGCCTTCGGTGGAACAACCAAGCACGCCCGGACCGGTCCGTCCAGACTTATTTCGCCAACTCGGTTTGGAAACAAGTTGAATTGGGCAACGTGTGCAATCCGGCCTGAAAGAGATGTCACGCCACAATCGGGCCAGATGCTGTCCAGGTGCTGTCGAGGGGCTCTCTCTGGCTGCGGGGGCGGTCGGCGTGTGGTGGGGTGGACGAGTCAGCTGACCGTTGGACCCGCCGTCGGCCCGATCCGCCGGCCCGGTCCTGTCCGCGGAAGGACGCACCGTGGCCCTCGAACACCGCTCCTTCGCACCGCACCTCACCCGCCGCAGCCTCCTCACGGCCGGCGCCGCCACCGCGGGTGCCGTACTCGCCGGAGCCGCCGGCGCCTCCGCCACGGCGGCCGAAAGGACCGACAGAGCCGACAGAGCCGAGCGGGCCGAGAGGGCCGAACAGACCCAGCCCGCCGTGATCCCTCTCCCGAACGGCTTCCGCCCGGAGGGCATCACCATCGGCGGCGGACCCCACGCCTACCTCGGCTCCCTCGGCGACGGCTCGATCTACCGCGCCGACCTGCGCACCGGCGAGGGCTCGGTCATCTCCGCCGGGCCCGGCACCCCCTCGGTCGGCCTCAAACTCGACCACCTAGGACGCCTGTTCGTCGCCGGAGGCGGCCAGGGCGCCCGCGTCGTGGACGCCCGCACCGGCAGGATCCTCGCCTCGTACGTCCTCACCACCGCGGCCCCGACCTTCGCCAACGACGTGTTCCTGACCCCGCGCACGGCCTGGTTCACCGACTCCTACCAGCCCGCGCTGTACGCCCTGCCCCTCGGCCGGCACGGCGAACTGCCGGACGCCGAGAACGTCGTACGGATCACGCTGAGCGGCGACTGGAGCCAGGTCCCCGGCGAGGTCGTCAACGCCAACGGCATCACCCGCACCCCCGACGGCTCGGCCCTCCTCGTCGTGCAGTCCGGGGTCGGCGGCCTGCACCGCGTCAACCCGCGCACCGGCGTCACCCAGCGCGTCGATCTCGGCGACGCCGCCCCGCTCACCAACGGCGACGGCCTGCTGCTGACCGGCCGGACGCTGTACGTCGTCCAGAACCGGCAGAACGCGATCGACGTGTTCCGGCTCGCCGCCGACGGCCGCAGCGGCGTCTTCCGGCGCCGTATCACCGACCCGCTCTTCGACGTGCCGACCACGGTCGCCGCATACCGGGGCCGGCTCTACCTGCCCAACGCGCGCTTCACCACGACGCCGACGCCGCAGACGCCGTACGACGTGATCTCCGTGCCCGCGTGACCACTCCTGCGCGGGGACGGCGGAGGGCGGTGCGCAGCACAGCGCACCGCCCTCCGCCCGGCTGCGAGAGCCTCAGTCCTCCGAGGAGTCCTCGTCGTCGTCCTTGCCGCCCGGCTTCGGGGGCATCGGCGGACGCGTACGGTCCTCGGCCGACGGTCCGGCGCCGTCGCGCCGGCGCAGATACCGCTCGAACTCGCGGGCGATCGCCTCACCCGACGCCTCCGGCAGCTCCGCGGTGTCCCGGGCCTCCTCCAGCGTCTGCACGTACTCCGCGACCTCGCTGTCCTCGGCGGCCAGCTGGTCCACGCCGACCTGCCAGGCACGCGCGTCCTCGGGCAGCTCGCCCAGCGGGATGCGCACGTCGATCAGGTCCTCCAGCCGGTTGAGCAGGGCCAGCGTCGCCTTCGGGTTGGGCGGCTGCGACACGTAGTGCGGTACGGCGGCCCACAGCGACACCGCCGGCACGCCCGCGTGCGTGCACGCCTCCTGCAGGACGCCGACGATGCCCGTCGGGCCCTCGTACTTGGTCTCCTCCAGATCCATCCGGCGGGCCAGGTCCGTGTCGGACGTGGTCCCGCTGATGGGGACCGGACGCGTGTGCGGGGTGTCGCCGAGCAGGGCACCCAGGATGACCACCAGCTCCACGCCCAGTTCGTGCGCGAAGCCGAGCAGCTCGTTGCAGAACGAGCGCCACCGCATGGACGGTTCGATGCCTCGGACGAGTACGAGATCGCGCGGCTTCTCGCCGCCGACGCGGACGACGGACAACCTTGTCGTCGGCCACGTGATCTTGCGCACTCCGTCGTCCATCCACACCGTGGGGCGGTTCACCTGGAAGTCGTAGTAGTCCTCGGCGTCCAGCGCCGCGAACACCTCGCCCTTCCACTCCCTGTCCAGATGCGCGACCGCGGTGGAGGCGGCGTCGCCGGCATCGTTCCAGCCCTCGAACGCGGCCACCATGACCGGGTCGATCAGCTCGGGAACCCCCTCGAGCTCGATCACCCAGTGCCTCCTTCCGACGTGCCCTCGCCTGACCACCCAACCTTACGGCGTGCGGCGGGGGCGCCCGCAGCCCCCTCGCACGGGGGAGTGAACGGATCACTGCCCCGTTCGCCACCCCGGAACACCCCGGTAGAGATCCGATGTCCGACGAAAGCCGATGTGTCGGTGCAGGTCGGGCGCCATCACCCACTCGTGTGGAGGTCCGCGGATCGGCCGCCGGACGCCGTGCCGGTGCGGAACTCTTCGTCGGGTGAACGGAGTTGCCCCCAGGTCGCGTGTGCGTCGGGTCGGGATCGTGTATCTGATGCTCCTCGGCGTGGGGATCGCAGGGGCGCTGCTGGTCGCGCCGCGGGTCGAGGACCCGGCGGCCGTCGTGGCCGCGCTGCCGCCGACCCTCGCGGGTGCGTATCTGGCCTGGAGCGCGTATCGGGCGGACCGCGTCGAGGCGGCGTCCGCGCCGACGGACCCCGGCGTCGTCGCCGACCGGCTCGCCGTCGCCGTACGGCGGCAGTGGGAGGCGGAGGCACAGGTGCGGCGGCTGGCGGATCCGTATCCGTTGCCGGTCGGGTGGCGGGGCGCCGATCCCGACCTGGCCGAGGTGACGGAGGGGCTGGGCGGGCGGGACGGGGAGATCGGCGCCGTCTTCGCCGAGCGGGTGCCCGGGCGGCGGCTGCTGGTGCTGGGAGACCCCGGTTCGGGCAAGACACTGCTGCTCGTCCGCCTGGTACTGGCGCTGATCGAGGGGCGCGCGGCGGGCGATCCGGTGCCGGTGCTGTTTCCGCTGGCCTCCTGGGACCCGGCGGCCGTGGACCTGCGGGACTGGATGGAACGCAAGCTGGTGCAGGACTACACCGAGCTGGGGGCCGCTGCGCCCGGCGAGTACGGGGAGGCGACGCTCGCCGGGATGCTGCTGGACCGGCGGCTGGTGCTGCCCGTGCTCGACGGCTTCGACGAACTGCCCGCCGACACGGCCGGGTTGGCCCTGCACCGGATCGGTGAGGCGCTGCCGTACGGCTGCGGACTGGTGCTGTCGAGCCGGCCCGCGGAGTACCGGGCGGCGCTGCGTCCGCGGACCGGAGTGCCGGCCCGGCTGTCCGGGATGGCGGGCATCCGGCTGGAGCCGCTGGGCGCCGACGACGTGGCCGACTATCTGCTGCGGGACGCGGGCGGGGCCGGTACGCCCGCGGCGGAGCGCTGGACTTCGGTCGTCGCGGTGCTGGGCACGGACGCACCGGTGGCGCGGGCGCTCAGCAGCCCGCTGATGGTGTCGCTCGCCCGGTCCGTGTACAACCCGCGGCCGGGGGAGGGGGAGCTTCCTGATCCCGGGGAACTCGTGCGGTGCCCCACGCGGACCGCGGTCGAGCACCATCTGCTGGACGCGTTCGTGGAGGCCGCGTACCGGCCCCACCCGCGTCGGCCCTGCCGGTGGCCGACGGGACAGGCGCGGCGCGCGCTGCGGTTTCTGGCGCGGCACATGGAGAGAGGGCTCGACGGGGCGGCGGAGGTGGCGTGGTGGAAGGTGCACCACGCCGTTCCGCCCGCGTTGCCGCGGGTGCTGGCCGGGGTGCTGCTGGGCGTTCTCGGCTGGCTGGCCGAGGGCGTGACCATGGAACTGCGCGACCACTTCGCTCCGAACCCCCTGTCGGACCCGAACTGGGAGGAGCGCGGCGGACTCGGGGTGGCCGCGGCGGGACTGTGCGGCGGACTGGTGGGCGGTCTCGCGGCCGGCGTGGCCACCACCGTGCTGTGCGTGGCTGCCGCCGCTCCGCAGCCGACCGCCGAACTGGTGCTCAACCGGCTGGCCGACGCGGGTGTGCTGGCCCTGGTCGGTGTCATCGTCTCCGGATTCGCCTTCGGCTGCCGGCCGAGCTTCCTGCGGCCGGCCGACTGGGACGGACGGGCCGTCCTGACGGGAGTCACCGCCGCGGCCCTGTATGTGCCGGCCTTCCACAACGCCTGCGGAACCGTCTGCGCCCTCTTCTACGGTGTGGTCGCCGGCGCCATCCGCGCGGACGGCATGGGCCGCGACCCCGCCCGGCCGGTCGCCCGGCTCCGCTGGCGCTGGAGTCATCGGGGAGTCCTGATGGGGCTGTCGGGCGGAATCCTGCTGGGCAGTGGCATCCTCGCCGAGGGACTGCTCGCGGACGTGCTCTCGGGCGGCGCGCGCCAGGAGTACATCGCGCCGCCCGACCCGTTCGAAGCGCTCTGGGCCGCCGAGCAGGTGGCCGCGGTGTTCGCGGTGGCCTGCCTGCTCGTGCACGGCCTGCGGATGGTCCCCGTCGACCTCGGCACCTCGGTGGACGGCCGGGCGCTCCTGAGCAACGACCGGCGGGTCCTCGGTAGCTGCGTCCTCACCGCGGTGGTGCTCGGCGCCGCGATGATCGGCGTACAGGGCTCACTCGCCAAGCTCTGGGGCTCGACGCGTGCCTGGGGCGGGGACGCCGCCGGCGACTACCTCTGGCTCTACGTCGTGGGACTGATCCCGGCCCTGCTGACCGGGCTGGCGACGGGTATCCGGCAGGCCGCCTGGAGCGAGTACGCCGTCGCCCGCTGCTACCTGGTCCTGCGCGCCAAGCTGCCGCTCGACCTCATGGCCTTCCTCGCCGACGCCCACGACCGCGGGGTCCTGCGCCGCACCGGTGCCGTCTACCAGTTCCGCCACATCGAGCTGCAGCACAGACTCGCCGACAGCGAACCGTAAGTCACCGCACATGGACGGTGGGTCACAACGTCGACCGCAGCCACTGCTCCACGCTCGCGATGTGCACCGTCGCCCACGACCGCGCCGCCTCCGCGTCCCGGTCCCGCAGGGCGTCCAGGATCGCCCGGTGCTCGTGCAGGGTCCGGCTGACCGCGTCCTCCTGGGTCAGCCCCCGCCAGATACGTGCCCGCGTCGTCGGCCCCGAGAGCCCGTCGAGGAGCGAGCACAGCACGGAGTTCCCGGAGCTCTGCACGATGCCCCGGTGGAACTCCAGGTCGCTGGCGACGAGTTCCTCCACCGACGGATCGTTGCCGAGCTTGTCCAACTGGTTCGCCAGCGCGTCCAGTTGCTGCTCGCTGATGCGTGCCGCGGCCATCGCCGTGGCGGCCGGCTCCAGGATGCGGCGCACGGCGAGGAACTCCAGCACCGTGTCGTCGCGGTGGAAGTCGACGACGAAGCTCAGCGCCTCCAGCAGCAGCTGCGGGTCGAGGCTCGTGACGTAGGTGCCGTCGCCCTGCCGTACGTCCAGGATCCGGATCAGTGCCAGGGCCCGCACGGCCTCCCGCAGGGAGTTGCGGGACAGTCCGAGCTCGGCGGCCAGCTCGCTCTCCTTCGGGAGCCGGTCGCCGGGCCGTAGCGCACCGGAGACGATCATGTCCTTGATCTTCTCGATCGCCTCGTCGGTGACGGCCATGACCGGCCTCCCTGTCGTTCAGAGATCGGATGTATCAGGCCACATTATGGGGCCTGTTCGCCGGAGTGCTCCCCGATCGGCGATCACCGCCTCTTCGTCGAGGGGGCCCGGCCCCATGGAGCTCACCGACCTATACTCCGAACCCATGACCGACGCTGCGACCTCACCGGATACGGATCTGGTCGGCGCCCTGAAGGCGCTGGCCAACCCGGTGCGCCTGCAGCTGCTGGTGTGGCTGCGCGAGCCCGAGCGGCACTTCTCGCAGTACGAGGCGATCGCGGACCCGGCCGAGGTCGGGGTCTGTGTGAGCCACATCCAGGCCAAGGCCGGGCTGGCCCAGTCGACGGTGTCGGCGTACATGGCCGAACTGCAGCGGGCGGGTCTGGTGCGGGCGACGCGGGTGGGCAAGTGGACCCACTACAAGCGGGACGAGGAGCGCATCGCCGAGCTGGTCGCCCGGCTCGGCCGGACTCTCTAGCAGTGAGAAAACATCGAGAACCGCGGGGTGGCTCTGTTGCATTTCATATCGAGAATCTGCGATATTTCGATGCATGATGAACCTGGGGACCTTCGGCATCTACACCTTCGACTTCGAGCACCAGCCGGCCGCGCAGGTGCGTGACTCCGTCCAGGAACTGGAGCAGCGGGGATGGCGGGCGGTGTGGTTCCCCGAGGTGGGCGGGCGTGAGGCGCTCACGCAGGCCGGCCATCTGCTCTCCTGCACCGAGCGCCTGCACGTGGTCAACGGCATCGCGCAGATCTGGTCGCGTGAGGCGGGAGCGACCCACGCCGCGAGCGTCCTGCTGGCCGACGCCTACCCCGGACGGCATGTCCTGGGCCTGGGATTCGGCGGCAAGCGACAGGGCGTCAAACCCCTGGCCGCCATGGCCGGATACCTCGACGAACTGGACGCCCTCGCCAAGGAGTCCGCCATCCCCGCGCCGCAGACCCCGGCACGCCGCATCCTGGCCGCGTACGGCCCCAAGATGCTGGCCCTCGCCCGGGACCGCTCCGCCGGCGCCCACACCTACCACGTCAACACGGCCCACACCGCCCAGGCCAGGGACATCCTCGGCCCTGACGCGTTCCTCGGCGTCGAGCACGCGGTGCTCTTCGAACCGGACCCCGACCGGGCCCGTGCGACGGCACGCGCGCACCTGCACCCGTACCTCAACACCCCCTACAACATCGCCAAGTTCCGCCGCCTCGGCTACACCGACGACGAGATCGCGCACGGCGGCAGTGACCGGCTCGTGGACGACCTCGTGTTCTGGGGCGATGTGGACACGGTGACGGACAAGCTCCGCGCCCATGTCGCGGCGGGCGCCGACCATGTCGCCGTCCAGGTCATCGGCACACAGCCGGGCGGCTCCGCGATGCCGCACTGGCGGCGACTGGGCGAGACGCTGCTGCCCAGGCAGGCCTGATCACAGGCGCAGGTCGAGGGTCGGCTCGTCGTGCAGCGGGATGCCGTCCGCACCCGTCACGGGGATCGACGGCTTGAGGGCTCGGGCCTCGTCCACCGCGCCCGCCCGGACGCCGACGATCTGCATCCCGCGGCGCTGGTGGGAAGCGCATGGCGTCCAGGTTGTCGTTCGTGGTGACGAGCCACATCCGGTGGGCCGTCTCCGCGGCGTCGATGGTGACGACCTCCAGGCCGTCCTCGGCATCCTCGGCGAGCGAGTACGTGAGCAGGCCTACGAGTTCACCGTCCCGCTCGGCGAGCAGCGCCGGCAGTCCGGCGGCGTCGTACACCGTCGAGTGCCCCACCACGACGGTGCTGCGGTCGGCGAGCGCGCGGCAGGGGTGACGCCGGCTCCTCGGGGCATGATCGCGTGCTTGAGGGGGTGTGCGCCTGGAGACCCCGCCGTACACCCGCTCATCGCTGCGTCGGCTCCAACTCCAGCAGCTGCTAGGCCACTTGGTGCGGGGCACGGGGGCGGCCCTCGCAGGGCACCGTCCGATACCTCCGCTGCAGGGGCACTCCCGCCCAGGCCGCCTGAGTGTCGGCGTCCCCGGCCGGAGGCCGCCCGCAGCGCGGGGAGCAAGCGCGCACGCGAAAGGGGCGGCTCCAATCGGCGGGGAGCCGCCCCTTTCGTGGTGGCCGGCCCCGGTGCGGAAGGGGCCGCCCTCGGGTGGTCCGGCCCGGTCAGGGGAGTGGCCGGACCCGGCGCCGGGGGAGCCTCATCCGGCGGATTTCTCCCCCGGCGCCGTTCGAGGTCACTTCTTGTCGAGCAGGTCCTGCACCTTGGCGCGGATGTCGTCCGTGGCCAGACCCCGGATCGTCAGCGTCGTACGGCGGCGCAGCACGTCGTCCTGCGTCTCGGCCCACTCGTTGTCCCGGGCGTAGACGACCTGGGCCCAGATCTCCGGGGCGTCCGGGTGGACGCGCTCGCCCAGCTCCGGGTTCTCGTTGGCGATGCGGGCGATGTCGAAGGCCAGGGAGCCGTAGTGGGTCGCCAGGTGCTTCGCGGTGTCCGCCGCCATGCGCGGACCCGGCGCCGGACGGTCGGTCAGCAGCCGGTGGGCGACCGCGCGCGGGTTGGCGATGCCCGGCAGCGGCAGCTTCTTCGGCAGCGAGGAGATCGGCTCGAAGTCGTCGCCCAGCGGGGCGCCCGGCAGCGACTCCAGCTTCTGCATGACCGTACGGCCGATGTGCCGGAAGGTGGTCCACTTGCCGCCCGCGACGGACAGCATGCCGCCCTTGCCCTCGGTCACGACCGTCTCGCGCTTGGCCTTGGCCGTGTCACCGGGGCCGCCCGGCAGCACACGCAGACCGGCGAAGGCGTAGGTGATGAGGTCACGGCTGAGCTGCTGGTCCCGGATCGAGAACGCGGCCTCGTCCAGGATCTGGGCTATGTCCTTGTCGTTGACCGCGACGTCCGCCGGGTCGCCCTCGAACTCCTCGTCCGTGGTGCCCAGCAGGAGCATGTCCTCCCAGGGCAGGGCGAAGGTGATGCGGTACTTGTCGATCGGGGTCGCGAGCGCGGCCTTCCAGGGGGAGGTGCGCTTCAGGACCAGGTGCGCGCCCTTCGACAGGCGGATCGACGGCGCGGCGTTCGGGTCCTCCATCTTGCGCAGGTGGTCGACCCAGGGACCGGTCGCGTTCAGCACGAGCCGGGCGTTCACGCCGAACTCGTCACCGGACAGGCGGTCCCTGAGGTCCGCGCCGGTCACCCGGCCCTTGGTGAAGCGCAGGCCGGTGACCTCGGCGTGGTTGAGCACGACCGCGCCCGCCTCGACGGCCGCGCGGACCGTCATCAGCGCCATGCGCGCGTCGTTCATCTGGTCGTCGCCGTACACGGCCACGGCCTTGAGGTTCTCGGTGCGCAGCTCGGGCACGTCCTGCGCCGCCTTCGCGGGGGACAGGAGGTGGCCGACGCCGTCACCGAACGCGGACAGTGCGGAGTAGGCGAAGACACCCGCTCCGAGCTTCGCAGCGCCGTGCGGCCCGCCCTTGTACACGGGGAGGTAGAACGTGAGCGGGTTCGCCAGGTGGGGGGCCACCTGGCGAGACACCGCACGGCGCTCGAAGTGGTTCTCCGCCACCAGCTTCACCGCGCCGGTCTGCAGATAGCGCAGACCGCCGTGGAGCAGCTTGGAGGAGGCGGACGAGGTGGCGCCGGCGAAGTCGCCGGCGTCGACCAGAGCCACCCTGAGGCCGGACTGCGCGGCGTGCCAGGCGGTGGAGATGCCCAGGATGCCGCCGCCGATCACGAGAAGGTCGTACGACGCCTTGGAGAGCTGCTCCCGGGTCTCGGCGCGGCTCGGGTTGGAGCCGGAGGCCGGGCGCGTCCCCAGGGCAGGCACGGACTGCAGGGTGGACTGACTGGTCATTTCGGGTTCTTACTCCTCATCAGAGCCGGCGTGTGAGCTTCAGCGCTCTCGTCAGCTCTCCTCGTCCTCGAGCCAGCCCATGGTCCGGTCGACGGCCTTGAGCCAGCTCTTGTACTCACGGTCGCGGGTCTCCGCGTCCATGCGGGGGGTCCACTCGGCGGCCCGGCGCCAGTTGGCACGCAGGTCGTCGGTGCTGTTCCAGAAGCCGACGGCGAGACCGGCGGCGTAGGCGGCGCCGAGGCAGGTGGTCTCGGCGACCATCGGGCGCACCACGGGTGCGTCCAGGACGTCCGAGAGCGTCTGCATCAGCAGGTTGTTGGCGGTCATGCCGCCGTCGACCTTGAGGGTCACCAGCTCGACGCCGGAGTCCTTGACCATGGCGTCGGCGATCTCCCGCGTCTGCCAGGCGGTGGCCTCCAGGACGGCACGCGCGAGGTGCGCCTTGGTGACGTACCGGGTCAGACCGGCGATCACACCGCGGGCGTCGGAACGCCAGTGCGGGGCGAACAGGCCGGAGAAGGCCGGCACGAAGTAGGCGCCGCCGTTGTCCTCGACCGAGAGCGCGAGCGTCTCGATCTCGGCGGCCGTGGAGATCAGGCCCATCTGGTCGCGCATCCACTGCACCAGCGAACCGGTGACGGCGATCGAGCCTTCCAGGGCGTAGACCGTGTCCTGGTCGCCGATCTTGTAGCCGACGGTGGTGAGCAGACCGGCGTACGAGTTGATGATCTTGTCGCCGGTGTTCATCACCATGAAGGTGCCGGTGCCGTACGTCGACTTGGTCTCGCCCTCGGCGAAGCAGGTCTGGCCGAACAGGGCCGCCTGCTGGTCACCGAGCGCGGAGGCGACCGGGATGCCGCCGAGCAGGTCGCCCAGCTTGCCGCCGGTGATCTCGCCGTACACCTCGGCGGAGGAGCGGATCTCGGGCAGGATCTGCAGCGGCACGCCGATCGACTCGGCGATCTTGTCGTCCCACTCCATGGTGTGCAGGTTCATCAGCATGGTGCGGGACGCGTTCGTGACGTCAGTGACGTGCTTGCCGCCGTCGACACCACCGGTCAGGTTCCAGATGACCCAGGTGTCCATGGTGCCGAAGAGGATGTCGCCGGCCTCGGCGCGCTCCTTGAGGCCCTCGACGTTGTCCAGCAGCCAGCGGGCCTTGGGACCGGCGAAGTAGGAGGCGAGGGGAAGACCGGTCTCACGGCGGAAGCGGTCCTGGCCGACATTGCGCCCGAGCTCGCGGCAGAGGGCGTCGGTGCGGGTGTCCTGCCAGACGATGGCGTTGTAGACGGGCTCACCGGTGTTCTTGTCCCACAGCACGGTGGTCTCGCGCTGGTTGGTGATGCCGATGGCCTTGATGTCGTCGCGGGTGATGCCGGCCTTCTCGATGGCTCCGGCGACGACCTCCTGGACGTTGGTCCAGATCTCCGTGGCGTTGTGCTCGACCCAGCCCGGCTTCGGGAAGATCTGCTCGTGCTCCTTCTGGTCGACGGAGACGATACGTCCGTCGCGGTCGAAGACGATGCAGCGGGAGGAAGTCGTGCCCTGGTCGATGGCCGCGATGAAGGGGCCGGCGGTGTGGGCGTCGGTCACTGTGTGCTCCTGGAAGTTCCGTGGTTATGGGGCTTTACGTACGACGTGCGCTGAGAGTTTCGGTGCTTCTCACTCGAACAGGTGAAGCTCGGTTCTTCTAAGCGAATGCCACGTTGTAGATGCCTGCAGCGATCGCCGCGCCGATCAGCGGACCGACCACCGGGATCCAGGCGTAGCCCCAGTCGGAGCCGCCCTTGTTGGGCAGGGGCAGAAGGGCGTGCACGATACGCGGACCGAGGTCACGGGCCGGGTTGATCGCGTATCCGGTCGGGCCGCCGAGGGACAGACCGATCGAGACGACGACGAGCGCGACGATCAGTGCGCCGATCGGGCCGAGGCCGTCGCCGTTGTTGTTCAGGCCCTGCGTGAGGATGGCGAGCACCAGCACCACGGTGCCGATGATCTCCGTGAGCAGGTTCTGCACCACGTTGCGGATCTCGGGCCCGGTGGAGAAGACGCCCAGGACCGGGCCGGCGCCCTTCTCCTGGGCCTCGACGGCCTTGGCCGCCGTGGCCTGAGCACCCGGACCGCCGACGATCTCCTTGTCGGTGAGGTGGGCGTGGAACTGGCCGTAGTAGGCCACCCAGACCAGGGCCGCACCGATCATGGCGCCGAGGAGCTGTCCGGCGATGTACGTCGGAACGTTGCTCCAGTCGTTGTCCTTGATCGCCAGCGCGACCGTGACGGCCGGGTTCAGGTGGGCGCCCGACAGTGGCGCCGAGGTGTAGACCGCCGTGAGCACTGCGAAGCCCCACCCGAAGGTGATGGCGAGCCAGCCGGCGTTGCGAGCCTTGGAGGCCTTCAGTGTGACGGCCGCGCAAACGCCGCCGCCGAGCAGGATGAGTATGGCGGTACCGATGGTCTCGCCGATGAAGATGTCGGAGCTGGACACCCGCGACTCCTTTGTCCTTCGTCCAGGGGAAGCAGAACCCCGGGTCCCTCCGGTGGTTCGCGTGCCCTCGGGGGTGAGGGCGGTGGCGGCCCTTGGCGTTGTCACACTCTAGCGCGTATTGCCGGTAGGTGTTCGACAATGCCGACCGATGGACGGGAGTCTTGCCCCGGTGTAAGGCGCCCGTCAAGAGCTCTGTTATCGAATGCTCGATCGTTATGGGTTGTGTTGATTTATCGACACGAGCGGTTCGCTGCGTACTGCCGCGTAGGCAACACGGTGGGTGTCGCCGAGGCGCTTTATGCAGCTATGTCAGGACACAGCGAAGTCCGGAACGCCGTATGACGTCCCGGAATGTCACTGTTCCGGTGTGCGTGCCCTCAGAAGCGCCCGGCGCCCAGATCCCGCGACACCGCGCGGGCGCAGTCCCGCACCGCCGCGATGAGCTCGGGACGCAGCTCGCCGTCCCGGCACAGCCGCTCCACGGCGCCGGTGATGCCGACCGCGCCGACCGGCATGCGACGCCGGTCGTGGATGGGAGCGGCGAGGGAGGCGACGCCTTCCCAGGTCTCCTCGACGTCGGCCGCATAGCCACGCGCGCGTGTCATGTCGAGGATGTGCTCGAAGCCGTCCAGCTCGCACACGGTCCGGTCCGTGAAGGCCTTGCGGTCGGCCTCGATCGCCTCGCTGTGGGCGACCGGGTCGTACGCCGACAGGACCTTGCCCAGGGCCGTGGAGTGCAGCGGCTGCATGGCCCCTATTTCCAGCACTTGGCGGCTGTCGTCGGGCCGGAAGACGTGGTGGACGATCAGCACGCCCTGCTGGTGCAGGACGCCCAGATAGACGCTCTCCCCGCTGGAACGGGCCAGGTCGTCCGTCCAAACCAGGGCGCGCGCCCGCAGCTCGTGCACGTCCAGATAGGTCGTGCCCAGACGCAGCAGCTCGGCGCCCAGCTGATAGCGCCCCGAGACGTCGTCCTGCTCGACGAAGCCCTCCTGCTGGAGGGTGCGCAGAATGCCGTGCGCGGTGCCTTTGGCGAGGCCCAGGGACGAGGCGATGTCCGACAGGCCGAGGCGTCGCTCGCCGCCCGCGAGGAGCCGCAGCATCGCGGCCGCCCGTTCGAGCGACTGGATGTTCCGTGCCATCGCCGTACTGCCTCCGTCCCCTTCGACCGTCGACTCCGCGACGCCGCTGCCGCCGTTCGGCAATGTCGAACACTACTAGTCGATGCCGACCTCCCGCTAATGGTCCGTCGGTATCCGTCCGCTTCTGTTGTGTCACCCGTACCCCGCAGTCGACCTGCCCGCCATCCCCGTCCCGTCCCGTGGACGCCCTGACCATCCGGTGGCGGTCCCGGCTACCCTGGCGGCGTGCGCCCCCGTGGGGAAGGTTTCACGGAAGGACGCAAAGCCGACAGCCGTCGCACTCCAGGGAGCCCTTACATGGCCTCGTTGCCACCGACCCCTTCCGCCGACAGCCGGACCCGTGTGTCCGCCCTCCGCGAGGCACTCGCCACCCGTGTGGTGGTCGCCGACGGAGCGATGGGCACCATGTTGCAGGCCCAGGAGCCCACCCTCGAGGACTTCGAGCAGCTCGAGGGCTGCAACGAGATCCTCAACCTGACCCGGCCCGACATCGTCCGCTCCGTCCACGAGGCGTACTTCGACGCGGGCGTGGACTGCGTCGAGACCAACACGTTCGGCGCGAACTACGCGGCGATGGCCGAGTACGACATCCCCGAGCGCGTCTTCGAACTGTCGGAGGCGGGTGCCCGCATCGCCCGCGAGACGGCCGACTCCTTCGGTGCCCGCGACGGCCGCCAGCGGTGGGTGCTGGGCTCCATCGGCCCCGGCACCAAGCTGCCCACGCTCGGCCACATCGGCTACACCACGATCCGCGACGCCTTCCAGCAGAACGCCGAGGGCCTGATCGCGGGCGGCGCTGACGCGCTGATCGTGGAGACCACCCAGGACCTCCTCCAGACCAAGGCCGCCGTGATCGGCGCCCAGCGCGCCCGCGAGATCTCCGGCCTGGACCTCCCGATCATCGTCTCCGTCACCGTCGAGACGACCGGCACGATGCTGCTGGGCTCCGAGATCGGTGCCGCGCTCACCGCGCTGGAGCCGCTCGGCATCGACATGATCGGCATGAACTGCGCCACCGGCCCCGCCGAGATGAGCGAGCACCTGCGCTATCTCTCCCGGCACTCGCGCATCCCCCTGTCGTGCATGCCGAACGCGGGCCTGCCGGTCCTCGGCAAGGACGGCGCCACCTACCCGCTCACCCCGCCGGAGCTGGCCGACGCCCACGAGACCTTCGTCCGCGACTACGGCCTCTCCCTGGTCGGCGGCTGCTGCGGCACCACCCCCGAGCACCTGCGCCAGCTGGTCGAGCGCGTCCGCGGCGTCGCCCCGACCGAGCGCGACCCGCGCCCCGAGCCCGGCGCCGCCTCCCTCTACCAGACCGTCCCGTTCCGCCAGGACACCTCCTACCTCGCCATCGGCGAGCGCACCAACGCCAACGGCTCCAAGAAGTTCCGCGAGGCCATGCTGGAGGGCCGCTGGGACGACTGCGTCGAGATGGCCCGCGAGCAGATCCGCGAGGGCGCGCACATGCTCGACCTGTGCGTGGACTACGTCGGCCGCGACGGCGTCGCCGACATGGAGGAGCTGGCCGGCCGCTTCGCCACCGCTTCCACGCTGCCGATCGTCCTCGACTCCACCGAGGTCGACGTCATCCGGGCGGGCCTGGAGAAGCTCGGCGGGCGCGCGGTCATCAACTCGGTCAACTACGAGGACGGCGCCGGCCCGGAGTCCCGCTTCGCGAAGGTCACCAAGCTCGCCCAGGAGCACGGCGCCGCACTGATCGCGCTGACCATCGACGAGGAGGGTCAGGCCCGCACCCCCGAGAAGAAGGTCGAGATCGCCGAGCGGCTGATCGAGGACCTGACGACGAACTGGGGCATCAACGAGTCGGACATCCTCATCGACTGCCTGACCTTCACCATCTGCACCGGTCAGGAGGAGTCCCGGGGGGACGGCATCGCCACCATCGAGGCGATCCGCGAACTCAAGCGCCGCCACCCCGACGTGCAGACCACGCTGGGCCTGTCCAACATCTCCTTCGGCCTCAACCCGGCCGCCCGCATCCTGCTCAACTCCGTCTTCCTCGACGAGTGCGTCAAGGCGGGTCTGGACTCGGCGATCGTGCACGCCTCGAAGATCCTGCCGATCGCCCGTTTCAGCGAGGAAGAGGTCCAAACGGCCCTCGACCTCATCTACGACCGCCGCACCGAGGGCTACGACCCCCTCCAGAAGCTCATGCAGCTCTTCGAGGGCGCCACCGCCAAGTCCCTGAAGGCCGGCAAGGCCGAGGAACTGGCTGCCCTTCCGCTGGAGGAGCGTCTCAAGCGCCGCATCATCGACGGCGAGCGCAACGGCCTGGAGGCCGACCTCGACGCGGCCCTCCAGGACCGCCCCGCCCTCGACATCGTCAACGAGACCCTCCTGGACGGCATGAAGGTCGTCGGCGAGCTCTTCGGCTCCGGCCAGATGCAGCTGCCGTTCGTGCTCCAGTCCGCCGAGGTCATGAAGACCGCGGTCGCCTACCTCGAACCGCACATGGAGAAGGTCGAGGGCGACGAGGCCGGCAAGGGCACCATCGTGCTGGCCACCGTCCGCGGCGACGTGCACGACATCGGCAAGAACCTCGTCGACATCATCCTGTCCAACAACGGCTACAACGTCGTCAACCTCGGCATCAAGCAGCCCGTCTCCGCGATCCTGGAGGCGGCCGAGGAACACAGGGCCGACGTCATCGGCATGTCCGGCCTGCTGGTGAAGTCCACGGTGATCATGAAGGAGAACCTGGAGGAGCTCAACCAGCGCGGCCTGGCGGCGAACTACCCGGTCATTCTCGGCGGCGCCGCCCTCACCCGCGCGTACGTCGAGCAGGACCTGCACGAGATCTACGAGGGCGAAGTCCGCTACGCCCGGGACGCGTTCGAGGGCCTGCGCCTGATGGACGCCCTCATCGGCGTCAAGCGCGGCGTGCCCGGCGCGAAGCTCCCCGAGCTCAAGCAGCGCCGCGTCAGGAGCGCCACCGCCACGGCCGTACTGGAGGAGCGCCCCGAGGAAGGCCACGTCCGCTCCGACGTCGCCACCGACAACCCGGTCCCCGAGCCGCCGTTCTGGGGCACCCGTGTCGTCAAGGGCATCCAGCTCAAGGAGTACGCGTCCTGGCTCGACGAGGGCGCCCTCTTCAAGGGCCAGTGGGGCCTGAAGGAGGCCCGCACCGGAGACGGCCCGTCGTACCAGGAACTCGTCGAGACCGAGGGCCGCCCGCGCCTGCGCGGTCTGCTCGACAAGCTCCAGACGGAGAACCTCCTCGAAGCGGCCGTGGTCTACGGCTACTTCCCGTGCGTCTCCAAGGACGACGACCTGATCCTGCTGGACGAGCACGGCAACGAGAGCACCCGCTTCACCTTCCCGCGCCAGCGCCGCGGCCGCCGGCTGTGCCTCGCGGACTTCTTCCGCCCGCAGGAGTCGGGCGAGACGGACGTCGTCGGCCTCCAAGTGGTCACCGTGGGCTCGCGGATCGGCGAGGAGACGGCCCGGCTGTTCGAGTCGAACTCCTACCGCGACTACCTCGAACTGCACGGCCTGTCCGTGCAACTGGCCGAGGCGCTCGCCGAGTACTGGCACGCGCGCGTGCGTTCCGAGCTGGGCTTCGCCGGCGAGGACCCCGCCGACATCGAGGACATGTTCGCGCTCAAGTACCGCGGCGCCCGCTTCTCGCTGGGCTACGGCGCCTGCCCGAACCTGGAGGACCGGTCGAAGATCGCCGACCTGCTCCAGCCGGAGCGCATCGGCGTCCACCTGTCCGAGGAGTTCCAGCTGCACCCCGAGCAGTCCACGGACGCGATCGTCATCCACCACCCGGAGGCGAAGTACTTCAACGCACGATGAGGCGACCCCCGGCGGGTTCCGAGGGGTGTGACCCGTGTGCCCCGAGGCACACCCGTTAAACCAGGCGTTTCACCGCCGCACGTCGTACACTGGACGGTCCACCGCAGGCCGGTTCCCTCCGTGGGAACCGGCCTGATCGTCCCTTCAAGGAGGTACGTGGATGACCAGCACGGTCCCCGCGTCAGTAACGCGTACGGCCGATGGCTCGGCCCTGCAGGCAGTACTCCTCGACATGGACGGAACCCTGGTCGACACGGAGGGCTTCTGGTGGGACGTCGAGGTCGAGATCTTCGCCGGCCTCGGCCACGCCCTCGACGACACCTGGCGCCATGTCGTGGTCGGCGGCCCCATGAGCCGCAGTGCGGGGTTCCTGATCGAGGCGACCGGCGCCGACATCACGCTCGCCGAGCTCACCGTGCTGCTCAACCAGGGCTTCGAGGACCGCATCGACCGCGCCCTGCCGCTGATGCCGGGAGCCGCCCGGCTGCTGGCCGAACTGGCCGAGTACGAGGTTCCGACGGCCCTGGTCTCCGCCTCGCACCGGCGCATCATCGACCGCGTGCTCACCTCGCTCGGCCCCCAGCACTTCGCGTTGACCGTCGCCGGTGACGAGGTACCGCGCACCAAGCCGCACCCGGACCCGTACCTGTTCGCCGCCGCCGGACTCGGCGCCGACCCCGCCCGCTGCGCGGTCGTCGAGGACACCGCGACCGGCGTGGCCGCGGCCGAGGCCGCCGGCTGTCATGTGGTGGCCGTGCCGTCGGTGGCACCGATCACCCCGGCCGCCCGGCGCACCGTGGTGACGTCGCTGGAAGAGGTCGATCTGGCATTTCTGCGCGGACTGATGGCGGCGTGACAACGGAAATGCGCCCGCCCTTCACGCAGCGTGCAACATCGTTAAGCGCGGAAATTGCACAAGGAAATTCGAACGGGTCGACCGGCTGAATTCCAGCGCATCCGAAGACCGTTCAGTTTGTGACGTTCAACACTTCGGGTGGGGTCGACAGTCGGCTCGCACTGCGTCGGCCACCCCTCGTAGAGCGCTTGCAGCGTGCCCTTGTGTCCCGATTGATGGACGGGTGCACGAATCCTTCCGCTGTCAGGTTTTCGTTGTGTCCGCACCCGGTTCCGCTCCGTGATGAGGCCTCAACTCCACTGGCTGCGAACCCTCCTGCGCGCGGAGACTAACCTCGTCGCGAGAACATCGCACTTACCCCGTGATCCGCCGCAACACCCCTGCATGCCGGGTACACGGAGTCGACAGCTGGAGAAACCCGAGCATGAACCGCAAGACTTTGGTGCTGCCGGCCGTCATCGGCCTGCTCGCGCCGGTTCTCGCCGCCTGTGGCGGAACCGACAGCGGCAGCGACAACGGCGACGCGATCGTCGTCGGCACCACCGACGTGTTCACTGCCTCGAAGGACGCTCCCGCACCCCTCGACCCGGCCTACGCCTACGACGTCGGCACGTGGAACGTCCTGCGCCAGACCGTGCAGACCCTGATGGTCCAGCCGCGCGGCGAGGGCGACCCGGTGCCCGAGGCGGCCCAGAGCTGCGGCTTCACCGACAGCGGCAACGAACGCTACGCCTGCACCCTGCGCGAGGGCCTGAAGTTCGCGAACGGCGACCCCGTCACCGCGGCCGACGTGAAGTACTCCATCGACCGCGCCCGCGCCCTCAAGGCCGACAGCGGCGTCTTCGCGCTGCTGTCCACCATCGACACCGTCGAGACCCAGGGCGACCGCGAGGTCATCTTCCACCTCAAGACCGCCGACGCCACCTTCCCGTTCAAGCTGTCCACCCCGGTCGCCGGCATCGTCGACCCGGACGTCTACGCCAAGGACAAGCTGCGCGACGGCTTCGAGGTCGACGGCTCCGGCCCGTACACCCTCAAGGCCGAGGTGAAGGACGACCAGCTGGTCTCCGCCGTGTTCACCAAGAACCCCGACTACAAGGGGAGCCTGACGGTGAACAACGACAAGGTCGAACTGCGCAACTTCACGGACGCCGACGCGATGGGCGCCGCCCTCGCCGACGGCGACATCGACCTGATGACCCGCACCATGACGCCGGAGCAGATCCAGAAGCTGTCGTCCGACTCCGACGACACCGTCGACCTCGTCGACATGTCCGGCCTGGAAATCCGCTACCTGGCCTTCAACACCGACGCCCCGGCCGTCCGCAGCAAGGCCGTCCGCCAGGCCATGGCCCAGGTCATCGACCGCGGCGAACTCGTCTCCAAGGTCTACGGCTCCCAGGCCGAACCGCTGTACTCGCTGGTCCCCGCGAGCATCACGGGCCATTCCAACGCGTTCTTCAACAAGTACGGCGAACCGAGCACCGCCAAGGCCAAGGCGCTGCTGAACAAGGCGGGCATCACCACCCCGGTGAAGCTGACGCTGCACTACACGACCGACCACTACGGCGCGGCCACGAAGAAGGAGTTCGAGCTGCTGAAGAAGCAGCTGAACGACAGCGGCCTGTTCGACGTCGACGTCCAGGGCACCCCCTGGGCCACGTTCCGCCCCGCCGAGCAGAAGGGCGAGTACGACGTCTACGGCATGGGCTGGTTCCCGGACTTCCCGGACGCCGACAACTACCTCGCACCGTTCCTCGACAAGGACAACTTCCTCGGCTCGCCGTACGCCAACAGCACCATCCGCAACACCCTGATCCCGGAGTCCCGCCGCGCCGCCGACCGCCTGTCCGCGTCCGGCAGCCTGACCGACATCCAGGACATCGTCGCCAACGACGTGCCCGTGCTGCCGCTGTGGCAGGGCAAGCAGTACGTCGCGGCGGGCGACGACGTCACCGGCACGGCGTATGCGCTCAACTCCTCCTCCACCCTCCAGCTGTGGGAGCTCGGCCGTGGCGTGAGCGGCTGACGTCTCTCCACGCCCGGCGCCCAGGACCAGGGCGCCGGGCCGCCCGGGATCCAGGACGGGGCCCGGGCTACTCACAACCGACGACAAGGCACTCGTACGTGAACATGCGCAACCAGTGGCCAGTTCTGCCCGTCGTGGCAGGGCTGGCCTCCGGCCTGTTGACCGGCTGCGGAACGGAGACGGGCGGCTCCGGGGGAACCGGAAGCTCGGTGGTCATGGGGATGTCCGACGACGTCCTGGCCACCGACCCCGCCTCGGGCTACGACCCCGGATCCTGGCTGTTGTTCAACAACGTCTTCCAGTCGCTGCTCAGCTTCCCCAAGGGCGCCACCGAACCGCAGCCCGAGGCCGCCGAACAGTGCGTCTTCTCCGACACCCGGGCCACGGTCTACAAGTGCACCCTCAAGGACGGACTGAAGTTCAGCAACGGTGACGCGCTCACCTCGTCCGACGTCAAGTTCTCCTTCGACCGCATGCTGAAGATCAACGATCCCGACGGCCCCGCGGTCATGTTCCCCACGCTCGAGAAGGTGCAGACGCCGGACGACAAGACGGTCGTCTTCCGGCTCAACACCCCCGACGCCACCTTCCCGAGCAAGATAGCCTCCGGCGCCGGCTCCATCGTCGACGAGGACCAGTACGACGCGGACGGCCTGCGCAAGGACGGCGAGGCCGTCGGCTCCGGCCCCTACAAGCTGGACTCGTTCGACGACGAGGAGGCCGTCTTCGCCGTCAACGAGAACTACAAGGGCACCGCCGAGGTCCAGAACGACGGCGTCACGCTGAAGTTCTTCCACGGCGACCAGGACTCCCTGAAGAAGGCCCTGCTCGACGACCAGGTCGACATCGCCTACCGCGGCCTCGGCGCGGGCGCCATCGCCGACGTCGAGCAGTCCGGCGACGACTCCGGCGTCGAGGTCGTCGAGGGCAGCAGCGCCGAGGTCCAGCACCTGGTCTTCAACATGGACGACCCGGTCGCCGGAAAGCTCGGCGTCCGTAAGGCCATGGCCTACCTCATCGACCGCGACGCCCTCATCAAGGACGTCTACCAGGGCACGGCCACCCCGCTGTACTCGATCATCCCGGCCGGTATCGGCGGCCACAACACGGCCTTCTTCGACACCTACGGCGCCCGCCCCTCCAAGGCCAAGGCCGCCGCCGCGCTGCGCGACGAGGGCATCACCGGCAAGGTCAAGCTGACCCTGTGGTCCACGCCCTCGCGCTACGGCCCTGCCACCGACCAGGAACTCAAGGCGATCGCCGGGCAGCTCAACGACAGCGGCCTGTTCGACGCCGACGTGCAGTCCGTCGCCTTCGACCAGTACGAGAAGGACGTCGCCGCAGGCAAGTACGGCGTCTACGTGAAGGGCTGGATCCCGGACTACCCGGACGCCGACAACTTCACGGCCCCCTTCTTCGGCAAGGGCAACGTCCTCAGCAACAACTACGACAACAACGCGATCACCGGCACGCTCATCCCGCGCACCGCCGCCGAGAGCGACCGCTCCGCCACGGACGACGAGTTCGGCCGGCTCCAGGACATCGTGGCCAAGGAACTCCCCGTCCTCCCCGTCTGGCAGGCCAAGCAGTACGCGGTCGTCCACGACAACGTCTACGGCCTGGAGTACTGCCTCGACGCCTCCACCGTCTTCCGCTTCTGGGAGCTCAGCAAGGGCTGACACACGGTCGTACCCGCTCACGCAGACGCGGAGGGCGCCCCTTCTCGGAAGGGGCGCCCTCTTCGTCGTACCGCAAACTTCCTGTGCCTACTGGGCGCCGGGGCGCACCAGCCCGCTCTCGTACGCGTACACCGCGGCCTGCACCCGGTCCCGCAGCCCCAGCTTGGTCAGGACATGACCCACGTGCGTCTTCACGGTCGTCTCGCTCACGAACAGATCCGCGGCGATCTCCGCGTTGGACAGGCCCCGCGCCACCAGCTTCAGCACCTCCACCTCACGCTCGGTCAGCGTGTGCAGAGTGTCCGGAACCGGCTCGTCCCCCGAGGGCAGATGCGTGGCGTACTTGTCGAGCAGCCGGCGCGTGATGCTCGGCGCGAGCATCGCCTCACCACCGGCCACCACACGGATCGCCTGCACCAGCTCATTGGCCGGGGCGTCCTTCAGCAGAAAGCCGCTGGCGCCCGCCCTCAGCGCCTCCACCACGTACTCGTCGAGGTCGAACGTGGTCAGCACCAGCACCTTCGCCGGGCCGTCCCGCCCGGGCCCGGTGATCTGCCGGGTCGCCTCGACACCGTCCATCCGCGGCATGCGGATGTCCATCAGGACCACGTCGGGCTGCAGGGCCCGCACCTGGTCGAGGGCCTGCAGGCCGTCACCGGCCTCGCCCACGACCGCGAGGTCCTGCTCGGCCTCCAGGATCATCCGGAAGCCGGTACGCAGCAGCGGCTGGTCGTCGACCAGTAGGACGCGGATGGCCACCTAAGTCTCCTTCGCTAGTCCCGCCCCATTCTGCCCTGCGCATGTTCACCGGCTCCCCTCCGGGGCACGCCCCCGCGGCTCACGCACCCGACTCCGCCGCCCGCACCGGCAAGGGATAGGGCGGGGGAGTGCCGCCGAACTCCGGGCAGTGGGCCTGGTGGTCGCACCAGCCGCACAGCTTGGTCGGCCTCGGACGCCAGTCGCCCGTCTCCGTCGCCTGACGGATCGCCTCCCACAGCGCGTGCAGCTTGCGCTCGACCCGCTCCAGGTCCGCGCGGACGGGGTCGTACGTCAGCACGTCACCGCTGCCGAGATAGACGAGCTGGAGCCGGCGCGGGACCACCTTCTTCAGCCGCCACACGACGAGCGCGTAGAACTTCATCTGGAACAGAGCGCCCTCGGCGTACTCGGGCCGGGGCGCCTTACCGGTCTTGTAGTCGACGATCCGCACCTCGCCCGTCGCCGCCACGTCGACCCGGTCGATGATCCCGCGCAACCTGAGCCCCGACTCCAGCTCGGCCTCGACGAACAGCTCCCGCTCGGCGGGCTCCAGCCGGGTCGGATCCTCCAGACCGAACCACCGATCGACGAGCTGCTCCGCCTCCCCGAGCCACGCCGCCAGCCGCTCGCCCTCGGGATCGTCCGCGAACAGCTCCACGACCTCCGGCCTGCTCTCCCGCAGCCGCTCCCACTGGCCGGGGATCAGGGACTTGGCGCGCGGAGGGGTCCGCTCGGCAGCCGGCGCGTCGAAGAGCCGCTCCAGCACCGCATGCACCAGCGTGCCCTTCGTCGCCGCCGCGCTCGGCTTCTCCGGCAGCCGGTCGATCACCCGGAACCGGTAGAGCAGCGGGCACTGCATGAAGTCACTGGCACGGGAGGGCGACAGCGAGGCCGGTGCCATGGCCACGAGCGCGCCGCCGTCGACCGCCGTGGCCGCGCCCGCACCCCCCTCGACCGTCACCGCCGTACTGTCCGCCCCCGCCGGGACCTCGTCCGCAACCGGCCCCGTTCCGGGCGCGACGTCACCGCCGCAGTCCGCCGCGGCACCCTCCGTGCTCGTCTCCATGACCACAGACCTTACGGCCCGCCACTGACAGTGACCCAGCCGCGCCCGCCACGGCTGGGCCGGCAGCGGAAACAGAGGGGGTGCCGGGGAGAAACGCGTCACCATCGGCGCATACCATCGACCCGAGACCCTTCCGCCCGGCAGGAGCGGAAGACGCTTCGAACGAGGGGACACCGTGGACGAGAGCGGCAGCGGGCAGCCGCGGTCCGGCAACGAGGAATCGGCCGAGCACCACGCACCACCTGCGACCCCGGCCACGGGCCCCACACGCCCCGGCGCACCCCGACGCGCCACGGGCACCGACGCGCCCCCGACACCTCCGGCCGACGAACCGACCATGGTCGTACGGCGACCGGACCTTCCCCACGACACCACCCCCGCCGATGCGCCGGAGGGACACGGACGACCGCAGGCGCACGGGAAACCGGAGCGGCACGAGGGAGAAACGCACGCGGCAGGGGAGAAGCAAGCGAGCGGGGAAACGAAGGGGGAGCCGACGCCGCGATCCGCCGCAGGCGGCGACGAAGCCGAGCAGGGCGATGCCCCCCGGCATGCCCCCGACGACCGGGCGCCAGAGACGACCGACAAGCCGGTCCGTGACTCCGGCAGCCACGAAACCGGGCAGGACAACGCTCCCCGGCAAGACGCACCCCGGCACGACACCCCCAGCAGTACGCCGACCGGCGCCTCACCCGGCTCCGACCGCCCCGCCCCCACCCCTGACCACACCGTCGAGACCCACCGCACCCTCGCGCACGCCCGCGCCAAGGGACAGCCGCCCCGGCCACCGGAGCCGCGCGGCGGACTGCTCATGGGACGCCCCTTCGGCGTCCCCGTCTACGTGGCCCCCAGCTGGTTCCTCGTAGCCGCCCTCATCACCTGGGTGTTCGGCGGGCAGCTCGACCGCGTACTGCCCGAACTCGGCGCCGCCCGCTACCTCGTCTCCCTCTTCTTCGCCGTCGCCTTCTACGCCTCCGTCCTCGTCCACGAACTCGCCCACACCGTGGCCGCCCTCCGCTTCAAACTGCCCGTCCGCCGCATCCAGCTGCAGTTCTTCGGCGGCGTCTCCGAGATCGAGAAGGAGGCCGAGACTCCCGGACGCGAGTTCTGGCTCGCCTTCGTCGGACCGCTGCTCTCCCTCGCCCTCGCCGGCGTCTTCTACGCCGCCCTGCAGACCGTCGAACCCGGCACCGTCCCCGGCGTCCTGCTGGCCGGCCTGATGATCTCCAACCTCATCGTCGCCGCCTTCAACCTGCTGCCCGGCCTGCCCCTGGACGGCGGCCGCATGCTCCGCGCGGTCGTCTGGAAGATCACCGGCAAACCCATGAGCGGCACCATCGCCGCCGCCTGGATCGGCCGCGCCCTCGCCGTCTCCGTCCTCGTCGGACTCCCCTGGCTCACCCAGTCCGGCGCCCTCGGCTCCGACGCCGTCGACAACGTCGGCATGGACACCGTCATGGACGCCCTGCTCGCCGCCATCCTCGCCGCGATCATCTGGACCGGCGCCGGCAACAGCCTGCGCATGGCCCGCCTGCGCGAACACCTCCCCGAACTGCGCGCCCGCGCCCTCACCCGCCGCGCCGTCCCCGTCGAGACCGACACCCCGCTCTCCGAAGCCCTGCGCCGCGCCAACGCCGCGGGCGCCCGCGCCCTCGTCGTCGTCGACGCCGACGGCAACCCCCTCTCCCTCGTCCGCGAGGCCGCCATCGTCGGCGTACCCGAACACCGCCGCCCCTGGGTCGCCGTCAGCGGCCTCGCCCAGGACCTGACCGACGGCATGCGCGTCTCCGCCGAGCTCGCGGGAGAAGAACTCCTGGATGCCCTGCGAGCCACCCCGGCCACCGAGTACCTGGTCGTCGAGGAGACCGGCGAGATCTACGGCGTCCTGTCCGCGGCCGACGTCGAGCGCGCCTTCGTCAAAGCCATGGCACGGCCCAGCTGAGACACCCGCACTCCCGAAGCGGTGCCCGGCACACACGCGTGGTCGGCGGCCCCCCGAAACGCCGGTAGGCTGTTCACATGTCCGAACCGACCGGTGCCGCCCGCAGGCGCGGGCCCTTCAAGGTCGGGGACCAGGTTCAGCTGACCGACCCCAAGGGCCGCCACTACACGTTCACGCTCGAGGCCGGGAAGAACTTCCACACCCACAAGGGTTCCTTCCCGCACGACGAACTGATCGGCGCTCCCGAGGGCAGCGTTGTCCGCACCACCGGGAACGTCGCCTACCTCGCGCTGCGCCCCCTGCTCCCCGACTACGTCCTGTCCATGCCCCGCGGGGCAGCCGTCGTCTACCCCAAGGACGCGGGGCAGATCCTCGCCTTCGCCGACATCTTCCCCGGCGCACGCGTCGTCGAGGCCGGCGTCGGCTCCGGCTCGCTCAGCAGCTTCCTGCTGCGCGCCATCGGCGACCAGGGCATGCTGCACAGCTACGAGCGCCGCGAGGACTTCGCCGAGATCGCCAAGCAGAACGTCGAGCGCTACTTCGGCGGCCCGCACCCCGCCTGGCAGCTCACCGTCGGCGACCTCCAGGACAACCTGAGCGACACCGACGTCGACCGCGTCATCCTCGACATGCTCGCCCCCTGGGAATGCCTGGAGGCCGTCTCCAAGGCACTCGTCCCCGGCGGCATCCTCTGCTGCTACGTCGCCACCACCACCCAGCTCGCCCGGACCGTCGAGTCCATCCGCGAAATCGGCTGCTTCAACGAGCCGACCGCCTGGGAGACGATGATCCGCAACTGGCACATCGAGGGCCTCGCCGTCCGCCCGGACCACCGGATGATCGGCCACACCGGCTTCCTCCTCACCGCCCGCCGCCTCGCTGACGGCGTCGAGCCGCCCATGCGCCGCCGCCGCCCCGCCAAGGGCGCCTACGGGGAGGACTACGAAGGCCCCAACGCCGACGGAGGCACCGGCCGCTGAGGCGGCCCCGTGCCGCACCCAACGTACAAGCGCTGTGGCCGAGTTCCCGGAACACCTCCCGGAACTCGACCACAGCGCCTTTCCGTTGACGCACGACCCAGCCGACGCAAGACATACAAGCGACACGTCCGAGCCCCGCACGCCCCCCTGCGCACCCCCACCGCCGGACATCCCGCACCGGAACTCCACCCCCCCGCCGTTCCCCCGCACTGTGACGTATGGCACGATGCTGGCCACCCCCACCGGCACAGCCCCCTCGCAGGAGACGCTCCTAGTGCAGCAATCCGCCGTCCCGGAACTGGCACACACCCACACCCGACCGATCCACTGGCTCGCCACCGCCACAGCGGTCGCCGGAGTCGTGGCCTTCTCCTCGGTCCTGCAGCCCGACTCGGCGACAGCGGCCCAGACAGCCGGCCCCGAGGCGCACAGGGCCCATGCGGCCGCCACCCCACCCGACCCCACAGGCGTCGACTTCCCGCTCGAATGCGGCCCGGTGAAGCCGATCGTGGTCAAAAAAGCCACCGGAGACCTCGACGGCGACGGCAACCCCGAGACCGTGGCCGTCGTGCACTGCGACTCCCCGATGGGCACCCCGCCCGACGGCGTCTACGTCCTCACCCGCACCGCGGAGACGACCACACCCCGCATCGTCGCCACCCTCATCAACCCCAAGGACGGCGTCACCGTCAGTGACATCGCCGTACGCGACGGAGCCACCGTCGCCGACCTGCTCGGGTACTCGACGGAAGACGTACCGCGCTGCTGCCCCGACGTGAAGACCAGCGCGAAGTGGCAGTGGAAGAACGGCGCGTTCGTCCGCTCGACACCCGCCGGCGCCCGCAGCATCTGATCCACGCCACCGGCACTGTGAGAAATCAGACAGTCGTAACAGCCCGTATTCGCAAGGTCACTCGGCGTCCGGACCGTACACCTCGACCTTGTCCGAAACGCGACGCACATGGATGCACTCGCCCGGACACTCCTTCGCCGAGTCCACCACATCCGTGAGAAGCGGCAGCGGCACGGGCGTTGTCGCCCCCCTGGCCTGCAAAAGCTCGTCCTGCACGCCCTTCACATAGGCCAGACCATCGATGTCCAGCTCGAACACCTCCGGCGCGTACTGGGCGCAGATCCCGTCACCGGTACAGAGATCCTGGTCGATCCAGACCTCCAGCGCCTCGTCCCCGACCCCGGCCGCCTGCTCCACGCTCATCTCTCCTGCCGTGTACTACGCCGAGCCGAACGGGAATCCGGCCAGCTCTGACGGGTGTTGAACGCTTCGAGCCTACCTGTGGCGGCTTTCCAATCATGTTCGGTGGGTATTCCCCTGGCGTGAGGGAGAGCGCAAGGGTGAAGATCGGACACACCCCGACAGTCTTTGTGATCTAGGGGTTTCAATCGACACCCACCCAGGTAGGGTCTGGAAGCGTCCAGCTCCCCTTGGAGGAGGTGAGGACCGTGGCAGCCCACGACGACGACATGAACCGCGGCATCCGCCCGGGACGGGGGTCCGAAGACCCGGCCGGGCAGATCGCCTACCTTGAGCAGGAGATCGCCGTCCTGCGACGCAAGCTCGCCGACTCTCCGCGACACACGAGGATTCTCGAAGAGCGGATCGTCGAGCTGCAGACCAACCTGGCCGGCGTGTCCGCCCAGAACGAGCGACTCGCCAACACGCTCCGTGAGGCCCGAGACCAGATCGTGGCCCTCAAGGAAGAAGTCGACCGGCTCGCACAGCCACCGGCCGGCTTCGGTGTCTTCCTGCAAGCCAACGAGGACGGCACCGCCGACATCTTCACCGGAGGCCGCAAACTCCGCGTGAACGTCAGCCCGAGCGTCGAACTCGACGACCTCCGGCGCGGCCAGGAACTGATGCTCAACGAAGCGCTCAACGTGGTCGAAGCCATGGAGTTCGAGCGCGTCGGGGACATCGTCACCCTCAAGGAGATCCTCGAGGACGGCGAGCGCGCCCTGGTGCTCGGGCACACCGACGAGGAACGGGTGGTACGGCTCGCCGAGCCGCTGCTGGACGTCACCATCCGCCCCGGCGACGCCCTCCTGCTCGAACCCCGCTCCGGCTACGTCTACGAAGTCGTCCCCAAGAGCGAGGTCGAAGAACTCGTCCTCGAAGAAGTACCGGACATCGGCTACGAACAGATCGGCGGCCTGGGCAACCAGATCGAAATGATCCGCGACGCCGTCGAGCTCCCGTACCTCTACCCCGACCTGTTCAAGGAGCACGAACTGCGGCCGCCCAAGGGCGTCCTCCTGTACGGGCCCCCCGGATGCGGCAAGACCCTCATCGCCAAGGCGGTGGCCAACTCGCTGGCCAAGAAGGTCGCCGAGGTCACCGGCCAAGCCGCCGGCAAGAGCTTCTTCCTCAACATCAAGGGCCCCGAGCTCCTTAACAAGTACGTCGGCGAAACCGAGCGGCAGATCCGCCTCGTCTTCCAGCGCGCACGAGAAAAGGCCAGCGAGGGCACACCCGTCATCGTCTTCTTCGACGAAATGGAATCCCTCTTCCGCACCCGCGGATCCGGCGTCAGCTCGGACGTGGAGAACACCATCGTCCCCCAGCTGCTCGCCGAGATCGACGGCGTGGAAGGCCTGCAGAACGTGGTCGTCATCGGCGCCTCCAACCGCGAGGACATGATCGACCCCGCCATCCTGCGCCCCGGCCGCCTCGACGTGAAGATCAAGATCGAGCGTCCCGACGCCGAGGCCGCCAAGGACATCTTCGGCAAGTACCTCACCGAACGCCTCCCGCTCCACCCCGAGGACGTCGGCGAGCACAGCGGCGACAAGTCGATGACGGTCCAGAGCATGATCCAGACCGCCGTCGAGCAGATGTACGCCGAATCCGAGGAAAACCGCTTCCTGGAAGTCACCTACGCCAACGGCGACAAGGAAGTCCTCTACTTCAAGGACTTCAACTCCGGCGCCATGATCGAAAACATCGTGGGCCGCGCCAAGAAGATGGCGATCAAGGACTTCCTCGAACACAACCAGAAGGGCCTCCGCGTCTCCCACCTCCTCCAGGCCTGCGTGGACGAGTTCAAGGAGAACGAGGACCTGCCCAACACCACCAACCCGGACGACTGGGCCCGCATCTCCGGAAAGAAGGGCGAACGGATCGTCTACATCCGCACCCTCATCACCGGAAAGCAGGGCGCAGACACCGGACGCTCCATCGACACGGTGGCCAACACCGGTCAGTACCTGTAAAAGACAGGGCGGCTGCGGGTGCCCTCAGCGGGTACCCGCAGCCCACTGTTTTTCCGGCTGCTTTTCCGGCCGCGACCGGACCACAAGGCGTGCAAGGCAATGACGCAAATGATCTCCCCACCAGCGCAAAGGCGTTCTAGGCTCTTCCGTACCGCCGAGTCGCGCAGTGCGGGGACGGGCACCGCACACGCAACCGAGCGCCAGCGGTATCTGCGCGGCGCCCATGACCGAGGGTGCCGCCGGGCAAGGAGGGCCGCATGACCGTACGGCGAGTAATGGGCATCGAGACGGAGTACGGGATCTCCGTCCCCGGCCACCCCAATGCCAATGCCATGCTCACCTCGTCCCAGATCGTCAACGCCTACGCGGCGGCGATGCACCGGGCCCGCCGGGCCCGCTGGGACTTCGAGGAAGAGAACCCGCTGCGGGACGCGCGAGGCTTCGACCTCGCCCGCGAGGCCGCCGACGCCAGCCAGCTCACCGACGAGGACATCGGCCTGGCCAACGTCATCCTCACCAACGGAGCGCGGCTCTACGTCGACCACGCCCACCCCGAATACAGCGCGCCCGAGGTCACCAACCCCCGCGACGCCGTCCTCTGGGACAAGGCCGGCGAACGCATCATGGCCGAAGCCGCCGAACGCGCCGCCCAGCTGCCCGGCGCCCAGCCCATCCACCTCTACAAGAACAACACCGACAACAAGGGCGCCTCCTACGGCACACATGAGAACTACCTGATGAAGCGGGAAACCCCCTTCTCGGACATCGTGCGCCACCTCACGCCCTTCTTCGTCTCCCGCCAGGTCTTCGCCGGAGCGGGCCGAGTGGGCATCGGTCAGGACGGCCACGAGCACGGCTTCCAGCTCAGCCAGCGCGCCGACTACTTCGAAGTCGAGGTCGGACTCGAGACAACCCTCAAGCGCCCCATCATCAACACCCGCGACGAACCGCACGCGGACGCTGAGAAATACCGTCGCCTCCACGTGATCATCGGCGACGCGAATCTCTCCGAGATCTCGACGTACCTGAAGCTGGGCACCACCGCCCTCGTCCTGTCGATGATCGAGGACAGCTTCATCGCGGTCGACCTCGCCGTCGACCAGCCCGTACGCACCCTCCACCAGGTCTCGCACGACCCGTCACTCAAGCGACTGATCACACTGCGCAGCGGCCGCACGCTGACCGCCGTGCAGCTCCAGATGGAGTACTACGAGCTCTCGCGCAAATACGTGGAGGAGCGCTTCGGCGCGGACGCGGACGAGCAGACCAAGGACGTCCTGTCCCGGTGGGAAGACACCCTGAACCGCCTGGAACGGGATCCCATGAGCCTCGCCGGCGAACTGGACTGGGTCGCCAAGCGAGAACTCATGGAGGGCTACCGGCGCCGCGACAACCTCGACTGGGACGCCGCCAAGCTCCACCTCCTCGACCTCCAGTACGCCGACGTACGCCCCGAGAAGGGCCTCTACAACCGCCTCGCGGCCCGGGGACGCATGAAGCGCCTCCTGGACGAGGAGTCGGTGGAACGGGCGAAGGCGAAGCCGCCGGAGGACACCCGCGCGTACTTCCGCGGACGCTGCCTGGAGCAGTACGCCGACGACGTCGCCGCGGCCTCCTGGGACTCGGTCATCTTCGACCTGCCCGGCCGCGACTCCCTCCAGCGCGTTCCAACCCTCGAACCGCTTCGCGGAACGCGAAATCACGTCAAGGAGCTCCTGGACCGCTGTCGCACCGCGGAAGACCTGGTCAGGGTCCTGTCAGGCGGCTGAGGGTACCCGGGCGGTGTGGACCGGACGTCGGCTGGGCAGGGTGGAAAACCCGACGTCCGGGAATCATCGAGATGGCCCCCGTACGTTGGAGAAACTGCGGGGCCGATGTCAGACCCGGCTTGTAGGGTCTGATCATCACCGATCGGCAGGAAAGCCGACCTGTCGACCATGTCGGGCGAACTGAGCGGGGTGAGGGATATGGCAACCAAGGACACCGGCGGCGGACAGCAGAAGGCCACGCGTTCCACTGAGGAGGTCGAGGAGCAGGCGGCTGAGGCGCAGGCTTCGGAGGACCTCAAGGAGCGGCAAGAGAAGCTGAGCGATGACGTCGACTCGGTTCTGGACGAGATTGACGACGTACTCGAGGAAAATGCCGAGGATTTCGTGCGCTCCTTCGTGCAAAAGGGTGGACAGTAGAGGAATCCAAGCCGCTTTTGCCTTCGAATTGAAGGTTGCGGGGGATGAGGGTGGCTGGGGATCCGAACGCGAAGCAATGCACGGGCTGCAAGCGAGACTTGCCTCCTGAGTCATTTGCACGGGACAAGAACCGCCGTGATGGTCTTCAGGTGCGGTGCCGGGAGTGCGTAGCGGAGTACAGCGCAGCGCACTACCGGCGCCGCCGAGAAGCCATGGGGCAAGCCGTACGGGAGAAGGTGGATGTTCCGGCGGGGCACAAGCTCTGCCGGACATGCGGTGAGATCAAGCCGCACAGTGAGTGGCATCGCAACGCCACCGCATCCGACGGTCTATCGACACGGTGCAAAGCGTGCCGGGCCATCCAGGGGCGGCAGGACCATCTGAAGCGGCAGTACGGACTCACGGAAGCCGAGCGCGACGAGTTGGTCGCCTCGCAAGGGGGCGTCTGCTGCATATGTTTGGCAGCTCTGCCGGAGCATGTGGATCACTGCCATGAGACGGGTAGGGTCCGTGGCGTACTGTGCTTCAGCTGCAACGCTGCACTGGGGCAATTCAAGGATCGGCCCGACGTCATAGGGCGGGCTGCTGCTTACGTGGAAGGAATCGCGTGGAAGCCAACACTCGTAGCACCGGGCGTCTACCAGCTGCCTTCCTGACGCCTGGGTCGTCCTCCTTCATGGACTTTCTCTCCGAGCACCAGCCCGAGCTGCTGCCCGGCAACCGTCAACTGCCGCCCACACAGGGTGTGATCGAGGCGCCGCACGGGACGACGATCGTGGCCGTGACGTTCCCGGGTGGCGTCGTGCTCGCCGGTGACCGTCGGGCCACCATGGGTAACGTGATCGCCCAGCGCGACATCGAGAAGGTGTTCCCGGCGGACGAGTACTCGGCCGTCGGTATCGCCGGTACGGCCGGTCTGGCCGTCGAGATGGTCAAGCTCTTCCAGCTGGAGCTGGAGCACTTCGAGAAGGTCGAGGGTGCGCAGCTGTCGCTGGAGGGCAAGGCGAACCGGCTGTCGACCATGATCCGGTCGAACCTGGGGATGGCGATGCAGGGGCTGGCCGTGGTGCCGCTCTTCGCCGGGTATGACGTGGACCGGGAGAAGGGGCGGATCTTCTCCTACGACGTGACCGGTGGTCGGTCGGAGGAGCAGGGTTACGCCGCTACCGGCTCCGGTTCGATCTTCGCGCGTGGCGCGATGAAGAAGCTTTTCCGTAGTGATCTGAGCGAGGCCGAGGCCACGACGCTCGTGGTGCAGGCCCTGTATGACGCGGCTGACGACGACTCGGCGACCGGTGGTCCCGATGTCGCCCGCCGGATCTATCCGATCGTCACCGTGATCACCGAGGACGGTTTCCGCCGGCTCGGGGATGACGAGTCCTCCGAGATCGCGCGTTCCGTCCTGGAGCGGCGGCTGGAGCAGCCCGACGGCCCGCGGGCCGCGCTGCTGTAGCGGCGGTTCGGTCTTATCAAGGTGATCCTGTGACTTCGACAGAAAGGGACGGATAACCGGTGTCGACGCCGTTCTATGTCTCACCTCAGCAGGCCATGGCCGACCGGGCGGAGTACGCCCGTAAGGGCATCGCTCGTGGTCGCAGCCTGGTCGTGCTGCAGTATGCCGACGGCATCGTGTTCGTCGGTGAGAACCCGTCCCGTGCGCTGCACAAGTTCAGCGAGATCTATGATCGGATCGGTTTTGCGGCCGCCGGCAAGTACAACGAGTACGAGAACCTGCGGATCGGCGGTGTGCGGTATGCCGATCTTCGTGGTTACACCTATGACCGTGACGATGTGACCGCCCGAGGTCTTGCCAACGTCTACGCGCAGACGCTGGGCACGATCTTCTCTTCCGCGGCGGAGAAGCCGTATGAGGTGGAGCTGGTCGTCGCCGAGGTGGGTGAGACGCCTGAGGGTGATCAGATCTATCGGCTGCCGCATGACGGTTCGATCGTGGATGAGCACGGTTCGGTCGCGGTGGGTGGTAATGCCGAGCTGATCAGTAATTATCTGGATCAGCGTCATCAGGACGGCATGAGTCTGGCCGAGGCTCTCAAGCTGGCGGTTCAGGCTCTGTCGCGTGAGTCGAACGGTACGCAGCGGGAGATCCCGGCGGAGCGTCTCGAGGTCGCGGTGCTGGACCGTACGCGTCCGCAGTCGCGCAAGTTCAAGCGCATTGTCGGCCGTCAGCTGGCGCGGCTGCTGGAGGCCGACGGAGCGGCCACGGAGGCCGAGAGTGCCGATGGCGCCGACGATGCGGAGGGCTCCGAGGGGTCCGGTAGCTCGGAGGAGTAGTCCGCCGTCCCGATCTCATCTCGCCCGTGCTGTGCCCCGGCCGTTTCCCCGGCCGGGGCACTCGGCGTTTCCGGGGTGGTGTTCAGGGGGCGCTGGGTGGCGCTGTGGAGCCTCGTACGACGAGTTCGACGGGGATGTCGCCCTCCTGGGGCCGGCGGCCGTCCAGGACGGCCAGGAGGGCTTGCATGCCGCGTTCTCCGAAGAGCTCGGCGTCGAGGCGGACGGTGGTGAGTTCGGGGTCGATGGCGGTGGCGAGGGCGAGGTCGTCGAGGCCGGTGACGGAGATGTCGTCGGGGATGCGCAGGCCGAGGCGGCGTACGGCCTTGTAGGCGCCGGCGGCGAGTTTGTCGTCGTCGCAGATGATCGCTGTGGGGCGGGGGCCCTTGGCGGAGAGGGCGGTCAGGGTGGCCGCGAGGGCGCCGTCGATGGAGATGGGGGCCCGGACGGTGAGCAGGGATGTGCCGGGGACTTCGCCGATCCGGGCGTCCAGTTCGCGGGCGCGTACGTCGAAGGTCCATGAGGCGACGTCGGCCGCGAGGTGGAGGAAGCGGCGGTGGCCGAGGGTCAGCAGGTGGTCGGCGACCTGTCGGACGCCGTCTGTGATGTCGAGGTTGACGGTGGCGGCGCCGAGGCTGCCCTCGGGGTCGCTGTCGAGCATGACGAGGGGGAGCTGGTCGCCGCGGATGGCGGTGAGGGCGTCGGCGGCCATGGAGGATGCGATGACGCCGTCGAGGGCGGCTTGGGCGGAGGCGAAGGGGTCGCGGGCGGGGCCGATGCCTTCGGGGGAGGGGTAGAGGACGACGCCGAAGCCGTGCTGGGCGGCGATGCGGGCGGCGCCGGTGTAGACGCCGGCGAAGAATTCGGTGGTGAGGGCGGGGACGACGAGGAGGACGGTGCGGGTGCGGCCGAGGCGGAGGTTGCGGGCGGCGAGGTTGGGCCGGTAGCCGAGTTCGCGGGCGGCTTGTCGTACGCGTTCGGCTGTGGCTTCGGAGACGCGGCCGCGCCATTTGTCGCCGAGGACGAGGGAGACCGCGGCCTGGGAGACGCCTGCGGCCTGGGCGACGTCTCGGCTGGTGGGGCGGGTGCTGTGGTGTGCCACCGTCCGCCTGCTCCTCTTCGTGGGGGCGTTCGCCTCCGGGCGCGCGCCCGCCGCGCGCCTTCTGGCTCACGTCCGTTCGTCTGGACTCGTGAACAGCGCACATGGTACGTATGACGGAGGACGTTATACGTAAAACTTCAGCGGAGGGCGGCGCGGCCGATGACCGGCGCATACGTGGAGATCCTCAGGGCGAGGCATGCCGCCCGGCTGCTCGTCGGCACGCTCGTGGGCCGGTTGCCGAACGCTGTCGCCTCGCTGGCGATCGTGCTGTTCGTGCGCGCGGAGGGCGGTTCCTACAGCCTGGCGGGGGCTCTGGCGGCCGTGTACGGGGTCGCCAACGCGGTGGGTCAGCCGGTGCTGGGCCGACTGGTGGACCTGTACGGCCAGCCGCGGGTGCAGCTGCCCGCGGCGGTCGCCTCGGCGCTCGCGATGGGTGTCTTCGCCTTCGCGGGGACGGGTCCGCTCCCGCTCGCCTATGCGGCTGTGGCGGCTTCCGGTCTGTTCACGCCGCCGCTGGAGGGCGGTCTGCGGGCGCTGTGGTCGTCGGTCCTGCGCCGGGAGGACCAGGTGCACACGGCGTATGCCATGGACGCGGTGGCGCAGGAGGTGATGTTCACCGTCGGGCCGTTGCTGCTGACGCTGTGTACGTCGCTGTGGTCGGCGCAGGCGGCGCTGTTGGTCCTGAACGTCGTGGGGGTGCTGGGCGCGCTCTCCGTGGTCGTGTCGCCGCCCTCGCGTGCGTGGCGTTCGGCGCCGCGTGAGGCGCACTGGCTGGGTGCGCTGCGTTCGGCGGGGCTGCTGGCGCTGCTGGGCTCGTTCCTGTTCGTCGGTGTGGCGATGGGGTCGATCGCGGTGGCGGCGGTGTCGTACGCGGACGACAACGGCGGGGATGCGGTGTACGGCTGGTTGATGGCGGGCCTGGGGCTGGGTGCGCTGGTGGGTGGCTCGGTGTACGGGGTGCGGCAGTGGGGCGGGGAGCCGGCGCGGCGACTGCGTGTGCTGGTGGCGCTTCTGGCGGTGTGTTATCTGCCGCTGATGCTGATGCCGGGTGTGGTCGCCATGACGTTGCTGAGTGTGCTCGCGGGTGTGTTCCTCGCTCCGTGCATCGCATGTGCGTTCGTGTTGGTCGACCGGCATGCGCCGCGTGGGACGGTGACGGAGGCGTTCTCGTGGCTGGTGACGACGTTCACTGTGGGTGCGTCGGTGGGAACGGGTCTGGCGGGGCCGGTCGTCGAGGCCGGTGGGGCCTTGTGGGGGTTCGCCGTGCCGGGTGTGGCGGGAGCCGTGTCGTTGCTGGTCCTGCTGGGCACGGGGCGGGTCCTCGCAGCTCCCGCCAGGGGTGCGGTCGTTGCGGCTTCACTGGAAAATGATCCAAACCGTGCTGTCGAACCCCGTTTCAGCTCAGGGGATCGGGCGTAATGTTCAGTCATGGACCGCCGCATTTTCGGGCTGGAGAACGAGTACGGCGTCACGTGCACGTTCAGGGGACAGCGCCGCCTGTCGCCTGACGAGGTGGCGCGGTACCTCTTCCGCCGTGTCGTGTCATGGGGCCGTAGCAGCAATGTCTTTCTGCGAAACGGGGCCCGCCTGTATCTCGACGTGGGGTCACATCCGGAATACGCGACACCCGAATGTGACAACGTGATCGAACTGGTCACCCACGACAAGGCCGGCGAACGCATTCTGGAAGGACTCCTGGTAGACGCGGAACGACGCCTGCACGAGGAGGGAATCGCGGGCGACGTCTACCTCTTCAAGAACAACACCGACTCGGCGGGCAACTCCTACGGTTGCCACGAGAACTATCTGGTGGCGCGGCACGGGGAGTTCTCCCGGCTCGCGGACATCCTCATCCCGTTCCTTGTCACGCGCCAGCTGCTGTGCGGTGCGGGCAAGGTCCTGCAGACGCCGCGTGGTGCCGTGTACTGCGTCAGTCAGCGGGCGGAGCACATCTGGGAGGGCGTCTCCTCGGCGACGACCCGTTCCCGGCCGATCATCAACACGCGTGACGAGCCGCACGCGGACGCCGAGCGCTATCGGCGCCTGCATGTCATCGTGGGCGACTCGAACATGTCCGAGACGACCATGCTGCTCAAGGTCGGCGCCACCGACCTGGTGCTGCGCATGATCGAGGCGGGCACGGTGATGCGGGACCTGACCCTGGAGAACCCGATCCGGGCGATCCGCGAGGTCAGCCACGACATCACGGGCCGGCGCAAGGTGCGTCTGGCCAGCGGCCGGGAGGCCTCGGCGCTGGAGGTGCAGCGCGAGTACTACGAGAAGGCCGTGGACTTCTGCGAGCGCCGCGGTATCCGTACCGGCACGGTCGAGCAGGTGCTGGAGCTGTGGGGCCGCACGCTGGACGCGATCGAGTCCGAGGATCTCGACCGGATCGGCACCGAGATCGACTGGGTGATGAAGTACAAGCTCATCGAGCGGTACCGGGCCAAGCACAACATGACCATGTCGCATCCGCGGGTCGCCCAGATAGACCTCGCCTACCACGACATCCACCGTCGTCGTGGCCTGTACTACCTGCTGGAGAAGAAGGGTCAGGCCGCGCGTATCTGCAACGACTTGAAGATCTTCGAAGGCAAGTCGGTTCCGCCGCAGACCACTCGGGCCCGGCTGCGCGGTGACTTCATCCGCCGGGCCCAGGAACAGCGCCGGGACTTCACCGTCGACTGGGTCCATCTCAAGCTCAACGACCAGGCTCAGCGCACGGTGTTGTGCAAGGACCCGTTCCGTTCGGTGGACGACCGGGTGGAGAAACTCATCGCCGGAATGTGATCCGGGGTTTGAGGAAACGAGCCACGGGCCCCGTACGTTCTCGTACGGGGCCTGTCGCACACCCTAGAGTGGCGGGCGACCACAGTGCTGTCTGAGATCTGAGGAACACGTGCGCCGAATTGCAGGCCTTCTTGTCGTGCCGCTGCTGCTGCTGTCCGCGGCGGCCTGCGGCAGCGACGACGACAAGGGCTCCGACTCCAGCTCGACCCAGAACGGAGTGCCCGCGATCACCAAGGGCGCCGAGTTCGGGCAGAAGCCGACCTTGGCCAAGGGGGAGGGTGATCCGCCGAAGGAGCTGAAGGTCGAGGTCCTCAAGGAGGGGGACGGCGCGAAGCTCAAGAAGGGCGACGCCGCCGAGGTCAACTACTTCGGCCAGGAGTACGACGAGTCGAAGCCGTTCGACAACAGCTTCGACCGCGGCCAGCCGTTCTCGCTGACCCTGGGTGCGGGCGGCGTCATCCAGGGCTGGGAGAAGGGCCTGGAGGGGCAGAAGGTCGGCAGCCGGGTGGAGCTGGTGATCCCCCCGGACCTGGGGTACGGGGCGCAGGGCCAGGGTGACATCAAGGCCAACGCGACGCTGGTGTTCGTCGTGGACATCCTGAAGGGGACGTCCGTCCCCGCCTCCGCGAAGGGCAAGGAGGTCGCGCAGGACAACATCGACCTGCCGAAGGTCGGCACGAACACCGACGGCAAGGAGCCGAAGGTGACGATGCCGAAGGACAGCGACCCGCCGAAGAAGCTGGTCTCGAACTACGTCCTGGAGAGCGACGGCGCCGTCGTCAAGGGAACCGACAGTGTGGTTGTGAACTATGTCGCGCTGCTCTGGGAGGGCGGCAAGAAGTTCGACAGCACGTACGCGGCGGGGAAGACGCAGACGTTTCCGCTGGACCAGTTGTCGATCAAGGGTCTGAAGAACGGTCTGGTGGGCAAGAAGGTCGGCAGCCGGGTGCTGCTCGTCCTGCCGCCCGACCAGGCCTTCGGCAACCAGGAGCAGCAGGGCATCCCGAAGAACTCCACGCTGGTCTTCGCCGTCGACATCCTGGCCGTGGTGTAAGACTGGGCAGGTTGCCCATCAGTCATCGCACATGACGTATGCACCACAGAGGAGTCACTGCAGTGAGCATGGAGAAGCCTGAGATCGACTTCCCCGGCGGCGAGCCCCCGGCGAACCTCGAGATCAAGGACATCTGGGAGGGCGACGGCGCGGTGGCGCAGGCGGGCCAGACCGTCACCGTCCACTACGTGGGTGTCGCCTTCAGCACGGGTGAGGAGTTCGACGCCAGCTGGAACCGCGGTACGCCGTTCCGTTTCCCGCTGGGTGCCGGCCGTGTCATCAGGGGCTGGGACCAGGGCGTGCAGGGCATGAAGGTCGGTGGCCGTCGCCAGCTGACCATCCCGGCCCACCTCGCCTACGGCGACCAGAGCCCGACTCCGGCGATCAAGCCCGGTGAGACGCTGATCTTCGTGGTCGACCTGCTCGGCGTCTGACCGTCGTGTCGAGGGTCGTCGTCCGATCGGTGAGCGACTGATCGGCGTACGACCGGACCCGACTGGCTGGGGCCCATGCCTGTCCGGGCATGGGCCCTCGGCTTTTGCCACGCCACTTCGGGGCGGTACGGTCATCGGTCGTAAGCACCATAGGGAAGGCGAAGGGCGTCGATGGCCATTGCCAAGGCCGAGCGGCTCATGAACCTGGCGCTGTGTCTGCTCGGGACGCGGCGGCCGCTGAGCAAGCGCGAGCTGCGTGAGTCCATCGAGGCCTACCTGGAAGCGGGTTCCGACGACTCCTTCAACCGGATGTTCGAGCGGGACAAGGACGATCTGCGCGAGCTCGGCCTGGTCATCGAGACCGTCGAGAACCTCGACGGCGAGGTCGGCTATCTCGCCCGCCGCGACAGCAACCGCCTGCCGCCCATCACTCTGGACGCCGAGGAGGCCGCCGCTCTGGGGCTGGCCGCCAAGGTGTGGCAGCAGGCCCGGCTCGCGGGCGCGGCCAGCGGCGCCCTGCAGAAGCTGCGTGCGGCGGGGCTGCCGGAGGACGTCGACCCGTACGAGGTGCACGGGGCACTGGAGCCGCGTATCCCGGTGCACGAGGCCGCGTTCGAGCCGCTGATGCTGGCCTGCCGCGACCGCCGCCCGGTCGTCTTCGACTACCGCAAGGCCACCGCCGCCCGCCCCGAACCCCGGCATGTCGAGCCGTGGGCGCTGGAGTGCTGGCGCGGCCACTGGTATCTGGCGGGCTGGGACCGTGACCGTGGCGCCGAGCGGGTCTTCCGGCTGTCCCGGATCACCGGCAAGGTGCGCTCGCGCGGCACCCGCTTCACGGCGCCGGTCCCCGATGTCGTCACCGTGCGCGAGACCGTGGCGAGCTGGGCCGGGGAGACGGCCGACCGCTCGGCGCTGATCCGGCTGCGTACGGGCGCCGGGTACCCCCTTCGGGCGAAGGCCACGGCGGTGCGGGAACTCGGGGACGGCTGGGACGAGTTGGAGATTCCGTACGGTCACGGGCTGGATGCCTGGCTGGTGGAGTTCGGGCCGGACGTGGTGGTCGTGGAGCCGGCGGAGCTGCGGGCCGACGTGGTGGACCGGCTGCGTGCCGTGGCCAAGGGCTGAGGGGGAGCGGAGCGACACAGTGGCAGGCAAACCGGTCAGGCCCGTCAACGCCATCGACCAGACCCGGCGGATGCTCTCCCTGGTGACGTATCTGAGGGAGCGCCCGGGTGCGCGGATCGAGGACGTCGCCCGTGCCTTCGGCATCTCCGAGGACGAGCTGGTCTCCGACCTCGACGTGCTGCCCATGTGCGGCACCAGCTTCCGCGGCGGCGATCTGCTCGACATCGACACCGACGGCGAGCGCATCTGGTGGCACAACCCCGCCGCCCTCGGGGCAGAGGCGGCCGAGCCGCTGCGGCTGGCCGCCGACGAGGCGACCGCGCTGCTGGTGGCGGCCCGTGCCGTGGCCACGCTGCCCGGGCTGCGCGAGGGCGACCGGCAGGCGCTGCTGAGGGCGACCGCCAAGGTGGAGGCCGCGGCGGGGGAGGCGGCCGGTGCCAGTTCCCGGCTGTCGGTGACCTTCGAGTCCGAGGGCGGCGTCTTCGCGGATGTCGACCGTGCGATCTCCGAGCGGCGCCGCCTGTGGATCCGCTACTACTCGCCGGCCCGCGACGAGGTCACCGAGCGCGAGATCGACCCCATCCGCCTGGTCAGCGTCGGCCACACCTACGTGGAGGCCTGGTGCCGCCGCTCCGAGGCGCGCCGCACCTTCCGGCTCGACCGGGTCGCCGAGATCAAGATCCTGGACGAGCCGTCGGCGCCGCCCGAGATCGAGCTGCGGGACCTGTCGGAGGGGCTCGTGCAGCCCGCCGCGGAGGACCCGGAGGTCGTCGTCGAGGTCGGCCCGGGCGGACGCTGGGTCGCCGAGTACTACCCGCACGACAGCGCGGATGAGCTTGCGGACGGCGGGCTGCGTATCACCCTGCGTACGCCCGATCCGGCGTCGCTGCGGCGCCTGGCGCTGCGGCTCGGCCGCGACGGCCGCATCGTCTCCCCGCCCGAACTGGCGGACAGCGCCCGGCAGGCGGCCCGCGAGGCGCTGGCGGCGTACGACGGGATGGACGCGCGAGGCGCACACGGGGCGCATCCGGTTCACGACGGACAGTAGGACAGGCAGTTCGGCCAGGCAGTTGGCCCAGGGCAGTTGGACCAGCAGGGCGACAGGCGGGAGCAAGGGCTGTGAGCGAGTCGGTGACGTCCGGTGCGGTGGGAATGACGGTGGCGTCCGCGTTCGCCGGGATGAGGAGCGTGGCTCCGGTGGTGTTCAAGGCGGGCTGCCCGGACTGCCGGGCCCGGTTCGAGCTCGCCGCGAGTGCGTTTCGGCTCGCCATCGGTGCGAGCAGCCGCACGACGTTCTACTCCTTCACCTGCCCCGAGTGCGGTGCCTCCGTCCGCAAGCCGGCGGGGGAGCGGATCGTCGAGCTGCTGACCGGCGGCGGGGTCAGCACCCTGCGGCTGCACTCCGCCCTCTAGGACGGTCTAGGCTCGCGTCATGTTCTGGCCGATGTTCGCGGTAGCTGTGGGTTTTGTGGGTCTCGCCGTCCTCGGTGTGCTCGCCGTGCGGGTCTTCCTGGAGGCGCAGCGCCTCGGCCGGCAGGTGTCGGACTCGGCGCGGCGTATCAGCAGGGCGGCCGAGGACCTGGAGCGGGCGACGGTGAGCGCGGCCCGGGCTGCGGACTCGCTCTAGGGCGCTCAAGGATTCGGTGTGAGTCCTGCGTCGCGTGCGGTTTGGGCCGCTTCGCCCTGTCAACTTGCCGCTCCTGCCAGGTACGCTGCGAACTGCGGCCCCGAGAGCGAGGCGCGGGCCCGCGGACTGGGAGTATGCACAGGGATTGTCCTGCGTTCACCCCTGAGCGTTACGATCCCTGGCAGCACGGTGGTCGGACGAATGTCCGACCTGCCGGGTATTCGGACCATGTCGCCTCGGTGAAGAAGGTAAACAGCTATGGGTAGGCTCGGCCCCACCGAGATCATTCTGATCCTCGTCGTCATCATCCTGCTGTTCGGCGCGAAGAAGCTTCCGGACATGGCCCGCTCCCTCGGCAAGTCGGCGCGCATCCTCAAGAGCGAGGCCAAGGCGATGAAGGAGGACGACAAGTCCGCCGCCCCCGCCGACCCGCCGAGCAACGGCGACCAGCCCGCGGCTCAGCGCATCATCCAGGCCGCCCCCGGTGACGTGACCAGCTCGCGCCCGGTCAACGAGCCGACGGACACGAGCAAGCGCTGACGCAGGGCCGGTGACCTCCGGCCCGCCGCACGAGATGGGAACGTGGGTTGCTGAAGTCTGCCCGCAAGAAGGAGAAGGATCCCGAGGGGCGGATGCCCCTCGCGGAGCACCTTCGTGAGCTCCGCAACCGGCTCGCGAAGGGCATGCTGGCGATCACGGTCGTCACCATCGTGGCCGCCTTCTACAACGCGGAACTGATGAAGTTCCTGTCCGATCCCGTGCCTCGCTGCACCAAGGGACTGGGCGAGACCACGGGCGGTGCCTGCGCGGTCGTCGCGTACACCGACCTCCTTTCTCCCTTCACCACCACGGTGAAGGTGAGCCTCATGGCGGGCATCGTCCTGTCGAGCCCGATCTGGCTGTACCAGCTGTGGGCGTTCGTGGCCCCGGGACTGCACAAGCACGAGCGGAAGTACACGTACGCCTTCGTGGCGGCCGCCGTTCCGCTGTTCCTGGGCGGCGCCTGGCTCGCCTACACGATCATGCCGATCAGCATGAAGGTCCTGCTGGGCATCACGCCCGACGGGTCGGCGAACATCCTGCCGATGGACAAGATCCTCGACTTCAGCGTCCGGATGGTCCTGGTCTTCGGCGCCGCCTTCGAGCTCCCTCTGCTCCTGGTCATGCTGAACATGACAGGCGTGGTCACGGGCCGCCGCATGATCGGCTGGTGGCGCGGCGTCGTCATGGGCGTCTTCATCTTCGGCGCCGTCGCGACTCCCACCACCGACCCCGTCGGCATGTTGGCCCTCGCCGGGCCGATCGTGGTCCTGTACTTCATCGCGGTCGGCATCTCCCTGCTGAACGACCGCCGGCGCCGCCGCAACAACCCCGACGCGGACCTCGACGACGACGAGGCCTCCGACCTCGACCTGACCCCCGAGGACATCGGCGAGGTCGAGACCGTCTCCGCGAGCCGGGCACTGCCCGAGCAGACGAGCCGCGAGCGCGTCAACGGCTACGACGACGTCACCTGACAGCGGCAGCTGTCGCAGACAATGCGGCCGGGGCGCCTACGGGGCGTACCCGGCCGCTTCCGCTTCGCGGCCGTGAGCTGCGGGGACTGCGGGTTTGCGGAGGGCCGATCCGGATAATGATCGTCCTGTTGTCAGTGGGGCCCGGTACGCTCGAAAGCACGATGACAGAGGACCTCTCTCCGGCCGAGCGGTATGCGGCAGCGCGCAGGCGCGCTGTCGAGCAGGCCACCGCGCTCGCCTCCTTCCGCGAGATGTACGACTTCGGCCTCGACCCCTTCCAGATCGAGGCCTGCCAGGCGCTCGAAGCGGGGAAGGGCGTGCTGGTGGCCGCGCCCACCGGCTCCGGCAAGACGATCGTGGGCGAGTTCGCCGTCCACCTCGCCCTGATGCAGGGCAAGAAGTGCTTCTACACGACGCCCATCAAGGCGCTGTCCAACCAGAAGTACTCGGACCTGTGCCGCCGTTACGGGGACGGCATGGTCGGACTCCTCACCGGCGACAACAGCATCAACCCCGACGCCGCCGTGGTCGTGATGACCACGGAGGTGCTGCGGAACATGCTGTACGCGGGGTCGCAGACACTCCTCGGCCTCGGCTACGTGGTCATGGACGAGGTGCACTACCTCTCCGACCGCTTCCGCGGCGCCGTATGGGAAGAGGTGATCATTCACCTTCCCGAGTCGGTCACCCTGGTGTCACTCTCGGCGACCGTGTCCAACGCCGAGGAGTTCGGGGACTGGCTCGACACCGTCCGCGGCGACACCGAGGTGATCGTCTCCGAGCACCGGCCCGTACCGCTGTTCCAGCATGTGCTCGCCGGGCGGCGGATGTACGACCTGTTCGAGGAGGGCGAGGGCCACAAGAAGGCCGTCAACCCCGACCTCACGCGGCTGGCCCGCATGGAGGCGACCCGGCCGTCGTACCAGGACCGCAGACGCGGCCGCGCCATGCGCGAGGCCGACCGGGAGCGCGAGCGCAGACAGCGCTCCCGCGTGTGGACGCCCGGGCGTCCCGAAGTCATCGAACGCCTCGACGCCGAAGGGCTGCTGCCCGCCATCACCTTCATCTTCAGCCGCGCCGCCTGCGAGGCCGCCGTCCAGCAGTGCCTGTACGCGGGCCTGCGGCTGAACGACGAGGAGGCGCGGGAACGGGTACGCGCCCTCGTCGAGGAGCGCACCGCCTCCATCCCGACCGAGGACCTCCATGTCCTCGGCTACTACGAGTGGTTGGAAGGCCTGGAGCGCGGCATAGCCGCCCACCACGCGGGCATGCTGCCGACGTTCAAGGAGGTCGTCGAGGAGCTGTTCGTCCGCGGCCTGGTGAAGGCCGTGTTCGCCACGGAGACCCTGGCCCTGGGCATCAACATGCCCGCCCGGTCGGTGGTGTTGGAGAAGCTCGTCAAGTGGAACGGCGAGCAGCACGCCGACATCACGCCCGGCGAGTACACCCAGCTGACCGGTCGCGCGGGGCGGCGCGGCATCGACGTCGAGGGCCATGCGGTGGTGCTGTGGCAGCGCGGCATGAGCCCCGAGCACCTGGCCGGGCTCGCGGGCACGCGCACCTATCCGCTGCGGTCCAGCTTCAAGCCGTCGTACAACATGGCGGTCAACCTCGTCGAGCAGTTCGGCCGGCACCGCTCGCGCGAACTCCTCGAGACGTCCTTCGCGCAGTTCCAGGCCGACAAGTCGGTCGTCGGGATCTCGCGTCAGGTGCAGCGCAACGAGGAGGGGCTGGCCGGTTACAAGGAGTCCATGACCTGCCACCTCGGGGACTTCGAGGAGTACGCGCGGCTGCGCCGCGAACTCAAGGACCGCGAGAACGAGTTGGCCCGGCAGGGGGCGGCCCAGCGGCGAGCGGAGGCCGCCGTCGCCCTGGAGAGGCTCAAGCCGGGCGACGTCATCCATGTGCCGACGGGCAAGTACGCCGGTCTCGCCCTGGTCCTGGACCCGGGGCTGCCGGCCGGACGGTCCAACGGCCATCGCGGCTTCGAGCACCACGACGGGCCGCGCCCGCTGGTCCTCACCGCCGAGCGGCAGGTCAAGCGGCTGGCGTCCATCGACTTCCCGGTGCCCGTCGAGGCGCTGGAGCGGATGCGGATCCCCAAGTCCTTCAACCCGCGCTCCCCGCAGTCCCGTCGGGACCTCGCCTCCGCGCTGCGCACCAAGGCCGGGCACATTCCGCCGGAGCGGCACCGCAAGCGGCGCTCCCAGGCGGCCGACGACCGCGAGATCGAGCGGTTGCGCAAGGCCCTGCGCGCCCACCCCTGCCACGGGTGCAACGACCGTGAGGACCACGCCCGCTGGGCCGAGCGCTACCACCGGCTGCTGCGGGACACCTCGCAGCTGGAGCGCCGTATCGAGGGGCGTACGAACACGATCGCCCGTACGTTTGACCGCATTGTGGCCCTGTTGACCGAGTTGGACTATCTGCGCGGCGACGAGGTGACGGAGCACGGCAAGCGGCTTGCCCGGTTGTACGGGGAGCTGGATCTGCTGGCGAGCGAATGCCTGCGGGAGCGGGTCTGGGAAGGGCTCGGGCCTGCCGAACTGGCCGCGTGCGTCTCGGCGTTGGTGTACGAGGCACGGGTCGGGGACGACGCGATGGCGCCGAAGCTGCCGTCGGGCAAGGCCAAGGCCGCGCTGGGCGAGATGGTGCGGATCTGGGGGCGGCTGGATGCCCTTGAGGAGGAGTTCCGGATCACGCAGACCGAGGGGGTCGGGCAGCGTGAACCGGATCTCGGGTTTGCCTGGGCCGCCTATACGTGGGCCAACGGCAAGGGGCTCGACGAGGTGCTGCGTGAGGCGGAGATGCCGGCGGGGGACTTCGTGCGGTGGTGCAAGCAGGTGATCGATGTGCTGGGGCAGATCGCTGCGGCTTCTCCTGCGGAGGGCTCGACTGTGGGGAAGAGTGCGCGGAAGGCTGTTGAGGGGTTGCTGCGGGGTGTTGTCGCCTACTCGTCGGTGGGGTGATTGTTTGACGGCGGGTGCGGGTTCGTGGGGGCTGGTCGCGCAGTTCCCCGCGCCCCTGGGGGCGTGCAGTCATCGGAGGACCACCAGTTGCTGGGTCGCTCGCGTCATCGCCACGTAGCGGTCCACCGCTCCCTCGATGCCCTTGCCGAACCTCTCCGGGTTGATGAGGACGACCAAGTCGAACTCCAGTCCCTTCGAGAGCTCCGGCGTCAGTGAGCGGACGCGGGAGTTCGTCGGGCGGTACATGGCGTCGCCGATGACGCAGGCGATTCCTTCGGCGTGTGTGGCGAGCCACGTATCGATGATCGAGTCGAGGTCCGAAAGGGATCCGTGGACGACCGGCGCCCCGCCGGTGCGGATCGACGTCGGAACGTTCGCGTCCGGCAGGGCTGCCCGGATGACCGGCTCGGCCTCCGTCATGATCTCTTCCGGCGTTCGGTAGTTGATGGTCAGGGAGGCCAGGCTGATGCGGTCGAGGCCGATCCGCTTCAGGCGTTCCTGCCAGGACTCCGTGAAGCCGTGCCTGGCCTGGGCGCGGTCACCGACGATCGTGAAGCTCCGGGACGGGCAGCGCAGCAGCAGCATCTGCCACTCGGCGTCGGTGAGTTCCTGGGCCTCGTCCACGACGATGTGCGCGAACGGGCCGGCGAGGAGGTCGGGGTCGGCGGTGGTCACCTCGGACTCGTCGGTCAGGCTGACCCGGGCGTCCTGGCCCCGCAGCATCCTCACCAGGCCTTCGCCGTCGTCGCCGTCGGCGCCGGAGTCGGACGCGGCCGCGATCAGGTTGTCGACGACCTGCGTCATGCGCTCGCGCTGGGCGGCGAGGACGGCCTCGTGCCGGCGCTTGCGCCGGGCCGCCTCGGGATCGCCGAGCCGCTGCCGTGCCGCGTCCAGGAGCGGCAGGTCGGACACCGTCCACGCCTGAGGGTCCGCCCGCTGGAGCCTGTGCACCTCGTCGCGGCCGAGCCAGGGCGCGCACAACCGCAGGTACGCCGGTACCGACCACAGGTCACCGACGAGGTCGGCCGCTTCGAGCAGCGGCCAGGCGCGGTCGAAGGCCGTGAGCAGCTCCCTGTTCTGCCTCAGCGACCGGCGGAGCAGGTCGGCCGAGACTTCGCCGTCCTGCGCCGAGGCCTCGTCGTCGTGCTTGTCGATCAGGATGGTGAGCAGCTCCTCCCAGACCTGGTCGCGGGCCTCGTTGTGCGGCGTACCGGGTTCCGCCGCCTCGAACGCCGTGGCCCAGTCGTCGGCGCTCAGCCGGATGTCGGACCAGTGGGTCGTGACCGTCATCCCTTTGGCGGGCGGCTCCTCGTAGAACCGGACGGCCTTCTCGATCGCCTTCACCATCTCCGCGGAGGACTTCAGGCGAGCCACCTCGGGGTCGGTTTCCACCGCTGCCGAGGCTCCCTCGGCGACGAGGTCCCGCAGGATGCAGGTCTGGACCCCCTCCTCACCCAGGCTGGGCAGGACGTCGGAGACGTAGGCCAGGTAGGGCCGGTGCGGGCCGACGAACAGCACGCCGCCCCGACGGTGACCGAGGCGCGGGTCGGAGTGCAGGAGGTAGGCGGAGCGGTGCAGGGCGACGACGGTCTTCCCCGTGCCCGGGCCGCCGTCGACGACGAGCGCGCCGCGGGATCCCGCTCGGATGATGGCGTCCTGGTCGGCCTGGATGGTGCCGAGCACGTCCCGCATCCGGGGCGAACGGTCGCTGCCCAGGCCGGCGATGAAGGCGGACTGGTCGTCGAGTGCGGCGTGCCGTTGCAGCCCGTCGGCGGTGAACACCTCGTCCCAGTAGTCGCTGATGCGGCCGCTCGTCCACCGGTACCTGCGGCGGCTCGCCAGTCCCATCGGGTTGGCGTGGGTGGCTCCGAAGAACGGCTCGGCCGCGGGGGAGCGCCAGTCGACCAGCAGCCGGCGGCCGGAGCTGTCCGTGAGGCCGAGTCGTCCCACGTACACGGGTTCGGGATCGTCCGCGCCGACCATGTGGCCGAGGCACAGGTCCAGGCCGAAACGGCGCAGGGTGCGCAGACGGGCGGTCAGCCGGTGGATCTCCGTGTCCCGGTCCATCGCGTGGCGGCCCAGTCCGCCGGGCGCCCTGCGCGCCGCGTCGAGCTGGTCGGAGACCTCGGCGATCGTCTGTTCCAGGCAGTCGGCGAGGGCCGCGAAATACCGCTCGTCGCTGTCGATCAGCGCCGGGTCGGCCTTGGCGGAGAGGCGGTCGGGCAGGTCGAACGCGCTGGTGGTCAGGGGTTTCACAGGGATGGGCTCCGATCTGCGGTCGCTGACGACCGCCCCGCGCGGGTTTCGTGGTCTGGGTCGGGCCTCGATGGTCCCGCGTGGCCTACGCGGACGCAGACGGCGTTTCCCGGTCGATCGCGTCGAGCAGCAGCTGCGCGGCCACCGTCGCCCCGTCGGTGCGGATCGTGCCGGCCACGGCGGTGGCTCGGGCGCGGGTCTCGGGGGCCAGGGCCGTTGCGAGGGAGACCGAGAGGGACTCGAAGGTCGGGGTCGGACCGTCGTGGGCCGCGCCGATGCCCAGCTCTGCCACCCGGCGCGCCCAATACGGCTGGTCCACGATCTGGGGTACGACCACCTGAGGCGCGCCGGCCCGGGCGGCCGTCGTGGTGGTGCCCGCGCCACCGTGATGGACGACGGCGGCCACCCGGCCGAACAGCGCCTGCTGGTTGATCTCCCCGACGGCGAAGCAGTCGCCCCGGCCGTCGATCGGACCCAGTTCCGCCCAGCCGCGCCCGATGAGCACGCGGCGGCCCCGGGCGCGCACCGCATCGATCGCCACCCGGGCGACGTCGCCCGAACCGCGCAGGGACATGCTGCCGAAGCCCACGTACACCGGCGGTTCACCGGCCTCCAGGAACGCCTCCACCTCGCTCGGCAGCGGGCGTTCGTCCCGCAGGACCCAGGCGCCGGTCTGCACGACGTCGTGCCCCGTCAGCTCCTTTCCCGGCGCCAGCACCGGGTCCGCCGCCAGCCACGGCCGGTCGGTGAGGATGTGGTCGCGGACGTTGTCCACCGGTGGCAGACCGATCGACGCCCGGTGGGTGTTGAGCGCCTCGCCGTACAGCGCGTTCACCTTCTCGGTGTCCAGGTCCCACAGCACCCGGTTGTCGGTCACGCCCGGCGGGAACGGCTTGCCCGGCCGCGGCCCCGGCGGGTAGTTCGGCGACGGCAGCACCCACGGCTGGAACACCGCGCACTCATACCGGATGCCGAGCTTCTCGGCCACCGAGCGCACGCCGGCCGGCATCAAGCCGCTCGCCACCACAGCGTCACAGCCCTCGGCCGCCGCGGCGACCGTGCCGAAGTGCTCGGCCACCAACGCGGCCGCGACCTTGGGCGCCTTCTTCTCCGGCGGCTCCGCCCCCGTCACCAGCGCCCGCACCGACCGGCCGAACGGCACGTGCGGCACCCCGACACCGGCCAGCAGCTGTGCGAACTCCTCGTCCGGCGGCGCGCACACCCGGACCTGAGCACCGAGTGCCCGCAACGCCACCGCGAGTCCCGCCAGCGGTTCGACATCCCCGCGCGACCCAAAACCCATCAACAGCACACGCACTTTGTGACTCCCCGTTTCCGCAGGTACTGGCCTTAGGCCGGAGATTCTGCGGCACGACGGGGGCCTTGCCGCAAGCCCCCCAGTGCGCTATAAGTTGAGAGTGGCAAGGAGTGGGTGACCTCCTTGCCTTCTCTGTTTCTCGGGCCCCGACGTCAGGAGCGCCCGCCCCGGAGGTACGCCCGCCAGCCCCCGTACGACGTGATGTCCTCGGCGTCCGTGAGGGCCGCCGGCTCGCACAGGAACCCGGGGACGTGGCTGCCGTCCTCCAGCTCCACGCGCCCCAGGGTCATCGGGCGGGGCAGCTCGGCGAGGAGGCGGCCGAGCCCCTCGGCCGGGAGCCGCCACACCTCGGCCTCGATCGCGGCACCCCCCTTGTCGGAGCCGGAGCCGGAGCCGGAGCCGGAGCCGGAAGCGGCGCCGACGTGGACCAGCCCCGGCTTGGGCGGGGTCGTGGACAGGGCGTGCAGGCGATAGACGGGCGCCGTGGCGGTCGTACGGTCGAACCGGGCGCCCAGGGCGAGGAGTTGAGGGTTCAGCGGCTGGTCGGAGAGGTGGGCGCCGACCACGGCGAGACGGACCTCCGGGCGGAGCAGGCCGGCGATCCGGGCCAGCCGTTCGTCGGTGAACGCGGGGCCGATCAGCATCACGCCGAAGGGCAGGCCGTCCACCTCGCCGGCCGGGACGGCGACCGCGGCCAGGTCGAAGAGGTTCGTGGAGTTGGTGAAGCGGCCCAGGCGGGCGTTGGCCCCCAGCGGGTCGGCGGCCACCTCGGCGAGGGTGGGGTGACCGGGTGTGGTGGGGAGCAACAGGGCGTCCGCGCCGGCCAGTTCGGCTTCGGCGCGGGCGCGCAGGGCCGCGAGGCGGTCCTGGTCGGCGAAGAGCCGGTGTGCGGGGATGTCGCGGGCACGGGTGATGATGCCGGCGACGGTGGGGTCCAGGGTGTCGTCGCCCGCCGCCCTCGCCTTGTCGACAAAGCTCCCCACGGCCGTGTAGCGCTCGGCGACGAAGGCCCCCTCGTACAGCATGGCGGCCGCTTCGGTGAACGGGGCGAGGTCGACGGTGCGCAGGTCGGCCCCGGCGGCGGTGAGCTGCCGTACGGCCGCCTCGTACGCCTCGGCCCAGCCTGCGTCCAGCTCGCCGAGCTGCTGCGGGGGCGGGACCGCGATACGCCACGGTCCCGGTGCGCGCTGGGGGAGCGCGGGCAGGGCGCGGCCGGGCGGGGACGCCATGAACGACAGGGCCTGCTCGGCCTCCGGCAGGGTCCGCGCGAACACCGTCACGCAGTCGACCGACGCGCAGGCCGGGACGACGCCCGCCGTCGGGACGAGTCCCCGGGTGGGCTTGAGGCCGACGACGCCGTTGAAGGCTGCCGGGACCCGGCCCGAACCCGCGGTGTCCGTGCCGAGCGCGAAGTCGACGATGCCGAGCGCCACCGCGACGGCCGAACCGGAACTGGAACCGCCGCTGATCCGTGCGGGGTCGTGGGCATTGCGGACCGCGCCGTAGGGGGAGCGGGTGCCGACGAGGCCGGTCGCGAACTGGTCGAGGTTCGTGGTGCCGAGGACGAGCGCGCCGGCCGCCCGCAGCCGGGCGACCACGGGTGCGTCGGCTTCGGGTTCGTAGGCGTACGAAGGGCACCCCGCGGTCGTGGGAAGGCCCTGGACGTCGATGTTGCCCTTGGCGGCGAACAGGCGGCCCGCGAGCGCGAGCCGTTCCCCCGCGGCCACGCGTTCGTCGACGATCCGGGCCTCGGCCTCGACCGACGTCCGCGGACGCAGATCGATCCAGATCTCGGGGCGGTCCACGGCCTCGATCCGGGCGTAGGCGGCACGGACCCGGGACAGGGCGCTCGGCGTGCTCGGCATGTCTTGTTCTCCTCGCGATTCAGCTCGCGGCGGGCGCGAGGACGACCAGCGCCGTCCCCGCCTCCACCTGATCCCCGGGCCTGGCCAGGACCTCCACGACCACGCCGGCCATGGGCGCGGACACCCTGGACTCCATCTTCATCGCCTCCAGGGCGAGCAGCGGCTGTCCGGCCGTCACCTCGTCACCCGGCCGCACGTGCACCTGCCAGACCGACGCCGCGAACTCGGCCTCGACCAGCCGCCCGCCGGCCGGGACGGTCACCTCGACCGCGGGCGCGGCCGGCGCCGCCGCCTCGTCCGCCCGCGCGAACTCGCCGGCCGCCTCCCACGCGTCCCGCTCCGCCGCGAAGGCGGCCCGCTGCCGGGCCCGGAAGCGCGCGATCGACGCGGCGTTGTCGTCGAGGAAAGCCCGGTACTCGGCGAGCGAGAAGGCGCCCTCCTCGATGCGCGGCACGAACCGCCCGGACGTGATGTCCGCCCGCAGCTCCAGCAGCTCCTCGGCGCCCACCGGATACCAACGGATCCGGTCGAAGAACCGCAGCAGCCAGGGCGACCCCGGCTCGAACGCCCCGCGCTGCTGCCACGCCGACCACACCTGGGTCGTACGGCCCACGAACTGGTAGCCGCCGGGCCCCTCCATGCCGTAGACGCACAGGTAGGCCCCGCCGATGCCGACCGAGTTCTCCGCGGTCCAGGTGCGCGCCGGGTTGTACTTGGTGGTGACCAGACGGTGCCGCGGATCCAGCGGGGTCGCCACCGGGGCGCCCAGGTACACGTCGCCCAGGCCCAGCACCAGGTACTCCGCGTCGAACACCGTGCGGTACACGTCCTCCACCGACTCCAGGCCGTTGACCCGGCGGATGAACTCGATGTTCCACGGGCACCAGGGCGCGTCGTCGCGCACGCCCGTCATATAGCGGGCGATGGCCTCGCGGGTCGCCGGGTCGTCCCAGGACAGGGGGAGGTGGACGGTGCGGGACGGGACGACGAGCTCGTCCGTGGGCGGCAGGGCGGCGGTCATCTCCCGTACGGCGGCCAGGAGTTCGGCCTGCGTCACTCGGCCCGGGTCCAGCTGGATCTGGAGGGAGCGGATGCCCGGTGTCAGGTCGGTGATCCCGTCCGGGCCCTCCTCGGCCACCGCCTCCATCAGCGCGTGGACGCGCATGCGCAGGGCCAGGTCGAGCTGCATGGGGCCGAACTCGACGAGCAGGTTGTCGTCGCCGCTGCGGCGGTACGTCACATCGCCGTCCCGGGCCAGCACGCCGCCGTCGACGATCGCGGGGCGCTCCCGGCCGGTCACGTCCACCGGCACGAACCGCACCCTGTCGCCCGGCCGCAGCTGCCCCAGCTTCCAGCGCTCACCGCTGATCACGGTCGCCGGGCACACGAACCCGCCCAGCGACGGGCCGTCCGGGCCGAGCAGCACCGGCATGTCGCCCGTGTAGTCGACGGCGCCGACGGAGTACGGCGTGTCGTGGATGTTGGACGGATGCAGGCCCGCCTCACCACCGTCGGCTCGCGCCCAGCGCGGCCTGGGACCGACGAGCCGTACGCCGGTCCGCGCGGAGTTGAAGTGCACCTTCCAGTCGGCGGCGTAGAAGTCGCGTATGTCGTCCTCGGTGAAGAACTCCGGCGCGGCGTGCGGCCCTTCGACCGCCTTGATGTGCCATACGGCGCCGAAGGACGGGCGGTCCGGCAGGGGGACCGGCGCTCCCTCGGCGACCGCGCCGCCGTGCAGGACGTCGCCCGGCCGCAGCGCACGCCCGCCGTGCCCGCCGAACCGGCCGAGCGTGAACGTGCTCGCGCTGCCCAGGAAGGCCGGGACGTCGAGGCCGCCCGCGACGAGGACGTACGTCCGCAGCCCGGGCCCGTCCGGCGCGCCGACCTCCAGTACGGCCCCCGCCGGCACCGTCACCGGCTCCCACTGCGGCACGGGCGCGCTGTCGACGGTCACCGGGGCCGGGGCGCCCGTCACACACACGGTCGTGGTGTGCGTGAACCGCAGCGCCGGCCCCCGCAGCGTGCATTCGAGTCCCGGCGCACCCTCGTGGTTGCCCAGCGCCCGGTTGCCGAGGCGGAAGGACAGATCGTCCATCGGGCCGCAGGGCGGCACGCCGACCTGCCAGTATCCGGTGCGGCCCGGCCAGTCCTGCACGGTGGTGAGGGTGCCGCCGGAGACGACCTCGATGCGGGGCGTCGGGTCGGCCACGGCCGCGAGGGTCGCCGTCGAGTGGACGGCCTCGCGGAAGGCCCGGTCGGCCAGCGCCGCCCGCACCAGGCCGAGGTTCGTCTCGATGCCGTCCACGCGGGTGCGGGCCAGCGCCTCGTCCAGCCGCCGCAGGGCGTGCGCGCGGTCGGGGCCGTACGCGATGATCTTCGCGAGCATCGGGTCGTACGCCGTCGTCACCTCGGTGCCCGTCTCGACCCAGCCGTCGACCCGCACCCCGCGCGGGAACTCCACCCTTGTCAGCAGGCCCGCGCCGGGCCGGTGGTCGCGCGACGGGTCCTCGGCGTAGAGGCGGGCCTCGACGGCGTGGCCGCGCGGTGCGCCCGGGTCGCGGACGACGTCGCGCTCGCCCCGCGCAAGGCGCAGCATCCAGGCGACCAGGTCGACGCCGTAGATCTCCTCGGTGACCGGGTGCTCGACCTGGAGGCGGGTGTTGACCTCCAGGAAGTACGCCTCCTCGCGGGCGGCGTCGTACACGAACTCGACGGTTCCGGCCGAGCGGTAGCCGACGGAAGCGCACAGGTCGCGGGCCCGGGCGGCCAGTTGCTCGCGCACGTGCGCGGGGAGTCCCGGTGCCGGGGCCTCCTCCACGACCTTCTGGTTGCGGCGCTGGAGCGTGCAGTCCCGGTCGCCGAAGGTGACGACCCGGCCCTCACCGTCGCCGAAGACCTGGACCTCGACATGCCGGGCCTGCTCGACCAGCCGCTCCAGGAAGACACCTGACGAGGACTCCGCGGAGAAGGAGGCGGCGGCGACCCGCCGGACCCGCTCCCAGGCCTCGGTCAGTTCGCCGGCGGATCGACATGCCGACATGCCGATACCGCCCCCGCCGCCGGTCGCCTTCAGCATGACCGGGTAGCCGATGACCCGGGCCTCTTCGAGCGCCTCCGCGAGCGACCCGAGCAGCCCGGTCCCCGGCGCCGGCGGCACGCCCGCCGCCCCGGCCGCCGCCCGCGCCGTGTGCTTCGTCCCGAACAGCTCCAGCTGCCCGGGCGTCGGCCCGACGAACACGATCCCGGCGTCCTCGCAGCGGCGGGCGAAGGCCGCGTCCTCGGACAGGAAGCCGTAGCCGGGGTGGATCGCCCCCGCCCCCGTGTCCTTGGCGGCCTTCAGGACGAGGTCGGCATCGAGATACGACTCCTTCGCGGGCGCCGGACCGAGCCGCACCGCCCGGTCGGCGAGGCGGACGTGGGGGGCGGCGCGGTCGGCGTCGGAATACACCGCGACCGTCCTCAGGCCGAGTTCGCGGGCCGTACGGATGATCCGGACTGCTATCTCGCCCCGGTTGGCGACCAGCAGCGTGTCGAAGGTCATTCAGCCGCCCCGATCGTCATCCGGACCGCCGTCGGCTCGAAACCGTTGCAAGGGTTGTTGATCTGGGGGCAGTTGGAGACGAGGACGAGGACGTCCCGCTCGGCCCGCAGGGTCAGGGACAGCCCCGGTGCCGAGAGGCCGTCGACGATGCCGAGGGTGCCGTCCTTCTCGACCGGCACGTTCATGTACCAGTTGATGTTGGAGACGAGGTCGCGCTTGCCGAGGCCGTACTTGGCGCCCTCGGCGAGGAAGTTGTCCACGCAGGCGTGCTGGGACCAGGTGTGGTGGCCGTACCGGAGGGTGTTGGACTCCTTGGAGCAGGCGCCGCCCACCGTGTCGTGCCGGCCGACCTCGTCGGCGACGACGGTCATCAGCGGGGTGTGCTCGTTGGACATCAGCACGCTTCCCGTGGTGAGGAAGATGCCGCCCCGGGCTTGGATCGTGTCGGGCGCGCTGTAGCGGACCGCCGTGTCGTGGGCGTCGTACACGAGGAAGTCGACGGCCTGGTTGCCGTGCAGGTCGGTGATGGTCAGCGTCTCGCCGGAGCGGACGACGGACGACCAGGGGGCGCGGGCGGGAACGACGGTCGTGGTCGTCTTCGCGGTCGCGGTCGCGGTCGTGTTCTCGGCCGTGCTCGTGTTCTCGGTCGTGCCCGTGCTCGCGCTCATGCGATCCCCCTCGCGGCAAGGAATTCGGCGGTGTTGAGGAAGGCGCGGCGGCCCTCGGGCGTGGCCTCCCAGAGGGGGGCGCCGGGGCCGGTCGGCGCCGCGCGCCAGGCGAGCACCTCCAGCGGGGTGCTGACGTACTCGGGGCGGGGGTCGGCCGGATGCGGCACGTTGGCGATCAGCACGGTCACGTCCTGTTCGGCCCGCAGGGTCACACAGGCGCCGGGCCCGGCCGAGCCGGTGAAGCCGAGGCTGCCGTCCTCGCGCACCTCGACGCCCTGGAAGAAGGACAGCGACGGGGGCAGGTCCCTGGGCTCCAGGCCGTTCTTCGCGGCCGCCAGCTTGAACAGCTCGCGGCCGGCCGGGGAGGGGGACTGCGGGGTGCCGTCGCCGTAGCGCTCGGTGTTGCGTACGAGGGTGGAGGTGCCGCACAGCGTGTCGTGCCGGCCGGAGGTGTCGGCGACGACGGAGGCGAGGACGCGGCCCTGGTCGGACAGGAGCAGGCGCCCCTCGCCGAGGTAGGCGTTCCACTGCACCTTCACCGTGTCGGCGACGTTCAGCCGCTCCCAGGGCCGGTCGGCCACGTAGAGCAGCAGATGCGCGCAGGCGTCGCCGCGCAGATCCGTCAGCCGCAGCTCCGTGCCGCGGGCCAGCACCCTGTGCGTGTAGTTGCCGCCCGCCACCGTCTCGGCCCACACCAGGTGGCCCGCCTCGCGGGGCGGTGCCGGCCAGTCCCGGGCCGGCACCACGGGCATCGCCTCGGCCCGGGTTCCCTCTTGGGCGCGGGCGTGGTCACGGGCTCCGTAAGTGGTCTCTGTCGCCATGCGCGGACCTCCGGTCGGGTGTGGGCCTCCGGGTGCATTTCTGTCGCCCGACAGAAATTAGGGGTGGGGTGGGTCGGGGGGATTGCGGGGGTGTTGCCGGGTGGTTACTGAGGGTCGTGGGGAGGACGGTTTGCGGGGGTGGGCGAGGAGGGGGGCGGAGAAGGAGCGGGGTGCGGGTGCGATCGCTCATGGGCGGTGCTGCCGGCTCGAACTCCCGAGTGACAGCGCCGTTCCGTGGCTTGGGCCCCCGCGTGACAGCGTCCGGCAAGGCGTCCGCCGCTCGCCGTGGAAGCACTCGGCGAGATCGTCATGCGCCCCGATGTGCGAGGATCGAACCCATGGGTACGTCAGGTGAGCCGGGAGGCCGGCGGGTCGGCAGGCCGCGGGTCGCCCGGCGGCCGGACAGCGGTCTGGAACCGCGCGCCGAACTCCTCGCGGCCGCCGCCGAGTTGTTCACCACCCGGGGCTACGCCGCCACCACCACCCGCGCCGTCGCCGAGCGTGCCGGCATGCGGCAGGCCTCGATGTACCACTACGTCTCCGGCAAGGAGGAACTCCTCGCCGAGCTCCTGGAGTCCACGGTCACGCCCTCGCTCGCGTACGCCCGTGAACTCCTCGCCGCCGACGCGACCCCTGCCGAGGACCGGCTGTGGGAGCTGTGCCGCGCGGACGTGGAGCTGCTGTGCGGCGGCCCGCACAACCTCGGCGGGCTGTACCTGCTGCCCGAGGTGCGCGCCGAACGCTTCGCCGGCTTCCACGCCGTGCGCGCCGAACTCAAGGACGCCTACCGCCAGTTGATCGCCGCCACGGCCATGGGCGGCGCGCTCGCCAAGAGCGAGCTGGACCTGCGTACGGATCTGGTCTTCGGCCTGATCGAGGGCGTCATCCTCGTCCACCGCTCCGATCCGGAGCGCCCGGTGTCGGTGTTCGCCGAGGCCACGGCGGACGCGGCGCTGCGCATCGCGGGGATCTGAACAACGGGCCGATCGGCCTCTGAGCTCCTGCCGGGAGCCTGCGGAATCCGACCTTTCACCCGTCACGGTGAGTGTCTTTCGCACGCCCGTACGCCGTGACCCACCGTGTGCGATTGCATGCTGAACGTATAAATGGAGCCGAGCGTACTCCTGTCACACGCCCCATTTCAGGTGCTTGCTGAATATGACACGGCGATGATCCGGTCGGACTAAGCTCGCCCGCAGCGCACCGAGTTGAGGCGTATTCGTGCGCTTGTTCCCAAACATGCAGAAGATACCGACATACCCATGACGTACCCCGCTGCAAGCTCCCCCTACACCCACCCGATTCGTTTCAGAGGGCCCACATGGTGAGCGTTCAATCCCCGCCCCGACGCCGTGAACTCCCATACGCCCGCGTGCTCTTGCTGCCGGCCATAGTGATGGCCGCGGCAACCGGAGCCGCCGTCGCCGTGGTTGCGGAACCGGCCCGGACGGCCGTCGGCGTGTGCGGTGCCGTGGCCCTGCTGCTGGTGCTGGCATCCGCGGCCGAAGCGGCGCGCCGCGGTCGCGCCCTGCGGGACGTGCGGGCCGAGCACGCCCGTCACACCGCGTATCTGGAACGGCGTATCGCCGCCCACGACGAGGAGATGGCCCGCCTCGCGACGGAGATCACGCCCGCCGCGATCCACCGGCTCCGCTGTGGCGCTTCCCCCTATGAGGTGATGCGCGACCTCGCCGAGATCGACCCGTCCTACGCCCATCTCCCCCCGGCGCAGCTCGCGTTGGTGCAGTCGATGGTCGACATCGTCGACCACGAGGAAGCCCTGCGCGACTCCGCCCAGCGCTCCTTCGTGGACATCGCCCGACGCGTGCAGGCGATCGTCCACCAACAGGCCGTGGAACTGCGGGAGATGGAGGAGGACCACGGCCGTAACCCCGAGGTCTTCGACGACCTGCTGCGCATCGACCACGGCACCATGCTGATCGGCCGCCTCGCCGACTCCATCTCCGTGCTCGGCGGCGGGCGCCCCGGACGCCAGTGGCCCGAGCCCGTTCCGCTGTACAGCGTGCTGCGCGGTGCCATGTCCCGGATCCTGGAGTACCGGCGCATCAGCCTGGACTCCATCGCCAAGGTCAACATCGCCGGCATCTCCGTCGAGCCGATCATCCACGCCGCGGCCGAACTCCTCGACAACGCCACGCGCTACTCGCCGCCGCAGACCAAGGTGCACGTCACCGCCACCGAGGTGCAGACCGGTGTCGCGATCGAGATCGAGGACGCCGGAGTCAGCCTCAGCGAGGAGGCCCGCGCCCGGGTCGAGGGCATGCTCGAGCGCGCCAAGCAGGGCACCGACCTCCAGGATCTCGGTGAGTCCCCGCGCCTGGGCCTGGCCGTCGTCGGCCGCCTGTGCACGGCCTACAACATGCAGGTCTCGCTGCGGTCCTCCGCGTACGGCGGTGTCCGCGCCGTCCTGGTGGTGCCGCGCGACATGATGACCACCGACCCCGCGCCCGGACTCGCCCACGGCATCGGCGCCGGGGCGGCGCCCAAGGCCGAGGGCCCCGATGTGCTCGAAGGCCCCAAGCGCGCCCCCAAGAAGCGGCGCCCCACCAGCCCGAAGATCGCCGCCGCGATGTCCATGGAGGACGACGTCCCCACGGTCACCGAATGGACCGCCAACGGCCTGCCCCAGCGCCGTAGCCGGGTCAAGACGCCGCTCAGCAAGCGGATCGCCGAGCAGGCGGCCATCGAGCAGGCCGAACGGGAAGGCCGGCCGACCATCTGGTCGACGCGCAAGCCGGAGCCCGAGCCGGCGCCGGCGGAGGACGACTCCGTTCCCGGAGCGTGGGTCGAGGCGTTCTGGAACGGACTCAAGGACAAACCAGACCCGCTCACACTCAAACCGCGAACGCAACCGGCCCGCCCCGAGGCCGATGACGAGGGGGACCTCAAGTGATCCAGCAGCGCGCCAACTTCGACTGGATGCTCAAGGAGCTCCACGACGGCGTACCGGGCATCCAGATGATCGTGGTGCTCTCCGCCGACGGACTGCGCATCGCCCGTTACGGCGGCGAACCGGACACCGCCGACCGCGTGGCCGCGGCCTGTGCCGGCCTGCAGAGCCTGGCGAGCGCAGTCGCCTCGGAGATCCCGAAGAGCGACGGCAAGATGAAGATGGTCCTCATCGAGATCAACGGCGGCTACTTCTATCTGATGGCCGCCGGGGCCAACGCCTACCTCGCCGTCCTCTCCGACACGTTCGCCGAACCGGGCCGGATGAGCAACCGCATGTCCGACCTCGTCGCCCGCATCGGCGCCCATCTCACCAGTCCGCCCCGGCGCAACGGGCAGACCGTATGACTCCTCCGCAACGCCAGCGGCGACACCTCAAGGAACAACCGCCTCCACCACTGCCCAAGCCCGGCAACGAGAAGAAGAACCCGGAACGGCTCTTCGTGGTGGCCGGCCCGGACGGCGGCGAGCGCGACGCGGACCTCGACCTCGTCACCTTAATCGTGGCGCGCGCCGACCCTCCGCCTTCCGCCACGCCGGAACAGTCGGCGCTGCTCCGGCTCTGTACCGCCCCTCTGTCCGTGGCCGAACTCTCGGCCTATCTCAACCTGCCGTTCAGCATGATGACGGTCCTGCTCACCGACATGCTGACGGGCGGACTGGTGACGGCGCGCGCCCCGATCGTGCGCCAGGCCGTCGCCGACCGTTCAATTCTCGAAGCGGTGATGCATGGACTTCAAAGGCTCTGACATGCTCCCCGGTCCCCGGACCGAGGACCAACTGCCGCACACGGCCGAGGCCGCGGTCAAGATCGTGATCGTGGGCGGCTTCGGTGTCGGCAAGACGACCATGGTCGGCTCGGTCAGCGAGATCAGGCCGCTGACCACCGAAGAGACCATGACGCAAGCCGGCATCGGCGTCGACGACAACTACGGCTCGGACACCAAGACGGCCACCACGGTGGCGATGGACTTCGGCCGTATCAGCATCACCGAGCAGCTCGTGCTGTACCTCTTCGGCACCCCCGGCCAGGAACGCTTCTGGTTCCTGTGGAACGGGTTGTTCGAGGGCGCACTGGGCGCGGTCGTGCTGGTCGACACCCGCCGCCTCGAGGTCAGCTTCGACGTCATAGGGCGACTCGAGGAGTGCGGCGTGCCCTTCGTGGTGGCCGTCAACACCTTCCCGGACGCGCCCCGTTACCCCGTGTCCGAGCTCCGTACGGCACTCGACCTGCCCGAGGAGATCCCCATCATGGAGTGCGACGTACGCCGGCGGGCTTCCAGCCGGGATGTCCTGATGACTCTGATGCACTTCCTGCACCGCCTGGCTACGGCCAAGGCGCCCGCCTGAACCAGCTGCGGTCCAGCGGTACGGCCGTCCCACTCCGTCCCAGAGTCGTACGGCCCGCTCACGTCCCATGAGCTGCAGACGCGTTACCTGAGCCGCATGGTCCCGCGCACGACCTCCCCCCGGTTCTCCGGCCTCCCGAACCGTCCGAACCGGGGCCTCACCACCCCCTGTACACCGGAATCACTTCAGCTTCGGAGCGACCATAGTGACGCCTGAACCTCTCTTCCCGACCGGTACGGACGAGCCCATGGCCACCCCGCCACCCGGCTGCCCCGCACACGGCATCGGCCCAGGCGGGCTGCGCCGGCTGTACGGCCCCGGCGCGGAGGATCTGGGAGCCGTGTACGAGGAGTTGCGTGCCGAGTACGGCGCCGTGGCGCCTGTGCTGCTGCACGACGATGTGCCGATCTGGGTGGTGCTCGGCCATGCCGAGAACATGCACGCGGTGCGAACCCCCTCGCAGTTCTCCCGGGACACCCGGTTGTGGAACTCGATGCAGGACGGCACCGTCAAGCCCGACCACCCGCTCATGCCGCACCTCGCCTGGCAGCCCATCTGCTGCCACGCCGAGGGCGAAGAGCACCTGCGGCTGCGCGGCGCCGTAACCGGCGCCATGTCGACCATCGACCACCGAGGCATCCGCCGCTACATCAACCGCGCGACCCAGGACCTCGTCAACCAGTTCTGCGAGGAGGGCCAGGCCGACCTGGTCAGCCAGTTCGCAGAACGCCTGCCGATGATCGTGCTGTGCGAGATCCTCGGCATGCCCGACGAGTACAACGACCAGCTCGTACAGGCCGCCCGTGACCTGCCCAAGGGCACCGAGACCGCGATCGCCAGCAACGCGTACATCATGGACGTCCTCATGCGGCTCACCGCCAGCCGCCGGGCGCAGCCGAAGGACGACTTCACCAGCCATCTGATCAACCACCCGGCGCGGCTCACCGACGACGAGGTCGGCCAGCATCTGCGGGTCGTCCTGATCATCGCGTACGAGACGACCGCCAACCTCCTTGCCAACGTGCTGCGAGTGGTGCTCACCGATCCACGGTTCCGCGCTCAGCTCGGCGGCGGCCAGATGACGGTGCCCGAGGCGGTCGAGCAGTCCTTGTGGGACGAGCCGCCGTTCAGCACCCTGTTGGGCTATTTCGCCAAGCAGGAGACCGAGCTGGGTGGCCAGCGCATCCGGAAGGGCGACGGCCTGCTCGTGGGCCTTGCGCCGGGCAACGTCGATCCACGTGTCCGACCCGATCCCAAGGCCCACATGCAGGGCAACCGCTCCCATCTCGCCTTCAGCGGCGGTCCTCACGAGTGCCCGGGCCAGGACATCGGCCGCGCCATCGCCGAGGTCGGCGTCGACGCACTGCTGACCCGTCTGCCCGACGTCGAACTCGCCTGCGAGGAGCACGAGCTGAGCTGGCGGGCGTCCATCTCGAACCGGCACCTGGTCGAACTGCCGGTGCAGTTCGCGCCCAAGCACCAACAGGACGTCATGGCGCGCCCCGAGCACCCGTTGACGGCACAGCGCTCCAAGAACAGGCAGTTCAGCCCGCCACCGCGGCAGATGGCGGCCCCGGAGCCCGTTGCTCCGCAGCCCGCCGCCCCGGAGCCGTTGCCCGAAGCGGCGCGTCGGCGAGGGGTGTTCCGGCGGCTCCTGCGCTGGTGGCGCGGCGACTGAGCCGACGAGCCCGGGCTACCCGGCCCACTCGTCGTACGACAGCCAAGCCTGCAGCAGACGCGGGCTGACGAACCGGTGCTCGCGCCCCGTTACCGGATCGGTGAACTCCAGGACCCGTGCCAGCAGTTGGAGCGGACGCCGGAAGTCACCGGCCGCCACGGGGCCCGTCACCACCGGATACAGCGGATCACCAAGGATCGGCAGCCCCAAAGCGCTCATGTGCACCCGCAGTTGGTGCGTCTGCCCGGTACGTGGCACGAGCCGGTACCGGGCACGCCCCTCTCGGTGCTCCAGCAGCTCGATCCGGCTGACGGCATTGGGTTCGCCCTCGACCTCTCGGGCCGCTACCACGCCGCGCTCCTTGACGATCCGGCTGCGCACGATGCGTGGTAGGTCCACCGAGGGGTCGTACGGGGCCACCGCCTCGTACTCCTTCGCCACCTGCCTGTCGCGGAACAACGTCTGGTAAGCCCCGCGCTCCTCCGTGCGCACGGTGAACAGCACCAGCCCTGCCGTCAGCCGGTCCAGCCGGTGTGCCGCGCTCAGTGTCGGGACGCCCAGCTCCCGTCGCAGTCGCGCCAGGGCGCTCTCGGCGACATGGCTTCCTCGTGGCGTAACGGCCAGGAAGTGCGGTTTGTCGGCCACCACCACGTGCTCGTCCCGGTACACAACGTCGATCGCGAACGGCACCCGCTCCTCGTCGGGCAGCTCCCGATGGAACCACACGAACATCCCCGGCACATACGCCGTGTCCCTGGACACCGGACGCCCGGTGGCGTCCACGATCTGCCCCGCGTCCAGCATCTCGTCGATCACGCCGGGGCCGGCCGCCAGCCGCGCCACCAGATGATCCCGCACGGTCGCCCAGGCGTTCCCGGCCGGCAACCGGATCCGCACCGGATCCACCCCTTCGCGCTGCGGCAGGGGAGAGGGTGGGGGCGGAGTGCGGCGTCTCATCACGATCAAGTCTACGAGGGCACGACGGTGAGGACTCTGTCTCGTTTCGGTGGGGGCGTACGCGCGCGTGAGGTGTGGTGCGAATCTCGCGGAAGTACGCAGTGCGGGCCTTCTCCGGGGCGCACTCCGTAGGTCGCGTACGCATCGGTGCGTATATGCGTGCGCCTTACGCCATGGGCTTGTGGCTGGCACACTTCTAAACTTGTCCAGGTCGCAACAAGCCGTAACAAGCCGCAACCAGCCGCCTTGGAGCGGCGTGCTCCTCCTTTCGGCCGAGCGCGTGGGGTGATGTCTGTGGACCAGAGACCAACTGTGGGACAGGCGTTGTCGGAGATGCGGGTTCCCATCGCGGTGGGGGCACTGTCGGCGGAGCGGCTTGCCGAACTGGCAGGCGAGATCGGTGGGTTTGGCCTGCGCCGGACCGTCGACCTGCCCAAGGACGCCCCCGACGCCGACCGGGTCCGGGCGATCGCACCCTTCGACGCTGCGCCGTACACGATCGATCGGTCTCCTGCACATCGGCGCCGCCCTGCCCGGCGCCGGGTGACACCTCCTTGGCACCTTCACCGCTGGTGCGCCGCCCCTGGGCGGGGCGTTCGGCCTGTACGGCGAGTTGCTCGGCGGGTTCGGGGAGCCGGACGTCACCGCACGTCCCGCCTGGACGATCTTCGCGCAGGCAGACCCTGGTCCTGTTCACGCTCGCCAGCGGTAGGCGGCCCCCGCACTGCGCGGACGTCTTGGGGCGCCTTTTCGGCCACGTGGACTTGATCTAGGCTGACGGCGCCCACATTCGTGCAATCCTCAACGTCATTGGTGCGTTCCTACGTCGAGGACATGATTGCCCGAAGTCGCGATGCCGTACTGGCCCACGTCTCCTTCGCCCTGTCTCTGTCCCAGGCCTCCGTCGCGCGTCTGTGGCGCCCGGCGGACTTCACCATACGGAGGGCGCATGACCGCACCCGGCCCAGGCGTGTTATCGGCCGCCCACTCCGCCCATGGTGCCGCTCCGGTGGCCCATGAGCCGACCGATTGGTGGGGACTGTCCGACATTGACGCAACGTGTCCTCCGATGACCAAAACGCATCGCGAAGCCGGCCGTAATCGCCCCACCGGTTGCAACATCCCGCTCGCCGGCCATCAGGGCGACGAGGAGGTCACCGGCACCCTCGGTCACGCACCGGACCGTGTCCGCCTCGTCGACGGCCCGGCGGACGGCGAAGTCTTCAGGGGCCGATTCCTCAACTGCCGTCCCCGCCCGGCAGCGACATCTGCGATGCCACGCAGAACCGCCGGCTTGCCGGCCGCGCGACGGTTCGAGCCGGCCCGGGCGACATCAAGGCGTGCGCCAGACGGCCGCCCCCGAACTGCTCGGTGCCCTTTCCGCCTGGGCCTCGCCAGTGAGCGAGATCTTTCGACAACACATGCAACAGGGGAAAGAGATGTCACAGGAAATTCAATGCTCGATTCCACTTCCGGCGAGAACGTCTGCTCCCTCAGTGCCCGCCCAGGGTAGGCATTCAGGCCGCCTTGCGCTGTCCATCCGAGCCCGGCGCGGTCTGTGGCGGGACCTGTACCGCAACCACCGCAACGGCATCATCCTCGACGTCGACAGTTACGGCGCTCTGCGCTGCACCAGCGTGGGGATGGAATGTGCGCCTCGCGCCCTGTTGCATCGCGTGCTGCCGTCGGGCGCGTGGCGAGGCCTTCATCGGCTGCAATGTGGGACATGTGTCTGCATGAGCATGCAGCCGTTTCGCCTGGAAGCGGAGTAGAGCCTCATGAGGGATCGACCGGCTACCACCACTTTGGGGCCAAGCATGCAGATACCGAGCGTTCCCGTTCCCTTTACCGGCAGGATTGACCCGCGCGCCCGCAGCATCTGTGCGCAGTCCAAGGGGTGGGTCCAGCGGATGGGCATGATGTCGCCCGGCATGGCCGCCGAGTACTTCGACCGGCTTGCCTACGCCGACCTGGGCACCCGGTACTCGTATGGCGCCACCCGTGAAGGCGCCCAGATCCTGGCCGACCTGACATGCTGGTTCTTCCTTTGGGACGATCAGCACGACCGGTTGATCATCGAAGGCAAGGAATACGAGTGGCGCAGGCAGGTCACTCAGATCCGCGAGGTCGTCCACGACCCCTTCGGCTCGAACGCGGACCATCCGGCACCGCGAGCCCTCGGTGACATCCTGCGCCGCATCCGCCCCCACTTCTCCGGCGTGTGGTGGCGCCGCTTCACCCAGCACTGGGACGGAGTGGTGGCGGCCAACGACCGCGAGTTCGACAACCGCAGCGTCGGTGCCAGTGAAACCATCGACAACTACATCGAGCTCCGGCGCCGCTCCGTGGCCATGATCATGTGGATGGACCTGGTCGAACTGGCTGCCCAGACCGAACTGCCGCCGCAGCTCTACCGCACCCCCGAGTACCAGACCTGTGTGACTGCGACGGTCGACTATTGCGCCTGGTGCAATGACCTGCATTCCCTGGCCAAGGAGAGGAGTGCTGCCGACACCTCCAACATCGTCACCGTGATCAGCCGGGCCCGCGGCTGCAGTCTTGAAACAGCCGTTGAGGAGACCCTCCAGCGCATGGCCGCCCGCATCGAGGACTTCCGCCAAGCCGAGCAGAGGCTCAACGGCCGCATCGCAAACGGCATGCACCTTGATGAGGCCGTGCGGCAAGGACTGCACCGCTGTCTGCTGAGCATGAGGGACTGGAACGCCAACATGGACGCCTGGCACCGCATCTCCGCCCGCTACCTCGACGCCGCCCCCGGCGTCCGGCTCCAGCACTACAACGAGGATCTGGCCCGGCTGGGACAGGTTTGAGGTGTAGATCCCGGCGCTGGCAGCTCGACGGGACATGGACCGGTATCTGGGAGAAATTGCAGGTCAAGGTGGATGCCGGCGGGTGATCGCATGGGAGGTCTCAATCGACTCCACCGCCTGATTCACCTCGCTGTTGACGCCTCCTCCGCCGACTCCGTGGAGGAGGCCGGCGGCTGGATCGCGGGCTGGCACAAGGACTGGGGGGGGAGGGGGAGCGGACCGCGCAATGGGCCGTCGTGGACGTGAACACCGGCCGTCCGCTGGGCCGTGTGGCGCTGCGCGAGATACGGCTCGACGAGGTCACGGCCGAAAGTCGCCTACGGGACCACCGCCGAGGCCCGCGGCCAGGGCGTCGCCAACGCAGCGCCGCACTCCACGCTGACGGCCGGCCCGCATGCATCTGCGCGCGCGGCGGGCGGCTGACCCGACGACCGCCCGCGCACCCGTGGAGGTCGCCCGACCTAGACCGCCGTCTCCTGGTTCGGCGTCTTCTGCGCGGCCGTCGAGGCAGCCCTGAGGCCGCGGTGCGCCCGGAAGGCCGCACCCACCACGACCGTGGTGCCCAGGAACAACACCGTGAACCACTGGAACCACCAATGCCCACCCGCCGGGTCATACACCGCACCCCGCGGCCACGCGAGGTTGACCGTCATGGCGAGCCCGTACAGCAGGGCGAGCGTGTTGACCGGAACTCCCCAGCGGCCCAGAGAGAACAGGCCGGCGCCCGTCTCGTCGCTGCCGTCGGCGGTGAAGCGGCCGCGCAGGCGGGCCACCAGAAGCGGGCCGGTCACCATCGCGTAGGCCAGGTACAGCATCACGATGCAGGTCGTGCCGATGGCCAGGAACGCCTCCGGTGAGGCGAAGTTGAGCAGCAGCAGGGCCGCTGCCAGAACGCCGACGACCACCGCGGGCGCGCCGGGCATGCCCGTGCGCGGGCTGACCTTCGCGAGGCGGCGGGAGAACGGCAGTTGGCCGTCGCGGGCCATCGAGAACAGCATCCGGCAGGCGGCCGTCTGGATGGCGAGGGTCGCCACCGTGATCGCCACGACCACGTCGGCCAGCAGTGCCCTGCCCACGCCGTCGCCGAGGCTGCTGGTGAGGACGTAGCTCAGTCCGTCGACCGCCAGCCTGCCGTCCGTGAGGCTGGGGGCGGCGAGCAGGCCGCCGAGCACGAGCAGTCCGCCGAGCAGACCGGCGGCCCCCAGCGCGGTGAGGATCGTGCGGGGGGCGGTGCGGCGCGGGTGATGCGTCTCCTCGCTCATCTCGCCCGCGCTGTCGAAGCCGATCATCACGTACGCCGCCGTGAACGAGCCCACCAGCAGTGCGCCCAACAGGCCCGACTCGGCGGCGCCTTCGGTGTGGAAGGTGATGCCTGGGGAGCGTTCGGAGTGGGTCAGCAGCAGCGCGATGATCAGGAGCGCGCCGATGATCTCAGCGGTGACGCCGACGCGGTTGACCAGGGACAGCACCCGGTTGTCCAGGAGGTTCACGACCGTGGTGAGGGCCAGCAGGATCACGCCGAGCAGGGCGGCGTTCGCCGCGCCGTCCGCCGAGGTCGGTGCGGGGTCGGTGCCGATCACCTGGAAGCCGGACCAGAGCGCCGGCAGCACCATCTGCAGCGCCAGCGCGGCCGCCGCGACCACCACGATCTGCCCGATCACCATGATCCAGCCGGCGAACCAGCCGAAGGTGACGTTCGACAGGCGTGACGACCACTGGTAGATCGCGCCCGAGATCGGGTAGCGCGCGGCCAGTTCCGCGAAGCACGCCGCCACCAGCAGCTGTCCGGCGAGCACCGCGGGCCAGGCCCAGAAGAAGACGGGGCCGCCGAAGGCGTACCCGAAGGCGAAGAACTGGAAGACGGTCGTCAGGACGGAGATGAAGGAGAAACCCGCCGCGAACGACGCGTACCGGCCGAGGCTGCGGTGCAGTTCCTGGCGGTATCCGAACGCGGCGAGCATGCGGGCGTCGGGGTCGTGCGGCGGGTCCGGGCGGGTGTCGGCGGGGGCGGTGCTCGTCATGGCGGCAACCTGCTTTCGCACAGCGGCGCGAGAGTTCCTGTCGGGCGACAGAAATTAGGGAGGGGCTGTTTCGTTCGCATGACGTGCTCATGTCTGTGGCGGTCCCAAGTTCTCACGGTGGAGGTGCCGGGTTCTTCGCGGCGAGCGGTCAACGCGATACATCGTGTCCGGTTGACGGTTGCGGGCAGTCGCGATATGTTCGGTTGCGGATATTCGGAGGCGAGGTGGAAGGAGATGGTCGCCATGCCGAGGAAGCGCCGCAAGCTCACCAATCCGCTGGCGCTCGCCGTCATGACGACCCTCTGGCAGAAGCCGATGCATCCGTACGAGATCGCCCAGACCCTGCGCAGCCAGGGCAAGGACGCCAGCACGAAGATCAACTACGGCTCGCTCTACACGGTCGTGCAGAACCTCGAGAAGCACGACTTCGTCGAGGTGGCCGGTGTGGAGCGCCAGGGCAACCGCCCCGAGCGCACGGTCTACGGGCTCACCGAGGCCGGGCGCGAGGAGATGGCCGAGTGGCTGTCCGACCTGCTCGCCGTACCGGCGAAGGAGTACCCGATCTTCGAAACGGCGCTCTCGCTGATGGCGGCGCTGCCTCCCGACGAGGTGGTGCGGCTGCTGGAGACGCGGCTGAGCTCGCTGGAGGTGCAGGTGGCCAGTGGTCGGGGCGCGCTCGAGAAGCTCTACGAGAAGCTGCCGAGGCTGTTCCTCGTCGAGGTCGAGTACCAGCTGCACATGGTCGAGGCGCAGGCGCAGTGGGTCGGCGGTTTCCTCGAGGAGATCAAGAAGGGCTCGCTGCCCGGCGTCGACGAGTGGCGGCGCTTCCATGAAACGGGGGAGTTGCCGGCCGAGTTCACGCCATGAGAAGGGCCCCGGAAGGGGTCGTGAGCAAGACCCCGGAAGGGGTGGGGAGAAAAAAACCCCGGCGGGCTGTTGCAGCAGCTCCACCGGGGTCTCGAACCCCGAAACGGATCCGCCGTGCGGCGCAGCCGGGTCATCGAGGTGCGGCACACCCAGGATAGCCCGGCGCTCCTCACGCGGAACGATCACGCATCCGCTCATCAGGAGAGCAGTCGTCATGAGTACTCCCAGCAGGGCCACCCGTGCGCCCGCAGTCGAGACGCGTCAACTGACCAAGAACTACGGCGATGTCACCGCCCTGGCCGGCATGGACATCACCGTCGAGCCGGGCACCGTCTTCGGCCTCCTCGGTCCCAACGGCGCCGGCAAGTCCACCACCGTCAAGATCCTCACCACCCTGGCCCGCCCCGACTCGGGCTCGGCCACCGTCGCCGGCCACGACGTGCTGCGGCACCCGGACCGGGTGCGCCGCGCGATCGGCGTCGTCGCCCAGAATTCCGGCGCCGACCCGGTCGCCACGGGCCGCGAGAACCTTCAACTCCAGGGCAGGCTGTACGGCTTGAGGGGTGCGTCCCTGAGCCGTCGCGTCGCCGAGCTCCTCGACCGCTTCCGGCTCGCCGATGCCGCCGACCGCCCCGTCAAGGGCTACTCCGGCGGGATGCGCCGCCGTCTCGACGTCGCCCTCGGTCTGGTGCACCGACCCGAGGTGCTCTTCCTCGACGAGCCCACCACCGGTCTCGACCCCGAGACCCGCGCCGCCATGTGGGACGAGATCGGGCGCCTGGCCGGCGAGGACGGCATGACCGTCCTGCTCACCACGCACTACCTGGAGGAGGCCGACCGGCTCGCCGAGCGCATCGCGATCGTCGACCGCGGCCGGGTCGTTGTCGCGGGCACCCCGGACTCCCTCAAGGGCGAACTCCGCGGCGACGCCGTCCATGTGGAACTGCGGGCCGCGGTCGGGGAAGCAGGGGGTGCGCTGCTCAAGGGCGCCCTCGGCAGGCTGCCGGGCGTGCACGAGGTGCTGGTCGACGGGCGCCGCGTCAGCGTCCGCACCGACGAGGGAGCCGCCGCGCTGCCCGCGCTCCTCGCCGCACTCGAACGTGCGGGGGCCGGCGTCGCCACCGCGACCGTCGCCCGTCCGTCCCTCGACGACGTCTACCTCCGTTACACCGGCCGCCGTTACACGCAGGCCGAGGCCCCGGCCGAAGCCGACAGCACCGAGGACGCCGTTCTCGCCGGTGCCGCAGCGGGAGGTGCGCGATGAGCACGGCCGCCGTCGCCCAGACCTGGTACATGACGCAGCGTCAACTCATGGTGTTCGTACGGCAGCCCGCGTACGCGATCATCACCCTGATCCAGCCGGTGATCTGGCTGTTCCTGTTCGGCAGCCTCTTCAGGAAGGTCGTCGAGCTCGGCGGCTTCGGCACCGGCACATACCTCGACTACCTGGTGCCGGGCGTGGTCGTGATGAGCGCCCTCAGCTCCAACATGTGGGCGGGGATGGCCACGCTCGACGAGATCCAGCGGGGCACCCTCGACCGGTTCCTGACCACCCCGGTCAGCCGGGCCGCCCTGATGAACGGCAACGTCGTCAACAACGGCCTGGTCACCGCCCTGCAGTCGGTCGTCATCGTGCTGCTCGGTCTGCTGGGCGGCGCCGACTACCCGGGCGGCGTCGGCGGCATCGCCGTGCTGGTCCTGGCCTCGGTCCTGCTCGGCACGGTCTTCGGGGCGCTGTCCAACGCGCTCGGCATGCTGGTGCGGGAGCGGGAGTCGATCATCGGCATCAACACCTTCCTGCTGCTGCCGCTGACCTTCCTGTCCTCCGCCTTCATGGCACCGTCGCAGATGCCCGGCTGGATGCGGCACATCGCCGACTTCAACCCGCTCGACTGGGCCATGGTCGCGGGCCGCTCGGCGATGTCCGACCACCCCGACTGGGGTGACGTCCTACTCCGGGGCGGCGGGCTGCTGGCACTGGCGGCCGCGGCGGTGTGGCTGTCGATCCGGACGTTCCGCTCGTACCAGCGGTCGGTGTGAGCGCCCGGGCACGGTGAAGGGGCGGCGCCCTCTCAGGCGCCGCCCCTTGGACGTCCGTCGGCGGGCTAGGCGGCCGGCGCCGCCCCCTCCTGCTCCGCCTCGATCCGCGCGTTCCAGTCCCGCTTGGAGGCCTGCCAGCCGTCCTCGTTGTGGCCCAGCCGCCAGTACCCGGAGATCGACAGGTCCTCGCGGGGCACACCGCGCTCGACCCTCAGCAGCTGGCGCAGCTCCTTCACGAAGTGCGCCTCGCCGTGCACGAACGCGTGCAGCCGGCCCTCGGGGAACTCCAGCGCGCGTACGGCCTCGACCAGTGCCTCGCCGACGGGACGGGAGCCGCGGTGCAGCCAGACGACCTCCACATCGGAGTCGATCTTCTGCTCCTCCTCGGGGCCGGAGACCTCCACGAAGGCGTACGCCGTGGCGCCCTCGGGCAGCGACTCCAGGGAGCGGGCGATCGCGGGCAGCGCACTCTCGTCACCGACGAGCAGATGCCAGTCGGCGTCCGGGGCGGGGGCGTAGGCGCCGCCGGGGCCCATGAAGCGCACGGTCTCGCCGGGCTGGGCCCGCATCGCCCAAGGGCCGGCCAGGCCCTCGTCGCCGTGGAGCACGAAGTCCAACGTCAGTTCACGGTGCTCGGGATCCCACGCCCGCACCGTGTACGTCCGGGTCACCGGCCACTGGTCACGGGGCAGTTCCTCGCGGAGGCGCTCCAGGTCGAAGGGCTCGGGATAGCTCACACCCTCGGGGGAGAACAGGATCTTCACATAGTGATCCGTGCAGGTGTCCGCCGCGAAGTCGGCGAGCCCCTCACCGCCCAGCACCACACGCTGCATATGCGGGGTCAGCCGTTCGGTACGGATGACCTGCGCGGAGTGGGGTTTCCGCGGCTTGCGGGCAGAGCGTAGTGCCATCACTGGCCTCCCTCGTTCCAAGCTTAGGTTTACCTAAGTTAGCACCTCCGTCCGGCGAATGCCGCCATGACTCGATCAGAAAAGGCGCATGTCTCCATCACAAGGAACGAATTCCCCGCGCCAAGAACGCCATTCATGCCTCCAGCGTCAGCAGCAGCCGCTGCAGTGACCCGCCCAGGCCCCACCGCACCGCCAGCTCGTCCAGTCGCGCCGAGTCCCGGGGCGCGCGCGGCAGTGTGGGGTCCACGTCGGGCAGGGGTACGTCGTCCGCGACCCGTACCACGGTCGGCGCGACGGCGACGTAGGGCCGCGCCTCGTCCAGCCGCTTGCGCTGCGACGGTGTCAGCCTCGCCTTCGGGTCGTCGACCGCGGCCATGATCCCGGCCAGGTCCCCGAACTCGGCCAGCAGCTTCGCGGCCGTCTTCTCGCCGATACCGGGCACGCCGGGCAGGCCGTCGCTCGGGTCGCCGCGCAGCAGCGCCAGATCCGCGTACCCGCGGCCGTCGACGCCGTACTTCTCGCGCAGCCATGCCTCGTCGGTGAGCTGGAGGGTGCCCACACCCTTGAGCGGGTACAGCACCCGCACGCCCCGCGCGTCGTCCACCAGCTGGTACAGGTCGCGGTCGCCGGTGACGATGTCGACCGGGCCCTTGGCCCGCGCGGTGAACGTGCCGATCACGTCGTCCGCCTCGTACCCCTCGACCCCCACGCGCGCGATGCCGAGCGCGTCGAGGACGGCCTCGATGACCGGCACCTGCGGCGACAGGGTGTCGGGCACCTCCTCCTCGTCCGGCCCGGTCTCGTGCTCCTCGGCGACCCGGTGCGCCTTGTATGAGGGGATCAGCTCGACCCGCCACTGCGGCCGCCAGTCGGCGTCCATGCAGGCCACCAGCTCGGCGGGCCGGTGGTCCTTGACGAGGCGGTCGATGAAGTCGAGCAACCCGCGCACGGCGTTCACCGGTGTGCCGTCCGGGGCCTTCACGGAGTCCGGGACGCCGAAGTAGGCGCGGAAGTAGAGCGAGGCGGTGTCGAGGAGCATCAGTCGTCCGGTCACGCCTCGCATCATGCCGTACGGCACTGACAGCGGCCGTGCGGTGCGGCACCGGCGCGGTCCTGCCGTGCGGCACCGGCAGCGGTCCTGCCGTGCGCTCCACCCGCGCAACGGGTTGCGCCCTGCGCCCTTCCTGTGGCCTGGACCACTTGTGCGTTTGTGCCCGGAGAACCCGGGCAGGCGCGGCCTCGGAGCGACGTTGCTTGCGCATTCAACTGCCCCGGCCGTCGTCGCTCCGTTCATCTGCCGTCGAGACAAGAGGTACCCGTGTCATCCAGGCTTGAGGCCGAACATCTCTACAAGGTGTTCGGCAGACGACCGGACGAGGCCGTCGCGCGGCTCCGCCAGGGAGCCGACCGTGAGGAGCTGCGCGCCGACGGCACCACCGCCGCCGTGATCGACGCCTCCTTCACCGTGGACCCGGGCCAGATCTTCGTCGTCATGGGCCTGTCCGGATCCGGCAAGTCCACCCTGCTGCGCATGCTCAACGGGCTCCTGGAGCCGACCGCGGGCCACGTCCGCTTCGACGGCCAGGACCTGACCGCGATCGGCGACCGTGAGCTGCGCGAGGTCCGCGCCAAGAAGATCAGCATGGTGTTCCAGCACTTCGCGCTGTTCCCGCACCGCAGCGTCCTGGAGAACGCCGCCTACGGCCTCGCCGTCCAGGGCGTGCCCCGCGCCGAGCGCGAGAAGCGCGCCGCCGAGGCACTGGAGCTGTGCGGCCTGGCCGGCTGGGAGAAGTCCTGGCCCGACGAGCTGTCCGGCGGCATGCAGCAGCGCGTGGGCCTCGCCCGCGCCCTCGCCACCGATGCCGACCTGCTGCTCATGGACGAGTCCTTCAGCGCGCTCGACCCGCTGATCCGGCGCGACATGCAGGACCAGCTGCTCGAACTGCAGCGCACCCTGAAGAAGACGATCGTCTTCATCACCCACGACCTGAACGAGGCCATGCGGCTCGGCGATCGCATCGCGGTCATGCGCGACGGCCGTATCGTCCAGACGGGCACGGCGGAGGACATCCTGCTGCGCCCGGCGAACGACTACGTCGCCTCCTTCATCCAGGACGTCGACCGCTCCCGCGTGCTGACCGCGGGCGCGCTCATGGACACCTCCGTCACCGCCGACGCCCCGCTGTGCGCCTGCGAGACCGCGAGCCCCGAGACACCGTTCACGCAGCTGTGCGCGATCAGCGCCCGGCTGGCGCACCGCGTCTCGGTCGTGGACGAGGACAACCGGGTCGTCGGCGTCGTGCCGCGGCAGCGGCTGCTCGGCTTCCTCGGCGAGGAGACGGCCGACCCCGCGCCCTGCGACAACCCGGACGGGGGGAAGGTGATCGCCCATGCCTAGGCTGCCTCTCGGCGACTGGGTCGACTCCGGTGTGGACTGGCTCGTCGACCACATGGGCTGGCTCTTCGACGCGATCAAGGCGGTCGTGGAGGGCATGTACGACGGCGTCGACGCCGTCCTCACCGCCCCCGAGCCCCTGCTCCTGGCGGGCATCCTCGCCGTGCTCGCCTGGTGGCTGCGCGGACTGGTCGGCGGCGTCCTCGCCTTCGCCGGGTTCGCGCTGATCGACTCGCTGGACCTGTGGGAACAGGCCATGTCGACGCTGGCCCTGGTGCTCGTCGCGACCGTGATCGCGCTGGTGATCTCGATCCCGCTCGGCGTCTGGGCGGCCCGCTCCAGGACGGTCTCCGCCGCCCTGCGGCCCGTCCTGGACCTGCTGCAGACGATGCCGTCGATGGTGCTGCTCATCCCGGCCATGCTCTTCTTCGGCCTGGGCACCGCCGCCGGCGTCGTCGCCACCCTGATCTTCGCGCTCGCTCCCGGCGTCCGCATGACCGAGCTCGGCATCCGCCAGGTCGACGCGGAGCTGGTCGAGGCCGCCGAGGCCTTCGGCACCGCACCGCGCGACACCCTGCTGCGCGTCCAGCTGCCGCTCGCCCTGCCGACCATCATGGCGGGCATCAACCAGGTCATCATGCTGAGCCTGTCGATGGTCGTCATCGCCGGCATGGTCGGCACCGGCGGCCTCGGCGGCGCGGTCAACCAGGCCATCGGCCAGCTCGACATCGGCTTCGGGTTCGAGGCGGGCGTCGGCATCGTCGTCCTCGCCATCTACCTGGACCGCATCACCGGCGCGCTCGGCGCCCAGATCTCCCCGCTCGGCCGCCGGGCCGCCGCCAAGGCCCGCGCCGCGGGCGCCACCAAGGTCTGGAACTACCGCCCGCGCCCCGTCGTCGCGATCGCCGGCGTCGCCGTCCTGGCCCTGGTCGCGGGCGGCCTGAGCACCTTCGGCTCCTCCTCCGGCACCGCCGAGGCCTCCGCCTCGGACGTCGGCAAGGGCAAGGAGATCAAGATCGGCTACATCCCGTGGGACGAGGGCATCGCCTCCACGTACCTCTGGAAGGAACTGCTGGAGCGCCGCGGCTTCAAGGTCACCACCACCCAGTACGCCGCAGGCCCGCTCTACACGGGCGTCGCCACCGGCCAGATCGACTTCCAGACGGACGCCTGGCTGCCCACCACGCACGCCGAGTACTGGGCGAAGTACGGCAAGCAGCTCGACGACCTCGGCTCCTGGTACGGCCCCACCTCCCTGGAGCTCACCGTCCCGTCGTACATGAAGGACGTGAACTCCCTGGAGGACCTCAAGAGCAAGGCCTCCGACTTCAAGGGCAGGATCATCGGCATCGAGCCGAGCGCCGGGATGATGGGCCTGCTCAAGGACAAGGTCCTCAAGGAGTACGGGCTGGACGGCACGTACGACGTCGTGGACGGCTCGACGCCCGCGATGCTCGCCGAGCTCAAGCGGGCGTACGCCAAGCAGGAGCCGGTCGTCGTCACGCTCTGGTCGCCGCACTGGGCGTACAGCGACTACGACCTGAAGAAGCTCAAGGACCCGAAGGGCGCCTGGGGCAAGGGCGACGGCGTGCACACCCTCGCCCGCAAGGGCTTCGCCGACGACAATCCCCAGGTCGGCGAGTGGCTGAAGAACTTCTCCATGACCGAGAAGCAGCTCACCGGCCTGGAGTCGAAGATCACGAAGGCGGGCAAGGGCAAGGAGCAGGACGCCGTCCGCAGCTGGCTCGAGCAGAACCCGGGCCTGCTGGACAAGTGGGCTCCGGTCGCCGGATCGGAGCACAAGAACCAGGCGGCCGGGTGACCTGACGGACCCGGACCGCCGCCCGAGGGGCGGGTCGCGCCGTACGGTTTCCCCTCCCGTACGGCAGGCCCGCCCCTCGTGGTGTGCCCGCACCGTCACACCGCACGCCTACGAAAAGGATCCGGCCAACCACGCAGCGCTACCCCACCACCTGAACCCGGCCGGACCAACTCCCTTCCCCCGGCGGGGATTTGACGGCCCCGGGCGCGACCCCCGATCGGCCTTCCGGCCAGGCCGGCGGGCCGAGGGGCAACGGAACACCGACGGCCGCCGGAGTATGGAACAGAACAACAGCTCTCTTGTGCTGAGCGCGAGTCAGGAGTGGTATGGGGGTGCCCGGTGCATCGGGCGCACCCCTGCGCTGGCGCGAACGCATGGGTCGTACTCCCCCCGATGCGTCGTCGATGTGACGGGCGCATGAAACGGTTTGCCGAACATGCGTAGGGTGCAAGGAACTCAACAGACGGTGTGTGCCCGGCGGCGGGCGTGCGGACAGTGGACCGACGAGCGAAGGAAGGAGCCGGAGCGATGGGTGACCACAAGGATCAGCCCCTTCGAGTGGGCGCGGCCGTGCGGCGGCGGCGCCGTGCGCTGGACCTCACCCTCGCCGTCGTGGCCGAGCGCAGCGGCCTGTCGGTGCCCTTCCTGAGCCAGGTCGAGAACGACCGGGCACGTCCCAGCAGAAGCTCCCTCGAAAAGGTCGCCGACGCCCTGCGTACGACCGCCGTCGAGCTCCTCGCCGCGGCCGACCCGGCGTGCAGCGTCGACGTCGTACGGGCCGACACCACCGAACTGGCGCCGCAGCCACGGACCCGGTCCCTGGTGCGCGGTCACCACCAGATGCACGCCTCGGAGTTCACCGGCGACCATGACGCGGGCCGTGAATTCCAGTACCGCAACGACCAGTTGATGTACGTCGCGGACGGCGCCGTGGAGATCGAGGCGGAGGGCCGCGCCTACCGGCTCGGGCGGGGCGACACCCTGTACCTCACCGGCGGGGTGCGCCACCGCTGGCGCGCGACCGTGCCGGACACGCGCGTGATCGTCGTCGCGGTGGCGGAGCACATCGAGGCGGTCCGGGACCGGCCGGGACGCTGATGCACGTCGTCTCCCTGGTGCCGTCCCTCACGGAGGCCGTGGCCGTCTCGGCCCCCGGCGTTCTCGTCGGCGCCACGGACTGGTGCAGCCACCCCGCCGGCCTGGACGTCACGCGCGTCGGCGGCACCAAGAACCCCAAGGTCGAGAAGATCCTCGCGCTCAGCCCCGACCTGGTGATCGCCAACGAGGAGGAGAACCGCGCCCCCGACCTCGCCGCCCTCCGCGCGGCCGGCGTCGAGGTCCTGGTGACCGAGGTCCGGAACGTCCCGCAGGCCTTCCGCGAGCTGGCCCGCGTACTGGACGCCTGCGGTGCGGCGGCACGCCCGCGATGGCTGGACGAGGCGGAGCAGACCTGGTCCTCACTCCCGCCCCCGGAACGCCGTACGACGGCCGTGGTGCCGATCTGGCGGCGTCCCTGGATGGTGCTGGGCCGCGACACCTTCGCGGGCGACGTCCTGGCCCGCCTCGGCGTGGAAACCTGTACGCGACGCACGAGGACCGCTACCCCCGCATCCCGCTGGACGACCTGCGGGCAGCGGCCCCCGACGTCGTCGTCCTGCCCGACGAGCCCTACCGCTTCACGGCCGACGACGGCCCGGAGGCGTTCCCCGGACTGCCCTGCGCCCTGGTCAGCGGACGGCACCTGACGTGGTACGGCCCGTCACTGGCCGAGGCGCCGCGGGTGCTGGCCGGGGCCCTGCGAGCAGCGCGCCGCTGACGACGCCACGCACAGTGCACGCGGCGACGACGGTCCACGCCGCGACGAGGACGACGTACAGCCCGACCGCGAGCCCGTCGAACACGACGAGCCCGGTGTGCCGGGCCAGTGCCTCGGCGCCGGTGACACAGGTACCGACCGGGAAGGTGAACGCCCACCACGTCATCGCGAACCCCATGCCGTGCCGGCGCGCCCGCAGGACGTGAGCGGTGGCGAGCCCGAACCACAGCAGCGCGAAGCCCATGACGGGCACGCCGTGGAGGACGGCGAGAATGCCGAAGCCCTCGCTGTACGGGGCCGGGACCACACCCGGCGCGACGTCCGCGAAGATGCCGACGGCGGTGGTGGACTGCCCGAGCGGACCCAGCACCAGGAACAGGCTCGGGGTGAGGATGAGCGGCAGCGGCCCGCCGGTGACGATCCGGGCGAAGACCAGCGGCAGCATCAGCAAGGTCGCGAGCAGACTCAGCCCGAACAGGGCGAAGCAGGCGAAGAGCAGCGTCTCCCGGGCCTGCCCGGACGGAAGATGCGGCACCAGCAGCGGCCCGAGGGCGGCGGACACCATCGGCGCGACGAGCGGCAGCAGCCACACGGGCGTGGCCTGCGACGGCTCGATCCGATGGCGTACGGCCATGAGGTACGGCACGGCGACGGCGGCCGCCAGCCCGACGACCGTACCGGCCGTGAACAGCACGGCGTCGAGCGCGACCGCCGCCCCGGTCCCGATCCAGTCCCGGCCGACGGTCAGGGCACCGCCGCCGACGGCCGACAGGGCCATGGCCAGGCAGCCGTAGAAGGGCGCCGTGGCCGGGTCGAGGAGGTGGGCGCGGGCCTGGTCGCGGTGGTGGGTCCAGTGCAGGGCGCGGGCGGCGAGCAGGATGACGAGCAGGGCGAGGGAGAGCGCCCAGACGGCCGCGCAGGCGGTACGCAGGCCGGGGACCCGGACCGGCAGGGCGGCTCCGGCGGTGGCGACGGCGGCGGTGCCCATGACGGCGGAGTACCAGTTGGGTCCGAGATGACGGACGGCGGTGACCATGTGCACAGGGTCCTGTCGCCCGTCGTCTCCCACCAGGGACTTTGCCTCTATGGGCACATAAACTGGGCTTATGGCAGAGGTGGCGGAGGGGCAGTTTCGCGCGGGATCCCTGGCACATCGCGTCCCGGATCTCGGGGCGTTGGAGCTGTTGCTGGCGGTGGCGCGGCTCGGGAGTCTCGGTGGGGCGGCGCGGGAACTCGGCATCACACAGCCGGCGGCGAGCAGCCGGATCCGCTCGATGGAACGCCAGCTGGGTGTCGCACTGGTGGACCGTTCACCGAGAGGTTCCCGGCTCACGGACGCGGGGGCGCTGGTGACGGACTGGGCGCGGCGCGTCGTGGAGGCCGCGGAGGCGTTCGACGCGGGGGCGCAGGCGCTGCGGGACCGGCGTGACTCGCGGCTGCGGGTGGCGGCGAGCATGACCATCGCGGAGTACCTGCTGCCGGGCTGGCTGCTCGCCCTGCGCGCCCAGCGTCCCGACACCGCGGTGTCGCTGCTCGCCGGGAACTCCGCGGCCGTCGCCGAGCGGCTGCTGGCGGACGAGGCGGACCTCGGCTTCGTGGAGGGGCTGACGGTGCCGACGGGGCTGGACTCGGTGGTCATCGCCCACGACAACCTGATCGTGGTGACCGCGCCCGGTCACGCCTGGGCGCGTCGCCGGCGCTCGCTGGAGGCCTCCGAGCTCGCGGCGACGCCGCTGATCCTGCGTGAGAAGGGCTCCGGCACGCGGCAGGTCCTGGACGCGGCCCTGGGCGGGCTGGCCCGGCCCCTGATCGAGCTGTCCTCGACGACGGCGGTCAAGGCGGCCGTGGTGAGCGGGGCGGGGCCGGCGGTGCTGAGCGAGCTGGCCGTCGGCGAGGAACTGTCGATGCGCCGGCTGGTGAGTGTGCCGGTGGCGGGCGTGTCCCTGGCACGGGACCTGCGGGCGGTCTGGCCGACGGGCCACCGCCCGGTGGGCCCGGCACGGGACCTGCTGTCGCTGACGCGGGGTTAGTTCCTCGCCCCCGCCGCCCCTACCCGTCCCGTCCCTGGGGGCTGCGCCCCCAGACCCCCGCTTCGGCCCTGAAGGGGCCTCGTCCTCAAACGCCGGAC
>NZ_JBITLW010000015.1:184416-291824 GCF_044465645.1 Streptomyces sp. NPDC049627 | reverse complement strand
GTGCTGCGCACGGGTGTTGCGCTCCCGCTCCGCGGGAGCGCTGGTGGGTGGCTGCGCCACCCACACAACCCCGGTGCTGCGCACCGGGGTTGACAGTCCGTCCGCTTCGCTCCCGGACCAGCGGGACTGCGTCCCGCTACCAGGCCTTCGCTTCGCTCCAGCCTGGTTGGGCGGGTCTGCTGCGCTCCCCCGCCTGACGGCCCTTCCGGCTGCGCCTCCAGAACCGTTAGGCCCGCTGTCGCGGGCCGGGCTGGCTACGAGGGGGAGGGTCGCTCGTTTGTGTCGAGTTCCAATGTAGTGAGTGCATCAGATGCACCATGTACCGTTGGCGTAAACATGGGACACCCCCAACCACGTGGGGGCCAGAAACCGGGGAGACAACTTGAATTCGCTGAGTGTCGAAATGCGGCTCAAAGCGGGAGGAAATCCAACATGAGGTTACCGGATTGACGGCGCAGCAGATCCACGAGCGGTATGTGGCTGCGGGTGGCCTGGAAAACCGTGACGACCGGCCGTGGCCTCCCAGTGCAGGAGGAGCGGCTAGCCGCGGTCCGGCGGAACGAGCTGCGGCGCATCTGGACCCTGATGGGCGGCACAGCGTGGGACGCCTACTCCCCGAGAACGACGCCCAGGCGGACCGCTGGCGCCAGGCGCTGCGGGACCGTCAGGAAGGCGAGGGCGGTGGGGCGGTGGAGTCTGACTCCGGGCTGATCCGCTATCGGATCGTGGCGCAGCAGACCGACCCGGCTCACCCCGGGGCCTCGGTGGTGACGAACTACACCTACGGCAGTCGGTTGAGGAGGCCGTGGCAAAGGTGCGCCGGGCGAAGGAGAAGCCGGGTGGCCTGTACGGGGACCAGGGCTTATACCGCGTTGTGGAAGCCGTCGAGGAGAGCCCGCAGAGCGAGGCTCGTCAACTGCAGGCCGCTCGCGGGCGGTTCCTCACTGCGGTCATGGATGCCGCTGTTGCCGCCCTGGACGACCAGTCGGCGTCTGCACACCCGGAGCTGGTCGACGTCCTGTCGGAGTGTTTCTTCGACACCGTCTTCACAACGAGCCATCGTCTCCCCCGACAGCAGAGAGGAGCACGCTCAGCTGTACGCCAGGGACGGGCAGGTCCTGTCCCGCCTTCTCCTTGCCCACCTCGCCCCTCACGGCCTGGACATGGTGGAAGCCGACACCCGGCCCTCCGTGCGTCTATTGGAAGCCGAGGGCCGGCGCCCTCGCGATGACGAGGACAGCGAGGCCCCGGCGGAGCTCATCGAGCAGGTCCTCGCCGTCTGCGAGCAGCACTACTCGGCCGTGACCGGCACCAGCTCGGAGCAGTGGGACAGGGAGTCGGCCCGGGAGCTCGTGGACGTCGCCCTGCGGACCGTGCGCATGGCGGAGCGGGAGACCTACCCGCAGGCGTTGGAGGCGTACCTGCACGAGCACCGGGCGCGGCTGGAGCGGCTGTGGCGCCGCTACGGGCCCGGCGGCCTGTTCGCGGGCGAGCTCGTGCTGATCGACCTGCCAGGGTTCCTGGTGCTGTGCGAGAGGATCGAGACGTCCCCGCTCTGACTCGAAGGGATCTGGGCGAAGCACGGCCAGGAGGAAATCGCGCTCGAAAGGCTTCAGAACAGCTGGCTGTACGACATGGGGGAAAGAGACGGGCGATGAGCAGGGTTCCACTCAAGAAACACCAGGTAGATCAGAAGTCGGCCTTTCGTAGGTGGGTCGGATTTCCTGCAAGGTCATCTGTGCCCCCTCAGGGTGCCCGTGGCACGATCGTGTCAGCGACCGGCTCGGGTAAAACGATCATGGCTGCCGCGAGCGCGCTGGAGTGCTTCCCCGAGGGACGGATCCTCGTCACGGTGCCGACCCTGGACCTGCTCGTGCAGACCGCCCAGGCGTGGCGGGCGGTGGGTCACCGCTCCCCCATGGTCGCGGTGTGCTCGCTGGAGAACGACCCGGTCCTGAACGAGCTGGGGGTGCGCACCACCACCAATCCCATCCAGCTGGCCCTGTGGGCCGGCTCGGGGCCCGTGGTCGTGTTCGCCACGTACGCCTCTCTCGTGGACCGCGACGACTACGAGGCCCTCCAGGAGCAGGAACGCCTCTACGAGCCATGGCAGGGCAGCGGAGGCGGCACAGCGCGCAGGAAGACGCGCGGCCCGCTGGAGGCCGCTCTGGAGGGCGGACAGCGCCTCTACGGCCAGCAGATGAGCGGTTTCGACCTCGCCATCATCGACGAAGCCCACGGAACCGCAGGCGATCTTGGCAGGCCCTGGGCGGCGATCCACGACAACGCCCGCATCCCCGCCGACTTCCGGCTGTACCTGACCGCGACCCCGCGCATCCTCGCCGCGCCCCGCCCACAGAAGGGCGCGGACGGCCAGGAGGCGGGGATCGCGACCATGGCCGACGACCCCGGCGGCACCTACGGCGCATGGCTGGCCGAACTCGGGCTCTCCGAGGCGATCGAGCGGGAAATCCTCGCCCCCTTCGAGATCGACGTCCTGGAGATCCGCGACCCCTCCCGGGTGCTCGGCCTGCCGGAGGAAGCGCTGCGGGGCCGGCGACTGGCCCTGTTGCAGACCGCCCTCCTGGAGCACGCGGCGGCGTACAACCTGCGTACGGTCATGACGTTCCACCAGAAGGTGGAGGAGGCCGCCGCTTTCGCGGAGAAGCTGCCGCAGACCGCAGCCGAGCTGTATGTCAACGACGCCTCCGACGACCTGGCGCAGGCGGAGAAGCTGCCGAAGTCATCGATCGACGCGGAGTTCTACGAACTCGAGGCCGGCCGCCACGTACCCCCGGACCGGGTGTGGTCGGCGTGGCTGTGCGGCGACCACCTCGTGACCGAGCGGCGCGAGGTCCTGCGCCAGTTCGCCAACGGCATCGACGCGGCCGGGCGCCGGGTCCACCGCGCCTTCCTCGCCAGCTGTCGCGTGCTCGGGGAAGGCGTGGACATCACCGGCGAGCGCGGAGTCGAGGCCGTCTGCTTCGCCGACACCCGCGGCTCCCAGGTCGAGATCGTCCAGAACATCGGCCGCGCGCTCAGGTTGAACCGCGACGGCAGCACCAAGGTGGCCAGGATCATCGTGCCGGCCTTCCTGGAGCCCGGCGAGGACCCGCAGGACATGGTCGCCTCCGCCTCGTTCCGCCCCCTTGTGGCGGTGCTCCAGGGCCTGCGCTCGCATGATGAACGCCTTGTGGAGCAACTCGCCTCCCGCGCCCTCACCAGCGGGAAGCGCAAGGTCCACGTCCGGCGCGATGAGGACGGCCGGATCATCGGCGCCGGCGGCGAGGGTGACGGCGAGGACCAGGAGCACGACGACACCCAGGCCGCCGCCGAATCGGCCCTGCTCCACTTCAGCACTCCCCGGGACGCGGCGACCATCGCAGCGTTCCTGCGCACCCGCGTGTACCGGCCGGACTCGCTGGTGTGGCTGGAGGGCTACCAAGCCCTTCTGCGCTGGCGGAAGGAGAACGAGATCACCGGCCTCTACGCCGTGCCCTATGACACCGAGACCCAGGTCGGCGTCACCAAGGACTTCCCCCTCGGGCGGTGGGTGCACCAGCAGCGCAAGGCCCTGCGGGCGGGTGAGTTGGAGGAACGGCGCAAGGAACTGCTGGACGCGCCGGAGGCCGGGATGGTCTGGGAGCCCGGCGAAGAGGCCTGGGAGAACAAGCTCGCCGCACTCCGCTCCTACCACCGGGCCACCGGACACCTCGCCCCCCGCCAGGACGCCGTCTGGGACGATCCGGCCGGCGGCGGACCTGTGCCCATCGGGCAGCACATGGCCAACCTCCGCCGCAAGGGCCAGAAGAGCGGCCTGGGCAAGGACCCGGAGCGGGCGGCCGAACGCGCGGCGCAGCTGACAGCGATCGACCCGGACTGGAACTGCGCGTGGCCGCTCAACTGGCAACGGCACTACCGCGTCCTCGCCGACCTGGTCGACGCCGACGGCAGCCTGCCCGAGATCCAGCCCGGTGTGCTGATGGACGGCGATGATCTCGGCAGGTGGCTCGAACAGCAGAAGAATCCGGTCACTTGGGCACAGCTTTCCACCGAGCAGCAGGAGCGCCTGTCCCGGCTGGGCGTGACGCCCGCTGAGGCGCCTTCTCGTGCCCCGGCGGCCGTGCGGTCGACGAAGGGTTCGGGCAAGGCGCAGCAGGCGTTCCAGCGGGGCCTGACGGCCCTCGCGCAGTGGGTGGAGCGGGAAGGCGCGGACCGGCCGGTGCCGCGGGGCCACGCTGAGGAGATCGGGGTCGACGGCGAGACGGAGCCGGTGGTGGTGAAACTGGGGGTGTGGGTCTCCAACACCAAAGCCCGGCGCGACAAACTCACCGCCGACCAACTCGCCGCCCTCGCCGAACTCGGTGTCGACTGGGCAGGCACAGCACCGAAGCAGGCCGCCCCGGCACCCACGGACAGCGGCCTGGCTCAGCCCACGCCACCGGAGGTGCCTGCGCAGGGGCAGCGTGTCCCCCACGCCGACACGCTGACGGACGAAGAGCGTGAAGCCGAGGCGGCCCGCGGCCGGGAACGCATGCGGCGCCTCACGGAACTGATGCGGAAGCACACCAAGGCCGAACTGCTGCGCATGGCCTACGCGGGCGGCCTGGTGAACCACAACTCCCCCGAGAAATGGCGCAAGGACGAGATCGCCTCCGCCGTCGTGGACAACGAGCTCCGGGCAGCGGCCCGGTCCGGAGTTGACCGGCCTCCCGCCCCGCCGAAGCGGCCGCCGGTGCGGCACCACCACGACGAGTGCGACAAGACGGTGTACGAGGGCGGCGCCTGCATTTGCGGCATCATCGGGCAGTATGGGCCGCCCTTGGAACGGGAGGACTCCTCCTGAGACGGCCTCTCACCGCTTCCCCACCTGACCCCGCACCTGTCGAGGACCGGGGTCTCGTGCTGTGGCTCGGCAGGCGGCTATCGCCCTACGCGTCCCAACCGGTGAGCTGCTGGCGGTAGTCGGAGTTGAGCCGGTCGATCTGGATGTCCCCGTCAGAGGTCAGGACGTAAGGCTGGTGCGCTCCCATGTCGGCCAACAGATCGGCGACGAGGGCGTAGGCCGCGACCACGGCCTCCCGCTTGTCGGTGACGATGGCGCCAAGATCCACCGTGGTCTGTGCTGGGCTTTGCGGGAACGGTGCAACGTGGCCGTCCCTCGGGTAGGCCTCCTCGGACGCGGCCAGGCGCACGGGCCTGTCGCTGCCGTCGAAGCGGTGGAATGTGACGGACAGCACCAGGTCACCGACTGCTCCGGTCTCCGCCGCCCAGGCTGACGCAGCCTGAACCAGAGCCACGAGATCGAGTTCGAGCCCACGGTGATACCCGGTCAGAGGCCCAGGTGCGGGTGCGCGTGGAGGCGACCGCCGCCCCGGATCACCTGGTCATCCTGCGAACCTGCTGGAAGTGCCGCCCTCGGTGACTCTCCTGCTGAGAACGGCTTCGCTCAGGTCGTTCGGCTGTGCGGGAAAGGTGCTGGCGCCGCGGCGGACAAAGTACTCGGGCTTGTCGCGTGTGTCGGGCGTGGACAGCCCGTAGGGCGGGTGTGTGCCCGGCGATACCTCAAGGACCAGGATCAGCTTGCCGTCGATCCTGTAGTCCCGGGCCTCCACGTGGGGCATCGGAAACACGGTGCCCCGCACCAGGTCGACCAGGTGGTCGCGTAGCTTGGGAGGCGGATTGTCCTCGTTCACGCCGGTGACCGTGACCTCATCACGATTGATGCCGAAGACCATGGTTCCGCCGTCCCCGTTGGCGAATGCCGCGACGGTCTTCAGGGTCCGCCGGCTCTGCTTGGTCGGGAGGTACTCCTTGACGACCTGGGGTCCCTCGCCGGAGGCGATGAGGGCCTCGATGCGGACCTGCGGCTCGACTGGCACCTCGATCTCCACTCCTGCCCGGTCCAGATCGCCCGTCCAGCCGGACCCAGGATCGATCGAGCGGTAGTCGAGCCACATGGTGCCTCGCTTCAGCCACAGCCACGCGTGCGCAGGCAGGCCGTGCGCGAGCGGGAACGTGACCTCGCCCGCCGCTTCGAGCCGACGGCTGCTGCGCTCGGATTCCCCGAACAGCTCGAGTTCCGCACCGTTCACACGGCTGCCTTCCACGGCAACGGCCATCTGCGTCGGGGTCACGTGCACGCGGCCGAGCCAGGCGCCGTCCTCGGCGAAACGCAGCCGGGCCAGGTCGTCGGGCGGGCCCTGCGCGCCGATGAGTGAGAAGTCGCCCTCGGAAAAGGCGCGCCAAGCGCTGTTGGGTTCCGGGAACGACGGAACGCCCTCGCCCACCAGGATCGTCTGCGGCACGTTGCGCGATCCTCGGTCTGCTGGCGCGATCGTGACGTCCGCTGCCGGGACCGGCAGCGGAGCACGTTCATGCCGGGCGTGGCTGGGGTGCCGGTTTTTGTGTGCGGGGCCAATCGCTGCCGGAACCGATACGGCAAGAGGCCCGAGAGCGAGAGCCGAGCCTGCCTCCGGTGAGCACAGGCTCGCCAGCGCCGCTGCGGGCACACGGCACGCAACGAAGGCATGGTCCTGGTATTCCCACAGGGCTTCCGACCACTGGGGCGGCTCGGCCCCGATGAGCGCCCAGCAGTGATAGAGCCCCCATCCGGTGCCTGCTCGCACAGCCATCGCCCGGACGTAGGCATCCTGCTCGCTGGTCTCCAGGTCGCGGCGGAGGGTGTCGAGATCGATGCTGCGGGCGTTCATGCCGCGTGTCCCCTTGCTCAGGTGCGAAGGCGAAACCGGCTCGACCTCGCCACTCGTGTGAAGAAATCTAGTGCGCAAGCCGCAGCCGACAAACCGAATACCCTCCCGCCGACAGCCAGTTGGCGCCCGTTGCGCAAGCTGCTGGGGACGGCGGCCCACCGACGCGCAACACCGGTGAGCGCGCGTGGTCCCACGGGACGCCCGCGCCGCCTATTGCGCCCAGGAACGCACGTCAAATGCGACCGGAGGTCGGGGCGTTCGTCACTGCGGCCGGGTCAGAGGTCGAACTCGAGGTGCTCGATGTCGGTGAAGCGGACCTCCTCCAGGGACCCGGCGCGGCGGCCGTTGTCCTGGAAGTACACCTCCTTGAGCGCTTCGGCGGCGATCTGCTGGAGCTGCTGGTCGGTGGCGCCCTGCTCCTGGGCGTCGAAGAGGCGGGCCACGTATTGGGGCGGCAGCGCGACCGTCAGATGCCGCAGCCGGTCCTCGTCCGTCGTCCCGATCGGCGCCGTGTAGCCGATCCGTGCGCGGGTGTCGATGACGATGCCGCCGGTGGTCGCCGCCTTCTGCCGCGCCTTGGCGCGGATCTGCGGCTGCCACCGCTTCTTCACCTCGCCTTCCAGGCGGGCGGCGAGGTCCGGGCGGGGCTTTTTGATCTGGTCCTTGACGTACCGTTCGACGGTGCGCTGGGAGATGCGCAGCATCTGGGCGACTGCCTTGGTGCCCTTGAGCTGCTTGACGAGGTACCGCATCTGCGCAGGCGCGCTCTTGGGCGCCGGACGGGTGAACGCCTTTTGCACCGCGGCGTCCAGACTGTCCCCGAACAGGCTCATCGTGGTCTACCTACTCCCCGGTGTCCTGATCGGTGACGGTGCCGTCCTTGATGTACCGGGCGAGATTGAGTTCCGGGGCGTTGAACTGCTCGCGGATACCCTCGCCCCACAGCACGCTCTGGGTGCCCTCCCACTTCACCAAGCCCGGGTTCACTCCGAGTTTGAAGCCGCCGGGCAGCGGTTTGCCGTCCCGGTAGGGCAGGAAATCCAGCGGCGACGGCCCGTCGGACGCGTAGACGGCGCAGTCCGAGAGGACGGCTACCGGGTACTGCCCGGTGAATGCGGCGTGCTTGACGATCTTGCGGTGCATGTTGATCCGGGTCCGGGAGATGACGGCGGCGCGGATGTCCGGGCGCCAGGTGGGCCGGGCAAGAGCCTGCCACGGCTGCCCGGGCTTCCAGCCCTCCCCGCGCGGGCGTTCGCGCAGCTTGCCGATGCCGCCCTTCACGGTCGCCTTGATCGCGGACACCACGATCGCCAGCTGGGGGTCACGCTGCCGGTAGCCGTCCATCGCGGCGAGGAAGTCGGCCGGCGGCATGTCCGTGTGCACGCCGAGGTCGGCCATCGTGGCGAGGTAGGCGTCGCGCAGCCGGTTGTACCAGGCGTCCAGGTAGCGGCCGTTGTCGTAGCGCACCCATGCCTCGATCGGCGTGACGTCGTAGCCGAGTTCCACCGCGTACGCCACCGTCGGCGTCGCGTACCAGGCCGGCCCCTTTGGGCGCTCGCCTTTCGGTGTGAACGGGCTGGGCAGCAGCTCGGCGTCCAGGTCCGCCCACTTGTCCTTGGCGAGCTTCACGCGGGACAGGTCGACGTGGCTGAGGTCGACCAGCCAGGAGCCGGGCAGTTTCGGATCGAAGACGGGGTTGTTGACGTGTGTCGGCGCGCCCAGGCCGACGTTAAGGCCGTTCGTGCCGGCGGCGAAGGCCATGTTGATGTCGATGCCGACCAGATAAGGGCGAAGGCATTCGGCGTCGGTGAGCGGGCGTGCCCAGTCGTACGCCTCCTCCACCAGGACCTCGGCCGGGGTGCGGTGGTGGAAGCGCGGTAGGCCAGCGAGGAGCGGGTGCCCGTCGGGTGCCTCGCACGGCGCGCAGTCCACCGGATCCCTGCCCAGCGAGCCGGGGTTGTGCTCGGAGTGCCGCTTGCCCGTCGCGTCCGGTTCGGAGGCGCGGGTCGGCGGGTGCAGGGCGGTCATCAGCTCCAGGCCGGTCACGGCGGTCGATCCGCGCGGCGTCATCACGCGGGCCGCATACGTGCCCAGCAGCCGGGCCAGTTCCGCCGGCGGCAGCTGCCCCGCACCGGCCCAGTGCCGGGTGTCGAGCGCGTCCCACGACGGGATGCACAGCTGCACGCAGGACCGCTCCGCGCCCTGCGCGGGGCGGTAGATCCGCGCCCACGGCCCGAAGCCGCGCTTGGTCAGCTGCCAGTTGGCGCGCGTCAGCTGCTTGATGACCTTGTGGCCCTCCGGCAGCCGCCCGGCCAGGCGCTCCTGGTGGGTGAGCGTGACGGGCAGGCCGTAGTACTCGCACGCGGCCTCGGTCAGCACGATCAGCGGGTCGGCGTCCTTGCCCGGCCCGGACAACTTCGGCTGGCCGAACTGCCCTTCGCGCAGCGTCCACTCCACCAGGGCCGGGATCGCCTTCGCGGTTACGTCCAGGACCCGGCCGCCGACGCAGTACGCCAGCACCTGGCCGTCGGTAACGTCGACGACCGCGAGCGGACCGTTCTCGAAACGCGGATCGGCGCCGCCCACCGTGGTGCTGGCGGGGGTGGCCTTCTTCGTGGCCGGGCGCCGCGACATCGACCCGGTCGGGGTCGCCGGGCGCGGTACAGGGGCAGGGGCAGCGGGGGGCAGTGCGGGGTTCGCGGGCTCCGCAGCCGGGCCTGTGGGTGCGGTGCGGGCTTGGGCCGGTTCCACCGCCGATGGCGCAGCGGCCGGGACGGCAGGCGTCTTGGGGATCGCCGTGTCCTCAGGGGGCACCGGAGCGCCTACGGGGTAGAGCTGAGCGAGTTGCTTGAGCATACGGGCGTAGGCGTCGCGCTCCGGCGGCCGCGGCTCGGTCTTGCCGGCCTCCCAGCCGCTGACCGTCGCCCGCCGCACCTGCAAGGCAGAGGCCACCTCGTCCAGCGTCAGGCCGTGCGCCTGGCGCAGCCGCTTGCGTTCCGCCGGGGGCGGCAACGGGGAGCGGGACGCGATGAGCGCGTCGACCGCGTCGAACAGCTCGGACATGCAGCACCTCCAGTACCGCCACCCTAGCGTGAAGCGCACATTTCGCGTACCAAACGCGTACGAACTGCGTATGAAACGGTGCGTCGCCCGGGCAAGACGGACGCTGCTCGACCGGCTGCGTGGGCACGCGAACCCTACGGAGCGGCGATCAGGTTCAGTGAGACGAGTTCAGGCTCGAGAAGAGGACAGCAGGGCCATTAGCCGAGGACCCGCAGGGATGTCCCGCGTACGCCGGAACTGGCCAAAGACAACGGGCGAGTGTGAAAGACCAGAGGGAGCAGACGGCCGCTGCGCGGCGGCAGAACGCCTCGGGGGCGGACATGGGGAAGATCGCCAAAGGGCTTGAGCGAGCGCTGCTGACCCGTCCGGCGCCTACTGGTGACGCCGCTGTGCGTTTCCCGCTCAGGGCGGAGAAGGGCTCCACGAAGAACGTGGCTGTCCTCCTGGGGATCTCCCAGCGCACAGTACAGAGATGGGTCACGACCCGGCCGGGAATGCGCCGCCGTCCCACTGCTGTGCATGCGGGGTTGATCGATCAGGCCGTCAGGGCACGGTGGCAGCCCCTGGTGCGCGCCCGCCGACGGCCCGGGCCGAGGCCGACGGGTTTGTCTTCCACACCACCGGCGCGGTTCGGATTCGCCGCTCCGGCAGGCTCGTCGGACGATCCGCGGGTACGGCTGATCACCCAGTACCTGTCGGGAGAAGCGGCCCGCGAACTGTTCGCCGCCCGGGACGCCGGCCGGGGGGTGAGCAGCAGCAGATGGTGATCCCCGCCCGTGCTTTGGGGCATGCCTACTTCCGGGACGGAGGACTGCGTGCCCACGGGCTCGCAATCGCCTTCACCGACGTGAAGTCCGCCGATTCCTCCATCGCCTGACGTGCACGCCGGTTCGAACTCAGAGCGAGGGCGGGATCTGGTGCCGTGTCAGCATCGTGTCACAGCGCTGTGCTTCCTTTCGTTCGCACCAGTCCCACCGGATGCGGCCGACAGGGCCGGTGCGCTGACCGACAGGCGGCTGCGGCGGGCGGAGCCTGGCCGCCTCCGCCATTGCGTAGCAGGTGGGGGCCGTCGCGGGGGCCGGCCAGCAGATGCTGGTCCCGGCCCGGCCCGGCCCGGCGCGAGCCGGGCCGAGGACACGGCGGCCTACAGGAAGACACGCGCCCACGGCGGCACCCGGTGCGAGGCGCAGCCGTCGGTGCAGCGGGCGCGGTCGTGCACGACCAGGGTGACCGCGGCGGCGTCGTAGTCGCCGGGGCGGGCGGCGGCGAATTGCTGGAAGGAGGCGCCGGTAAAGAGCGCGGCGGTGAGGGCGGCGGCCAAGCGGGGGCGGGCGGTCACGGTGGACAGGCGTCGGGCGACTTCCTGGACTGCCTGCTCGGTGAGGGGTGTCGGTGGCGGACGGTGCCGGAACGTGATCGGCGGCGGCACGCACGGGGCGGTACAGGGGGCAGGGCTGTCGTAGGAGACCAGGCGGTCCACTGCGGGCAGGGTGAGCCACCGGTTGGCCGGCCGGGCGGGCTCCTCCGCAGGCTGGGGTACGGGAGCGGTTGTGCCGTCGTAGTGGCGGCGGACGGCCTGGAAGTCGGCGGTGATGGCGTAGTCGGCCGTCTGCAGGGCCTGGTGCAGGGCGGCGGGCAGGTGAGGGCGGTGGCAGACCAGGGTCAGGTGGATGCCGGTCAGGGCGCGCAGTTCCAGGAGGCACATCGTGCGGCGGGCGGTGAGGCGGTGGGCGCGCAGGACGGCCAGCCGGTGCACGGGCAGGGCGGTGATCCAGGCGGTGGCGGCCTCCCAGGCGGGCTGACGGCCTGTACGCCGACGGATCGTTTGCGGTTGCTGCCGCAGCCACATCCCACGGGGCCCCCTCTACTCCTTGGCGGCTTCGCGGACGGTACGGCCCTCGCCGCGCGCGGCCATGGCGTCGGCGGTCGTCTGGTACGGGGTGGGCCCGAAGACGCGCTCACCTCCGGCGTCGACGACCCCGTACTGCGTCTAGTTCCTCTGGCAGGCGCACGGCATGGGTCAGTTCCCTTCTTGCTGCTGGGCAGCGCCGGCGGCGAACTCGGCGCGGACAGGCGCGAGCCAGGCGGTGAGTCTGGCGAGTTCGGCCCGCGCTGCGGCGGCCCGCTCGTCTTCGCGGGCCTTGAGGGCGTCGGTGAACTGGTCGAGGAACGCGGGTGTCAGGAGCGCGGCCGTGACCTCGCCGACAAGGCCGGCCGGGGCCTGCTCGCTGCTGCGGCCGTGCTCCGGTTCCGGCGCGGTGATCGTCCCCGCCGGAGGCTGGTCGGCGGTGGTGGTCTCGTCGATGACGGCTGCGGCGGCGGTCAGCGCCAGGTTCGACCGGTCGATGACTGCTGCGGCCGTCAGCGGCGACGAGTGCCCGGGGACCGGCACGGAGAGGACGGCGCGGAGCTGCCAGCGCCCGTCCGGGCCCTGCGTCATGTGGTAGCTGGCCGGCAGGCCTGGAACACGGTGCGGTCCCACGGTGACAGCCAGGGCGCGGCGGCACCGGAGAACCACATGCCGCCCTCGTTGACGCCGACCGTGACAACCGCGGCGACGGTGCGGGTGTCGTCGAACTGGCAGACCGCCCTCTCGCACTCGTAGCCGTCTCGGTGGTGGCCGACGTTCATCGTCATCGCGCCCGCGCGGACTTCCGTCCCGTCGCCGGGGCGGAACCTGGCCCTCAGGAAGCGGCTCAGGTCGAGGCCCCGGGCGGCGAGCCTCTCGATGGTGACGTTCCGGCCGTGCACGGCGTGCGCGACGCCGGCCTGTGCGACCCAGCCGTAGGCGCGGCCATCGACGATGCGGACGCCGCCGCTGCCTGAGGGCAGTTCCGCGGGGGTGGGCTCGCGGAACCAGTCGGCGGGCATGGGCTTCTCGGCCTGCATGATCTGCCAGGCGGAGGCGACGAGTTCGGCGCCGCGCTGGTCGTACAGGGCGTCGAGTGCTGCGGCGGCGGTCGCCTGGTCTTCGGCTTGGGGGTCGTCGTGCGCTGGCGGGTCCAGGTCGCCGTCTGCGGCAGCCGCGATCTCACCCTCGGGCAGCGTCGACGCTCCGGCGTAGAGGCCTCGGGCGATGCGTACGACGTGGCCGGTCTCCAGGGCGCGGGACAGGTGGGCGTGGACGCGTTCGAGGCTCAGGCTGAGCTGGTGGGAGAGGTGGCGGGGCGCGACCGGGGTCGGGGAGCTGCGCACGTAGGTGACGACCCGCTCGTGGTCGTCACCGGAGGAGGCGACGATGGGCGCTGCGGCGGTCTGTTCGTCGGGCGGGTCGAGGACGATGCGGGCCTTGCCATAGGCGGGCATCGACACGAGGGTCGCGCCGCGCGCGGGTGATGCGTAGGAGGTAGTCGCCGGACTTCTCCTCGTGGAAGACGACGCCCTGGTTCGGGTCGGCGTCGCCGGCGGCCGCGGTGAGCCGGTCGGCGAACACGCGGCGGCCGGTCGCGCCAGTGATGGTGCCGCCGGGGCTGGTGAACAGCATGACCGTGCGGGCGCTGTGCGCCATCTCGGCACCGGAGGCGGTCCAATCGGCGCGGGAGCGGCCGGTGAGCATCCACGCCCCGTCTTCGAGGCGCATGACGCTGGCGGAGGCGAACGAGGCTTCCAGGAACGGCGGTCCCTTCACCATCGCTCCGAACATCCGCGACGAGTTCAGATGAAGTGTTCGCCGCCGCGCTAGTGCGCTGATCTGCGCAATCGGCGCCAACTGACCTGCCTTGAAGCCAAGTTCGCACAAGGGTGATTCGCCACGGTTGCCGGTTCCACACCGCACAATGTTCCCGGCGGCCTTTCGGTGCCGCCGCCACAGCGGCGGCGGCCCCCTGCTCGCAACAGGAGGCCACCGACTTCGACAGCAAGAACCGCCAACCAGCAGGAGGCAACGATTCCTACCGACAACGAGCCTACGGGCTCCCACCGTCAAAGCAATGCTGACCAGCACCTTGAGGGTCCCCCCTCTGGGTGAGAAGCCGCACACCAGGCGGCTGAGCCCGGCCCGGATGCGGGCGCGTCGACTGCTGGACACCGCAAGCGACGAGCCCGTGCGCCTGGTGGTGAAGGCGTCACTGACCGGGCTGTCCGCGGGGGCGATCTACTGGTTCGAGCGCCGCTGAACGGGACCGCCTGGACGTGCCCGAGGTACCCCCAGGCGGCCCTCCCCGCCAAAGAATCTGAAGACGGAGTCCATCGCCGAAGACGAGGTCGACATCATCTTCACGCCTATGACATGCGATTCCGTGATCAACGGCCACCACGTACCAGTGCAGTCGAGCCGAAGCACTTCAGTTTTCCGCGCACACGGGAGTCTTTGTCGCCGTCTCAGGGTCTCCGGGATACAAAAAGCTCCCACCGCCAAAACCTTGTTCGTCCGTCTCCTTGAGTCCGGATGAGGTCCTTGCCCAAGTCTTACCGTCCCGATCAGTGAATCGCGCCCACTTGACCATCGAAGAGCCCAGTGCAAGCCCATCGGCACCTCGTTGCAGGGCCCATGTGAGCTCAGTGCAAGGCGCCACGGCCGTAACTATGATGCCTCCGAAATCGCTGGGCTCTGTCGTCACACCGGGACCGGAGTACTTGATCAGTAGATCCGTTACGGGGTCGGGCGAACGGTTCGCGAAGTGCAGTATCACCGTTCCCTTCACCGGCTTTTGCTCCACCCAGTAGGTGACGCGCATCGCCTGCTCGCGAGCTTCACGCTGGGCGTCTTCCCGGGCTTGATCAAGCTGGTCCCTTGAGACCGCCGCTCCGTAGTACGTAGCAATGCCCGTGAAAGTGAGGCCACCGATTGCCGCCAGGGCGCCAACCACGGTGCCGACGTGGACCCACGGGATCCGCTTCCACCACGGTTTCCCGGGTTCGGGCTCCCCCTCAGGAGCGGGTTCGGGCTCGGGTTGCGGCGCGGGCACCGGTTCTTGTTGGTCATCCTGTACCCGGATCCGCGCACGGACCCGGGCGGGTGCTGTGCGCCGGCGCGCCAGACGAAGCCGGACATGCCTCTGAGTTTCGCTGGTCACTCGCCCCCCCTTGTGCCACCAAGAGCGTAGAGGCTGGCACAGCTCCACCTCTCGAATTGCTCGCCAACCGATCCTCCGTCCGTACGCCGACGCCGCGCTACTCGGTCGGCCGCCTGACTGCCCGCCCGGCTGCGGCGCGGTGGGGAGCGGGGCGTGGACGATGACGCCCTGGCTGGCCTCGGGGACCAGCCCGTCCACGAGGATGCAGGAGGCGTCGATCCGGCCGGGGCTGTCGGGGTCAGTGGGCTGCCACGTCGCCCACTCCCGTTCGAGGTCGGTGAACACGCCCCGGAAGCGCACCTTGTCCTGCACCACCTGCTGGGCGATCGGCTCCGCCCGGAGCAGCTTGCCCTGTTCGGCTCGTACGGGGGCGATGGCGGGCATCAGCACGTTCTTGGGTATGTCCCCCTCGTTCTGGAGCTTCTCCCATGACGTCTGGATCGCCAGGACACACATGTCGCGGCCGAAGTTCCACTCGACGTATAGATCGACGCGTTCGTGCGGTGCGCGAGCCGACAGGCCGCCATGGACCAGTCGGCCGACGACACGGGCGCAGACACGTCGTCGGTGACCCACACGCGGCCGTCGCCGAGGAACCCGCCGATGACGCCGGCAACGTCCCGGCCGCCGCCGGACGGGTCGATCGAGACGGCGATCCTCTGCGGCTCCACAGGGGTGGTGATGTCCCGCAGCAGGCGCAGCAGTTCCTCCGACACCAGCGCTCCTTCTGCAGGCTGGGGATCGCCCTGGTAGAGGGCATGCCAGTTTCGAGCGGGCCCTGGTGTGTGCAGCTGCAAGGCGGAGGAGGACGTCGACGCGGAGCGTCGGCAGCCGGCGACAACGCCGCAGATGTGCGTGCCAGGGCCCACGACCCAGGCGAACCGTCAGACACGCCCTACCTAGTGGTACTTCGTTAGGTTCTGGTGTTCTGGTGAGGGGGCGGCCGCAGGTGGTGCAGGTGCCGCTCCAGCACCGCAGCAGGTCCCGCAGCGCGTCGAGGACCTGGTAGACGCTCAGGCTGTCGTGCGGGCTTTTGAGTCGTAACGCCGCATCGCGAGGAAGGCCCGCACGGCGGCGACGAGGGTGACGTGATGGTGCCGGCCCCGCCACGTGCGGCCCTCCAAGCGGTCCAGACCCAGTCCGTGTTTCAGCTCCCGGTAGTCGTCCTCGATGCGCCAGCGCATCTTGGCGAGGCGCACCAGGCCCGCGATCGGGGTGGTGACGGGCAGATTGGCCATCCAGTAGCCGGTGGGCTCCGTCGCCGTCCCGGGCTGTTCGACCACCAGCGTCCGCAGCGGCAGCACCCCGGCCCACTGGCTGCGCCCGCCGGCCTGTTCCTGCGCGGCGCGGGTGACTTCCTCGCCCGAGAGCCGCACCTCGAACACCGCAAAGCGTGAGGTCATCGATCCCTCGCTGCCCTGGCGCCAGGTGACGGTTTCGAAGCCGGTGCCCGCACCGACCAGGACCGTAAGGGGCGGGCCGGCTCGCGATAGCGGGGCAGCGTGGGCGGGCCCAGTCCCTGGTAAGGCGGCAGATACGGCTCGGCACCGGCCGGGCGGGCGATCCCCTTGGGATCCACGGCCACCACGTAGGACCAGCCGCGTTCCTCCACGCCCAGACGGAAGGACACACTGCGGCCATACCCGCAGCCGGCCACGATCACCGGCACCGACCCAAGCCAGCCGTCCAGCCTCTCCAGCAGCCCCAGCGCCAGACGGGACTTGCTCACATACCCCACCGCATCGGGCACACCCGCAGCCAGACGCCGCCGGGCGTCGTGGGCCCATTCCTCGGGCAGGAACAGCTCCCATTCCAACGGGCAGCAGGCGGCGTCGGTGGCCGCATGCACACTGACGGCGACCTGGCAGTTGGCCCGTTTGCCCAACGCTCCGCAGTACTGCCGGCCCCCCCCACCACCACCGACACCCGCCCGCACTTGGGAAACGACACAACCTCGATGACCCACACCTCGGGCTTGATCACTTGGACCAGCCGCCCGGCGATCCGCCGTCGCACCGGCGTCCACTGCCAGGGCGACCGGCTGACGAACTGCTGCAAGACCTGCATGCTCCCGTCCGGCAGCCGCTGCGCCATCGGCTGGATCGACTTGCGCCGGCCGTCCAGCATCAGCCCCCGCAGACAGCACTCACCCTTGGCCCGCCGATCCTTGCACGGCACCGAGGCGAACACACCCTCCACGAACAACCTCAACGCGGCCCGCAATCGGTCCACGTCACGCATGTCCACGCACCCAACATGCTCTTGATCAGCGCACACGCATACACCTAACGAAGCACTACTAGGCAGTGGTCGCCGGGTGGGCGTCGGTGACGGCGGCGATGAGGCGTTGGGCGAGGCGCTGCAACGTGGTGGTGGACTCCCAACTCATACTGAAGGGCAGATAGACGCCGTAGGTCTTCTCGATGTCGTCCACCAGCTGGGTGAACACCACCGCGTCGAAGCCGTCGATCTCGTTCACGAGCACCTCGGGCAGGATGGCCACTGCCCCGATGCCGCTGTGGTGGGCGATACGGGCGGCGAGCCAAGACTGGATCTCGCGCTCCGTGGGCGGAAGTTGGGTCGCCGCGTGGTCGGATATCTCCGTGTCGTGCTCCGAGCCGATCGTCCTGTTCACCAGGCTCAGGAATCGACCGGGGGTGTCGGCATCGACGACCTCATCCTCGTCGAAGGTCACGCCGTACTCACGCTCCAGCATGCCGACGACCTGGAGCAGTGCCAGGGAGTCGTAGCCGATTTCGACGAAAGGCACATCGGCGATGTCGCCGCCCAGGTCGACGCCTTCCTCCACACCTGCGCATTCCGCGAGGGTGGACTTCAACCAACCCATCTCGAGGGGGTGTCGATCCTGCCGATCGGCCTTCGCCGCCAGGGTGGTGAGGCGCTGGCGCACCACCTCCACGTCCCGCCGATAGACCACGTTGCCGGGCTCGCCGTCGGCCAGCTCCTCGGAAAGTGTGAGACTTCGGCGGTACAGCTCGCGGGCGCGCTGTGCGTCGGCGCGGCCGGCCGCCAATTCGGCCAGGCGTGCGCACCCGAGAGCGACATCGCGCCGGTACATGGCGTTGGCCGGCTCCTCGCGCGCCAACTCCTCGCGAATCCACAGGGATTGACCGAAGCGCCGCTCCGCACGGCCGAGATCGCCCTGTTCGCGGTGGAGTTCACCGAGTCTGCCGTGACCCACGGCGAGATCGCGCCGGAGTACGGCGTCCTCGGGGGAGCCGGCGAGCAGGGTCTCGGTGATGGACAGGGCGTGGCCGTGATGGGCCAGCGCCTCGGCGATACGGCCCCGGCCACGCAGCAGATCACCCAGGCGGATGTACGCCACACCGGTGTCGCGTTGGAGTTGCCGGGCTTCCTCCTCAGGCTGCACTCCGGGCTCCGCCATGGCCCGCAAAATGCCGAGGGAACAACGGTAGCGGCGCTCACTTTCGTCCCAGTCCCGGGCCAGGCGGGCGAGTTCGCCGAGTCGGTCGTGCGAGACGGCCGCCGCGCGCAGGAAGATCCGGTCGGTCGGGACGGCGGCGAGGAGTTCCTCAATGTGCCGCAGAGCCTGTAAGTGCCGTTCGGCGGCCTGCCGGAAATCACCTCGGGCGCGTGCCGCCTCCCCCAACCTGCCGTACAAAGCGGCCAGTTCGGGGCACGGCCGACGCGTCGGGTACATATCGGCGCATTCCTCGTACAGGTCACGGGCGCGCTCGTACAGCGCCTCACCCACACGCCCACCGCCGGCCGACCGTGCCAGGTCGCCGAGGCGCAGGCAGGCGTGCGCGAGGTCGACGCCCTCAACACCGGCGGCCGTCTCGGCGAGCACCGGCCCGTCCAGGCAGCGCAGCAGACTCCCAGCGAGTTCCGGGCGCGCGGGGTGCCGGGCGGTGCCCCTCGCTGCGATCGTGGCCCGCTCGACCAAGTCGGACAGTCGTGCGGTCAGGGCGCCCGCGACAGCCGGGATGACCGTGGGCGTTGCTGCGGCAAGTCGCGCCAACACGTCCAGCGCGTGGGCAACTTGAGTGTCATGCGGAAGCCCAAGCACCGCTTCGAGCAGCGGCGGACGCGCCCCCGACACGGCCCCGGCATGCTGCTCCTGCGCCAACTCGCCCGCCAGGAAAGCCTCGCCCAGCCGGTCGGGGCGCAGCGGGTTGAGCAGGGCATCGCCACTGTAGGCGTCGGCGAGCCAGTCCACGACCATCTCCCGGTCGTCGATCCCAAGGTCCGGGAGGGCCGCGGCGAGCAGGGCATGGGCCTGTGTTCCATCGGCCGCCGCGGCGAGCGTGGCAGCCGCGACAGCCCGGCGCCGTGCCGCGCCTCCGAGTCCAGGGACAACCGGCGCGGTGGTATCCCAATACCGGCGCTCATGGCTCAACACCCGCTCCACACCAGGCACTCGATCGCCACCCCAGCCACCCCCGAGGACGGTGTCGTACGCCTCGAAGAGCACATCCAAGGGGCGCCCGTACGCACCGCCCGTCAGGTCGGGGCGGGCGGTGTCGAGTGTCGGCAAAGTGACGCCCCAGGCCTCGGCGAAGGCGTAGACGGCGCGGTCGTGGAGTGTCGCGCGTTCCTCAAGGTCGAGTGGGCGCACGGCAGCCGTGACGTCCTCGGCATGATCGACGACGGCGCGCAGCGCGGCCGGGGCGTCCTCGTCGAGGCGCGTCAAGGGTGCCCGCGCCGATGCGCCCCGCCCTCGAGTGAGCAGCAGGACACGTACCGGGGCCGCAGGCGACGCGTGGGCGCTCAGGATCTCCAACAGGCCGCACAGGGACGCCGTGTCGACGGCCTCCGCGTAGTCGACGATCGCCAGTCGGGGCAGGGCGAGGGCCGCGAGGGCGCCGGTGTCCCGTTCGCGGCCCCACAGTCCGCTGACCCAGCCGCGTGCGAGGGTGCGCCGTGCCAGCTCCAGGGCGAAGCGGGTCTTTCCGGCCCCGCCAGGCGCCGCCACCTGGGCCAGAGCGATGGCCTGCGGTTGTTCGCACCAGCGCTCGATGTCGGCGAGTGCGTCGTCGCGGAAGGCGTACGGCACGATGCCGTAGTCGGCACGCAGGAGATCGGCGGGGCTGGTCCTGGGGCCGCGATTGAAGGTGCCCCAAGGGCGACTCAGGGCGGTGTGACCGGGGTGATCACGCATGGGCAGGACGCGGTTCCAGGAGGCGCGGTCGGCGAGGAACGTCTCCTCGTTGCGAGCGAGTAACTCTCCGCCCCAGGCCGCCAGTTCGTCCTCGGGGTGCGTGCCGGGCAGGAGGGCGGAGATGGGGGTCGCCCAACCGCCGAGATCGCCGTCGATGTCACGCGATGCGGTGATCACGGCGACCACGGCGCGGCTGCGCGGGCACACCAGCGGCGCTCCGGACAAGCCCGGGCTCGCCTGCCCGCCCTTCAACCGGAGGCTGCCATCCCCCTCGACGCCTTCGCAGCGGAAGGTCGCGGGTGAGCCGTGGGGCGCGATCCCGTATTCGCGACGCGCGAACCCCCAGGTCCGGCAGTCCTGCTCGGGGTCCGGGTCGGTCGGGGCGAGGCGGACACACGGGTGCTCGGGCAGCGGGACCGTGGTGATGCGCAGCACCGCCAGATCGGGGAAGGGCCACAGCGCGCCCTCGGTGCGGGGCCGGGACCGGGCAACGACGCGCGCACTCAGCTTCAGCTCGTGCTCCTGATCGGACCTCCCCTCGTGCGTCGTCTCATACGCGGTGGCTGCCGCGACCAACTCCACGACCTGCTCGTCCCCTACGACATGGGCTGCGGTGAGCACCAGGCCGGGCGCGGCGAAGAAGCCGGTGCCGAGGATCCTCCCGGCCTCGCCGACCACTTTCACGACGTGGCGCCGCAGTTCGCGATCCCCGTCGGGGTGCGCGGACCCGCCCATGGTCACGACGCTGCGGCGCCGTCGGTGTCGTACTTCCAGGTCAGGGTGATCTCCAAGGATGCCGAGCCGCCGCCTTCGACCAAGAGCCCGGAGAGCTTTCCGGTCTTGGTCGACAGGTTGACGCCGAAGCTCACGGTGGCCTCGGCGGGCTTGGCGCTCTCCCATGCGGCGGACAGATGCCCACCCACGGCCTCGATCATGTCGCGTACGCCGTCGAAGGACAGCGCGTCCCCCAACCCGACCGGCTGTGGACCGCCGCCGTCTGACACCTCCGCGTAGAACTCGGTGCCCCCTGCCCGCACCAGAATCGGCTGTCCCATGCCGTCCTCCGTATCCACCGCTCGGCTGTCAATGCCCCCTGCATGGACGGTGATTGTGTCCTGCCCACCGGAGCACGGGCAACGCCTGGCCGGTCTCGTGTGCGTGCCTCTGTCGCATCTCACGGCAGGCCGGACCACCTGTCCGGCGTACGACACCCCCGCGCCTAAGCCGATCAGCAGGGCCAACTCGCCGGGCAGGGCAGGGTGTTCGACGAGGAGGCGGTCCATGGGGAGGGGGATGGACACCGCCGAGAACCTCGAAGAGCCTCAGCAAGGCACCGCAGGAGTGCACGGCCATGCGGTAGAGGTCCACCCGAAACGCAGACGGTCCCCGCCCTGGGTTCGCCAGACGGGCGGGGCCATCGTTCTCGCCCACCATGTCAGGGCCCTGACCCGCGCCGACCTGCTCTGAAGCCATGACCCAGCGGTCCGTGATCTTCGGCGACAAACCGTCTTCCGTGACCGAGAACCGCCCGTCAGACTGGGCCCCATGCGTAGCGATCAGGGGGACGCATGGAGTTAGAGCCCACCGAGCTGTCGGAGGCCATCAAGGCAGTTCGCGCCGAACTGGCCGCGGCGCAGCAGGATGGGGACGGCTCCCCGATCCGGTTCACGGTCAAGGACATCGTGCTGGATCTCGGCATCGAACTTCGGCAGACCGCCTCGGCCGGAGGCGGGGTGAAGGCCCTCGTCGTCTCCGCCGATGCCCGCGGTGAACGCGCGAGCACCGCGACGCACCGCATGACCGTCACCCTGCAGGTCGAGACCGGCCCTGGCGGCCGTGACGTGCTCATCGGCGATGAGGGACGGGGCCTGGACCCGTTGCCCGCTCCCCCGGCAGGAATGTAGGCCGGGGGCAGGGACGTACTGGTGGAGCTGCGGACCGTCGAAGTCGTCAACGCCCGGGTCCCGATGTTCGGGTCAGGCGCCTTGGTCGCGCCGGGGCTCGTCCTGACCGCGTACCACGTCGCCTGTCCGGGCGGGGACAGGCAGCCCGTCACCGTCCGCGACGAGGCCGGCCGGACGGCCGAGGCCACGATCGCATGGTCGGACGCGGAACTGGATGCGGTCCTGCTGGAGACGGACCGCACCGTGCTGGGTGCGGGCCTGCCGGTGGGGCGAGCTGACCTGCGACTACCCGGACGCGCGACCCGTGTGCTCGATGACTGGCCTCCCCCGGCCATGCACCGGCCGCATCCCACGAACCCGGACGCGTTCGTGGGCGATCCCATGACGGTCGACGGGAACATCAAGCCGGCCACCGGATCCCGGCGCGGCTACTACGGCTTCGAACTGGTCAACACATCGATGGAATCAGCCGAGTTGTCCTCGTCGCCGTCCAGGCCGTCACCGGCGCCGAACAGCTGAGCAACGCACAAGCCGCCGTCACCGCAGGCTTCGATGTCCACCACAGCGGCTTCCCCGACGCCGCAGCCAACGACCGGGCCTGCTGGCAGCGTACGAGGACATCCTCACCGCCGCCTACCCCTCCGGTGACGGAGCCCACTGGGGATCCATGGGCCCCGACCTCCTCGGCACCGCCCTCGTGGCGGAAGTCGAAGAGAAGAGCGGAGGGCAGTTCATCGAACGTCTGCTGCCCCACCCCTACCTCGCAGAAGACCAACAGCACCGGGCCCTGACCGTCCTCGCCCGCGCCGCGCCCACCCAGCCCGCACTTGCCGAAAGCACAGCCCGCGCGGTGGCCGCCGCACCCGACACCCTCCTGCCCCTGGCAGCCAGAACCGTCACCGCCGAACTCGACCCGGAGATCGCACGACCATGGCTGCGCAACCTGCAAGACGCCATCGCCGAACAGGCACAACATCCCGACGCCGAACCGGACACCTACGCCTGGGCCGCCGACCTGGTCAGCGCCTCCCTCACCCACCTCGAGACCGGCCTTGACGACTACTTCAACTCCCCCGACTGGGAGCCCCCGCACAGACCGCCGGAGACCGAGGACGGCCTGGAGGACGCCGTCGACGATCCCGGCCACGAGGAGCCAGACCGGGAGCCAGACGACGCCGGCGAGGAAGAAGACCGGGTGAGCGCGGACGGAGAGGACGATCCTGTCGGCCCACCCGTCGATCCGGCCGGGACAACCGAGGCCCCGCGCCCCGGCACAGCGTGATCGTCCGCACGATCACAAGCCGGGCCGCACGGACTGCCCTCACCGCCGCCGCCCTCGTGCACCTGGGCTTCGTGGCCTTCGTGACCGGCCACGTCGCCTACTGGAAGAAGTCGTGGATCCAGTGCGGCCCGTTCAGCACGAGCGCGAGCGGCGCCAGGATCACGACCCCGGCCTACCCGACCAGCGACTCAGCGAGTCGGGCCTTCCGCGTCTGCGCGCAGGTGACCAGTGCCTCCCCCCCAGAGCGGCATCACCTGCACGCCCTGGTGGTAGTCCCCCAGCGGGCGGCGTACCAGGCCCGCGTACCGGGCCTTTGAAGCCCTATGGAGCCTTCCGCCGAGAGGCGACCGCCCTCCGCCCGTCGCCTCACACAGCCCCAGCTGGTCTCCCCCGTCCAGCCGGGGCTTCGCATTGCCCCGGGCCTGCCCCGCAAGGACCGAGGCTGAAGCGTGGACGGCAGCGTCTGCTTCTACGGCTTCGAATGCGTCAACCGCGGCGACGGCAAGGACGCTTGGCCGACGGCGCAGCTCGAGGCGATCGAACGCGTCGGCGCCGCGATCTGCCGTGCCCACGGTTGGACCGCCCGCAGCGTGATCGGCCACCTCGAATGGTCTCAGGACAAGATCGACCCGAAGGGCTTCTCCATGCCCGGGATGCGTGACCGCGTCGCGGCCCGCCTCACGTAGACGCCGAAGTCCGCGCTCGTCACCGGGTGAGTGAGCCCTGGGGCCCGTGGGGGTGCTCCGTTCGGAGACACCCCCACACGGGCGTCGCCTGGGGGCAACGCCCGAGAAGGATCCGATGCGTGACCGTCACCGGTGGCCCCGAGCACTACGAGGGCACCGTCGACCCGGGTCTTTGCGCCGAGGAGTGAGAGATGTTGGCCGAAATGGCCATTGCCGCCCTGTGACCAGCGGCGATGGAGTGGTTGATGAGGCTGCGTCTTACACGGAACAAGGGGCGCAGCGAACGGACGGGACGGACGGGGGAGCGCGGTGGCCTATGTGATGGAGTTGCCGCTCGACGAGGGCGGTGACGGGGCGGCTCGGGTCGTCAAGGTCGAGGTCCAGGAAAAGCCGGGAGACGGACTGGTCAAGGTGGCGCGGCCTGGGCAGGTCGTGGCCAGGGCGACCCGGTCCATGGGAGAGATGCTGTCCGAGCTCCGGCCCATGGCCCGGCAATTGGTCGACACCTTCAGTGAGCCGGTGCGGGGTCCGCAGGAGATCACCGTGGAGTTCGGTCTGTCGCTGTCGGCCGGCGCCGACATCGTGATCAGCAGCAGCACGGCTCAGGCACACTTCACCGTGACCCTCAAATGGGACCGGAGTGAGAACCAGGCGGAGGAAGCGGGTCGCCGGGCTGCCGAACCGGAGGGGTGAGGGTGCCGGACAGCGCCACACCGACGGTCCGGGGCGGCCCGACCGCGCTCGACTCGGCAGTCCTGCGTATCACGGACCAGCAGGGAACCTGCTGGGGTGTCGGCTTCCTGGTGGGGGAACAGACCGCTTTGACCTGTGCCCACGTGGTGAGTGCCGCTCTCGGAACGCCCGAGGAGCAACCGCCCACGGCCGCGGCGCGGGTGTTCGTGGGTCTGCCGCTGCTGTCCGCAGCCGAGCCCGGCCGGGCTCCGGCATCGGCATCGGCATCGGCATCGGCATCGGCACAGATCGTGCACTTCGCGGCGGGCGACGACGTCGCGGTGCTCCGTCTGGAAGCCGCGATTCCGCGAGGGCGCCCGGTGAGAATGGTCGACGCCGCGGACGTGTGGGGACACCCGGCCCGGATCTTCGGGTTTCCTCAGGGGCGCCCGGCCGGTGTGTGGCACGCAGGAATACTCCGTTCCCGCCAGGCCAACGGCTGGATCCAGACCGACCTGGCGTCCGACGGTTACCGCGTCTCCGGGGGATTCAGCGGCAGTCCCGTATGGGACGAGGACCTGTCCGCCGTGGTCGGCATGGTGGTCGTGGCCGAGTCCGGGGAGCCCGCGGCGAGCTACCTCATCCCCTCCGACACACTGCTGCGCGCTTGGGAACCGCTGCGGGCCCTGACACTGCCACCCTCCCCGTTCCGTGGCCTGGCCCCCTTCCGGGAGGCGGACGCGGCATCCTTCCACGGGAGGGATGAAGAGACCGAGGAACTGACCGCCAAGGTCGCCGCCGAACGCCAGGTATGCCTGGTCGGCCCGTCCGGATCGGGCAAGTCCTCACTCGCCCTGGCCGGCGTGGTGCCGCGCCTGCGCGCCCAAGGACTCTCCGTGGGCGTGGTGCGTCCCGCCGCCGGCAGCCGGCCGCTGTCGGCGCTGGCGGCCGCGCTGCTGCCCCTCCTGGAGCCCGACCTGCCCGTCGTCGAACGGCTGGACCGGCTTCCCGCCTTGGTGCGCGTCCTCGCCGAGCAGGGCGTCGCGGACACCGTCACCGCCGTACTGGAACGTCAGGGAACGCACGGCCTGCTGCTCGTCGTCGACCAGTTCGAGGAACTGCTCGTCTCCACCCCTGACCTGGTGGACGAGCTGGCCGACGCCCTCTACACAGCGTCCCTCCCACCGGGCCTGCACGTGCTCACCACCCTCCGCGCCGACTTCCTGGAGAGGGCGCTGACCCACGCGCAGGTGGGTGCCGCCTTCCGCAACCGGCTCTACGCCCTGGGCGCTCCGGGCCCGCAGCAGCTTCGCCAGATCGTCACCGAACCGGTGGACGCCGTACCGGGAGTCGGCTATGAGGCCGGTCTCGTCGAACGCGTGCTCGCCGACGCGGGAGAGGAACCGGGCGCGCTGCCCCTGCTCGGCTTCACCCTGGACCGGCTCTGGCGCAGCCAGGACGGCGGGGTCCTCACCCACGAGTCGTACAAGGCGCTGGGTGGCGTCACGGGCGCGCTGGGACAGCAGGCCGAGCGTCTGTGGAGCGCGCACGTTCCGGAGTCCGCGCTGCCCGCCGCCCGCCGCCTGTTCGCGGCGCTGGTACGCGTGCCCCTCGGCACCAGCGCGATCACACGGCGGACGGCCCTGCGCAGTGAACTGGACACCAAGGCCTGGGAGATCGCGCAGACCCTGGCCGACGCGCGTCTGCTCGTCACCGGGCGCAGCGCCGAGGGCGTCGAGACGGTGGAGGTGGCGCACGAGGCCCTCATCAACGAATGGCGGCGCCTGGCCGACTGGGCCGAGGAGGACCGGTCCTTTCTCATCTGGCGCGAAACACTGCGCCACGACCGGGAACGCTGGGAGCACGGCGGCAGGGAGCCCGATCTGCTGCCCTCGCGTTCGGCCCTGGAAGCGGCCGAACGCTGGCTGTCCGACCGTGGCCGGTTCCTGACCGACGCCGAGCAGGACTACCTTCGCCGCGGGCGGGCTCACCGGCAGGCACGACGCCGCAAACGGCGAGTCCTGACGTCCGCCGTCGCATCCCTCACCGCTCTGGCGGTCCTCCTCGGCGCGCTGTTCGCCTACTACCGCTCCGTCAGCGGCCAGCGCGCGGCGGAGTCCACCTCCCGCGCACTGGCGCAGAGCTCCACCGACCTCGCCACCTCGGATCCGGTGCTCTCCGTCATGACGGCGCTGGCGGCCTACCGGACGTCCCCGACCCAACAGGCCCGCGACGCCCTCCTGCACGCCCGGCTCTCGTACTCCCCCGATCAGCGCCTGCTGTCCGGATCAGACGGCTCCGTCCACGGCGTCGCCGCGAGCAAGGACGGCGAAGTGGTCCTCGTTCATTCGGCCATCGGCAAACCCACTCTGTATGTACACGCGGCCACGGGAACGGTGAGGAGAGAACGGCTCGACCTGCCGGACCAGGTCGCACTGAGCTTCGTTTCCGCAGACGGACGCCGGGCCGGCTTCTTCACGGAAGCGCAGGAACTGGTCTGGTTCGACGTGCGGCGTGACGGCGGCCCCGGCAGCCTGGCCGGCCCGGCGCACCGGCTGCCGCCCCGGCTCGGCTCGCCGCCCGATCTCAGCGACATCAGTGACAACGCCGCGATCTCGAGCGACGGGCGGATCGTCGCGCAGACCGGGGCGGGCTTCACCACTGTCACCTGGTGGGACCTTCAAAAAGGGACGTCGGGCACGGTCCCGCTGCCTCCCGGCCTGCCGAAGACGACCACCTTCGACGGCGTCTACATCGGCTCAGACGACCGCAGGCTGCTGACTCACGTCTTCGACGAGAAGACCGAGAAGAGCTCACTGATCGCCATCGACCGGAGCACCCGGCACACGCAGGTCATCCTGCCGCCGACCACGGAAATCAAGGTTTCCGCCGGTGGGAACACGGTCGCGAGTTGCGAGTCGTCCAAGAAGCACGGAGGGCTCACACTCGTCGTACGGAGTACCGACCGGTCAGGTGCGGTACTCCACTCCACGGACCAGGGCCTGGGCGAGGGCGACACCTGCGGGCTGGAAGGCGTCGACGACAGCGGTAGATGGGTGGTGCTGCCGGAATACGACGGTAGCGGCCGTCGCTCTCTGCTGGACTTGAAGACCAATCAGGTCCGCTTCTTCAGTAAGAGTTGGGGGGCCGACGCGCATACGGTGCACAAGGTGGTCTCGGTCCGCGGCGAACCCGTGCTCCTCGCCTCCGACGACAAGAGCGTGATGCACATCCCGGCCCTGCCCGAGGGTACTCCGGCGGATCCGCTGACGAAGCCGGCACTCTCCCCTGACGGGAAATCCATCGTGGGCCTGGCGGACGACGGCAAGCGCATCGAGCGCCGTGCCTCGGACGAGGGCGCCTCGGACGAGGGCGGCAACCTGCTGGCCGGTGCGGAACGCCGACCGGGCGACGTCCTCAGCGAGGATGCGAGGGTCGCTTTCAGTGCGGACGGGAAGGTGGTGGCCGACCGGGTCGGGAAGAGCACCATCGTGCTGCGGCGGGCCTCGGACCTGCGCCCAGTCCGTACGATCACCGCCATGGATCCGCCTGCCCGTGACCGCTGGTCCAAGGACATGGGTTTCAGCTTCCGCTTCATCGGAGACAGCGTGGTGACGCTGTCCGGCCCGGTTCTGCAGAGGTGGGACCGGAACACCGGCCGTCGGACGGAGCAGACGGACTTGCGGCGCCTGATCCCCGGTGTCTCCGCCAAGAGCGCACTCACGTTCACCACGTATCCGAAGCGCGGTCATCTGGCCGTCGTGGTGTGGGGTGACCCGGAAGTCCACATCGTCGACACGGTGGCGGGGCGTGACGTGAAGACGATCGAGACGGGATCGGACACGACGACGATCCAGTTCGGCCCGGCCGGAAAGTACTTCGCTCTGCTTCGTAGAGGAGGCAACGTCGAACTCTGGCAGACCAGCCCGCCCCGCAAGAGGATCGGACCGATCCTCGCCAGTGACCCCCACTACGACACGGGATTTGTCACCCAGTTCCTCCGCTACGGGCGTTTCCTGCTGTTCTCCGGTACCTCGGCGCACTTCTACGACACCGGCGAGGGCAGGTCGAGCGATACCTACACCTTCGGCGTTCCCGTCGATTCCACCACGGGGTACTCCTACATCGATGCCTCCACCGACGGCAGGACGCTCCTGTTCCGTGGCGACGAGTTGGCGCAGACCGCCTACCGCACCATCCGGCTCGACGCCGACCTGTGGCAACGTCAGCTGTGCCGCATGATCGGTTACCGCGAATTCACCGCTGAGGAAAGGCAGAGTCTGGGCGCCGCCGTCCCTGAGGAACCCCTCTGCCACGACGGATGACGCCGTCCGCTCCAGGCCACGTCGTGCAAGCCGCGTCTACCCCGCAAGCCCCGGACTCGCCCACGCCCGCGCCTATGCCGCCCTCCACGGTCACCTCGCTGCAGCAAGGACACCCACCACGACGGTTTCGCGCTGGACTACTGGCTGACACAAAAGCGCCGCGCCGCCCGGCAAGGCCGCTCTCCCCCCACCACCCAGGTACTTGAAACCAGACCCGTGGGGGGGGGACCCACCCTGGCCCCACATCCGGCAACGCACCTACCAACAAGCCAAGCTGCACCACCACACCGGCCAGAACCACTCCCCCACCCTCCAGCGATGGACCGAGCAGCAACGCACCCACTGGACGCCTCCAGGTCGCCGTACGCGAACGCCTGCGCAAACTCATGACCGCGCCCTACTCCAGCGCCGGCCACGAAGTCCACCTCGTCGTCACCTGGATCAACAGCCAACCCACCCTCACAGGCTTCCTCGAGGAAGCAGCCCGGGCAGGAACCAGACCTCGACTACGACCGCTTCCGCGCCGGCCTGAACGGCGACATGCCGGGCATCTGGTGCAGCCGGACCGAAGAGGGACTCGCCACCCTCATCTGGCGACTCATACAGGACGTCGCCAACAACGAGGCAGCAAACCCCTCTTCCAGCTGGCGCATCACGAGCGGCTACAGCAACAAGAGGAACATCCAGGACGGCTGGCGGGAGTTCGCCGAGGACATCCTCCAGCCCTTCTTCGACTACCTCAGCAAGCGCGTCGGCGCCGAGAGCAGCATCCTGCACACACTCGAGCGCTACCGGGCCCGCATCGAGTGGTTCGACCGCGAAGAGCTGTACACCGGTTTCGAAGCAGACCGCGCCAACGGCGAAGAGGTCTAGACCTCGAGTGCAGCGCTTCCTCTTCCTCGAAGGCGACCACATCACCCACGCCCAACCACGCTCAGCCTGTACGCCCACGACTACGGCAGCACATCGCCTACCTCGTCATCTACAACATCACCGACAAGCTCCTCGAACTGCCCACCGACGGAACCCCCGACGCATGGCCCCGATACACCGAACCACTTCGGCGTCCGCGTCTACTTCATCCACGTCCGCGTCCTGCCACCCACCACCACCGCCAGCAAAGCCGGCAAAGCCACCCGCGTCCCCCTCACCCTCGACGACCTCACCAACCCGGACACCGCCTGACGTCCGATTCAGCAGGTACATTCGACAGGATCCATACCTCAAGTCGCCTGCCGCTCGATAGGGAGCATTGTGAACAATCGGGACCGCATCCCGTACTTCCGCTGGCAGCGCCACTTGCCGCGCCTCGTACAGGACCGGAGCGCGGGCCTGATGATGGCCGGGGCGGCGCTCATCGCCCTCTCGTTCAGCGTCATCGGCGGTCTCGCCGAGTTGTCCGAACCCTCATCAGATCCGTGCCAGCGGGCACGCGACATCGCCGACGAAGCCCGCCCCGCTGACGGAAAAGTGGACTCCGGCATTGAACGCGAGCAGGCCATCGAACCAGCAGGCGATTGGCTCGACGCTGCAACGGAATGCCAGCGGGCCGGCGGCGACCCAGGGCCCGGGTTCTAGCCACCACACCGCAGGGCACCGGGCGCCACCCACATGGCATCGCAAGTAGTGACCCAGGAAAACTGCACTACGCTCGATCGACCTACACACAGCACATAAGCGCAGGTCAGACAGCTACTGCCACGCTCAGCCACAAAGGTGAGAAACCCCAGCTCATAGCCACAGCAGCCACGCAGCACGATTGGGCGACGACAGGCACGAACTCACCAGCGTGCAGCAGTGGATGCTGGAGCAGGCGATGAGGGAACGTCTTGGCGGTAGTTGTCGGGGCGCTTACGGCGGGTTACGTGGTGGCAGGGCCCCAGTCCCCCGGTGCTCAAGGTCCCGGCGAAGCTTCAATCGCCTACCGGGCTCACCTCGACCCCGTGGAGGGCACCGGAGAACCCACCGGAACGAAACCCGGCGGGCACGGACCCGCTGGGCGCACCATCGTGCCCGAAACACCACCCACCTGTGGTTATTCACGCGTAAGCGTCGAGCTCAGCGAGGCACCGGATCTTCGGAGGCGGGCTGCGGTTCTGCGGTCTTCGGGACCAGCGCGCGGATGGAGGGGGTGGCGACCATGGCGAGCGTGGCGAGGAGGATGAGCGCGGCGGCCGCGTAGAGGGTGGCATGGAGGCCGAGGAGGAGTACGGCGGGTCCGGCGGCGAACTGGGCGAGCGGGAGCGCAAGGTAGGAGCCGAGGTCGTCGTAGGCGTAGACGCGGGCAAGGCGGTCTTCTGGGATCTGCTCGTTGAGGGTCGAGTACCAGGCGACGCCGGCCTGTTCACCGCCCACGCCTGCCACGAAGTTGGCCACGACCAGCAGCCATGTGTAGGGGGCGAGCGCGAGCAGCAGCGGGATCGTCGCCGTCAGGCCCATCAGCGCGCAGCCGACCAGAATCGCGCGCCGGGGCCGCCATCTCAGCGACAGTACGCCGCCGGCGACCGCGCCGAGCGAGCCCGCGGCAAGGGCCAGGCCCCAGCCGCTGCGGCCGATTTCGGTGCTGTCGGCGACGGCCGGGCCGAGGACGGTGAACGAGGCGGTGAGGCCGGCGTTGAGGAAGCAGAAGGCCACCACGATCACCCACACCCAGCTGCGGGAGGTGAACTCCCGCCAGCCGACGCGCAGTTCATGAACCACACCGGGGCTGGGCTCGGGCGGCGCGGCCTGGACGCGGACCAGGGCGAAGGACGTGGCGGCGAGCGCGAAGCTGAGCGCGTCGATGGCCAGGCCCCAGCCCGGGCCGATCGCGGCGACCAGCATGCCGCCCAGCGACGCACCCGCGACCACCGCGCTGCTGCCCGCGATGCGGGAGAGTGCGAGGGCGGCGCGGCGGGACTCGGCCGGCACGGTCTGGGGCAGCAAGGCCTGGGCGGCGGGCTGGTAGCAGGAACCTGACGCCCCGTTGACCGCGGCGAGCACCATGAGCAGGGGGATGGCGGCGTTGTGGGTGAGGACCAGGGCGGCGATCACCGCCTGGCTCACGGCGCAGACCACGCTGCTGCCGACCAGCAGCGGGCCGCGCGGTAACCGGTCCGCCAACACCCCGCCGTACAGCAGGAAGAGGATGCTGGTGAGGGAGTGGGCGCCGAACACCAAACCGAGCGAGCCGACCGAGCCGGTGGCATCGAGCACGGCGAAGGCCAGGGCGATCGGCGCCACCCCGTTGCCGAGCAGGTTGGCCGTCGTACCGATGAAAAGGTGACGGAACGGGCGGTGGCGCAGAGGCGCCAGGGCGGCAGACATGCGCCTGATCGTCGGGACTGGGTGGCGCGCTCGTCAACGGATTATGGGACTGGCACCGGGCCCAGGCGGTGCGGCATGCCGCGCAACCGCTGATGGCCTCGCTCTCCACACCCTCCAGCTCTCAGACCGCCTCCGGCCAGAAGTCGCCATCGCGGACCATCCCCGCCGACATACCGAACCCACTCGCCGAAAGTCCTCAATGGCCATCCGGCGCACAGGTTTCCTCACGCTCCCGTCCAGGAATCCGCGAACCCGCGCGCTTCGGCGTTCGACATCCTGGCCCATCCTGCGGCGGGCTTGCCTGGCCTTCGGCCACGTCCGTACGCGGAGCGCCGCCAGGTCCCACGACCAGGGGCATACCTACCTGACGGCCGACCGCCACCCTTTGTGCTATCGCCAAAGCTCGCCCGCCTCATCGACGATCAGCTGCAGCACGGTCCCCCCAGCGCAGCAGCACGGCCCGGTGCAGATACCTCTTGCCCGGTCACAGCCCTGGGCGTCCGCGCGATACCCTCGGTCTCGCCGACGCCCTCAGACACTACGTCTGCCCGTCCGCGCGGCACGGAACACCGCCCGGCAGGCTGGTCCGAATACATGGCGGCGCCACGGGCTGCTCCGCAGGGCTAGGAACTTGCTCGTCGAATTGCTTTGCCTACGCCAATATGAGTAGAGGCCCCTGACGCCTCGCGTTCCTGCCCTCCTTGGCTCAGGCCAGCGCGTCCATCAGTGCGGTGCCGTAGGCATCCGGCCGCTTCTCCACAGCTCGCGCCGTCAGCTCTGCCCTCCCTCCCCCTCGCCATGTCTTGGCCACCACCTGCACCTCTTCCGAGGATGCCGGCCCGTCCCGGACGAGCCAGTACAGTCGCGCACTCGCTTCCATGGCCAGCACCCCACCGGCCTCCTCCTACACCTCGGGAAACCGAAGACCCCACGCCGGGTCGTGCAGCAGCGCAAGATTGACGGGGCAGTGCGCCACATCAAGATCTGCCGAACCCAAAGAGGTCGCTGCCCAGTCGACGACCCCCGTGGTCCGGATGTCTGCTGACTTTGAAGGCGACATGTCGGACAGCACGTTTGCCCGACTGGAAGCCCCGGTGCAGAAACCGGCTTTCACGGGGCGGCGGGGGCTTGCGGATAACGTCGACAGCGGCCGCCGAAGCCGACGCGTCGGCGCCATTCGGAACCACGATGGGCCATTCGCGCGCCCGGGGGGGTGAGCTGGGGCTTTGACAGAACTCAAACCGCCGTTCTCCATCGCGTTGAGATCATTACCCGGCTGCATGCATAGGGCAATCATGTAGGCCTCCGGACCCTCCGAAGCAGTGCCGCTCCGCCGACCTGATCGGCTGCAGCGTCATGGGTTTTCTCGTTACTCCACAGCGCGGCGATGAGTTTGTGGCTCCGGGCCGGTCCAAGCTCGTGACACCTAGGAAAGGACACCGCCATGTCGGAGCTTCTCGTCGACTTCATCACCTCCCTCGACGGTTACGCGTCGGGAGAGGGATGGCCCGGGTTCTGGGGCCTGGAGGGCCCGGAGTACCTCACATGGCTGGGCGAGCAGCCCAAGGCCACGTACCTGATGGGAGCGAACACCTACCGCCTGATGTCAGGCTTCGCCGCAGGCGAGGTCCCGAAGGGCCAGGACGAGTTCAGGCCCGAAGAAGAGGCGTCCGTCGACGAGCTGACGCAAGCGTCCAAGGTGGTGTTCTCCTCCTCACTCGAGGAGCCACTGACGTGGGCCAACTCCACGCTCGTCCGTGACGACGCCGTGGAGGCGGTCCTTGCCATGAAGTCGAGTGGCTCGGGGCTCCTGAGCACGATCGGCAGCCTCAGCCTGTGCCGGTCCCTGCTACGAGCTGGACTCGTCGACCGCTTCCGGGTCGTGATGTTCCCGGTGATCACCGGGGCCACGGGCGCAGAACGCATCTACGACGGCTATCCGGACGTTGCCCTGGAGATGATCGGGCACCGTACCTTCGACGGCCGCATCCAGCTGGTCGAGTACAAGCCCCGCGTGCTCCAGCACCCGCCGCTCGGCGTCCCTGCGTGACGTCGCCCCGTCCGCCGGTCTGGACAGCCGCCAGGCCGGCGCCGGCGGGCGCGCAGCAAGACCTCATAGAGGGCGAACGGCCGACATCAGGACGCCCGGTCCAGCGACAGTGCCGGCGGTCGTCAACGTCACATACTCCCGCGGCCGCTTGGCGGGCTGTAAGGCATGAACCGCTACGAGCTGGCGGGCCAGCAAGGGGAGACGCCTGTCCAAGCACTCGTCGTCGAGGACCGCCCGGCCCGCTATATACGTCATGAGGAGTGACGGATACTCGCGGCCCGCGGCAGTCGGATCAACCGCGACCGCTTCGAGTGCCGATGGTCAGCTTCCGCAGCTCGGCAGAAAGGCCACCGTGCAGCGCCTTGGTTCTGCTGATTCGTGCACCGGCTTCCAGGTGCCGGCTCACTCAAGCCAGGTTCAACGGTCGGACAGTCGCTGCCTCATCGTGGTTGGTCACCGTGCCACCTCATCATCCGGCTGGCGACCCGCACGAACCCCTTACGAGAAGCGATGACCGTGCGACTGCGACCGGTCAGACGAGATCGCATCCAGACACGGGCCGCTCTGCGGCGCGAGGGCGCCCCTGTGGCAGGCGAGTCCCGTCTCCTGTCGCCAGCCTCTGCAGACGAATAATGCAACTTCCGAATACTGACATTCCATCAGTGCTCGCGTGCCACAGCCGAGGGGCTGATCGGCGGGGTCGCCGGAGCGTTGGCGTCTGCGTCCACGCTGCTGCTGGGCCGGTACGACGCCGCAGGTCGCTTGAGGGTGATCGCGGCAGCTGCATCCGGCCGGTCCCGGGTCATCCCTGGCACGCGGAAAGGGGCTTTGACGAGTCAGGCGGTCAAGGCGATGTCGTTCTGGGTGAGGGGCTGACGGACGGATTCCGTGAGACGGTCGGCAGCTGGTGGAGAGATCGTATTCCGGGGGGTGCGCTATTCGGAGGATGAGGAGCATCCGCTGAGGCTTCCGGCAGACGGTGTCCTGAGAGCGAGCGGTGCTCTCTACACCGGTACTGCATAGAGTTGATCCCAGGTGCTGACGTACACCAGCCCGCCGGACACCGCCGGCCTTGACGCGGCTTCGTGGGTGGGGAACTTCCACTTTTGCTTGCCGGTGGCGGCATCCACCGCGTACAGGTATTTGTCGTCGCTGGAGGTGGCGACGTACACCACCCCATCGGACACCACTGGCGATGAGAACGCGCGGCTGCCGGTTGGGAACGTCCACCGTTGTTTGCCGGTGGCGGCATCCACCGCGTACAGGGACCCGTTGCTGCCGACGTACACCACCCCGTTCGCCACCGCCGGCGAGCGACCGCCGCCGTTGGTGAACACCCACCGTGTCGTGGCCTTGATGGTGTCCACTGCGTACAACTGCCCGCCGAAGGAGGTGAAGTAGACCATGCCGCCATAGACGACCGGTGGCTCCCCGGACACGGTGGCGATGTCGGATTCCCACCACTGCTCACCGGTGATGGCATCCAGCGCATACAGCAGACCGTTGTTGGTGTCGCCGACGTACAGCACCCTGCCGGCCACCGCCGGCGATGCCCGGAACACACCACCCTTGCCTGTGCGGAACTTCCACCGTTGCTTACCGGTGGCGGGGTCCACCGCGTACAGGTACTCGTCGCTGCCGACGTACACGAGCGCGTCACCCGCCGTCGGCGAGTACGCGTTTCCGCCGGTGGGGAACTTCCACCGTTGCTTGCCGGTGGCGGTGTCCACGGCATACAGGTGCTTGCCGCCGCATGCGTACACGAGCCCGTCGGCCAGCGCCATCGACGAGGGCGCCTCGGCGTCCTGGCCGGTGGAGAACTTCCACTTTTGCTTGCCGGTGGCGGAGTCCACCGCGTACAGGGATGCTTCGCGGCCGCCCACGTACACCACCCCGCGCGACACGAGCGGCGACGAGTAGTTGGAGCCGCCGTTGGCGAACGTCCACTTCGGGCTCCCGGAGTCGTCGCTGTTCGCCAGGTACCAGCCGGCGACGCCGAGCCCGGTGGCGGTGGCAGTGCCCGCGAGGCCGAGCAGAACCCGTCGGCGGGACAGCCCGGCAGGGCCTGCAACTGGACGCGCAGAGGGAGACGGTGCCTGGCCGGGAGGGTGTACGACCAGGTGGGGACGTGGCTCGGTGGCGCCACCGACTGGGGCGCTCGTGTGAAGAATGCTACTGGGCCGGAGATTCGTGAGGTCCTGCTCGGGAATGGTGTGCCGGGTCGGCGCCAGGTCGCCGGTGGGGGGCGGAGTCTGCGGTTGCGGCGCGGGGGTCGGCGCCGGTGCGGGACTTGACGCGGGCTCGGGCCTGAGCGCTGGTGCGGGGGCGGTGGTGCGCAACTGTACGGTCCGGGCGACGGTCCTGGGCATCCAGTCCGCTTCGGTGAGCACCTGGGGGGTGGCTCGCTTGCCTCCGGCGGCCTCGGCCAGCTGGTCCAACAGCACGGCCGGGCTGGGCCGCTGGTCGGGTTCCTTGGCCAGACACCGCGTCACCACTCTGCGCAGGACTGGCGACAGTGCGCCCAGGTCGGGTTCTTCATAGACGGTGCGGAAGTGCAGGGCGTGCGCCGAGCCGGTGCCAAACGGCCCGACGCCGGTGGCGGTGAACGTCAGCACCGCGCCCAGGGCAAACACGTCGCAGGCCGGTCCGAGTGCCCGAGCGGTCAGTTGTTCAGGGGACATGAAGCCCGGTGTGCCGGCCGTCATGCCGGGCTGGGTCAGCACGCTCGCCTCGCTGGCCAACGAGATTCCGAAGTCGATCACCCGGGGCCCGTCCGCGGCAAGAAGCACATTTGAGGGCTTGAGATCCCGGTGGACCACACCGGCAGCGTGGATGACCTCCAGTCCTTCGGCCAGCCCCGCCCCCAACGCAAGCACCGGCTCTTGTGGCCAAGGCCCGTGTGCGGCCACCGCCTCAGCCAGGGACAGCCCCGGCACGTACACCGTGGCCAGCCACGGCGGCGATCCCTCTGGGTCGGCGTCCACCACCCCTGCGGTGAAGGCGCCATTCACCCGCCGGGCCGCGGCCACCTCCCGGGCGAACCGGCGCCGGAACTCTTCGTCCTCCGCCAGCTCCGGTCGCACCATCTTCACGGCCACCGCTCGCCCGCCGGGCGAGCGGCCCAGATACACCCGCCCCATCCCGCCCGCGCCCAGCCGGGCAACGATCCGATACCGTCCCGCCTGACGCGGGTCCCCCGCCTCCAGAGCCTCGAACGACCCCATCCCCCACAACCCCCTTGCCCTGCCGGGCAATCGCTCCGGCCCTAGTGGAGAGAACCCATATAGTGCCCGACTCCCCACCAACGGGGATACACAGCCAGGGGAATTACGTGGCGGGAGCGGGACTGAGGGCCGCCTGGCGAGGTGATTCCTTAGCACGCAAACAGCCCGGCCGCCCTCAATACCTTCAATCGTAGGATCTTGGTTCGAAGAGCCGGTTTGTTGCGAGCGATCCAGCTGGCTCGATGCGCGGGCCGACCATCGGGGGCCAGCGGAAAACCGGAGCCCGTATCCGTGATGCTCGTCAAGTGTTCCGACCCCTCGTTCTCCGGGTGTTGTTCGAGTGAGGCGAACTCCCGTACGCCCCGGCGCCGTAAGAAACAGAGGGCTGCAGCTGTCCCACTCCCCATTCCCACGCGCCCTCTTCGATTACCCGCCTTCGCAACCGACCCACGGGGATTCAGGCATTGAGCAGTGCTGTTTCGTCACCGGATCTGTCAACCTCGGAGCACACCATCCGAAGGTGATCACGCTACGAACTCCCTGCCTCGGAGGACTGTGGAGCAGCACGCTCAGCCAGGAGGGTGGAAGCCGTGGCGTCGCATCAGCAGGCTGTAGCCGGCGGTGCTGAGCGGCTGTCCGGGAGCGGTCCCCAGGGGAGAGCCAGGCCCTCATCGACGGGCTGACGGCCGCCCGGCCAGCTGGCGGGCACGTCAGCGAGTTCGGTCACCAGGGCGGCAGGAGGGCGTGCTGAAGCGTTCGTTGGTTTGAGCATGTGACGGGAAGCCAGGTTGCGGGGACGAGGGTGACGTAGTGTCCGAGAGCCTTGAGTTGGCGAGGATCGCCTCACACAGCCGGCGGGCGATCCGATGCCGCACCGGCGTCGACTCCCACGGTGAGAGGAAGCTGGTGTCGGCTGTGTCCTGGCGGTGCCGAAGAATCCCAGCAGATCAGGTCGCCGGCGGGGATCTGGCGGATCGACGAGCTGGTCGCGGATGCTCCGGATGATGCCTGGCAGGTCCTGTCCTGCGGCGACGGCGCCAAGAGTCCGCGCACCTATGACTGGGCCGTCGCACGTCTGCCCGTGAACATCGTCTTCGATCCGGATCACCCACGCACCGTCGGGTGGGTGATGGCCCGCCGCAGTCTGGCCCGTCCCGACGAACTCGCCCACTGCCTGGCCTATTCGCCCGAGGGGACCACGATCGAGCAGCTGGTGCGGATCGCCGGCACGCGCTGGGCCATCGAGGCGTGCTTCCCGGCCGCCAAGGGCGGGTGCGGCATGGACCATTACGAGGTCCGCCGGAATCCGGGCTGGTATCCGCATATCACTTCGGTCATGCTCGCGCACGCCTTCCTCGCCGCCATGACCGCGGACGGCGGTCGAAAGGGGGGCGGCAGAAACGACACAGCCGGCCTGGCCCCGCTCACCGTGGCGGAGATCGGCGCCTGCTGGAAGCTGTCTGCCCTGGCCCGCGCACCGTCGCGCCGGTGCACTGAGCTGGTGCCATTGGCGCAGACGTCACCAGGGCCGTTTGCCCGTGCCTGTCATTACCGTCGGCGTAACCGTGGCTGAAGGCTACTTGCCGAAACCGCAGTACTAGCCCGGCTGTGCGGGCACTCACCGCAGCAGACCGAGGACCTCCTGGATCGGCTGGTGAGCACGCGCACGCTAACGAGGTTGTGGGCGAAGCCGTCCGCTCAAGCATGCCGTCGCCATCGATTGGTCCGGGCCTGGCGTCTCTGGCGATGTTGCCACCCAAACGGCACCTTCGTGCAGCCGGAACGGACAGGGGTGGTTGATCGTCATACAGGGCATGCCGTCCGTTCTCATTCTTGGTTTCGACCCTCATACAGTGCCTGGTATGGACGGTGACGCCATGCGCGCGGTCCTGGACAAGGAACTGGCCCGTTTTGGCGAACGTGCCATCGACGCTTCCATGGGGCTGATCACGCCGGACGAATCAGCCGAGTCCACGGTCGTCACAAAACTGTCCGAACGAGACTGGGACGTCATCGTCATCGGGGGCGGGATACGCAAACCGGAGCCTGCTCTGACGTTCTTCGAGCAGGTCGTGAACCTGGTCCGGGAGCATGCACCAGGTGCCGCGATCGCGTTCAACACCAGCGTCGGCGACAGCGTCGAGGCCGCCAAGCGGTGGCTGTGAAACCCAACCCTTGGGCTGTCTTGGCAGTTTGATCGAAGAGTTGGCCACCCCGTGGACCGCTCGCCGTGAGTCCGCGCTGCACGAACGGCGGGGCAGCAAGCGCAAGCAGCGGTTGGGCGCCGGACCGAAGCACGAGTTGGTCTTCAGTGACCGGGGACTGGTCACTCTGGTCCGTCTTCGCCACTAGTTGCCGCACGCCGCTCTCGCGGGGCCCTACGGACTGGAGCGGTCCACCATCACCCGGGCGATCGGGGAGATCCGCCCGCTGCTGGCCGACCGTGGCTTCGCCGTCCCCGACCGGCCCGGTGTACGACTGCGGACCCTGGCCGATGTGTTCGCCTATGCGGAGGCAGAGGGCGTGAAGTTGCGGATTGACGGTACCGAGACTCAGGTCAGACGCCCCAGGGCCCACCGGCCCGGTCGCTGTGCGTTCGTGTCCGGCAAGAAGAAGCAGAACACGTGCAAGACCACCACGATCAGCGACGGCCAGGGCCCCACCTTGTGGTCCGGCGCCGACCGGCCCGGAAGAATGCACGACCGGACGGTCGTCCGCACAGAGGGGATCGCCGAGCAGTTCCGCCTCCATCCGGATGTGAGAGCCGACGTCGACGAGGACTACCGGGGTCTGGCCGACGAGTTTCCCGACCAGGTCAGTGCCCCGCCGAAGACGCCGAAGGGAGACGCGCCGCTCGGCGAGCAGAAACCGGGCCGCCGGGGCGGCCCGTGAGGTGTTCTGTCAATTACCCCTGCCGCAGGAACCAACCCGCCCCGCGGCACGGCCCCGGCGGTCCCAGACACAGCAGCCCTGAATCCGGCAGCCGGCACAGGCGGCTACTCGAGGGGAACAACAGGCTCCGCCTGTCCGTACTATCTCTACACCAAGGTTCATTTGCGGTCGCTGGATGTCCTGTTACGCCCATCACCACCAGGCCCGCGCGGGCAGCACCCGGGTAGCCCGGAGGCGCTCCGGAGGCCTGCACTGCGACCGCAAACCGAGGAAAGGTTCAGCATCATGCCCGAAAGCACGACGCCCACTACTGAGCTGGCATCGCATTACATCGCCCAGGTGACCGGGGACCTTGACCGCAACGTCAAGGAGCAGGAACGCATCAGCGCGGAAATCGCCTCTCTGCAGGAGCAGTTGACCGCCCTGCAGCATGACCACACGGTGCTCGTGAACATGCAGCAAGCGCTCGGCATCACGTCGGCATCGGCTGAGCCCGCGGTCACGCCCGAGAGCGCCGCAGTGCCCTCTCCTCGACAGAAAGCCGAGACCAAGCCCTCCGGGAAGCGGACGGCGAGGAAAAATACCGTCAGGAAGCCTGCAGCAAAGACCGCAGGCGCCGCGAAGACCGCGCAGCCCACCTTGGTGGAACTCATCCGCCATCACCTCGGTGAGCAGAGCGAGCCGCGCTCCGCCGCAGAAATCGCCACAGCGCTCGGCCAGGCCCACCCCGAACGCGACATCAAGCCGAAGGTCGTGCGCGTCACACTCGAAGGGCTCGTGGCCAAGAGCCATGCCCAGCGCGCCAAGCAGGGCAAATCCGTCTTCTACACGGCCCCGGACGCGCCCAAGCCCGCCGCTGCGCCCCAAGCCGAGGCACAGCCCGAAGGTGGTGACAGCTGAGGCGTGGGACAGCCACCGCGCTCCTACACCGACGTGCGCCTCCTCCTGCCTCAGCCGGTGGTAGGAGAGGCTAGCGCGTCCTCTTCGCGTGGGAGGAGGGTGCGGCACGCGCTGACGGGGCAACGGAAACTGATTCACCTGGCGATTCGTCTTGGGTAACGAGCCGAGCGGATGGGAAGCAAGGTGGAGCGGGCAAAGGGCGGTGTGACGTCGGCGGAAAAGGCAGCAGTGCCCTGGTGGGCGCGGCGCTGGGCCGGGCAGTGGGTTCCGGGCGCGGGCGGAAAGGGGGATGCAAGGCTCGGGGGGTTCTGGACGCGGGGGCGGGTGCCCGCCGCGTTCGCTGTGCCGACTGCGGCGCTGCTGGTGTTCCACCGGGCGGTGCCCAACTCCGTGGGCCGCCTGGGCAGCTTGCTGGAAGCGTTCCTGCCCTGGCTCGGCCTGGTGGTCCCGGTACTGCTCGGTCTGACCCTGCTGCGCCGTTCAGCCACCGCCCTGGTGGCCCTGCTCCTGCCGGTAGCGGCGTGGACGTACCTCTTCGGCGGGCTGCTCCTGCCCGCGACGACGTCCGGCCCACACGACCTGGTCGTGGTGCAGCACAACGTCAGCGACGACAACACCGACCCAGCGGGCACGGCCCACGCCCTGGCCGACGCCGGGCCCGACCTCATCGCGCTGCAGGAGCTGGTGGCCCCGGCACTGCCGGTCTACGAGAAGAGCCTCGCCCCGGACTACCCGTACCACGCGGTCCGAGGCACCGTCGGCCTGTGGTCGAAGCACCCGCTCACTGATACCCGGCCGCTGGACATCAAACCGCGGGGAATCGCGGGGCCCTGGAGTCGCGCGCTGCGGACCGTGGTTCACACGCCGCATGGCGAGATCGCGACGTACGTCGCACACCTGCCCTCGGTCCGCATCCGGACCAGCGGACTCGCATCCTCCTGGCGCGACGAAAGTGCCAGTCTGTTGGGCAAGGCTCTCGCTGCCGAGCAGTTGAAGAGGGTGATCTTGCTGGGCGACCTCAACGGGACGGTCGACGACCGCGGGCTGGCCCCGCTGACCTCACAGATGAACGTGGCGCAGCGGGGTTTCGCCTTCAGCTTCCCCGCCGCCTTCCCGCTGGCCAGAATCGACCAGGTCATGGCCCGCTCAGCAACCGTCGCCCACATCCGCCCCCTGCCCGCCACCGGCAGCGACCATCTGCCGGTCGCCGCCCAGGTCACACTGCAATGAAGGAGTTGTCTCACCTACAACAAGCCCCTGCCTATGTGACACCTGTCCTGCCTCGGCTCAAGAACTTCCGTTCGCAAGGGCGCCTTCGCCGAGGCAGCAGTGGACAACGCTGTCACCGCGCAGACCGGCGAACCGCACACCGCCGCCTTGCGTTTCGCCCCGCCCTCAGGGACGGCGACCCGGTGGTGGCCGCGTGGCTGGGGACCACGCGGGCCTTCGCGCAGTTCGAACAGGCCCTCGTGCACGGCCCTGTGGACCTCAAGCCGTACGACCACTCCGCCGCCCTGCCCGCGTATGCCCATCCGGCGCTGCCGCGTGCCGTGCGCGGGGCCACGGCGTACTGCGAGGAACACGCGGGTGAGCCGGTGTTGGTTGCGGCCATGGCCGCGGCGGCCGTGGTCGGCCCCCGTACCCTCCAAGACCGCTTCCGGATCGACCTCGGGACCACTCCGGTGACCCTGCGGCGCGTACGGCTGGACCGGGCGTGGAGGTCGCGCGGATGGGCTCCTGGGCCTGGCCCGACGTGCGCGGCACGGAACTGGGTCGAGGAGATCCGGGAGGCGTTCGGACGCCACTGCTGGATGCACTACATGCCGCACGCCGGCCGCGATCGAGGTCCCTGACATCGGCTGGACGGGCTGGTCCGGCAAGCCCGTGGCAGGGCACCCGCGTCCGGCTCGTCCCACCTACGATCGGCACATGAGCGCGTGGAATCAGAGCTTGGATGCTGCGGGGATACGGGAGCCGGGCCTCCGGCGGGACTACGGCACGCAGCGGGAGTACGTCGCGCGTTTTAGACGTACCTACTACCTCGCGGCCCGCCTGCTGTTGCCCAAGGCGGTGCTGCCCCATGTGGTGGCGGCGACAGCGGTGATGCACCACGGGGACAACCTGCTGGACACCGGCGCGAAGCCGCGGCGTGTCGCCGCGTGGGCAGCGTGGGAGCAGGAGATCCGTAAGGCGCTGGACAGCGGTGTGAGTGACGATGCGATGATCCGTACGCTGCTGCACACCACGACGGCGTACCCCCGGCTCCGGGAGGTGGTGGAGGAGTACTTGTCCACCGCCACCGCCGAGTTGGACTTCACCGGCTTCGCCACCGAGGCCGACTACCAGGCATATGTCGACGCCTACTCACTGCCCGCCTTCATGCTGGTCGCGTCCCTGCTGGGCCCGCAGCACGACGACGGGGAGTTCCGGTCGGCGTGCCGGATGCTCCTCGACGGCAGCCAGCGGCTGGACTTCGTCAACGACCTCGCCGAGGACCTCGCGGAAGGACGCCTGGGTATCCCGGCCGAGACGCTGGAACGCTTTTCGGTGACGGAGAAAGACCTCGCGGAGGGGCGCGAATCACCGGGCGTACGGGAGTTGGTGGAGAGCCAGATAGAGGCGGCCCGCGCTTCGTTGCTGGCGGCCAGGGAGTTGCCCGCTCTGACCGCGAACCCCAACGGAGTGCTGTTGGAGGCGGTCGTCGAGATCGAGCTGTTGACTGCAGATGCGGCGCTCGCGCACAGCGCCCGGTTGCTACGCGGGCCCGTATCACCGCCGGTGGTGGGCTCGCTGCGCGTGATGCTGGGCGCTCGTCGAAGGGCTCGCAGGCAGCGCTGAACCCTCCTGTCGTGTAGGGAACGGGCGCGAGAGGGCAGGCAGCCGGGTGCCCAGGGGCCGACCGGCACCCGCGTACGACGATCGGGCGAGTCACCCCACCCCTGCTCATCCCCGGACTCATCGGCGACGTCCACCCCCGCATCACCCGGCCCCACCACCCTGAACACGGCATCGTTCCCCTCCCCCAGCCACCCCTCGTCGAACAACTGCGCCACCTCACCTCCCTGCTGCGAACCAGTGGCGCCATGAGACGGCGACTGCAACAAGCGGCCGCGGATCGTGAGGTCGCGCTGGTCAAGTCGGCTTGCTGACCTACCGCCCGCGCATAACGCAGCTCACGCCTTCGGTGACTGGGCGTTTCGTTTCTCGGGTACGACCTTTCCATTCGCACAGGCGGCGCCCGGCGAAACCGCTGATGTGACCACCTGCGGCGCCGCTATCAACGGCACATGGTCACAGCTGTCCTGCGCGGCCTCGCTGCCGCAGCCCTCGCCGTCCTGCCCACCACCGTCTCGACCCCCGCTCAAGCCGCGGAGACTCTGCCCCTGACCGAGGCCGTCGCCAGCCTGCCCGTGGCCACCGAGTCCCGCGACGGCTACGGCCGCGACAAGTTCCGCCACTGGAACGGGGCGTTTCAACGAGCGCGGCGTGCTCGTCGGCCGGGGCCGCGCGCTCGTGGAGTGTGAGGGCCGGGTTCACACGCCTGAGGCCGTGACCGTCTGCGGCGTCCACCGCCGCGACAACGTTGGGGGGCGCGCCTACCATGAAGTCATGGCGACGGTGCAGGTCAGCGGGCTGGAGGTCGCTTACGACCGCGTGGGCGAGGGCCCGCCCGTGGTGTTCCTGCACGGCGCGGCAGAGGACGCCCGCGTCTGGCGGCCGCAACTCGACGCACTCGCAGATGCATTCACGGTCGTGGCCTGGGACGAGCCCGGAGCGGGCCGCTCTTCCGACGTACCCGAGTCCTTCGGCCTCGCGGACTATGCCCACTGTCTGGCCGCGGTCGTAGAGGCGCTGCGGCTCGGTCCGGCGCACATCGCCGGTATCTCCTGGGGCGGCACTCTCGCCCTGGAGTTCTACCGCCATCACGCGGACCTCGTGAGCACGCTGATCCTCGCCGACACCTACGCGGGCTGGAAGGGCTCCCTGCCGGCGGAGGAGGTGCGGGCCCGGGTCGAGGGCGCGCGCCGGATGCTGGCCGCGCCGCGCGGTGAGTTCGATCCGACCCTGCCCGGACTGTTCGCCGGCGAACCGCCCGCCGCGTACGTACCGCTGTTGGACGCGATCGCGGCCGTCGTACGCCCCGAAACCATGCGGACGCAGCTGTCCCTCATGGCCGAGACGGACCAGCGGGATCTCCTGCCCACCGTCGCGGTACCCACCCTGCTGCTCTGGGGAGAGCAGGACGTGCGCTCGCCACTGGGCGTCGCGCGACAGTTCCAGGAAGCGATCCCGGATGCCGAGTTGGTCGTGATCCCGGGCGCGGGGCACGTCAGCCACCTGGAACGGCCCGAGAAGTTCAACCGAGCCGTGCGCGGCTTCTGCCACGCCCACTCCTGAGCCGGCGCCGTGCCCTCACCGCGTGGCGGACGGTGGCACAGGTCGCTGTGGAACGCCATCCGAGACCGCCTGACGGACGGAGTGATCGCGTCGAGAGCCAGGACACACCCCCAAATAACGAGCCACGGTGATGGCTGAAGGATGCGGAGACGTGCTGCGACGATGATCTCCATGTTGCCTTCGGCTATGCGGCTCGCGCGGTACACCACGACGGAACGTGACGAGATCACGGGCGGGGCTGTCGACCCCTCAGGGGTGGCGGTGACCGGCCTGACGTGGCTCGACAAAGAAGTGCACTTTGGCGTCAGGCATCAGGGCCGTCTCGTGGCGCATGCCGGATGGGTGCAGGTGCCGCTCTCTGTGGATGCTGTCCGGTTGCCGGCAGCCGGTCTCGGCGGCGTCGTCGTCGCGCCTGACATGAGGGGCAGGGGCTGGCACGTCTGGCGTTGGAGGCGGCCATGGAGCACGCCCGCGGTCTCGGCATCGAACTCGGGCTGCTGTTCTGCTGGCCGGGGCTGATTCCGCTGTACGAACGATTCCGATGGCAGGCCCTGCATGACGAGGTGCAGGTAGAGCAACCCGATGGACCGGTCATCATGCCACTGCGGGCCATGTGGACGCCGCTGGTCGAGGGGCGGCTACGAAACACGGCCCGAGCACTCCGAATCGATGCTCACCCTCGCCTCGATCAGGCTCGTGACCCGCAGGCTCGCCCGCCCGGGGGTCCATCCCAGCGCCGCAGCGCCACGGCCGACCGCAGCAGTCCAGGCCGCGTGACCCTCGTACTTCAGCCGACCGCGCGCAGCGACTCCACGTCACACATCACCATGTGCTCGTAGTCTCTGCCACGAGTTGGCGAGTGGCGAGCGTCTCCGGATGCTCATGTCCCAGCCGACGCTGTTGGAGCTGGAGCACCTGCACATAGAGCTGCGTGGCCTCCGCTACATGCCCCTGGGCGGCCACAGTATCGGCGAGATAGCGACGAGCCGTGATCGATCGATAGTGCTCTTCGCCGAGCGCGCGTTCCATGTCTGCCAGCCCTTCGCGCAGCAGGTGTTCGGCTTCGTCGAGTCGCCCCTGGTTGGCGATGGCCCTGGCCAGGTTCGCCCGAGTGGTCAGCGTCAGCTGGTGCTCGGATCCCATCACCCGTAGCTCGATGCCCAGGAGTTCGCGGGACATCTGCTCGGCGGTGGCGTGATCACCCCGTTCATTGGTCCATCGGCTCAAGTCATCCCAGGCGTCCAGGGTCCTTGGATTCTCGTCACCCAGAATGCGGCGGTCGAGGTCGAGGGTCCGTCGACAGATCTCCGCCGCCTCCGCCGGTCGTCCCTGCATGCCGATGGACCACGCGAGATCCACGCTGGTCGTAAGGGTTTCCCGGTGGTCGGCGCCCAGCACACGGGTCATGTCGGCGATCAGCTCGCGATACATCTGTTCGGCCTCATCGAAGCGGCCCTGCTCCATGATTGAGCCGATCAGCGCGTCTCGCGTGCGCAGGGTATCGAGGTGGTCCTCACCCAGTACCCTGCGCCGACCGGCCAGAACGGCTCGGAGCATCTCCTCTGCTTCGCGAGGTGCGCCTGTGGCACAGAGGTAGATCCCCAGGTCGTTGCGGGCCGCAAGACTGTCGGGGTGTTCGTCGCCGAGCCGCTCGGCCGCGGCCAGGTTGACTCGGGCCAGGACCTCGCCGTCGCGGGAGCCTTGTCTTCCGATGCCCCACAGAGCGTTGAATCCCGCTCGGCTGGCCGTCAGCAGCCTGATCAGGCTCTCGTCATCCAGGTGCGGGGCCATCCATGAAACGCCGACGGACACGTGCGGGAGCAGCCGCTCCCAGGCGGCCCAGTCGCCGGGGTGCTCGCTGTCGAGTTCCCCGCCAGCTGCTGCAAGAAGCCGGACGGCGTCCGCCATGACCGTGCCTCCACCCGCCGTCTGGCCGGTGAGCATTCGGGCCCGACAGATGTCGGCCACGACGGGGTGGACGACGACATCCCCAGGTCTCACCGCCGGGGTGTCCGCGACATCGATCAGTCCAACCGCGGCCAGGCCACGAAGAGCTGAGGTGAACTCGCGCGCATGGGAGCCGGCTTCCGGCTGCAGGAGGCTCCCCGGAATCGGTGTGGCGGGAGCAAGACAGGACAGCAGGTACAACAGACGCCGTGCCCGTGCGACCCCCTGAGCCGCGAGGGCGTCTAGCGAGAGCTCCCACGTCTGGGACACGGCTGCCCGCGAATTCGCACGGACGGTGTCCAGGTCAGCGATCACCTCCGATGCCACGGTGCTGTCCAGTGCCTGTTGATAGTCACCGAAGCTCCGCCATCGTGCGAAGGGAGACGCCAGATAGGTCCCGGCCAAGTGCAACGCGAGCGGAAGCGCCCCAAGCCGCCTGGCCAGAGCCATGGCCTCCCTGCCGGTGGGATCATCCACCTGGGGCGCCAGACGGCGCAGAACATCCGCCGCGGAGACATCGTCGAGAGCCGTCAGCACCCGCAAACGGGCCCACGAGCCCCATGTGCCGGGATCACTGGTGCGCGTGGTAACCACGATGTGTACGCCCTTGCTGGGCCGAATCCACCCAGTGCCGTCACCCGGCAGCGAAACGCCGTCAGCTGCCAGGAGAGCCGGCTCGTCGGCATTGTCGAAAATCAGCACGCCCCGCTTGACCGCGCCATCGAGGAACGCCCAGAACTGCTCGGCCGCGGTCGGCGTGCCCTCCCGCACCGCCCGGACAACGGGATCGGGCGCACCCACCAGCCGCAGGATCTCCAAAGCTCCACCACGCAGGGACAGCGGATCCGCCGCATTCACCCACCACACCGGCCAGCCCCGGCCACGAGCCTCGGCAGCCAGCCGCAGCGCGACCGTCGACTTGCCAATACCTCCCAACCCAGCCAGCACCCAAACTCCCGGACGCCTCCTCCCCCAGGTGCTGCCCAATGAGGCATTCAGTTCGGCCAGCAGGGCATCCCGGCCCAAGACATCCACAGGGAGACGGCCGAACGGCACCGAGACCGGAAGCGCCCCGCTTCCCCCCGTCGCCGTCCCGTCATCAACAGCAGCCCGGCCATTGCGGGCATCGCGTCGGTCCAGGATCGCGACACGCAGCTGCCACCCGCCCAAGCCGAGTGCTGCAACCCCAACTACGGCGCCCACCACGTCAAGCAGAGCCATGGCCTCGACCCTAGAGCCCAAGACACGCCTCTGGGGAGAGGCATAGATCCCGCCCCCCCCTCCACCAACCCGCCCCCTGGAGATCGCTCATCTAGAACTGAGCTGCTGACGGTGCGGGTGACCCCGGAGAGGTGGACGAATACGTCTTTTGGCGTGTTGTCGCAGGCGCCCATCGCCCGGATGCTGGTCGGCGGCGCCGCGCGGCACAGCACCGCCGGGGTCAAGCTCGATCCACGGCCGAGGGGGGAGCCGCTGTGGCCGCTGAATCCGGTGTGTACGTGCTCGCGCTGACGGCGCAGGGAAAGGCGTACCTGACCGTGCGCAGGCCAGACGGAAGCTGGCGGGCCTTCGAGGAGATGGCCGCGGCTCCGGGCGATACGGGCGCGCTCACGGCCGTCGCTGCGGGAGGTTACACGGGGAACTCCTCGGACACGCTCTTCTCGTTCCATGCGTGTGCCGCCACGGCGGACGGCAGGCTGCTGCATTCGCGCACAGGCCCGGACGGACTGCGGCCTCCACTGGTGAACATCGAGCCAGCGGTGGGAGACCGCGGCGAGTACACAGCGCTCGCGGCGCTTAAGGCTTCGTTTCCTTTGGCGGCTCGCACGGCCCAGCAGGACTGCCCAGCCGTGCGAGCGGGGCATGGAAGCGAACCATGTCAGAAGGCCGGTCTACGCTGAGGCCGTGTCGCACGGTCAATTTAGTACCGGAGATCCCTACCAGCCTGGCTTGCCGCCCTATCGGGTGCTGCTGGACGAGACTGACTGGGGTGCGCTCCAGACGGCGGCGCGAACCTGCACAAGTGCGCGAGCGAGTACGCCCTCCAGGCCTCCCGCGGAGAACAGCTCGGGTTGGTGGAGAGCTGGAGGGACGGAGTCTCCTTCCCGCACAGCATCCTCCAGGCCTACCTCGGCTCCGAGTTCCTCCCCGAGGTCAAGGCTCATCTCGTGAAGTTGCTTCGCAGTACCGATTTCGATTTCGGCCGTGAGCTGCTGATCAGCCTGGTCCTCCGCTCGTGCCGGGAGGAGCGGGACTTCCTCGACGGAATCCCACAGCTGCTCAAGGACGCTGCTGAGAGCCGTCTGGACTCCAAAGGCCTCGACCTCTTCGCGGCAGCCTTGGAAGTCGACCTCCATGCGCAGGCAGCAGCGCCAAGCGAGGTGGTCTCCATCCATAAGGACATCGCCGATGGCTTGGGCAAGCGGTGGTGGGAGATCAGCACTGGCGACCCTCAGAGCCGGGACGAGGCCAAGGAGCGCCTCGTCCACCGCTACGGCGAAGTCCTGCGCGAGATCGCGAGACGACGGAATCTCCCTGAGGAGGGTCGCGACAAGTGGCCTACCAACGCCTGCGCGCCTCGGCCCGCTTACGACCAGTTCCTGAAACTGGCCTTCCAGGAGGAGTCCTACGCGTTGCGGTTGGCGATCACACAGGAGGTGGGCGCCGGCGGCGACGCGGCCTTTGAGGCGTTGCGTGATTTCTTCAATCCGGATCAGAAGGTCCCCGTCCCCGACCCGATGGACCAGTACACCGAACAGCTCAAGGAACCTCAGGAGGACCTGCGGCAGCTCAACGCCAAGTCGAGCGGCGAAGGACGCAGCAAGGAGGAGCAGGAGGAGTACCGGCGCGAGAGGGACAAGATCCGCAAGCGCAAGGGGAACGTCTGGCGCCAGTTCGCCACGCGTGCCTCGACCGTCCCCATGGTCGTCGGCTCGGTCGGCATCGAGCGCCGCGAGGATGCGGCGGAGCGGCTGGACGCCTGGCTCAGGCACCTTGATCCGACCGAGTGCAAAGGCGGCCGCGCCGACCTGCCGCTCTCCTTCGAAGTCGCTCTCGCCCAGGGCTTCAAGAGCGCCGCCAACCGCCGCCGGCGCCACCCCGATACCAACGACGACACCCGAGAACTACTGATCGAGAAGGCCGAGATCATGCTGTCCCGGTCGCGGTATTGGTTCTCCCAGCTCACCCTCATCCACGCGCTGTGCCTCTGGGAGTTGCCCGATCGCCTCGGTCGCGCCGCGACCACCAAGCCGAATGAGGATGACGATGAGCCAGGCCGCAGCCAGAACCGTCCGGCCGCCGATCCGTACGACGCCGTACAGCGCTGGCTCAAGCTGGCCGGCAGCGAGCGCGCACTCACCGACCGGCGTGAGGAGGACCATACCCGCCGTGGCGAGCGGCTGCACCCCTTCGTGTCCCGGGCAGCCGACCTGGCGGTCCTGGCCCTGGAGACCGGCCGACCCGAGCAATACATCTGGATCGACGAGAAGGGTGTGATGGAGAAAGTCGGCTCCACCACCGGCGACCCGCGCTTCTTCCGCAAGCACAACCTCTGGATCCCACCGTCGGTCGGCTGGTCCAGCCTGGACCCCAGGGCACAGCAACTGCTCGCCGACGTCCTGCTATTGCTCAACCTCACCGAGCGCGACAACGGCGGCCCGGACCTGATCGAGAGCCGGCTCCAGCGATCCGCCCGCAACTCGCTACCGCCCTGCCTCACCAAGGACCGGTCACCACTGCAGCCGAAACGGACCGTCGGTATGGCGCACATCGCCGAACCCGGCAACACCTGCCTACGGGACTGCCCCTTCGAGCTCTGCCCCTACCCGCCCAAGGGTGGCCTGCCCCGGGCCGAGCTGCACGAGGTGTTCTGCCTCCAGCAACAGGCGCTGCTCCGCTGGCGCCGCGGCCGATTCCCCCTCTATGCCGTGACCCGCAAGCGCGCGCCGTGGCAGGGCATGACCTGCAAGGAACTGCGGCAGTTCTGGGGGCAGATGGCGGAACGCACCCGTAACGCGGGCCCCTGCAACCATTGGCGGGGCAGCCGCGCCCGCCAGCGCGACGGCAGCCAGGGCGCGGAGGGCGAGGCGACCTGACTGAGGGCGAGCGTAGCGTCTTTGCCGAGGAGCCAGCCGCTGGCCGCGTTCTGGCCGAGCCGTTTGTGTGTGGCCGCGGGAGGTACCTGCCGACCGGCATCGTGCTGTCGTCTTGCCTTGACCGCAGTTGGGGTCCTGCGGTGGGAGCCTCGGGGTGCTTCTCCCACAGGGGGCCACGCCGGAAGGTGACGGTGTCCCTGCTGGAGGAGTTGGAGCTACGTGAGGCTGCGGCCCAGGAGCAGGCGGCCGAACTGCCGCTCAGGGTAGCGGAGTTGAGTGAGGAGTCACCTACCTCTCCAAAGAGGAATCGAGCACTAGGCTGCTGACCCACGCGACTGTCAGCCGAAGGAGACGTTGTGCCACGATCCGACACGGCGGTCAGGGGTCGTACACGCCTATTGCTGATGTACAACCTCACACAGCAGGTGCGGGTGCCCGATGACATGCTCCGCCCGCTGACCGAGGCGCTTGACCTCGGCCGGTTCGCCGCTCACGTCGAGGCCGCCGGGATGCTGCTGCCCCGACTGGTGCTGCACGAGCGTGTCCCCGAGATCACGCTGCCGCCGGGCGCGGCCCAGGTCGACGGGGCGGCAATCACCCTGGCCGTCACGCCTCGCTGGGACCCGTTGCTCTTCGTGGACGTCGAGATGGCGGACGGCGCGGACGGCTCGGACGCGATCGCCGAGACTCTCTACGCCACCTGGCAGAACCGGGCCGCAACACGCGTCGGTGGGGTGCCGCTGACCGAGTGGCTCGACGGGCGCCTGCGCGCGTACGGCGTCATGGACCGGCCCACCGACCGACCGCCGCTCGAGTTCGGCCGGAACGTCCACCAGAGTGTCTTCCCCGGAGCAGCGCTCGCGCGAAGGCTGCTCGCCGAGCACGTGGCCGGCGACACTATCGGCCCGGACGTGGTGACGATCGTGCTCCGCGGCACTCTGGACGGCAGCACCGGCGCCACGCTGGGCATACGTCGGCCTGAGACGCTGAACAACCCCGGCCAGACCATGGTCGCGCACGGCAGGGGCGTGTCATTGATCGTCGGCTACGCGCCGCCGGTGGAGAACGCCTTCGGGTTGGCCGCGGTCGGCCTCCTCAACGTGGTCGGGGCCGTGCACCGCATCCGACGGCAGGCGTTCGAGGCGCTGGAGCTCGACCGGGCCACCGTGGTCGAGACGGCGGACGACGCCCACACCCTGGTCGCACGGCTCTCACGCCGGCTCAGCGATCTCCAGCTCGACCTGAGCTTCAGCGTCGAGGCGTACGCCGACACGATCCTCATCCCGGAGCTGCTGGTCGAAAGCTTCCACTCGTCGCTGCGCGGGGTCTCGTCTCTGGAGGATGCGCTGGCCAACACGTCCCGCATCGTCGAGCGGGTGGACGCCGTGCTAGCGACGCGCCGCGTCGACCTGGAGACAGCTTCCCAGCAGTACGCCGAGCGCCGCGACCGGATGCTGACCGCGGCGATCGCCGTCGGGTCGCTCATCGCGCTCCCGCCCGCGCTGCTGCTCGCGTTCTTCGGCGTCAACAGCAGCGACGTGGACCCGAGCAGGTCGATCCTGGACGTCCAGCACTACGGTGTCGCATACGCGATCGCCTGGTTGCCGTTCCTGCTGCTGATCGCGGCCGGCCTGATCGCACGCCACCGCATATCTCTGCGTCTGTCCGCTCCAGATGCCCCCACGCCTGATCGACGCCGAACCCGGCGTTCCTGGCTCGGACGATCACGGCGACGCGATGGGTGACGCCGAGCCCGCCGCGGAAACGTACTCGAGCACGGTCGTTGGACGCGCGCCTGCCCCCCATGACTCCCTGCGGCGGGTGGGGAGGCTGATGCAGGACGTTCGCGAGGTGGCGCGGATCGACAACGGGGGCGAGCGTGCCGAGCCGAGAAAGGTGGAACTCGCCACGCTCGCCCGGCTTGTGGTCGCGGCGCGCGGGCCGACCGGCCGCAGGCAGCGGTGGTCGTGGAGGTCGTCCACGACACCGTGCGGGAGACAGACCCGCGCCGCCTCGATACGTATCCTCACCTCCGCACCAACCTGGTCACCAGCACGCAGCGGCACGGCGCGCAGCCGGTGGTGGTGGAGGCCGACGGCCTCTAACTGAGTGGCCCGCGACCACGGCCCCGGTTTCCCGCCCGAACACGGCCCCCAGCGGTGCCGTACCTGCGGCAACGGCGGCCTCGGCCTGGCCCCGGGCCTGGCCATCGCCACCATCACCCTTCCGAGGCACTCCTGACCATGGCGAGACAGAGCCATGGCGAGACGGAACCACTCGTACGCGGCGATGTCTGGTCGGCACCATGCTCGCCCATTGCAGATCGACGCGGGCGCCGTCCAGACGGCTGCATGTGAGCCAGACCACATGCTTGGAGTGCATAGCAGGCCAGGGGCCAGTGCCTTATTGAAGGTGTAGGGGCGTGCGGGGGTAAGGGGCGGCGCTGATGGGGCAGTTGCGGGCCGATGCGTTCGACCGGTTCGTGGCATCTCGGTGGTCGGCGTTGCTTCACCTGGCACGGCTGCTCACCGGCGGAGACCGGTATCGGGCCGAGGATCTGCTGCAGGAGGCGCTTGTCAAGCTGTGGTTTGCCTGGCCGAAGGTGGCCGAGCAGGCGCCCGAGGCGTATGTGCGCAAGGTCCTGGCCCGTGCGGCGGCTCGTTCGGCGCGGCGTCGCTGGTGGGGCGAGCACCCGGTGGACCAGTTGCCCGACCCGCCCAAGGTGGGCGATGAGACCGCCGCCGTGGACGAACGGACCCGGCTGGAAGCCATGCTGGCGTTGCTGCCGGCGCGGCAGCGGGCTGCGGTGGTGTTGCGCTACTACCAGGACCTGCCCGAGCTGCAGGTCGCCGAGGTGCTGGGGTGTCCGGTGGGTACCGCGCGTTCACTCACGGCGCGCGGGATCGCACGGTTGCGGCAGCTTCTGGCTGAGGCAGTCGAGCCGGTGGAGTGAAGAAGGAGTCATGGATCACTTCGAGCAGGAGCTGGCACGGATGATGCGTGACAGCCAGGAGGACACGCCCTATGAGGACCGGCACCGGGACCGACTGCAAGCCGGCGTTCGCGCCCGGCGGCGGGCCAGGACGGCCTGGATGGCCACCGGATCCGTGCTGACCGTTGCCGTACTTGGAGTCGGGCTGATGGTCCTGCCGGCCTCTTTCGCTCAGGGCGGGACTAATGGCCCGCAGCACCGCCCCGTCACCTCTGCCGAGTCGGTCCCGGAGCCGTCAACGGCCCGACCCGCCTCCACCGCGAAGGGGGCGCCGATGCCGACGTGCACGTCAACCACCAGGCCGGGGCCGATGCCCTCCACAGCCCCACCCGGCTCCACTGCCAAGGAGGTGCCGATGCCGACGTGCACGTCAACCGCCAAGCCGGTGCCGATGCCGTACCGCCACTCCACCCCGGAGCCGGTCCCGATGCCGACCCGGCCCTCGACCACCAGGTAGCGCCTTGGCCGGCTCCAGGCAGTCCCGATGAATACGGGCTGCCCGAGCCGGCGTGACCACCAACGACCGCGGCCTGACCACCACCGGCCGCGGCGTGACCACCACCAACCGCAGCGCGGCTGACCCCGCTTGTCCCGCTCTCCACGAGTCGAAAGCTGACCACGTGATCCGTGAGAACGCGTCCCGGTGCGTCGACGTGCCGCAAAACGCAGCACATCGCCGGCCGACCACGTGGGAGCAGCGGCTGCGCCTGTTCGGGTACGTGGAGCGGCCGCGCACGTCCGTACGCGACCGCCTGGTGGTGCCGTTTCCCGAACGCGGAACACGGCTGTGGCGCAAGCTCGGACTCTCCCCAGTAGCGGCGGGCCGACTGGCGCGCTGGTCGGAGTGGGGCGGGCCGCTGCTGGTGGCACTCCTCGCCGGGCTGCCGCGTTTCTGGCGCCTGGGCCGGCCGCACGACATCGTCTTCGACGAGACGTACTACGCCAAGGACGCCTGGGCCATGCTGCGGCTCGGCTACGAGGGCACCTGGCCGGACCGCAAGATCGCCGACCCGCAGATCCTGGCCGACCCCCAGGTGGTCCCGCTCTCCGACACCGGGGCGTTCGTCGCGCACCCGCCGACGGGCAAGTGGGTGATCGCCCTCGGCGAGTGGATGTTCGGTCTCAACCCGTTCGGCTGGCGCTTCATGACGGCGGTTCTGGGCACGCTGTCGGTGCTGATGCTGTGCCGGACAGGTCGCCGCCTGTTCCGTTCGACGGCACTGGGCTGCCTGGCCGGCGCGCTGATGGCGCTGGACGGCTTGCACTACGTGATGAGCCGCACCGCTCTGCTCGACCTCGTCGTCATGTTCTTCGTTCTGGCAGCCTTCGGATGTCTGCTGATCGACCGGGACAGCGCGCGGGCCCGGCTCGCGGCAGCCTTACCCGCGGGCGACGACGGACACGCACGCACCGACCAGGAGACCGGAGACCATGCCGGGACGGGAGCGCGTCCATGGCGGCTCGCGGCCGGCATCTTCCTGGGCCTGGCGGCCTCGACCAAATGGAACGGCCTGTATTTCCTGGCCTTCTTCATGATCCTGACCCTGCTGTGGGACGTCGGCGCCCGCCGCGTCGCGGGGGCACGCCACCCCTACCGTGCTGTGCTCCACAAGGATTTCGGCCGGTCGGTGGTGTCCCTCGTCCCGGTCGCGGTAGTGACCTATCTGGTGACGTGGACCGGCTGGTTCCTGTCCGACAACGGGTACGGGCGGCACTGGGCGGACGGCCGCGGCGGCACCTGGTCGTGGATTCCGGCCCCGCTGCGCAGTCTGTGGCATTACGAATACGGGGTCTACCAGTTCAACGTGGGACTGCACACCCCGCACAAGTACGAATCCAACCCTTGGAGTTGGCTGATCCTCGGCCGTCCCGTGCTGTTCTCCTACGAGTCACCGAAGGCTGGGAAGGACGGCTGTCACACAGCGTCCGACTGTTCACAGGCGATCCTCGCCCTGGGCACGCCGCTGCTGTGGTGGTCGGCGTGCTGCGCCCTTGTCTATCTGCTCTATCGCTGGGCGCTGCGCCGCGACTGGCGCGCGGGCGCCGTCCTGTGCGCAGTGGGTGCAGGCTATCTCCCCTGGTTCCTGTACCAGGACCGGACGATCTTCTCCTTCTACGCCGTCGTCTTCGTGCCGTACCTGTGCCTTGCCGTGGTGATGATACTGGGCGCCCTGCTGGGTCCGCCGGGCGTGAGTGACAAACGCCGCACACGGGGTGCCGTGGCGGCGGGCACGCTTGTCCTCCTCATCGCCTGGAACTTCATCTACTTCTTCCCGGTCTACTCCGGTCTGACGATTCCATATCCCAGCTGGCACAACCGCATGTGGCTCGACACCTGGATCTGAGTTCCGCCCTCACGGTCGTGGTGCTGTTGCCGCCGGTACGAAACCGCTGGAAGCCGTGGAACCGCCAACTACTGGTCACCGACAGCCAGAACGAGCGCCTCCTTCAGTCCGGCTCGCCTGCCCGGACATCACCCCGGCCTGCGACCTCGCCCGCGCCTTCGCCGACCTGGTCCGCTGCCAGCGCACGGATACCTCCTGGCGGATACCTCCTGCTGGAGTGGATCCGACAGGCCTAACAGGGCGCACCGAAATCCATGCAGGGCTTCGCCGGCATCCTCCGCCAGGACCTCGACGCCGTCACCGCCGGACTCACCCTGCCATGGAGTCCCGGGGTCGCTGAAGGACACGTAAATGGGGTGAAAACGCTCAAGAGACCTACGTCTGGCCGAGCCTCGTTCGAACTCCTACGGACCCGCATCCTCACCCAGCTTGAGGGGTAGAGACGAAGCGCACGTCACCCGCCTGATTGCAGGCGCGGTGCACAGGTGCAACGGGGGTGAAGGATGCGACAGGTAGTCAATCTGCAATCCGTTGAGCAGAAGTTACTGCTACTCGCTCTCTTGTTCGTGATTGGCGGGTCGATCGTCTCAAACCTGTTCGCATGGGACGTGAAGTGGCAGATACCGCTCATCTATGCAGTCCTCTACGTCCTGCTATCGATCGCTATTGAGATCCGTGATCGTCAGGCACCTACGGCTTCCACGCACTACCACACCAGTGACGAGTTCTTCTTGTCGTTCGCACGTCTCGTACGCACGGCCGAGCGTCATATATATACAAGCTACGTGCGCAACACGCCGCCGCCTAGCTTCCAATCCCCGGCCGCGCAGCAGTACTTCAGGACTGCGGCCGACTGGACCCGGCGTAACCCCGGCGCGTCGTTCCACCGCATCATCGGTGTCCCGGCTCAAGAGCCCGGCAAGAGTGCCATGCGCCTGTGGCTACGAGAGCACTATGAAGAAGTGCACGGCCTTGCCAACTATCACGCCCGCGTGGTGACCACCGACAGTGGCGTCGACGCGGTCAATATGGCGATCATCGATGACACTGCGGTTCTGCTGCTGTTAACCGCGGACGGATCATTCATGAGCGGGCACAGCCTGGAGACGGCTGAAGCCGTCAATTCCTTCAGGGACTACTACAGGTCCTGGTGGGCCTCAGGGGAGCCCTTGGAGAGTTACGCTCAGCGCACCGGCCTCATGACCACCGCAGACTGAGCCTACGGAACTGCGGACAGAGCCGAATCCAGGAAGTCCCAACAATGCGCTTGTGGCTGACCGCCGCTCATCGAGGAGGGCCGGGGCCTCTCCTCGATGAGCGGCGTCCTGGCCGACACCGCTACCGTCCGCTGCCCGCCAGAGGGCCCAGTCTCACTTCAGGTGCCGGTCCAAGAACCGGCATCCGTCCTCCAGTTCGAACCACGGGGTGCCGGTGTGCCCTCCCAGGTTGGCATGCAGTGTTTTCTCCTTGCTACCGAAGGCGTCAAACAGGTCCAGGGCCCGTTGCCGGGGGTTCCCTGCGTCGTCCCACTGCAGCAGGAACAGCAGCGGAATGGTGACCTGTCGGGCCTCGTCGCGCTGGGCACGGGGCACGTACCCCCCGGCGAAGAAACCTGCGGCCACGATGCGCGGCTCGACCACCGCCAGCCGAATTCCGAGGGCGGTCCACCCCCCGGAGTACCCGACCGGGCCGACGATCTCGGGCAGTTCAAGGAGGGCGTCCAGAGTGGTCTGCCACTCCGGGGCGGCGTTCTCGACCAGAGGGCCGATGAAGGACTCCAAGATTTCGTCGACCGGCTCGCCGGCCTGCATCGCCCGCCGCAGGTCGGCGCGGGCCCGCTCGTCGGCGGCGGAACGGGGACGGTCACCGCACCCGGCGGCATCAATGGTGGCCACCGCGTATCCGCGCGCCGCGGTGTACATGGCCCGGGCCACCAGCCGGGGTTCCGCCTTGGGCAGGCCGTTGTTGTGGGCCATCAAGACGAGCGGAGCCGGTGCGGATCCAGGCGTCCACAGGGTGCCGGGGATCTCGCCGAGGGTGAATTCGCGCTCGAGGACGCCGTCGTCGAGGTGCTGCTCGGAAGTGAATTGCACAGTCGTGCCTTTCGGGAGGGCTCTTGAACGGCGCTCCCGGACGACCTGCCTATCGTCCGACCGTGGCCTCGGAGGAGAGCACCCATGTCGATACTGCGTTCACGGGTACCACCTCCTCGTTCTCTCGCACGGCCTCCGGGAGGCTAACAGGGGTCGCCGGTCTGCCCAACGGGTTTTTCGGAGGCTCCGTCATCCGATGCCGCGGAGCCACGGAGGCCACGGAGCGGCTTCGATCTTCCAGTGGCTGTGCATCAGCCGGGCCAGTTCGGCGGGTATGGGCTGTTCCGCTGTGAGGCTGGTGACCGCGTAGACGATCTTGACGCTGACCTTGCCGGTCTTGCGGTCCACTCGGTGGCGCTTGAGCTGGTCGGCCTGGCGGGCGCTGGGAAAGAACAGGCTGTGTCCCGGCGCGGCCGCGGTCGGTGTCGCGGGTGCGGCCCTGCAGCGGGATCTGTTCCCAGGGAAGAGACTTGAGCTGCTTGTCGAGCTTCTTCTGCTTCCCTTTCGCGATCACGATGTAGTGCGCGCCTCGGCCGAGAGGTGTTCGCGGGCGCCGTTACCAGCTGTCCGCCCTGGTCACCGCAGCCGCGGGAGTGTGCTGGCCAGCGCCCGGTCGCTCACAGCGATCACCGCGATCACCGAGTGGATCAGCGACCCCCCTGCCTGGGTCTGCCGGGCCCTCGGCTGTCCGGACAGACCTCGATCAGCAAGGGGCCCTGGGGCTCCTGCAGAGGCTGAAAGCAGGTGATCTCGTCGCTCCTCTCGTCCTACGTCGAGTTGGGCCAGGATCAGGCCGCTGAGGTGGTCGCAGGCGGCGAGGAGATGGATCTTGCGATCCATGGCCCTGGCCGCTCCGCGCAAGGTCTTGCCGTCGACCGCCACTGCGTGCAGCTGACCGTCGGCCCCAACTCGCCGGCCGGCCCGCCGGCGGCCCACCGCCCGGTCCAACGTGTCGCCGTCGATGCGGCCCAGCAGCCGCCGCGCTGTCGCCTCCGCCGGCAGACACGGCATCGGAAAAAGCGGTCGGGCCGTACGCCGAGGCGCTGCAGGAGGGGCGGCCGGAGGCGTCGATGATCCATTCATCCACCGCCGGCAAGGAGGTCGCTCCGGCCAGAGCCGCGCCCGCGGTCAGCGCGAACCTGACGACCAGCGCGTGCCGTACGCCGCGTGGATCGCGAGGGTTGGGTACCTCGCCAGTCGCTCCAGCAGGGCCCGGGATCTCCTCGGGCGCGGCCCAGGGCTGCTCGCGGAGTTGGTCAAAGGCAGGCGGGACCGGCGATGACGTGTCGGCAGCCAGGGCTCATTCGCCCGCGGTGTCGTCGGCCTCCCAGCGCAGCAGGTCGCCCGGTTGGCACTTGAGAACCTCGCAGAGCGCGGCGAGCGTCGTGAAGCGCACCGCCTTGGCGCGGCCGTTCTTGAGCACCGCCAGGTTGGCGGGCGTGATCCCTACGCGGTCCGCGAGCTCGCCCACGGACATCTTCCGCCTGGCCAGCATCACGTCGATGTCGACGGCGATCGGCATCAGATCACCTCGTCCAGCTCAGCCTGCATCCGCGCCGCTTCGACGTCGCGGGCGACGGCCTGGGCGAGCAGCGTCCGCAGCACGAGCACGATGAGCGCAACCCCCAGGATGGCCAGGCCGATCCCGCCCATGATGACGGTGACGCCCGGGTCGTCCCGCTGGCCGGGCGCGTTCAGGGCCGTGACCGAGAACCACACGAGGGCAGCTGCCACGATCGCGCCGATCATGACGTCCACGTACCGGAAGGCGGCATGGGAGAAGACGGTTCCGCGTCGCACCATCGTTACCAGTCGCCATACGCAGACCAGGGCGACCTGGGCGGTCCCGATGCCCAGGATCGTGATCACGCGCAGCGGTGTCAGCGGGAGCGACCCGTCCTCCGGATCGCTCCCGCTGACCAACGCCCACACCATCAATGCCTGTACGAACACGGTGCCGGCGAGCACCACCACGAGCACGGCGCGCAGCGCACGCACTGCCAGCTTTCCCATACCCCATCCCTCCATCGAGCCACGATGGAAATCTATCGAATCTCGATAGGAAGAGCAAGGACTGGGATGAAACCTTGATCTTGTTGAAGTCGACCCGCTTGAACGCAAATCGGCCGCCAGGCCGACGCGGGGCTCGTCGAGGACTCGGGCGACGCGCAGCTGGGTGCGTGTACGCACGCCACCGGGTCACTGGAGAAGCCGGTGCAGGTGCGCCTCCGTGATCGGTGGCCTCCGGTCGCCCGTCGCCGGGCGGCGGCTGACCAGGAGATACGACTTCTGCGTCCGCGACCACCGTTCGTGGCGCTCACCGAGCGAGTCGCCGAGCACGCGCTGGGGCAGCTCGTTCATGTCGGCGTACCGTGGGCGAAGCCGCCCGGGTCTATGCGGCCCCTCCACGTGTCGACTTGAACCAGCTTCACCTCCCGTGCTGTGCGGGATCCTGCACATGCTGCACACCTGAAGCCAGTGAGAGCTTTTGGGTCGAGCCGTCACAGAGTGAGGAAGGCCCGGGCGGCGATGAGGGTGACGTGGTCGTACTGGACGAGTAGGTGGCCGCTTACGTCCCCGTGAGCCCTATCCACATCCGCTGGCAGACCGCAGAGGCCGAACGGCGGGCGAACGTTCGCGACGACACCCCCGGAGCCGGGCCAGCGGGACGACGGGAGGTGGAAACGGTCCCCCGCTGAGGTACGACGGTCACGGTCCCGCTGGAGCCTTCCACGCGGCGCGCAACGACCCGCTGACCTCGCTGGGATCCCAGGAAGTGGAGGTTCAGGGCCACCTGGCGCGCGCAAAGCGGGGCGTCAGCACCCGAGATTAAGCCGCAGCCCTCGCCCACGCCTGGGGCGTCGAATCCGCATGACGCTTCCAGCCCGCCCCATCCACCAGCACACTGGCCCAGGAGTTGAGTGGCGTGCGAGAAACGCCGTGTCCGCTCCGAACCGCGCACGCGTTGTGGGGCGACAGAGGCAGCGACAACCCGAACCGAGACCCGCACCACAGTCGGGAAGCGGCAGCGCGCGCCCGGAGAGCCGGCGTTCGAGCGTCCGTCCATTCGGCCGCGCTGCCCACCCGGCGGGCAGCGCGGGCTACCCACGGCGACCGTGAGCACCGGCTCGGGCCAGGACCACGTCAGGCGGTCGCGCCTTCCGTGCCGGGCACCGGCAGCCCGGCAAACGAGTCACTCGACAATCTCTTCTCCGAGATGTTCTCGGCGGCTCATCGGACGGGCCGTTCGGGGATCCTCGGAAGAACCTTGTCTGCGATGTCGAGGAGAACGCTGTCGTCCGGGAGGGCTCCGGACGTGCTCCACACGGTAATTTCGCAGTAGCCGCCCCGGTCCTTACGATCCAGGGCCACCGACAGCGTCCTGGCCAGCGGACCTTCTTCGACCGGTCCGCCGGATCCGCCGCTTCCGAGATCGATCTCGAACTTCATCGTGTGATCCGAGGAGAAGACGGCGGGCCGACCGAGAACCGTAAGCGTCTTGACGTTCTTCTCATCCCCGAACTTCATCAAATTCACGTACTGGTGAGTCGACAGCTCGTTGTAAGTGGCCGAGACATTCACGGTGTACGTGTCGAACGCGACCTCGGCCTCCGGTTGGGCAACCTTCCCATCAGTCAGAGGGGCGGTGTTGCTGGTGCCGGAAGCAGTGGTCGCGGTCTCTCCAGGTGTTCCAAGGAGCGTGGCCAGGTCTGACCGGTTGAGCGCCTTGCACAGCTCTTCACCAGTCACAGGCTGGGGCGTCTGCTTGTAGACCTTCGGCAGTTCCTCGTGCTCCCCGTCCGAACACGAGGGAGGCTGGGGAGTGCTTTCGTCGGACGGCAACACTCGTGGGGCCACCCACAGCGCGGCCGCGAGTGCCCCGACCACCGCCACGGCCGCGACGGCCTGGCCCCATGCGTTGGGCTCCTTCTCCGGAATGCCTGGGCGAGGACGCGGTCCAGATCCGGGCTGAGGGTGAGCCTGGGCCTGGGCTTGGCCCTGACCCTGGGCCTGCGCCTGCGCCTGGCCCTGCGCCTGGGCGGCAGCATCGATCGCCGTCCCGTCTGCAGAGGTTGTCGGACTCGGATTCCGGCGTGCGCGCAGGGCCCGGACCACCGCGTAGACGCGTATTGCGGTGAACACTAGGAACACCACGCCGAGACCGGCCGCGACCCGATCGTGATCACGGACGGCGAGATACATGATGCGTACGCCGAGAACGGACCCGACCGCAATGAGCAGGGGCTCACGGACCCAGAACGGCAAGAGACGCAGGAGGAAACCGAGCATCCGGTGATCTCACCAGGAGAAGATCACATTCGCCATGGTGGAAGCCACAGTTCCGCCGACGATCCCGAGATCGCTGACGGGACGGCAGCGCGTGCAGGCGCTTTGCGGCCATGTCCTCGCCTTCGGCGTCCTCCCCGTCCCGCCCGCGCTGATGTCTTCGCGTTCTTCCAGCAATGATTCGTCCAGGCGTCGTCGGCTCCGCCGTGCAGGGCTGAGCGGAAGCCGCCTTTGTGTTCTGGTCCACTCCACTGGCCTGGGCTCGGACACCGCGTGCATGCCCGTGACCCGCCGCTTGTTGCCGGCCGTCAGACCAATCCAACTAGCCGCAGTTTGAGGGGCGTTCGGGGTCACTGAGGGGTGGTGGCGAGGCGAATTGGCCCCCCTTGGGCCTTGCGATGGGACGGTGGATATGGTCCGCGAAGGGTGGGCGCTGCGGATGTCCTTGTCCAAACAGGAGCTGTTCGGCCGGATCCGCGGGACAGCTGACAGCAGCAGCTGTCGATCCGGGCGTTATCGAAAAAGTGCGGCGTCCACCGGCATCTGGCGCCGAGTCCTCGCCCTCGGGCTCATCGGGATCGCCTTTCTCGGCATCGGCCAGGTCTTCGGCACCGCCACGGCGCTCGCCATCTTGCGGGTCCCGCAGGCTGCCGGAACCGGATCGGCCCTACTCGGAACCCTGCAGAGCATCCTGGGCGGCGTCGCCTCTCCCCTCGTCGGCCTGGGCGGCGAGGACACCGCCGTGCCGCTCTTCGCCGGAATGACCGGCTGCTCCCTGATCGCCGTGCTCGCACTGCTGCTCACCCGGGGCGGCACGCACCTGCCGCACCCGCCCCGCCCGGCAGCCCCGGTGACAAGGTGGAAACCTCGGTGAGCCCCGCGATCTGACATCCTCGACCAGCCGGCGAACCTTCCCGTTCGCAGACCCACCCAGCGGTCCCGAGCCGCACCGCCCTGCGGAGCCATCTCACAACGCCTGCTCTTCACGAACCATCCCCGAACTGGGGCCCCGTTGGAGTCGCCTCAGTGGGGCAGCTGAACGCCGCCCTAGTAGTGCTTCGTTAGGTTCTGGTTCTCCTTCTGGGCAGGGGCGGCGGGAGGTGGCGCAGGTGCCGGTCCAGCACATCAGCGGGCTCTGGAGGACGTCGAGGACCTGGTAGCAGGTCAGACCGGCGTGCTGATCTCGGTGATGTGGTCGCCGCTGTCGGTGTTGCGGGACGTGCCGTCGCCGCCGCGCTCCTGGTCGAGCCTGAACAGCCGTCGCCGCGTTGGGTCGGTCGGGGTGGTTCAGGCGGCGCCGCGCACGTCCTACCCGCGGCTCAGGCAGCCTGCCGCACACCCGCAAAACCCCTCGGTGTGCCGTCCGCATCCGGTCCGAGCCGAGGGCCCACCTCCATCGTCACCCTCGTACGGGGAAGGCGCCGACTCGGGACAGGGGCGACGACACACCTTAAGTGCAAGCGTCAAATGTTGCTCTTTCATTCAACACGGCGTGGACGCAGGAGCCCGGGCCGGCCCCGAGTCGCCGGCGCGAGCGGGCCCACGGCAAGGCATCGCCCGTCTCCGCCCAGGCACCAAGTCGAATGTGCGGCAGGGGCGTTGGCCTGCGGAGGCGAACCGGTACGCGACGCCGCCGACAGGCCGAGGTGCGGGCCGGGAAGGGTAGGTGGAACATGGGAAGCGGGGGAAGGCCGAGGCCCTGGTCGCATCAGGCACGCACGGTTCCCCTCGGGGCCGTTGTACCGGCCCGTGGGCCCCGTCGGCCGCCCTCACCCTGGTTGCGGAAGTGGTGGCGATGACCAGCGAGGACGAGAACTCCGGCCGGAACGCCCAGGCAGAGGGAGCCGCCGAGCGACGGCCGCGTCGTATGCGGATCCCCGGGTTCGTGACCGGTGACGAAGAGATGGGGTTGGGAGACGTCGTCAAGCGCGTGACGTACGCGGCGGGGATACGGCCCTGCGGCGGCTGTGAACGACGGGCCGCCGCCCTGAACCAGTGGGTGGCGTTCTCGAACCGTCGCGGCCGCCGGTAGCCGACGACGGCTCACCGTATATCTCAGGAAGGCTTGAGGGAGGAGTCACCCATGGAGCCCGAACAGACCGGCGTGCTGACGAGCCAGTCCGTGGACGAACCCGATGACGCACAGACGGGGTTGGCACCGGCCGAGGACACCTCGCTCACGCAGGCAGCCTGTCACTGTTCCGACATGCCGCTGTCCGCCACGGACAAGGAGCAGGCGTGGGAGGCCGCTCACGCGGAGACCGGAGGAGGCCCCGGCTATGTCTACGCGTTGGGTCAGATCCAGGTGCAGTTTCCCAGTCTGGGCGTGGAGAAGGAGTTCGCCCAGGTCGTCGGCCGGGCCGAGCCACCGGATCTGACGGATGAGGAGGCGCTGTACCGTGTGCTGTCGGATCCGGACAATCGTTACCTGGTCAGGCAATTGTGCTTCATTCTGTCCGTTCAAGGGGTCGAGACCTACATCCTGCGCCCTCGCGACTCGGCGGGATACGACCTGTTGGTCGAGGCGATTCGTCCCGTGAGCAGCCCCTGGGACCTCGACGTGGTGATCGGAAGACGCGGTCCTGTCGCTCCGCCCGAACTGTGCAACGGCCTGACCGTGCCGGTCGTCGTCTTCGAGCAGATCTATTCCTTCGACAGCGGGGAACTGATCAGGGCGGTCGAGCGCCCTGCCGAGATACCCGCCAAAGACTTCGAAACCGCGTCGAGGAAGCTTCTGGAAAGGCTCCTGCAGATCGGCGACAACTCCGGCACCACGGATGAGCATCGCGCCATCAACTACACGGCCGTCCGGAACGAGAAGATCTATCAGGAAACGATCAGGGAGTACGCGAGGGGATTCCGTCTGAGCGCTGTGGATGTCTATCCCTCGCGACTCAGCGGCAGTCGGAAAATTCTGGACATCGTGTTCTCCTACACCAGCCGCAAGACGGATGTGACGGAGAAGTCGTTCCTGCGGATCGACGTCACCGAGATGTTCCCCTTCACGAGGACCAACTGGTCGCCCTACTACGACCGATGAGAGGCAGGTGGAGGAGGACGGAAAAGGCGGGGAATGCGCACAGAAGAACACTGTCGCGTGTCTGTCGACTACACCGAAGGAGAGTCGATCACCATGAGGATTCCTGGCTTCACCGCCGCATCAGCGGTGTACGAGACAAGGACAGCGGGAGGCGGCCGGGTGCCGCGCCCCGGGGCCGGACCGGACGGAGACCGGATCGTCCCGCAAGGACTCTGTGAAATAGAGCTCGGGCCGGTGTGCAGGTCGAGTTGCAAGCGTTCCTCCAATCCGCGACGCTGCGTCGCGGAATGCCTCGACTACATGTGCTCGGATGAGTACGGCGGCGGCAGCCCCTGGTAGCACGAATGAACCCGCTGGCTCTGGTCGGGCTCACGCCCTTGATGGAGCGCACTCCCGGCCGGCCCGCAGTCGCCGTCGGACTGATCGACGGAAGGGTGGCCCGGGATCACCCCGATCTGCGGGGTCATCCCGTGCGGGAGCTCACCCCGGCACCACAGGGCGGATGCGGCGCGGACGACGGCTGCTGCGCTCACGGAACCTTCGTCGCCGGAATCCTCAGCGCGCGACGAGGGTCCGCGGCGCCGGGCATCTGCCCGCACTGCACCCTGCTGTCGCGACCCGTCTTCTCGTCCCGACCGGCCACGTCCGGTGGCGCCCCGGAGGGCGGATGCCTCTCGGGAGCGCGGGCCGAGGAGCTCGCGGCGGCCGTCGTCGAGACCGTGGATGCGGGCGCCCGGGTGCTCAACCTCAGCCTCGCGCAGGCGGAGCCGTCCAGCGCCCGGCACCGAGTGCTGGAGGACGCCCTGGACCACGCCGCGAACAACGGCGTGATCGTCGTCGTCGCGGCGGGCAACCAAGGAACGCTCGGCACCTCGGTCATCACCCGGCATCCCTGGACCATTCCGGTGATCGCCTGCGACGGCGACGGGTGGCCGCTGAGTCTGTCCAACCTGGGCCCGGAGATCGGCAGACGCGGACTCAGTGCGCCGGGCAAGGACGTCATGAGCCTCGGCGTTGCCGGGAAGTCGCTGAGAATCACCGGCACCAGCGCGGCCGCGCCCTTCGTCACCGGTGCCATCGCCCTGCTGCTCTCACAGTTCCCGACGGCACGACCCGCCGCGGTGCGCTTCGCGGTCACACAGTCCGCCGCCGGCCGGGGCCGGCGCGGTTCGGTGGCCCCACCGCTGCTGAACGCCTGGGCGGCGTACAACGCCCTGCGCCGGGAGGGCGGGTGACGCCAGGCGGTGGGACCCGAGACGTCGCTTCGAAGGGAAGCCTCCCGCACTGCCCAGGAACGTGCCGGAAGGCGCGGCACCGCAGCAGGTCCTGCAGAGTGTCGAGGACTTCGTAGAGACTCCGGCTGCTGTGCAGGCTTTTGGGTCGTAACGCCGCAGGATGAGGAAGGCCTGGGCGGCGGTGATGAGGGTGACGTGGTGGTGCCGGCCGCGCCAAGTGCGGCCCTCGAAGTGGTCCAGACCCAGTCCGTGTTTCAGCTCGCGGCGGTCGTGCTCGATGCGCCAGCGCATCTTGGCCCAGCGCACCAGGCCCGCGATCGGGGTGGTGGCGGGCAGGTTGGTCATCCAGTAGCCGGTGGGCTCCGTCGCCTCCTCGGGCTCCGGCCTCAGGCTGAGGTGGCGATACGGTAGAAGAGGTTCAGGACGGGGGTCCCGTGCAGTTCAGAGCGCCTCTGCTTCCTCGAACCGGGCGAGCGCATCGGACGGGTTGTGGGTGCAGGTCTCAGGATCGCGGTGGACGGCGAAGATCGCGTCGACATCGGCCGCGGCCGGGCGTCTGGGGCGCCCGCGCTCGCGCGCGACACCCTGGGCGATCCCGGTGGCAGCGTGCAGCGCGAACCCATCCACCAGCCCGAAGACGCGGCGCAGTGGCTGGATGAGACGCTCGCCGGGCTCGGGCTCGACCGCGTCCACCTCGTCGGCTCCTCCTACGGTGGCTGGCTTGCCCTGAACCAGGCGCACCGCAGGCCCGGTCGGCTCGCCTCGGTCACCTTGCTCGACCCCGGCGGCCTGGAGAAAGTGGGGCTGCGCTTCTTCGTCTGGATCTTCGCCGGCCTCTTCGCGACCTCCGCGCCCAAGGCGCTCCGCCCACGACTGGCGGCCTGGCTCGAACAGCCGGTCCTCGTCGTGCCGGAACTGCTCACGATGATCAGAACGGCGGTTCGCGCCTACCGCATACGCCGCCCGGCGCCCCTTCCCCTGCACGAGGAGGAGCTGTCCACCATCCGGACTCCGCTCTACCTGGTGCTCGGCAAGCGAAGCCTCCTCGTGCACCCGCAGCGGCAGGCGGAGCGTGTGCCGCGCCTGATCCCCGGTGCCCGAGCCGAGATCACCTCCAGCACGGGCCACGGGCCGCAGATCGACCACGCGGAGGAGATCAACCGCAGGATGCTGAACTTCATGGCCTCCGTCGACTGACAACCACCCACGCTGACGGGCCAGTTCAGCGCCGAAGGGTGGTCCGGCCAGGGCCTGGGGCCGGCAGCCCCGAACTGCGGGCGCCTTCCAGCAGGGATCCCTCCGTCATGCGAGTGTGGACGCTTGAGGACCCCCTTCTGCCGGGCCCGGACCTCATAGTGCGTCAGCTCACGGCCGGCTATGGCAACTTGGTCGTCGAAGCGACGGGATGCGGGCCGCCGGGCAGTTGTCCGCGGTGCAGGTGGTCTCTGGGTCGTATCCGGGTGCCTCGGCTCGGGCCGGGCCGTCCGCGCACTCGGCCGGACAAAGTATCCGCGCCGACAAGGCGTACGGCTCCGGCGATGGCCGGCTACCGCGGTTACACGCGGCCGACTACAACGAGCGCCACGCGGTGGAGCGCGGAATCAATCGCCTCAAGCGCCACCACGTGCCGGCGACGAGATAAGACAAGCTCGCCGTCTGCTGGGAAGCGACCGTGCTGGTCGCCGCCATCAACGAGTGGCTGCGACCCGCCCAGCCCAGCGGCGACTGTGGCCGCATGCTGGCGCTCCGGCCCACTACCCCAGACGATCTCCAGGACCTGACCGGCTGGGAAGCTATACCGGACACCTCCACCTGGCTGGGCGATGTCGAACCCGCCTGGCACGCCCGCGCTCCCGCTTTCGCCGTGCTCGCAGGCCTGCGCATCCGGAGCCATAGCACTGCGCAGGATGGCGGTGTCCCCCACCCATCGCCGCGCGGGGCGAGGCCGCACCCTTGCCGCACCCTGCGAAGCCGGCGGCACGGCCCCTGGGCTGAACCGCGGCGCAACACCGCAGTTCAGCCGGTTTCTCGGAACGTGAAGATGCCGATCGAGACACTGATGGGTGACCCGGCAAGAGGCTACGGCAGATCCCTGGTCGTGCTCACGACGAGGCGGCCGACCTCGAATCCCTCCAGGTGGGCGGTGTGTGCCGAGGCGGCGCCAGGGACCAGCAGGTCGGCCTGGCCGCCGATGAGGTCGACGGAGGCGCGGGGGCGCTGGTCGAGGTAGACGTCGACGCGATCGACGTTCTCCGCCGTGAGCTTCAGATGGAGCGCGCCGTCGGCAGCGGCGGCCTCCGTGATCGTCACGGCGTGCGGGGTCAGACCCTGCAGGAGCCGGCCGGCGTGGTCCAGGAGATCGGTGTTGCCCTCCAGCAGGTCGCGGCGTGTCATGCGATGCAACTCGTCGGGGACGACTCCCAGGTCCTCCACCGGCGTGCCCGAGTTCGGGCCGACCCGCAGCGTGCGGCGTATCGACACCCGCATCCCGGCCCCCTTCGGCAGGGCCGTGTAGGGCGTGCCCGGGTCGTCCGCCAGGGACTCGGTCAAATCCTCGTGCTTCCAGACGTTGGCGCCGCCGGCGCCCGTGTTCTCGTCGGTGCCGAGCACGGGGCCGATGTCGTGGTCCTGGAAGCCCGCCGCGAAGATGTCCGTGGCCGAGTAGCACCGGGCGTTGGTGATGAGTACGACGGGTCCGAAGTACTGCTGCCCGATGGCATTGGCGCCGTTCTCGGGGCTGATCGGGAAGGCGCCGGAGTAGACGGAGCCGGTCTCGACGGCCTGTTCCATGGACGGCACCCAGGGGCCCAGATCCAGCCCCGGAACGCCCTGGAACCGCCGGCAGATCCGCAGATTGAGCGGGGTGTTGATGAACTGCACCGGTTCGGGGTTGATCCGGCGCGGCGTCAGCGTCTGCAGGGTGAACTCGGCGGCGTGGATGTGCCCTCCGCCATTGTCCCGGACGTCCACGATGAGACCGTTCTGCGGCAGTTGCCGGATGAGCCGCACGAACTCGGCGACGAACTTGCCGGGGCTGTCGACGTTGAACGTGAAGACGCGGATGTGGCCGAACGTTCCGGACGGCGTGGTGACGGCCTGGGCCCGGAACACCTTGGGCATGGTGGTGGCGATCTCGCCCGCCCCCAGGTCGGGTAGGGGTTCGTCAGCCTCGGCGGCTCGCTCCTGGGCGACAACCCGGGGCGCGAACAGCAGCACCTTGGCCCGCTGCGTCTCATCGCCGTCGAGGTCCAGGCCTTGGAACACGGCCGTGTCCCGGTCGGCGGAGACGAACGCGGGCAGGTTCTCGACGATCTGCCAGCTCTGCCGGAGTTCCCGGGCCGTTCCGGCGAGGTCGACGTAGCTGACCGTCACCCACTCCTCCAGCGGCGGGAGATGGATGACGAGCGGCCGCACGGTCAGCGACTGCACACCCCGGCTGCGCCGGGCCGCCGTATTGCTACCGGCGAACCGGGCCGCGTTGAGGTCGACGGCGTCCAGGATGGGGATGCCGCTCCAGTGTGTGATCTCGACACCCGGCTCGAACCCCGGCGCCTCGAAGCCGCTCACCACATGGGTGACCAGGAACCTGGTGCGGTCCTGTTCCCTGCAGGACTCGATCAGGAAGGGCAGGAAGGCGATCTTGCCCTTGAAAGGGTCGGGCAGCAGGTAGTTGGTGTGCAGGTCCCGCACCGAGTGGAAGATCTCCGACATCTCCGCGTGGAACAGCCACTCCCTCGGCATGGTCTGCGGTGTCTGCCGCTCCATGCGCCGGCGCAGCAGCCTCAGCCGCTGGACCGGGTTGACGGCGTGCATCGCGGTCTTCAGCGGCAGGTGGACGTAGTTCTGCTCCAGCAGGACCAGGGCCTGGTCGGCGATGAGTCGGCGGTCCTCCAGGGACAACTGGCCGGCGCCGTCCAGGAAGGTGGGCAGGGAAGCCGCACCGAGCAGGTGGTCTCGTACCGGTTCCGCCGCGTTCTGGAGGAACTCGGGTGCGTTCTCATGAGCCGGTCGCGTCATGGTGATGCACCAGTCCTTCGTGATGTGCGTTGTCTGGTCTGGGTTTTGGGTGGGGGGTCGGTTCAGCCCCACTGGATGTCGGCCGTGGTCTCCAGCGGCGGGCGGTCCGCCGCGGACTCGGGCACATGCAGGGTGTCGCCCTTGTGGAGGGCGGCGGGGAAGCGCACCCGAGTGCGGTCCTCGACCTCGCCGAGGGTGACCTGGAAGACCCGGAACTCGTCCAGTTCCAGCGCTTCGAGCTGCTCCAGGTTCTGCGTGAGCAGAAACGCTCTGGCCTTCAGTTCGCCGTTCTCGGTGAATGCGATGACCTTGTAGAACTCCCGGGGTATGCGCACGCCCCGGTAGACCCGGTCGTCGTCCTGGAAGACCGGCCCGCCGAAGACGCTGATTCTCAGGTCGTCGACGTCGACGTCGGCGAAGACGGCGTCCTCCAGCGCGCCCCACACCCCGTTCTTGGCACTCTGGTTGAAGTCGTCCATCTGCGGGGTGATGTTGGTGTAGAAGAACGAGTCGGTGTTGGCCTTGCGCGCCTCCGGCAGGCTGCCCCAGAGCAGGTCGGCGCGGCGGGCGATGTGCCCCCGGTCGAGCCGGTTGGCCTGGTACAGCTCGTTGCCGACCTGCGCCGTGCCGGGCAGCCGCTGGTCCTTGACGAAGGGGATGCCGCTGCGGCTGAGGTTCTTCAGCGAGCCACCGTCGACGTTCCAGGCCACCCAGAACGGGAAGCGCCGCTTCTTGTTCAGGGTGAGGGAGAAATGCGTGTACGGGATGACCGGCGAGCCGTCCAGGAGGGCGGCGTCCCGCGCGAGGTCGGTGTCCAGCTCCGGGGCCTCGACCCGCTCGCCGAGGAAGTCGGCGTCGTAGCCGGTGATGATCTCCAGCTGCTCCGGCGCCGGCTGGCTGAGGGTGATGTCGAGCTTCTCGAACACCGACGTCGACAGGCAGGCGAGGGCGTGCTCGTCCGGATCACCGGTGCCCTCGCCGGCGAAGTGCAACCCGGCCAGCACCGAGCTCACCCGGTCGTCGCCCTCCTTGAACAGCCACGCCGCGCCGGAGTCACCGCCGCTGCTGACCTCACCGTCCGCCGACGGATGGTCGGGGTCCGGGCCGATCTCGAAACACCCGATGGTCCGCCGGCCCGTTCCCCCGCCGTAGTTGATCTTCGCTATGGTGTCGACGCGGCGGACGATGCCATGGGTGACCCCGGTGGAACGGCCGCTCTTGACCACCTTGTCGCCCAGCTCGGGCTCCCCCAGGGTCCGGGGGGCGACGTCCAGTTCGAGGATCTCCGGGAGGGCGTCGCGATCCTCGATGGTCGCAACCGCGCAGTCCCCGGCCACACCCAGGTGGGAGCGCTTGAGCACGCCCATCCGGTTGCGGTCGATGCGATTGTCGTCCCGTGTGCCGGGCTGCACGACCTCGATCCCCAGCTCGCCGAACGGCCCGTGCAGCACATGCCAGTTGCTGAGCACGTACGGTGTGCCGTCGGCACGGTCGAACACGATGCAGCCGATGGTGCCGGCCGACACCGTCACCGCGCCGACGCTGGCCCCGGGCCGGATGGGATCCAGCCGGGTCTTGCGCAACGGGCTCTCGACCTCGGCCACCATGTGGAAGCTCGGCTTGTAGGTGCGCTCGATGACATCGGTGGGCACCTCGAAGCCATCGACGGTGACGGTGGCCGGGATCAGCGCGGTGCCCAGGGACTCCAGCACGTCCGGCTCGGCCTTGGTCGCCACGGTGAACTGCAACGCCACTTCGCCGCCCGGCTGATCTCCGGTGACCTTGCGGCCGATGCCCACTGAGGTGATGTTCGGATCCTCCAGCAGGTGCGGGCCGCGGACACGGATGTACTGCCGCAGCGACGAGATGAGCTCGTCGTCGGAGGGCGAGCCCTTCTTCGCCGAGGCCGTCTTCGCGGCGGGCTTCGAGGCGGGCTTCGAAGCGGGCTTCCGTTGCGGGGCCTTGGAGGCGGTCTTCTTCGTGTTCGTGGTTCTGCTGGTCATGAGGGCACACATTCCGTCGTGGGCGAGATGAGGCAGGAGGGCCGGGGCTCGGCCGGCATCGGCGTGTCGTCGCCGCGCGTGGGTGGCGGCGCGAGGCGGCGAGGCTCGCCAACGCTGCCTTTGCTTGGTGGGTGTTCGGTCGCAGCGTCGGTGGTCAAACGAAGATCGCCACGACCACGGCGAGGGCCTGGACGACCGCGACTGCCTGGATGATTCCGTCGAGCCAGGGGGTGAAGTCCGCGTTCGCCCGGGCGGTCCATCGGCACCTGCGGCCGGTGCGCTCCCGAGTGGGACACCCGCGGACTGGCAGAGTCAAATTGGGTTCGAACTGCTGCAGCAGCTGCATTCCGACCACCGCCCTCCCAGAGTTGAAGAACTCGAGAAGGGTGGTTTCGCCGCTCACGTCCATGATGGTCGAGCGACCCAATGAGGCAAGTTGACGTTGGAAACCCAACGCTTCTGCCTCTTGGGGGATTCTCTCTCAGTCAACTACTTCCAGTGAAACGTCAAATATTGAACTCAGACGCAATGCTGGATGCGCAACATAGACGATCATCCCAGGCACCCCAGCCGTTCTGGCTCCGTCACCGCCCAGCACGGCCGGGGCCTGAACGTAACGCTCGGCGAGGCGGCTGGGCATGAGGAACCGCGCTCCCTCATCGGCCTGGCGCTGTGTCTTTCTGGCGAATGGTGCCGGAGCGAGTCCGGGTGCGTGATACGGCGACGGGGTCTAACGTGAAAAACGGCCGCTGCCGCTCCTTCATTTACTTCTCCACGGGAAACTCCGCCGGCTCGCACACGATCCGCCGTGACCGGAGGAGGCAGACAATGGGACGCGCCTCAGAGAATCGGGAAAATCCGGGTGACGAGGGATGCCGCCGAGCGCTCTGCGAATCCCATGGGTACGCGTCCGACGCGCCGGTCGCTCGTCCCAATACTTGGCAGCATCGCGCCAAGGTCCGTGTGTCCGTTCTGCGGATCGAACTTGCCTCTGTCTGTCCGGAGGAGAGGGAAGACGACTGCTCGGACGGGGTGAAGCGGAGCGAGCAGCGTGACGGGGCTCGGCGGTTGCTCGTTCGGGCGGAGAAGCTGATCGACAGCGCCGGGAGTCGTCAGCGAGGGTTGTGGGAGCGGATCCACAGCTGGTGGAACGGGGAGCTTTACGAAGGGGCTCTCAAGTGCCTGCATGAGGCCGAAGTGCTCATCGTGGGACTGTACGAGCCCCACCGGGCGCTTCGTCATGCTCAGAGTGTGCTCGCGACGGCCAAGCCGATCTGCCGTGGGGACAGCCGGGTGGCACAGGTCGAGCAATTGCTGGGGCCTTCCAGCGAGACGCCGCCGAGCCCTGTCGGCGAGACACCGAATCTGAAGGACCTACCAGCGGCACTCGCCGCATTGCTGGGAGCGGCTTACGCGGTCGAGGAGGAGCGAGGTGTCCGTAGCCGGAACTTCCGTAACCGGCTGATCCGGGCGGGGTTGGTGCTGTCGATCCTTCTTGGTGTCGTAGTGGGGGTCGCTTTCGCAGTTGACGGTTCGATCCCCGTATGCGATGTAATCGGAGAGCGAAAAACGACCAACTGCATCGGCTCAGACGCTCCGAGCGGGCAGGACACCGGCGTGGTCATGTTGCTCGGCATGCTCGGCGCCGGTCTCCCGATGATCGCCCGGCTGCAACGGATGGGAGGCAGCTGGAACCCCTACAGCCTGCCGTTCTGGCAGGAGATGATCAAGCTGCCGACCGGCGCCCTGACCGCTGTGGCGGGCCTGGTCCTCGTCGATACCGACTGGCTCCCGTTCGCGAAGCCCGCTGACACTTGGCGAGAAGTAATCGCCTACGCGATCGCCTTCGGCGTCGGTCAACTGGCCTTCACCCACGCCCTCGACAAACGCACGGAAAAGCTGCTGGCCGCCGACCCCGACATGCACGAGGCGGAGCAACTGGAAAACGTACCGTCAAAAAAAGCGGACCGCTGAGCCCGCACATCCCGGACCCAGGCCTGGACCGAGGAGAAGCAATGGCCGATCACGCAAACCTTCCCACTCCCGCCAAGGTGGTCGCAGCCAGAGAACTGCCCGCTCGCGAACCGGTCAAGGACCCCACACTGGGCATCCAAGTCGCCCGGGACTGGGAAGGAGAGGCCGAACCCCGGCATCGACTCGTCACCATCGGCGATTCGCTCACGCACGGATTCCAGAGTGGGGCGATCTTCAACACCGACATCTCGTTCCCGGCAATCATCGCTCATGAGCTGGGCTGGGGCGGAGGGTTCCGCCGTCCCTCGTATCCCGGATACGGGGGTCTGCCACTCAACATCGAATTGCTGCTGCGGGAGTTGGAGGAACGCTTCGGGAAGAACCTCGACTGGTGGGAGGCGCCTCTGGCACTGTTCCACGCCCGGAGGTTCCTGGACCAGATTGAAGACTACTGGGAGCGCGGGCCGGGGAAGGACGTGCCCCGGACCACCGGAATCAACCACAACCTCGGAGTGTACGGCTGGGACGTCCGCGATGTGCTGTCCAAAACCGCGAAGATCTGCCGGGACGCCATCGACGAACCAAAGGACGACTTCCTGAAGCAGGTCGTGCAGAACAACGGTGACCGCGCGGCCCTGCGGGTGCTGCCCTCCGCGGGCATCGACGGCGACGAAAACATGACCGTGCTCGCGGCAGCACAACGCCTCGGTGAGGACCGGAGTCAGAGCCAGAAACACGGCATCGAGACGCTGATCGTGTTCATCGGCGCCAACAACGCCCTGCAGACGGTGACCAAGCTCAAGGTGAAGTGGAGTGGCCAGGACTACAAGGACCTGAAGGGCAAGGAGTCGTACACGGTCTGGGATCCCGACCATTTCGAGGAAGAGCTGCAAGAACTCGCCGACCAGGTACGCGGCATCGCGGCCCGGCATGTCATCTGGTGCACCGTGCCCCACGTCACCATCGCGCCGATCGCGCGCGGGATCGCGGACAAGATAGCCACGGGCTCGCGGTACTTCCCGTACTACACCCGGCCATGGATCAGCGATCGGGACTTCAACCCCACCGTGCACCCCCATGTGACGGGCGAGCAGGCCAGGGACATCGACCTGGCGATCGACCTGTACAACGAGGCCATCACCAACCAGGTGAGCAGCGCGCGGCACGCCGGCCGGGACTGGTACCTCATGGATACGGCCGGGCTGCTCGACCGGCTCGCCGCCAGGCGCTACATCGACGATGTCAATGCCCAGCCGCCGTGGTGGCAGCCCTATCCCCTGCCGCCGCAGCTTGCGGCCCTCCCTGTTCCGCCGAACTCCCGCTTCCTCACCAGCGACGGCAACGGGCGCAAGGAGGGAGGCCTGTTCTCACTCGACGGTGTCCACCCCACCACCGTCGGATACGGCATCGTCGCCCAGGAACTGGTCAACGTCATGCGCCTGGCACGCGTCGAGTTCCGTCACCCGGACGGCACGGTACGGCCGGACCCGGTCCTCGTCGACTTCGATCGGCTCATCCGCCGCGACACCCTCATCAACCAGCCTCCGGGCAACCTGACCTCAGGGTTCGAGGTCCTCGCCTGGGCGGAGGCGTCGATCAGCCTGCTGAAGCGAACACTGTATTTCCGGGGCTGACCGGTGGTCGGCCGGGCGCCGCGCCCGAAGAACGCTGCTGCTCATGGGCGTGGACAGAGTCTGCCCGCCCGGTCCCGCTGCCCTTCGGAGGAGCGAGTCAGGCGGCGACATGCAGACACCTCTGCACGCCGCAGAGGCCACTGCCCACTCCGGACGACTCCGCTGCTGGATGCCAGGACGATGAACGGCACGGTGTAGGCGGCGAGTTGTAACCACCGGGATGCTGCGTCGGCGGGCTCGTGAGCTGCCTGCCATACGGCAATCCGGCGGCTGCCGGCTGCGTTCGAAACGGGATCGGGCTGATCCCCCGCTGGGGTGAGGTGTTCCCGCGCGAGGTTGAGCTGGTCGACTTCGGACCGCTCGCATGGATGACGACAAGTAGTGGTTGAACGTCTGAACGTCAAGCTGAACGGGTGGCACAGCCTCAGGCCGTCCGCGGAGCGGGTGCTCCCGGTACTGGCGGGTCGAGTCGCGCGATAAGGGTACGGCCGACCCGCTGGAGGTCCTCGTCATGGTCGACGCTCTGGAACCTGCCACCGCGCCGCGGCAGGGCCAATTGCTCGCGGAGCAGGGGCAGGGCCGGTGCCGCGAGGAGATCCATGCGGTCGAGACAGGCCACGACGTGGTTGGCCGTCGCGGGGTTCTGGGTCATGGCCTGCAACAGGGCGTCCAGGACGGCCGGGGCCTCGGCCTCGCCGCCTATGTCCCAGAGCGCGGCCGCGCAATGCACCCGTACCCATTCGTAGTCGTGCGTCAGGAGGTTGCGCAGGCGCGGCAGAGCTGCGGAGGCGGGCGGGCCGATTTCGCCGAGCAGATCGGCCGCGTCACTGATCCGGAAGGTGATGCGGTCGTCGAGGAGGTCGAGCAGGAGCGGCATGACCTCGGCCAGGTCACCGCCGACGTGCCACAGCGCGGTGACGGCGGCAGGCCGTACGTGCGCGTCGGTGGAGGTGGTCAGCGACCGGATCGTGTCCCGTGCGCCGGTCGCCGCCGGGCCGAACGCCCCCAGCGCCTTCAAGGCCGATCGCGTGACGCGGTCCTGCTCGTGGCGCACCGCGGCGCCGAGCGTGTCCACAAGCACAGGAACCGCGGCCGGGTCGCCCAGCGCGGCCAGGGCGGACAGGATCGCATTGGCGCTCATCTCGGACCACTGCTGGGAGAGGTCGGTCCGGCGCAGGTGGTCGCAGAGGCGTGGCACCAACTGGTCCGCGGCCTGCGGCAGATGCCCTGCGACCTGGATCGCACGCCAGGCGTCGACGCCGCTGTCCAGCCCGGCCAGCAGACTCGGCAGCGCGCGAGCGTCACCGAGGCGCGCCAAGGCACGGACGGCCTCCTGGTGGCTTCTTCGCAGCAGCGCCTGCGGTGCGGCCCATACGCCCGGGCCGTGCGCCGCGCGTTGGGCGTCGACGTGCGCGGCGAGTGCCTCCCGGGCCGGGGCTGCGATCGGGTGGCAGGACTCCAGGACGGCCGCAGCCTCGGCGGCGACCTCCTGGTCGGCCGTGGGGAGTTGGTCGGCGACCAGCATGAGGAGGCGGGTGTGGTCCCCGCGCCAGATCCGCATCAGCTCCCCGCTCATACGGACCGCGTCCAGGCGCGAGCCGGGGTCGGGGCTGCTCAGCTGCTCGGCCAGCACCGTGGTGCGCTCGGGCACCCGAGCCCCCAGGGCTTCGTGGAACGAACGCAGCAGGGCAGTGGTCGGTGCGTACACGCGCGTGTGCCGGTCGAGATCCTCGAAGGCGGCGACGATTTGGGGCGCAACTCCATCCGTGGACGCTGCCGGGCGGCTCGGGGCCGGCGCGATGGGCCGCACGGGTATGGCGCGGGCGGTTTCGCGCAGCAGCCCGACGGCGGCCGGCACGACGTCGTCGCCGATCTCGTCCGGGGCGCAGCGGGCCCGCTGGACCAGAGCCGCGAGCCGGCTCGCCGGATCCTGGGCCGGGTCGGCGGCGAGCCCGGCGAGCCAGTCCCTCACCTGTTGCGAGGCCGCCGGCAGGCGCAATGCCAGGGTGGCCGCCGCCTCCACGATCCGCAGCCGCACCGCGATGCCGCGCTCGGCGGCCAGCCGCTCACGCAGCAGCGCGGCGGCCCGTCCGGCGTCATCGAGGAAAAGCCCGAGCCCGGGAACCGCGGCCAGGCGCACGTCCGGGTCGGGGTCGCGGGCGAGTCCGGCGAACTCCGCCTCCCGCTCGCGCAGAAAGGCGACGGCCTGCGCGCAGCCCATCGGTGGGTAGTACTCGATCTCGGTGCCGTCGTCCTCGAAGCCCCGGTCCAGAGACTCCCGGCCGATGCTGACCAGCAGCGCGACGACGGCCGGCCGGTCAGGCGTGGCGCCATCGACAGCCAGCTCGAACAGGAAGGGAAGGCTGGCTGCCGTGGGCGGGTACACGCTGCCCTGATGGTGGACCGCGCCGTAGAAGCGGTCGAGGGCCTTGTGGCGTTCCTCGGCGTGCGGGGAGCGCAGCGCCGTCAGCAGCGCCGGGACCTCCTCGGCCGAGCCGTACGCGTGCTGCATCGACGCCCAGTCGATGTCATGAAGTCCGTCGAACATGATCAGAAGCATGCCAGGCGGCACTGACAGCGGGGCTTCCCCAGGGCGGAACCGTACGACAACGTCGGCCCGGCCACGACGAACGGTGGCGGGGGCCTCGTCCGCTGAGGGCTCGCAATGGCGTGTGCAGCCGTCGGCCGCGGCGTCGTCGGCGTTCCAGTGGCGGGGACAGGAGGCAAGAGGCATGCCGTTCAAGAACGGCGCGCACCCGAAATCGCCCGGCTGGACTCCTCCGGGCATCTATCTGCCGGTCGGCTTGAAGAGGACCCGCGCCCGGACGGTTCTGTTCGCGGCGGCAGTGAACGGAAGAATGGCTGGCGCCACCGGTCCTCCGGAGATCAGCCCCGGCCCGATCTTCCCTGGCGCGCTGCAATGCGGGGGGAGCAGTTGCGCGGGGTGAACTTGGTTCGCCGCCTCGCCCGCATCAAGGCACAGGAGAACGACGGCACGAAATCCACCATCACCTCGCAACGGAGTAACTGAGATCCCGCGCGGTGAGCGAGGCAGGCACCAAACGCAACCACATCGTGCCTCGTTCGCCCGGATCGTCATGCAGGTAGTGCACGAAACGCTCGTCCCACAAAGCCTCGTCCGCACCCAAATAGCGGGCAAGCTTGCGGCGCCCCCTGGGCACATCAAAGGGCACAAGCTCGGCCCGGCCCCTAGCGATCACCTGCCGGACACACCCCGTCGCGAGATCACACTCGTCCACCACGAGAGCGACGTTCGGGTCATTCCTCACGCGGTCGAACAACCGGGCCCACGGGCCGGTCAAGGTCCAGAAGGCTCCTTCTTCCCAGAGGAACCAGACAGGACGCACCGTCGGCCCGCTCGTCGCGATACGAGCGGTGAGCGGCTGCTGCAGGAAAGCGTCCACATCAAAACCGGAAGATTCCACATCACCAATCCTCCGGTCCCGCCGACCACTTCACCACCGGCCTAAGACCTAGGACCAAAGCATCACACCACCCGAGCCCCCGGATGAAAAAGGGGCAAGGCCCCTTAAGTGGCCCGAGTGCACGCCGCCCCCGGGCCAGTTGAAGGGTCCAGGCGACACAGGATCCTCACCAACTGGGAGCTCGGAAAGACGCCACAGCCACGGAGAGCGGCGGAGCACCCAGCCTCTGCCCCCGGTCCAGCCCGGACCACAGCCGCCTTCGCTTACCTGAGCACGGTGCTCAGCCTGGCCTGGGCGATCGTCGTCCCTGCGGCTCGCGTTGTCTACTTGCATACCCGCGTCTATGCGTCGTTCTTGAGGCAGGTGAGAGCTTCCGGCAGCGTGTCTGCGCGGGCTGCTCGGCCGCCCGCCACCCCAACCCTCGGCGTCAGCTCGCCCGCCGTCCAGGCACTCATGCTCGCCTGCATCGTCTTGCCCGCCGCCTCCGTGCCAGCCGCTCGGTAGGCCCCTGAACTCCTGCAAGCGCCCTGCCCTCTCCTGGCTGAGCCCGCGTGTCGGTGCACTCAGCACGGATCGGGTGATGCCCGACCACTCCCCTGCTCCGCATCCGGTTCAGATCCCTGCGCGGATGCACGCGGTAGACCCAGTCTGGTGGCTACTGCTGGAGCGTCTGCATGGCCAGATCCAGGAGATCGGCCGCGCAGGTCGCAACGAGCGTCACTTGCCGATGAGTTCGGATGTCGCCCGAGAGCGCGTGGGCCGGTGGGCCGGTGGGCCGGTGGGCCGGTGGGCCGGTGGGCCTCTGAAGATGTCGGCGAGTTTTCCGGTCCTTGCACAGATCGCGAGGAGTGGTCGCTGAGGGTGATCAAGCTTTGGCTAGTGATCCCGCGCGCCTTCCGCCGGGGCCGGGGCACTCGCACTCCGTTGCTTCTTCAGCTGTCCGAAGCTGAACGGAATTCGCTTACATCCCGGGATGCGAGAGCGCAACCGTAGGCAGACGATGGAGTGGTCGGGAGCGCATGCCCGCAGAGGAGTTGACGTTCGCTCCGTCACGTGCCGATTTCGGACCGGTTCACTTCATGGAGGCACCGAGATGCCCGTGCTCTTTTTCGACATAGGAGCGACCCTGGCGGATGCACGGGAGGAGGCGGACGGTTCGCTGACGTTGCTGCCCCGACCCCGCGTCCTCGCCGTGCTCGACGCCTTCCTCGACGTACGCAAGGGCGTCATCTCCAACCCGGGTTCGAGGGAAGGCGACGCCGAGCGGGCCGCGGCAGCCCTGCGGGAGGCGTTCCCCGGCCGGTTCACGGACGAGGCGCTCATCCATTGGGGCCCCAAGAACAGCCGGGAGATTTTCGACGAGGCGGTCGCCGGCACGGCGGCCGAGGGGGTCCCGGCCTCAGCAGCCGGCGAGTGCGTCTTCGTGGGCGAGGACCCCATGGAGCGCGCGTTCGCCGGACAGGCCGGGATGCGTACGGCGGCCCACCCCGTGTTCACCGGCGCCGCCCTGGAAGACCGTCCCGTCCTCTGGGCACGGATCGAACTGCCCGAGGACCGAGGGCTGCCCGCTCTGGAAGCGGTCGTTAACGAGACCGAGGTCGTTCCCGTGCACATCGCCTCCGCGCGGCTCGTGCTGGCCATGGCGAGCATGCGCGGCGCCGCGGCACTCGAGCAGGCCGGGTTCATGGTCGACCTGCGGGGGCCGGTGGAGGACACGGCGGCCTTCCTGGTCCGCGACGACCGCCACCTCACTCCCGGTCAGGGCTTCGCGGACATCCCGGACAGGGCGACGACACGCGCCACGTCCGCTTTCGGCGTCGTCGCGGACGAACTCGCCGGCTTCACGGCCGCGCCGCTCCTCCCCCTGGGCCCGGCGCCGGGCGGTGTCTACGTCGCCGCACCCGCCGGCGCTCCGATCGAGGACGTCCACCTGCCGGGCGCGAAGCCCGGCCACACCGAGCGACTGCTTCCGGACCCGGCGCTCCTCTCCCGCCCCGGCGAGGCATGGGCACAGGGACTGGCCGCAAGCATTACGGGAGGCACTGCGGAGCCGGGCCCACCCGCGTCGGTAGCGGGTGTCACCCGCCCCTCCCCGGAGACGATCGCCGCAGTACGGGCGGCCGTGACCCCCGAGGTACTACGCGGCCACGTCGCGCGCATCTCCGGTGTCGAACCGCTCAGCGCCAGCGAGGCGCTGCTGGTGCGCAGCCGTGACGCGTCCGCCGCGGACAACCCCCGAGTCGTGGAGGCGCTCGCGGACCGCTTCCAGGACCTCGGCCTGAGGGTGCGACTGCACCGGTTCCGGTGGCGCGGACGCCGGTTGTTCAACGTGGAGGCCGAGCAGGGCGCAGCCGGGGCGGACTCCACGGTTCTCATCACCGCGCATCTGGACTCCACAGCTTCCAGCGGTGACTTCGTCGACGAGAACGGCGACCCGCGCCCCTACGACCCCACCGTGGACCCCGCACCGGGCGCCGACGACGACGGCAGTGGTACCGCCGCCGTCATGGCCGCGGCCGAGTGCCTGCACCAGTTGGTCGCTGAGGGCAGGACACCGACCCGGAACGTGCGCTTCGTGCTCTTCAACGCCGAGGAGCAGGGCTTGGTCGGCAGCAAGTTCTACGCGCGGGCCGCCGCAGCAGCGGACGACCGCATCGCCGGTGTCTTCCAGATGGACATGATCGCGGGTCTCCAGCAGGGCAGCACGCCCACCGTCGAAATCCATGCCGGTTCCGCGGTGCCGGGTCCGGTCGTCGGCGCATCCGACGCACTGGGCGCGCTCGTCGCAGACACCGTCCCCGCCATCGACTCCATGGTGACGGTCCAACAGCTCACGGGTCCCTCCGATCCGGCGATCGGGCGGAGCGACCACGCCAGCTTCCACGAGCGGGGGTGGGCGGCCATCGCCGTCTCCGAGGACATTTTCGCCGCGGACGGCGGGCCCGGTACGGGCACCAGGCAGTACCACACCCCGGGAGACACCCTCGTCGACCAGGACCACAACCCGGAGTTCGCGGCCACGGTCGCCCGCTCCGTCACGGCGACCGCTCTCACCCTCGCAGGCCTGTAACCCCACGAGGCAGCCAGAGCCGGGCCTCGCGCCCGTGACAGGAGCACACGTCATGACACAGCTGATCGACAAGCGGGGGTAGAGGGCGCACCGGCCGGCCTCGCCGACCGGTCGGGCGCAGACGCCGCCGGAGAGCCCGCCGAGTTCGAGGCCGATCCGAAGGTGACGTCCACGAGCGGCGGCATGCGCGTGGTCAGCCTCCAGCAGACACTCAGCGGCATCGACGTGCGGGGCATGGTTCCCAAGGTATGGCGACAGGGTCGTCGGCGACACGGCGAGCGTGGCGAGAAACTCTCCCACGATGGCGGCAGCACCGGTCGCGACAGCCCTGGCCGCCGGCGCCGCGAAGGCCGCCGAAGCGATCAGGGTCGAAGGCCCGTCCGGCCTTGACGAACTGCCTGCCCTGGACATCTCGGACGGCTTCCGCCGCCTCAGCTCCCAGGCTCGCAACGACCAGCCGATGACGTTCGACAAAGGCGCCTTCGACGAGGCCATCCCCGCTCGGCTCGTCTACTTCTACATGGGCGACGACGTCCGTCTCGCCTGGTCGTTCAGGTTCTCCCGCGCGAACGGAGCCGTGCAGTACGACGCGCTCGTGGAGGCCGACGAGAAGACGGCGGACGCAGCGGCACCCCAGGTCCTCTATCTCCCCCAACGCGTCGTTCACCGGCTGCCGAGCGGGCACCCAGATGCCGCCCGTCGGACACGAGGACTGAGGCGGTTCAGCTGTCCCGCTCCACCATGTAGAACGGCAGCTCGAGCAGGAATTGCTTGTCCTCGGAGTCGGGATTGTCGTCGAACGCTTTGCGCGCCTCCAAATGAGCCTCGTCGGCGAGGGCTCTCGCCCTGGCCCGTACGGTCTCGACGCAGCCCGACGCGAGCAGTTCGTCGCGCACCCACTGCACCTCGTCCTCAGTGCGGGCGGCGCGAGTCCTGCCCAGGAAGCGCTCCATCTGTGCCCGCTGGGCGGCGGTGCAGCGGCGCATGTATTCGATGAGGACGAGCGTGCGCTTGCCCTCCCAGAGATCCCCGGAGATCTCCTTGCCGTACCGCGAGCAGTGGCCGGTCAGATTGAGCAGGTCGTCCTGGATCTGGAACGCGGCACCGAGGTAGCAGCCGTAGCGGTCGAAACGGTCCGTCGCCCTGTGTTTGCCCTCGGCCACGAGGGCACCGACGCGACAAGGATGAATACAGGTGTACCAAGACGACTTCTTCATGCACATCCGGTAGTAGTCGTCGTCGACCAAGTCGCAGACGTTGTTCCGGATCCAGCCGACCTCGATCGCCTGTCCTTCAAGGGAATGACGCATCATCAGCGCGGATTCCTGGAGAATCGCCCACGCGAGACTCGGGCCGAGTGCCCAACGGTTGGCCATCAAGTGCTGCAGCGCCAGGAGATTGGTCGCGCTGCCGACGTTGACCGCGACCCCGAGGCCGTACTGAGCGGGCAGCGTCGGCGCACCGCGTCGCATCTCGCTGCCGTCCTGCACGTCGTCGAGGATGAGGAACGCGTTGTGGGTGAGCTCGATGGCGACCGCCGAGTCGATCGCCTTCTCGATGTCGCCGCCGAGGGCCCGACACACCGCCAGGCACAGAGCCGGGCGCAGTCCCTTGCCGGATCGGCTGGGATAGTCGCGCACGAGGCTGTACAGCTCGTCCTCCGTGGAGTCCGGAATCTCGGACAGCAGTCGCGCCATCGTCAGGTCGCGGTAGCGCGCGAGAACGGACTCCACGGCTGAAGGGCCAAGGCCCACGCCCGGTTCAGCGGTCATGGATCGCCCCTCTCAGGCGCTGGGCCGCGGTGGTTCGTCACCGGAATCCGGTGCGGCATCCGACGTCGGCGTGTCACCGGTGGCCGGCGTGGGCCCCGGGGACGGCGGCGTGGTGAAGCCCAGATTCGCCAAGGTCTTGGCGGTCGCGGGCGCGTTCTCGACGAGGTTCATAGTGGTGTCGACCACGTCGTGCGCGTCGGTGGCCATCCGCGACACCAGCGACTGGACCTCGTTGGTCTTGAGTTCGGTGAACATCTCGGCGGCCATCGCGATGAGGTCGTGCACGTCCTTGCGAACCCGGCTGCTCAACAGCTGGAACTCGTTGGGGTCGACCTTCTTCGTCGCCGCGTACTTCTTCTGCATGGTCGTGGCGCGACCCGAACCGTCGGTCACCTCCTGCTGGAGAATCGTGGCTGCCTGCTTGACCACCTGGGAAACCGCGCGAGACAGCTGAAGGCGCTCCGGATCGACTCGATTGAGGTGCTCGTCGGGCATACGGTCTCCTCACATACAGAGAGATGTACTAATTACGGTGATATGCATGACCGTAATGGAAACCGTCGGTGAGCCCCTGCAGCAAACCGCCGTAAGATCCGGGCCGGCCTTGGCACGTACGGGAACGGGGCCGACGCGGCACAGTGCGGGCAGACACCGCTCACAGCACGCGCCCGGGGCGTCCGTGGCCCCGACTGGCGGCGCAACCACCGGCGTGGCGGGACTTCGTGCCGACCTTGTGGGGAGTGGCACTCCCAGGAACGCCTCAGATCGGCGGCCGACGGGCGTGCGAGCCGGAGCTCAGCGAGGCGGCGATCACCAGCGGCAGCCTATTCACTCCGCCGCCGGGCAGCTTCTCCATCCGCAATGGTCCCAGCCGTCCCCGCTCACTCCCCGGCGGCTCGCGGCCCACTCACTCGACGATCGGCTCACCACCCAAACAGTCGTCCTCACTGGCGGCGCCTACCGCCTGCATTCCGAATGTGACGGCACGCCGCTCAGGGCCACACTCTTGAGAAATCGACCTTCTGGGCCCACTCGGGGTGGTCTATGAACGGATTGCGGTTGCCCTGTATCTCGGCTATCGCCGCGTTGCGGTGCAGCTCGTACTCGGTCACAGGCTCCCTGCTGTGCCAGTCGAGGAGGACGGGTAGGCGTTCCTCAGGGAACTCTGTCGGCGTGTCACCGATGACCTTGGGGTAGCGGAGCAAGAAGTACAGGGTGGCTCTGGCAACGGCCCCCCTGTTGTGCTGGGGCTCGAACCCCGTCTTCTCGCGCATGCCGCAGTTCTCCAGCAGGACCTCGTTGAAGTTGGGGAAGTCGGTGTACGGGAAGTTGCCACGGAAGCTGTTGCATTTCGGTTCGCATGTGAAGAGGTGATGCAGGTCACCGCGCATGGGCTCCCGCTTGGCGAACCAGGACTGCGGCACCACATGCTCGCAGTTGAAGGGCGCCGACGCCTCGAGGGCGTCCAGCTCCGCGGCGAGGTCGGCTGTGCCCGCCGTGCTCTCGCGCAGCAGGACCTCCTGCAGTCCCCTCAGCCGGGCCGCCTGGGCAGCGGCGTCGGCGCGGATGAGTTCCTCCGCCGTGAAGGTCAAGTCGGAGTAGACGCTGCGCAGGAGACGGTCGGGGTGAAGGTCGACCCACGGATAGAGCATCCGCCCGGGCTTGTACGAGGGGCGGCGCACGTGGGTGTCCTCCAGCAGCTCGGTGAGCGCACGGCTCAGAGCATCGCCGTCCGTCCCGGCGTCGATGCCCGCGTAGTAGGCGTCTCGCGCGGCGCGGTCGGCGTTCCCGTCGTAGTAGACACGCTCCTGCCCCAGCCGGAGGTTGACCAGGGCAGCGTTCAGGTCCCGTTCGGCGGCATCGGCGGCGAAGCTGCTGTCGACGCTCCCCGCCACGGGGCTCGGTGACCCAAGGTCAGCCGGGCCGGCGGCCGTCGCGATCGAAGCCATGCCGGACGCTGACACGCCAGGAGCCGGTCGTGCCCCCAAGACCTCAACGCCAAGGGTGATCCGCAGCGGCACGGTGACCTCCACTGCGGCACCGGTGGCGGTGTGTGCCGAACCGTTGGGCACTGATCCGTCGACGGCCGGCCGTGCCGCCGTCGGCGCGGGACGCAGGCCTTCCCCCGACGGCTGCGGGCCCGACATCTGCAGCAGCTCGTCCCGCAGTCGGGCCGCTGTACCCGTCAGCGTGAGTCGGCTCAGCGCTTGGAGCACGCAGCTGATACGCACTCCTTCGTTGGCCTTCCACGCCAGCCGGTGCTCGCCCATGCCGGGCCGCCAGGGCGTCCCGTCGATGGCCAGGGGATGGCCGTCGCCATCGGTCTTGGGTACGACCGAGTGATGCATCGCCACGAGTTCCCACTGGTCGTTGAAGACCGGCGATCCCGCGGTGCCCGGCGTGGCGCCCGTTGCGTAGTGGATGAACCGGTCCAGCACGTCGACGATCACGTTCTCCCGCAGCGCGAACTGTTTCGGTTCGCCGTTGGGGTGCTGAATGATATTGACGAACTCACCGAGAATGACCTTGCCCTGCGTCCCGTCCAGCGGCAGCCAGTGGAAATCGGCAAGCTGTGCGCCCTGCTGACCGTGCCGGGCCACGGCGACGACGCTGAAATCCAGATCGCGGTCGGTCGCGAAGAACCTCTGCGGTTCCAGCGAAAAGGCCACGGGGGCCAATGGGCGCCCGTCGATGCCTGCCTGGAAGTCGAATTCGATGACGCCGCGTTCCGCTTCCTCAGGGCTGCGCAGCACATGGTTGTTGGTCATCAGGAGCGAAGGGGACACCATGAAACCGGTTCCGTGGTGCCCGCCGCCGGGAGCCGTGACGGTCACGCGCCCGACGGACCGGGCGGCCAGGTGCCCGCCTTCCAGGAAAGCCACGCCGATCAGGTCGTTGCGTCCCATAAGGCGTTCCAGTCCGAGCACGTCGGCACCGAATATCTCGTCGGGGGTCAGCGGCAGCGTACTGCCGGTCGTCGCCGCAGGCTCCGTCTGTGTCTGCTCGATGGCCGTGGCGAGTGACCAGTCGGCGTTCAGGCGAGCGAGCCGCTTCCTGACCCGGCCGGGCTCGTCGGCGTACAGCACCCCCCGACGCTCGATGACCCGGCGTGTTTCCTCTCGCGCCGCGGTCCTGCCCGCGAAGCGCGCCGCGGCTTCCTCAAGCTGTCCCAGATAGTCTGTTTCCGATGGGAAGACATATTCCGCGGTGGCCATGAGCGCCTCCTTCGACCCTGCGATCGACCCTCCATTATGTGCACCGGACGGGTCGAATTTCCTCCGGTAGCCACGTCACCCAACCCATGTCCCCGATTCAAATATCAACTGGTCAACGAGTCACGCTTTTACCGGCAGGAAAGACGGTGGAGAACCCCGCACTGACGGCACGTCAGGCCTCACTGTCCCGGGGAAGCCGGGTGAGGCGATGCCAGAAGTGTGCATGCGCCTGCCCCATGAGAGCCGTGCCGAGCGGCGGGTGCAAAAGGGCTGGACCGGCCCATCGCTCTGCCACACGACCGCGCCTCACGGAAACCGGAGAACGACGGTGTTAATTTGCCCAGGCAGTTGAGGTCCTCCATGGAGCGAACCGGGCGTCGGGAATGAAATGAGGTGAACGGAAATGGTGGCACGCGCATATGTTCTGTTCGAGGTCGAGCCGACTAACGGTGACGTCGCGCTCGAGCGCCTGACGCATCACAGCCTTGGTGGCTGCAAGGTGTTGGCGCGTAAGATCGTCCCCGGCGAGATCATCGCCCATCTGGAGGCTGACGGGCTCGAGAATTTCAACGCGGCGTTGGTGGAGCTACTGGGCGAGACCGGTGTGCAGGCAGCGACGACGCTTAGGATTACCGCGACCGCATGACCGGAGTCGGCGGCCCATCACCAACAGACGCCTCCTCAGCCCAATGCGTGAATATGTCCTCTGTGTGTATGCCTTGCATCCGTGGGCTCGCTGCACTCGTTACGTTCTGTCCTGGCAACGCGGGATGTCTACGGAGGTGGCTGTGGCCGGCAACGGGGCGAAGTTCAAGATTCATCCGGCGATCGGAATCGCGCGGGTCGGCAACAGCACGGAGGACTTCATCGGCCCGGAGGTGCCGGACCAGCCGGCCAGCCCCGAGGGGGGCTTCCGAGATGCCGAGGGCAGGATCAAACGGCAGGCGGCACGCTTCCGCATCTACGAGTACAACGGCGCCGGCCAGGCGGTGCGCGAAGCCGTCCCGGGCCGCGACGGCATCAAGGACATCGTGTGGACGGTCCAGGTGGCCAACAAGAAGGCGGCCTGGTATCAGTTCCACCTGCCGCTGGACGTACCGGACGGCAGACGGCTCAAGCGTCGGCAGTACGGTCGTCGCAACGCCGACGTGCAGGACCACGGCAAGCTGATCAACATGCCGGCGCCACAAAGCGTGTCAGCGGCGCAGCAACAGACCGCCCAGGTCCTGGGACAGATCATGGGCCACAAGACGCACTTGGGCGATCTGCGCGGTCAACAGGGTGGATCACTGCTGTTCCTCGGCGGGATGGGGAAGTGCGGCTCATGGGCGGGCAAGCCCATCACCGGAATCGCCAACAACGACACCTGGTACGACGACATCTCCGACGGACCGGTTACCGCGAGGGTCATCCTGGACAATGGCCAGGTGATCGAAGCGGCGGGTGCCTGGGTGATCGTCGGGCCTCCGCACTACGCGCCCGCGGTGAAGGCCGTGCGCACCGTGTATGACCTGCTCCACGACGTGTTCGTCAACAACGGCGCGCTTCCCTTCCCTGCCGACATCACCTACGCGGAGCACATCGAGCCGATCCTGGCCCGTTTCTGCAATCTGCAGTGGGTCAATCGAGGTTTCGCTGCCCAGTTCGGGTGGGGCGGGCCGCACTATTTCCTGGACGAGAGGATGCGCGCCCGTCTGTCCGATCCGTCCGAGCGCAATGAAGAACTCCGCACGCAGATCTACAACATGCTTCGCGACTACGAGCGCGACGGGCGATCCCCCACGCCCTGGCCATGGATCTACGGCGACGGCATGGCCGTACCCCCACGATCGGACCTGCAGCACCTGGCGCTCTCCGAGACCCAGAACCGGATGATGCGGCAGTGGGCTCTGGGCGACTTCACGGCTGGGACCAAGAAGACCATCACCGAGCTCGGGGACGCGCCTGTCGCCGCGCAGCCGGGCCTGCTGGACCGCTCCGCGCTGGAAGACTGTGCTGCCGATGCCTTCCACCCTGGGTGCGAGGTGACCTGGCCGATGCGGCACGACACCATGTACAGCGAGCCGTTCCGCGTCCGCCACCGCACCGCGCAGGACCCGCCGGAACCGGACTACGGGGACTACCTCACCCCCGACATCGCGCTGTCGTCGCGCGGTCCGCTCTACGCGCAGGGGCCCGGGGACCTGACGCGGTGGATGGCCGCCCCTTGGCAGACCGACACCGCAGGGTGCCGTTCCGGCTACGAGCTCCAGAACAACATCGACGCCCGCTACAGCCCCTACTTGCCGACCTTCTGGCCTGCCCACGTTCCCAACCACGTGCTGAAGGCAGTCGACTTCGAAAAGGTCAACGCGGCGGGCAGCGACGAGGAGCGGGCGGACGCCTTCGAGCGCCGTGCGGTCTGGTTGCGCGGACTGACCGCCACGGACAAGACGCAACAGCTGCAACAGATGACCGACCTGTGGTGGAAATTCGGGATCGTCGAGGAACGCAGATATACCGTCGGCGACGGCAAGTTCCCGGACTCGATCCTCGTCGAGTCTCCCCCGCAGCCGCCGCTGCAGGAGGCTCATGACGACAACAACCTGGTCAACGTACATGTACCGCAGCTGGGAGCACCGGGAATCTCCGGCGCCGCGGCGGATGCGGCGATGAGCCGGGCCGTGACGGCAGCAATCGAGGGCACCAGCTATACGCCGGAGCAGGTATCGGTGGGCTACCTGGAGAAACTGGACCCCTTCCACGAATGGCAATGACCGGCGACCGCTACGACGTAGTCGTCGCCGGGGGCGGGCCGGCCGGGTCCGCCGCGGCCCTCACGCTTGCCCGCGGCGGGCACCGCGTCCTGCTCGCTGACGCAGGAACCCGGCCGGCCAAGATCGGTGAATGCCTGGTCTCCGTGGCCGCGTTGCTGCTCAAGGACCTCGGCATCCATGACACGATCCTCGGCAGCGGCCATCTGCCCAGCTACGGCACCCTCTCCTCCCGGGGCGAATCCGACCTGCGCACCGTCGATTCCTTGCGAGACCCCTACGGGCACGGCTGGCACCTGGACCGGGCACTGTTCGATCACCGCCTGCGCGCTGCAGCCCGGGCGGCGGGAGCCGACCTCGTCGAGGGCACCGTCGTGCGCGCTCCGCTGCGCGCCCGCGGCGGCTGGCGCATGCTGCTTCGCGGACCCACCGGTGCCCGGGCCGTGCAGGCCACGTGGGTGGTTGACGCAACGGGCCGCACCGCGGCAGTGGCGATCCGCCTGGGCGCCCGCCGCGTCACCGGTGACCGCCTCTTGGCCACCCACCTCACCCTGAGCCCTGCTCTCGGCGTGGCTGACACCCGGTCCCTGGTGGAAGCCGACCGGGACGGCTGGTGGTACACCACTCTGCTGCCCTCACGCCATCGCATGGTCGTCTTCTTCACCGACGCCGACCTGCCCGGGGCACGGCCAATGACGGCGGAGAGGTTCCACCAACGAGCACTGCGCACGGTCCACGTGAGTGCCCAGGTACGTCGGCACGAGCTGCTTCCCGACAGCGCGCCGCAGCGCGCGCCCGCATCCAGTGCCCGCCTGGACCGGCTGCACGGTGAGGGCTGGATCGCCGTGGGAGACGCAGCGGCCGCCTTCGATCCCCTGTCCTCGCAGGGCATCCTGACCGCCCTCGTGACGGGGCTGAACGCCGCACGCGCGCTGGACGCACACATGCGTGGTGACATGACAGCGTTGGCCGGCTACGAACGTCGTGTGGACGCCGCCTACACGGCATACCGCCAGCACCACCACATGATCCACCGACAGGAGACCCGCTGGAGGAACCACCCGTTCTGGTCTCGCCGCTTCGCCGATCCCATGACCCGTCGTGCGTCCAGCACGGCCGCGTCGGGCTGACGAGCTGGAGAGCAGCCGGCGGAGCAGACGTGGTGTCCAAGACCGTTGGAGCACACGTCCGCCCAGGCCACCAAGGGGACTCGAACCAGCCATCCGGCCAAGGCTCTGCACCCGGATGCGCCGACAGAGGTTCTGCGTCACAGTGGAACGCGGAACGGAAGACGAACTTCGCCGTACTCCGAGTCATGACGCACCTGCCCGTGGCGGCGCTCGTCCACGGCCTGTCGAGTTGAGCACACCTGCGGACGCGCGTCGTCCCACGAGCGGCGTTGAACGGCCCTGACCGACTCGCCTTCCCTGACTGATCTGCCATCTGCCCGTCTCAGGACTCCGCACGGACGCCATAACTCCGCGCCCCGTACCTCTTGTTGACTCCAGAGAAGATTGAGCCAAAGGATGAACACCTTTCCCAAGCCCGTCATCGACGCCATGGCCGATCGGGCCATGCGCCTGCACCACATGCTGTGGCACACGGCACGTGACTCCTGGGCGAGTCTGACACCGGAGGCGCAGGAGGTGTTCCATCACCACGGCTGGGAGCCGCCGCGCCCTTCCCTGACTGCGCCGAACCCTGTCACCGGGATACCCTCTGTCGAATTCGACAATGGCTCGGGCGAGGACTTCCTGTTCATGCACCGGCAGATGATCGCCACGGTCAACGAGGTTCTTGCCCAGCTGGGCGACCCGCAGCATCCTCGTGTCGAGGGATGGCCGACGATTCCGCCCCCGGAGGACACTGAATACCCGGTCCCGCCCCCCTTTGACGTCCCGGGTGACAGCGATACCACCGACGTCATCCGGAACGCCAAGACCCAGGAGTCGTTCGATCGGATTCGCCAGTGGGAGGCGGAGTTCACCGCCCCGGCGAAGCTCCGTCAGATGACACTCCGCCGCCTCGGCGCGAGGATCGAGTTCGGCATCCACAACCGGATGCATCTGCGCTGGTCAGCCGCAATGCCTTCCTACCGGCCGGGCGGGGACGCATTCAGCGTCGATCCCCAGTGGGACGACTCCGGTTACAACTGGCTCGCGGACACCTACTCCGCCCACGTGAACCCGATCTTCTGGAAGCTCCACGGCTGGGTGGACGCCCGGATCGACGACTGGATGGCTGCCAACGAGCTCACAGGACAGCCGGTTCCGTGGAGTTTCGACCCCCCGTGGAGCGGACCCGCAGGCGAGCACGACCATCATCCTGTGGCCCTGCTCGCCCTGCGCGCTCAGCCGGGCAACCCCGAGGCCGAAGCTCTGCAATCGCGTCTCAGCAGCATGGAAACGACGGTCGAGCACCTGAAGCAGGCAGGCGTTGTCGAACCCGCCCGCTTCGCCGTCTACGACGACATCTGACCGCCCGGCGCCCAGCCTGGCCCGACACGGGAGTATGGGAGGACCACCATGGTAGATGCAGCTTTCGCCAAGCTTCTGTTTCTGGAGGCGAAAAGGGTTCAGGACCCGGACGGTGCGGACGAGGTCCTCGTCAGTAGAGGTGACGGCGGCACCTTTGAAAAGGTAAGAATGCGAGAAGGGGATGTATTCGAGTTCGACGAGCGGTTCGTACCGTTCGTCAACCAAGCCCCGATCGACGTTGTTCTGCACGAAGTGAATGAGGCAACTGACAAGGTCAGCTTCATTGGAGGGGCGAAGATCATCCCCTCCGAGGTCGGCCTTGGAGAACGGACGCAGGCAATCGGCGCGCTGTCCTTGTCTCTGTACGAGCTGACGTACAAAGTCCTTTGAGGAAATCACTGCCGCACACTCTTCCTCGACGGCTTCACCGATCGGATGATCGACGCCTGCATGCGTAGGCGCGGGCGATGCCGTTCAGGGAGTGAGCATCCGGTCCTGTTCCACCAACGGAGTGCCATCGTGCCAGGGCACGGTCTTGCCGAAGCGGACCAGCTCGCCGTAGAGGGCCGGATCGACGCGTTCCGCGAAGATCAGGTCGAGCACGGCTCGGGCAGCGCGGGCCGGGGACTGGGCCTGGCTGTAGTCGCTGAACCAGGGACGCGAGGTGGCGGTGTCGACCATGCCCGGGCAGACGGCCGCGATCATCGTGCCCGCGGCCAGGTCGCGGTCGCGGCGCTCGGCGGCGACCGCGCGTACCGCGGCGACCTGAGCCACCTTCGACGGCACGTTCAGCCAGACCGGCCAGCCCGCCTGCCGCGCCGTCCTGCCGTGGATGGCGCTGCGCCACGACTCGACCGCGCGCTCGACCTGGTCGAGGCTCGCGCCGTCGAACAAGTGGTGCAGCCGGGGGTCGAGATGACCGAGGGTGCCCAGGCTGCTGGCCACGACGAGCAGCCGGCCGCCGGGGCGCAGGGCCGGGCCGAAGGAGCGCAGTATCGCATGGGTGGCGGTGTTGGAGACGTCGATGAACTCGTCGGCCCGCTCGGCCTGCGACTCCTCGGGCAGCACACGGGCGACCGCGTTGGAGAGGACGACGTCGACTCCGCCGAACCGGGCTTGCAGGTCCTCGGCCAGGCGGGCGATGGCGTCGGTATCGGTGACGTCCAGCACCCGGCCCTCAACGCGGGCACGCACGCCGGGCAGCCGGGCGACCTCACCGGCGGCGTCCGACACCCGCTGAGGGCTGCGACCGGTGAGCAGGACCACGTCGTCCGGGTTCATCCGGGCCGCCAGCCCTTCGACGAGGGCGCGGCCGAGTCCTTGGTTGGCGCCCGTGACGAGGGCGATCCGCGAAGCGTTCATACGAGCCACGCTAGAAACGCCGGGTCCATGAGTCCAACGAAAGTCCGGCACAGCTGATATGCGTGAACGTCATGGACTTCACGGATGTGTCGCTGACCGCGTTGCGCGTCTTCCGCGCCGTGGCCGAACAGGGGACCTTCACCGCAGCCGCCGCGTCACTGGGCTACACACAGTCGGCGGTGTCCCGGCAGATCGCGGCGATCGAACGGGCCGTGGGCGCGCAGCTGCTGGAACGGCGACGCGACGGCGTACGGCTCACCGCGGCCGGCCGCGTCGTCCTGCGCCGCGCGACGATCGTGCTCGCCGAGATCGAAGCCATCGGGCGCGAGCTGTCGGGAATGCCCGGGCAGGCCGCAACGGTCCGCCTGGGATGGTTCCCGAGCGCCGGCGCCGTCCTGGTGCCGCGAGCCCTGTCGGCGCTCCACCACACCGACCCCGGCCTGCGCGTCATCGGCCGCGAGGCCGGCACCCCGGCGCTGGTGCGCGCCCTGCGTGCCGGCAGTCTGGATCTGGCCCTTCTCGCGTCGGCGCCGCCGTTTCGTCCACCGGACGCCGAGTCGCCCCGGCTCGCAGTGCAGACCCTCACCGAACGCGCGCTGTGCCTCGCGGTGCCCCTGACCCACCCTCTCGCCCGCGGCGACTTCGTCGACGTGGCCGACCTGCGCGGGCAGCGCTGGATCGCGGGCTCCACCTCGGGGGAGGACGGACTGATGGGCGTGTGGCCGGGCCTGGACGAGCGGCCCGAGATCGCGCACACCGCCCGCGACTGGCTCGCCAAGCTCCATCTCGTGGCCGCCGGCTGCGGGTTGACCACCGTCCCCGCCACCCTCGCCCACGCCGCACCACCTGGGGTACGCATCCTCCCCGTCCACGGCGGCCCCCAGGAACAGCGGCGCCTTCTCCTGGCCCGTCTCCCCCACCGCTCGCCCGACGAGGCCGTCCTCCGGGTGGCGGCCGCCCTGCGCGCTGCCGCCCTCGACACCGGCACACCCGCTCCGCCCCACCACGGCTCATGACAGCCTCCCCCTCCATGCCCGTGCATGCCCGTGGCCCGGCCCCGCGGTGATCGCGGGGCCGGGCCACGGGATGATCCGCACGGGTCCGTCAACCCTGGCGGGCCTTGAAGCGCGGGTCCTTGCGGTTGAGCACGAACGTCACGCCGCGTCGGCGCACGACCTGGGCGCCGGGCCTTGCCTTCAACGAGCGCAGCGACTTGCGCACCTTCATCGTGGTGTCCTCCTTCCGATGGGCCGGCGGGCCCGGTGTCAGGGGTGGGTGGCGGCGCCAGGGCCGTAGCGCCGCTCGAAGCGCTCCACACGCCCCGCGGTGTCCACTGCGCGCGAGGTGCCGGTGAAGAACGGGTGGCTCGCCGCCGAGATCTCGACGTCGACCACCGGGTAGGTGCTCCCGTCGTCCCACTCGACCGTTCGCTGTGAGTCGAGGGTGGAGCGGGTCAGCAGGGCGAATCCAGACGTACGGTCGCGGAACACGACCGCACGGGAGACGGGATGGATGCCACGCCTCATGAGATGTCCTTTCATCACGGCCTCCACCGCCGGGCGGCGGTAGGCGGGAGGCGGGCGTCAGCGTTCCTCGCGGAAGAGGACGTGAGCGCCGGCGACCGGGTCGTACTTGCGCAGGACCAGCCGGTCGGGGTCGTTCAGCCGGCTCTTGCGGGTCACGTAGGTGACGCCGGTCCCCGCCGTCGACTTCAGCTTCACAACAGGCCGCGTGCCGCTGCGTGCCATAACAGGCTCCTTTCCACCGCCATCCCAGTCGATTGACTCGAACATGTCAGACGCTCTCTGCAACACGGATACCTGCTGCCGCATTCCCGAAGGCCGGCCGGATCGCGTGATCCGGCCGAATGCCCCCGCCGGCCTACAGGAGCCACCGGCCCGATGACCACAGGCGGGGACGGGACAGGTGTCGGCCTCCGTCAGCCGAACCGCCGTGACGAAGGCGCGGCGGGCGGTGCGCCGATGCCGGCCCGGTGGGTGTCGTCGAGGGCGATAGGCCGCCTGACGGGTGCCGACCGAGCGATCACACCGGGCGGGAGGGGCGCATGGGAGACAGGGCCCAGCGGATGGTCCGCGTCAGCACCTGACCGGCGGGACGTACGGTGAGGTCCTCGATGAGCGGCACCCGGGGCAGCCACAGCATGCCGCGCGCCCAGCTCGGCAGCAGCGCAACGGCACTCGCGGCCAGGCCGCCGTAGAACGGCCGTACGGCAACGGGCAGGGGAGGCTGGAACAGCAGGAAGCGGGCGGCGGCGCGGGCCTCGGGCGTGGCGCGCAGTTCGGGCCGGTAGGCGGTCAGGCGTTCGGCCAGCTCCCGGCGGTCACGGGGCGGGTCGATCACGCCCAGCGCCTCGGCCACACGCGCGGTGTCGGCGACATAGGCGTCGTAGCCGACCGCGTCCAGCGGGCGCGCCCCGTAGCGTTCGTGGGCCCGCAGGAAACTGTCCGTCTCGGCGGCATGCACCCAGCCGAGCAGGTGGGGATCGGCCGCGTGATACGCCGCGCCGTCGGCCGTCGTGCCGCGGATGCGTTCGTGGATGTGGCGCACCTGGTCGACGGCCCGCTGGGCGTCCGCGGCGGTGCCGTAGGTCGTCACGGCCAGGAAGGCGCTGGTGCGCTGCAGCCGGCCCCACGGGTCACCTCGGTAACCGGAGTGTCCGGCCACCGCCGCCATGGCGAGTGGATGAAGAGACTGCAGCAGCAGGGCGCTCAGCCCGCCGATGAACATCGAGGCGTCACCGTGGACCGTGCGGATGGGCCGCTCCGGCCCGAACCAGCGCGGGCCCGGCGTGTGGTGAATGCGGGCCCGCACCTCCGCTCCGTCGGGGCCGGCGACGCGGTTGAGCAGGGCCCGTCCCAGCTGCTCACGCACCCCGGTCAGCACGGTCGTCCTCCCCTCTCCCACTGACAGTGTGAGTCCCACTGACAGTGTGAGCCACGCCCGCCCGGTCCTGCGAAAACGCCCTCCCGAGTACCGTCGACGGCCCAGGCGACCCGCCGAGCCATCGTCCGCTGAGTGGGCCCGCCGCCACGGGGAAGCGACGGGCCGACCAGGCCCATGGCCTCGGCGCACGGACCGTTCACCGCAGGAGCTGTCTCATGCCCTGCTGCGCTCTTCCAGGTGCCCGGCTGTCAGCAGGTGCGGCCCACGTAGTGAGCGCCCTGGATCTTGTCGGCGGAGCCCAGCCAGGTCTTGCCGGGCGCGACACACCGCTCGTAGTCGGCGCCGTAGGCGACCCTGACATGGATGATCACGCGTGAGCCGTCGGAGGTGCAGTGGTTGTAGAAGGCGTCGGAGCTGGTCTCGTAGAAGCCGCACGGGTCGGCTGCAGCGGGGCTCGCCTGGGCGGTCACCGCGCCGAGGGACATCAGCACGAGGGCGGCGGAACCGAGAGCGCCGGTCACCTTACGACGAAGATTCAAGGGAACTCCTTGGCCAGTGGCGGCAACAGGCAGGAAGGCCTGAAGCTGCCGATCGGTCGGATACCCGCACAACAATCGCCGTCCTGGCCGGGCCAGTTGATCGAAGAGCGCGCTGTTCACCTGGCGAATCGTTCGGCCTGTACGTCGATGGGACGATCTTGGCGCGTGTCTCAAGTCCGGTCCGGGGAAGCTGTGTACAAGGCGGGCCCGCGTTAATCGCTGGTGTGCGGCCCGATGGCCCTTGTAGGTTGGCATCGCGACCGCGCCTCCGATGCGCTCGGCTGCGGCTACTTCCTTCTGACAAACAAGTGACGCCGCCGCCTCTTTGATCTCGGAGGGCGCGGCGTCTTCGCCCCGTCGGACCATTTGGCCGGGGCTGTCCAATTCTTTGAATCCGGGGGGATTCGCTGCCTCGCTACTTCCCACGCGTCTCGAAGATGTGGCCCGAGATGCTCGTGGCCCCGCATGTCTCGGCGGGCGCCCGCTCCCTGCCCGCACAACGGCTCCTTCACGGGCCCGCCAGGCCGGATTTCCGCACCTATGAGGGCGGCCCGGCCTTCGTCCGGGAGCCCCGCGAGGAGCTCTTCCTGCTCGCGGTCGGCAACTTCGTCTCCCAGCGGACCTTCTACGAGAGCGGTGAGGAACGGGACGACCGGTACGCCCGTCTCGTCGGTGAACTCGCCGTCCAGGACCCCGTGTGGACGGCCGGCCTGCTGGGCTGGCTTCGCGGCGAGGGGAACCTGCGCACGGCGTCCCTGGTGGGCGCCGCCGCGTACGTGCGAGCCCGCCTCGAGGCCGGGGTGTCCGCAGGTCCGTCCAACCGCTCCGTGATCGCCTCGGTGCTCCAGCGCGCCGACGAGCCCGGCGAACTGCTCGCCCACTGGATCTCGGCGTACGGGCGGAACGTACCGCAGCCGGTGAAGCGGGGCATCGCCGACGGTGTACGCCGGCTGTACACGTCCCGGTCCCTGCTCAAGTACGACACCGCCTCCAAGGGCCTGCGCTTCGGTGACGTACTCAACCTCGTCCACGCCTCCCCCGACCCGGGCAAGCCCTGGCAGGGCGCGCTCTTCCGGTATGCCCTGGACCGCCGCCACCACCCGGAGCAGGCGGTTGCGCCGGCCCACGACCACCTGCTGACCGCTCACCGCGCGCTGATGGGGACGCCTGCGGACGAGCGGCGGGCGGTGGTGACCGGGCCGGGCGGCTCCGAGCGGCTGGCCGCGGCGGGTATGACGTGGGAGGCCCTGGCGGGCTGGCTCCACGGGCCGATGGACGCCGCCGTCTGGGAGGCCGTGATCCCCACGATGGCGCCGATGGCGCTCCTTCGGAACCTGCGGAACTTCGACGAGGCGGGGGTCTCGGACGACGTCGCGGCCCGGGTCGCCGCGCGGCTCTCGGACGCCACCGAGGTCGCCCGGTCCCGGCAGTTCCCCTTCCGCTACCTGGCTGCCCACCGGCACGCGCCGTCACAGCGCTGGGCGGCCGCGCTGGAAAGGGCGTTGGGCCACTCCCTGGCCAACGTACCGTCCCTGCCGGGCCGGACACTGATCCTGGTCGACCGGTCCGACTCCATGTTCTGGGACACCGTCTCCGAACGGTCCAAGCTGACTCGGGCGGACGCGGCGGCCGTGTTCGGCACCGCGCTGGCCATGCGTGCCGCGCAGGCGGATCTGGTGGAGTTCGGCTGGAACAGCGCAGTGGTGCCGTTCTCGCCGGGCGAGCCGGTGCTCGATGTGCTGAAGCGGTTCCACCGTCTGGGAGGCACCCAGACCACGAAGGCCGTGCGGACCCATTACCGGGGCCACGACCGGGTCCTGATCGTCACCGACGAACAGGCCGCCCCCTACGGACCCGGCGGGCCGGCCGAACCGGTCCCGGCCGACATCCCGGTCTACACGTGGAACCTCGCGGGGTACCGGCCCGCCCACGGCCCCACCGGCCCCCACCGGCACACCTTCGGCGGCCTCACAGACGCCGCGTTCCGGATGGTCGGCCTCATCGAGGCCGGCCGCGAGGCCGCCTGGCCGTGGAGCGCCGAGCCGGCCTGATCGGAAGGGAGACGGCCCGGGAGTGCGGCGGCCACGCCGGCAGGCGGCCTTGCGACTGCCGCCGCCCCTGGCTCCTGCCGCCCGAACAAACCTCCTGGCCCCGTGTCGTGGGCCGTCGCCCCACCGGGCGCGGAAATCACGCTCACCAATTTCAGGCCATTTCACACCACAGGCACATCGGCCACAGTCTCCACCGGCGCCCAGGACGAAATGCCGCTCACCTCCTCAACCATGCGGACCACTCACCCGATCAAGCCACTGCTTGAACAGGCAATCTGGTCTTGATTCCAGCGACGGCAAGCACTTCCGCTCTTCCGTTCTGAGACAGGAGCAATATGGCGGGTACCTCGAGGCATTGAACACCTCAAGAAGAAGGGAAATGCACGATGCGACCAATGACACGCTGGGCAATGGCAGGAATCCTGCTCACCACGGCCCTCGCCGGTCCCCTGAGCGCACCCGCCCACAGCGCCCCCGCCTCGCCGTACGCACCCTCCGCCCTGGTCATGACCACCGGCCACGGCGAGAAGGCCGCCACAACAGCACCGGAGCGCGCCGTAACGGTGAACTGTGCCTACACCACGTCGGGGACTCACCCCGATCCGCGACGAGCCTGTGCGGACCTGGACCGTGTGAGCGGGGACCTCGACCGCTTGGCCAAGCTCCGCGGAAATGGGACGGGGAAGCCGTGCACCAAGGAATACCGCCCCATTGTCGTCACGATCCAAGGAGTATGGCGCGGTACACGCATAAACTACGAGCACACCTTCGCCAACCCTTGCATCAAGGAAACTCAAGGGGCTTCGGCATTCGCCTTCTGAGCCACCACAGTCAGTAAGGCATCTCACCGGCGGGACCTGGTGGTCGAACCGCGACACCGCGTCGACCACGTAGGTCCCCCCTTGCGCCCCGGCACGCATTACTGCGGCAAGGAATGAGGACATCGACGCCGAACCGGCCGTCAGTGCTCGAGCGCCGGAAGGCCGGCCAGGCCGGTGTCGAGCATGATGCGGTCGACCGTCTCGTTCAGGGGGCTGTCGGCACCGATGACGGTCTCGACGCCGCCCGGCAGCAGGTCGAGCTCCCGATACCAGTCACGCAGCTGCGACTCGTCGACCTCGTTCGCAATCGGCTTGGTGGTGTGCCGGGCGAGTGTCTGCTCGAACGGCACATGCAGGTAGTAAGCGTGCGTCGGGCCGCGATGGTCCGCACGCAGCCGGGCGAGCATGTCGCCGTAGCGGTCGGCGTACAGGATCCCTTCAACGACCACGTGGTACCCGGCATCGAGCGCATAGCGGGCAACGGTGTCGATCAGGCCGATGTTCGCCGCGCCGGGCCGGTCCCGCTCCCTCAGCACGATACGGCGCAGATTGTCCTGGCCGACCAGGGCCAGTCCTCGGCCGAACCTCTCACAGAGGCCGGCCGCGACGGACGACTTCCCCGACGCGCTGTTGCCGCGCAGCATGACCAGCCGGGTTTCTTCGGTGCCCACCATCACAGGGATCACGCTACCGACGGCCACTGACACCGCTTCCGGCCCGCCGGTCGTCATACCGCCGGTCGTCATGCCGCCCGTCTGTTGCCGGGCGGGGACCCCCGCCGCCGAGTCCGTACCCGGTTCATCGCGGGGCGGTCTCAGCTGTTGCCGTCCACGCGAACCCGTCCGGGTCGGTGACCGGCCCGGCGCCGCCCACGATCGTGAGCCGGTGCGATCCGCCGGCGTCGGCAGAGACTCCGGCGACCTTGGCCAGGGCTCGGCGCTTGTACAGCGCCAGCTTGACCGGAGCCGACCCGGTGGCGAACTCGACGTACTTGCTGCCGAAGCTCTTCGCCACTGTGAGGCCGCGATCGACGTAGAACTGCTTGCTGGCCTTCACGTCCTCGACGCCGAGCAGGAGCACCATCTCGACGATCTGCCCGGTGGCCGGGCCGGTGTCCTTCTTCGACGACGACGCGACCTGCCAGACCGTCCCGTCCGGGGCCTGTACGACTCCCCCGTACCCCCAGAGCGACTTGGCGGCGGGCTTCAGCGTCACGGCGCCGGCGTTCACGGCTGCGTCGACGAGGGCATCGACGTCGGCCGGCTGGGACACCACGAGCGACAGCGTGAACCCGCGAAAGCCGGTCGTCGGTGCCTGCGAGGCCTGCAGGCGTATCTGACTGCCCAGGCCGAAGGCAGTGGTGTAGAAGCGGTGGGCAGCGGTGGGATCGTCCACCTCAAGGGTGACGGATTCGATGGAAGTCATGCCTGTGACGCTAGCTACAGCTCCGAGACCTGCGCTTCTCGATTCCTGACCAGAACGAAAACTCCCAGCAGAGGCCTGAGGTCGGCGTACGGCAGTGCCCCGCTGGGATACAGGGAGGTTGGGCGCCCCCGGACCAGGGCGCGATGTGCGGGGGCCGCCCGAGCCCTGCCGTAGTGCCACCAAGCAAGGCACTTCGACCCTAGAGCCCAGCGACAGACCGCGCGCGTTGCGATAGGTCGACCGGGCGAACGATCGACGGCGCGAAGCCGGCCTGCCGTTCCATCACCACGGCCGTCCAACCTTGCCGATTCGTTCGCGAAACCGTGCGCTGCACCCACCCTGCATCCGTGACCGGTTGCGGGTGCGGCTGCGCCGACTCCTTGCTGCGGGTGCCGCGTTGGGAGCCAAGATCGATTGTCAGTGGTGGGTGAGAGCATCGAAGCATCGAGTCGGAATGAGGGGGAGCTGCCATGTCCGGAAGCCAGAACTACATCAATCACGTTGCTCTCGTCCTGGATGCCAGTTCGTCCATGTCGCACCTGAGCCGCAAGGTCGTCGAGGTCGCCGACCAGCAGATCGCCTATCTGGCCCGCCGATCGCAGGAACTGGACCAGGAGACCCGCGTCACGGTGTACGTGTTCGCGGACAAGGTGGAGTGCGTCATCTACGACAAGGACGTGCTGCGGATGCCGTCCCTGAAGCAGCTGTACCGGGTCGGTGGAATGACGGCCCTGCTGGCGGCCACGCTCAAGTCCCAGCGGGAGCTGGCCCAGACGGCCCAACTGTACGGAGACCACAGCTTCCTGACGTTCGTGCTCACCGACGGACAGGAGAACGCAAGTCACCGTTGCCCGGATGCACCCAGCCGGCATCCGCGTGAACTGGTCCAGGCCGTGGCCCAGTTGATCGAGAGGCAGGAGGACAACTGGACGCTGGCCGTCCTTGTGCCGGACCAGATGGGCAAGCGGGAGGCCATGCAGTGCGGGTTCCCGAAGGACAACATCGCCATCTGGGACGCCACGAGCACACAGGGGCTGGAGGAGGCGGGGCAGGTCATCCGGCAGGCCACCGAGAACTTCATGGTGGGCCGCGCCAAGGGCATCCGCGGATCACGGGCGGTGTTCTCCACAGGTGCGGAGGCGGTCAACAAGGACACCATCAAGGCAGCCGGCCTCTCCCCGGTGGATCCGTCCAAGTACCAGCTGATCCCCGTGGCTCGTGACGCGGCGATCCGGGACTGGGTCATCGAATGCGGGCACACCTACCGCACTGGTGGCGCGTTCTACCAGCTGAGCAAGTCGGAGAAGATACAGGCGCGGAAGCAGATCGCGGTGCTGGAGAAGAAGACGGACCGGGTGTACACAGGGCCGGAGGCCCGAGCCCTGCTCGGCCTGCCGGGCGTGGAAGTCCGCGTCAAGCCGGACCACAACGACGACTTCACGATCTTCGTGCAGAGCACCAGCGTGAACCGGAAGCTCGTAGCGAATACGCGGCTGCTGCTCATGCTCTGAGTGCCTGGAGGCCGCCCCGTGGGATCCCGGGTACTTCCCGTCCCGGGATCCCGTCGACCAGGTTGGTGATTGCCGGATCAGGGGCGTACGTCGACGTAGTCGCCAGTGGCCTTGGCCGGGCCGGTGGTGTTGGTACCGGTGAAGTTCCAGCGCCAGTAACCGTCCTTGACGGCCTTGACCGTGGTGCGGAGGGTGCCGGTGCTGCTGGTGTGCAGGGTGGCCACGGTGGTGTACGTGCTGCTGTCCTTCGGGCGGAACTGCAGCGTCACGGCCTGGTCCGCATATCCCGCGTACCGGTAGGTGTCCCAGTTGGCTCGCACGAGCTTGCCGGTGACGGTGATACGAGCACCCTTGGCCACCGGTTCCGGTGAGGCATTGACCGTGAGCCGGGCAGCGCGCTTGAGGCGGAAGGACCCCACGCCGGGGGCAAAAACGGAGTCACCGTCGTGGGCGTCGACCAGGGCATCGACCGACCAGGTTCCCGCGTTGGCGTTGGCCAAGTCCACCGGATCGTCGCTGCCCGGGGCCGGGTGGGCGTTGACGGTGAACACCGTCGTGCACGCCGTCGCCGTCTCGCAGAAGGCGTCAGTGGTGTAGAAACCGCCGTGCGGCCCCTTCAGATCGACATCGGCGAAGGCCAGACCGGAGTCGTCCGATCCGGTGACCGTCACCGGAAACACCACGTCGCGCGTGATGCCCACGATGACGTCATGTCCGGCGTTGATGGTGGCACCGCTGACCACGGGGTCGCTGGGCTCAGTACCGGGTGCGGCATCGGCCGAGGCGCCCACACCGGCCAGCAGCATGGTGACAGCCCCCACCACGGCACCGCGGCTCGTCGCTGCCCCGAAGTGCTTGCGCCGTAGGGCACGTACGGCGGCGATCGGCGGGGCGATGTCGCGCCCGCCGCTCTGTCTGTCGCCAGGTAGTGCGGCGAAGCGGGTCATGGATCCTCCCAGGGATGACAGGGGCGTACTGTCAACCGCCCCACGAGCGGAAGTCGTTATGGCGAGCGCGGGAGGCGGATGTGTCTCACTCCCTACGACTGCCGAACCGGCCCGATCGTTGCCCCGGCCAGGGCGGGAAAACGACCCGCCAGCCCGCCACGGGGGTCGGACAGCGGACGGACGACGGGACAGGCGCCATATGGCCAACGCCCCCTTGGGCTGGCCCGCTCCGGGCCTCCTTCTGCTGCCCGATGCGTGCCTCAGCAGGAGGAGGCGCAGCCCGCGCCGGGCGCGGGCGCTCGCTCCAGTGCGTCCACACCGGCTCGTGCGGCTCCTGGCCATCGACACTCGCCTGGCCGCGAACACAGGAGCGGGTTCGGAGCACGGGCTCCGGGGACGAGCACGCCTTCGATCTGCTGCGGCGGCTCCACAAGCCTGGCCGGTCTGCGGCCGGGGTCACGCTCGGTGCCTGCACGCGGCCGCACAGCAGCTGCTGCTCATGTCGCCGTTCATGCCTGTTCCCCCTGGCCGGCGGCAGGGCCGCGTGTGTGACGGCCGAGCCGGGGCATTCGGAATGCCGGGAGGTCTCCATGGACACGAGTGCGTTGGCATGGAACGGGCGGCTCCGAGCGCGGCGGGCAGCGCGGGGTTCGGTCACCGAGGGGGCGGCGCGGGCAGGCCTCGCGGCCCGGGGCGTGATCTATCTGCTGGTCGGCGCGCTGGCGCTGCAGATCGCCTTCGGCGACACGAGCGCGCAGGCCGACCGAGGTGGGGCCTTGGCGGAAGTGTCTCAGAAGCCGTTCGGCGCGGTGCTGCTGTGGGCGCTGGGCATCGGAATCGTGGGGATGGCCCTGTGGCGGCTGTCCGAGGCGCTCTTCGGCTCTGTGGGACAGGACGGCCGCAGCGCACGCAAGAGGCTGTTGGCGACTGTCCGCTTCTTCTTCTACGTCTTCGCCGCGTACTCCGTGCTGTCGTTCGCGGCGAGTCGGAATCGGAGTGGTGGCGGATCCAGCGACCAGCAGTCCCGGGATGCCACCGCCAGGGCGATGGAGATGCCCGCCGGCCAGTGGCTCGTCGGCGCGGTCGGGATCGCCGTCGTCGTAGCCGGAGGTTGGGTGGGCGTGCGGGCGGTCCTGCGCAAGTACCACGACGAGCTCAGGCTCGGTCGGATGAGCCGGTGGACGCTCCGGCTGGTGGACATCACCGGAGTGGTCGGCGGCGCCGCCCGCGGGCTGGTGTTCGCCATGGTCGGCGTATTCGCTGTCCGCGCGGCCATCGCCTACGAACCGGACCGGGCCAAGGGACTGGACGACACCATGCGTACCTTCGCCGACACCCCGCTCGGCCCCTGGCTGCTGGTTTGCGTCGCGGCCGGTCTGGTGATGTTCGGGGTGTTCTCCTTCGCCATGGCCCGGTGGCGACGGGTCTGAGCGGCGTTCTGCGGGACCACGAACCGGCTGAGCGATTGCGCGATTCCTCATGACGACAACCCGCCCCTGCTGCGAGCGATCCGGTCGGCCAGCGGGTGGTGCCCTGCCCCAAGGGGGGCGCCGCCGAATTCGGGTGCTCGCTGGCAGAAGGCCGCGTACGGTAGGGGTCGTTCAGGTGCGCAGGCTGCGGCTACTTCGCCTCTCAAGCGGGTAACGCGGGTTCGAATCCCGCCACCGGCATACCGGCCGGTGTCGTCCAGCGGCCCAGGACGCCTACAGTGCGCCGCTGCCGATCTCGATCTCTGAACACCTATGCACGAGCCGTGCGCCCCGGGGCCCCCGCGGTCGGCTTCGTCAATGCCAGAAAAAAGGGGCCGCCCCGCGCCCCCGGCGGGGTGGGGGGGGGGCCGAGCGCGTGTCAGTGGTGGTGAAGGCCGCGCCGCCGGGG
>NZ_JBITLW010000015.1:0-184406 GCF_044465645.1 Streptomyces sp. NPDC049627 | reverse complement strand
GGGGTTCTACCCCCCCCCCCGGACCCGGGCGGGGTGCCGCCCCGGGCCCCCGCCCGCCACCTGGGCGCCGCTGCCTATCTCTATCTCTAAACACCTAGCCCCGCGCCGCCCGCCGGGGCCCGGGGGCGCACGGCTTCGTCATGCCCTTCAAGTCGGGCAGGCCGCTCGCCCTCGGCGGGATGGGGCGGGGCAAGAGCTCTTGTCAGTGGTGATCACGGCCGCGCAGCGGGGCGACTCCCACGCGACAAGGGCGACTACAAGCAGCGGCATGCGATCGAGTGCGGGATCGAACAGCCCCAACTGCTGCAACGGCTCAAACGCCACCGCATCTCATGCCCATACCGCCTTGACCACCGCATGGCCTGCTGCGGCCGCCCGCCCGTAGAACGTTTGGAGGTCCCTGTGATAGTCGAGAAACTCCTGTCTGACCTGCGACTCGTCCTGGCCGAGGCCGCCGAGTCCGGCACCGGCGACATGCCACAGTTCGTCGAAGGAGACACGCGCGAGGAAGTCTGCCGCCTGCGACACCCCCGATGGCTCAAGAATCATCAGGGGAGGGTCGGAGGGGTCGGCGTCGGCGCTGTGTGCAACGGGGCGGCCGCCGTAAATCGGCAGCGTCCAGGGCTCGTCCGTGTCCGCTTCGAGGACACCGGCCGCGGCGTAGAGGCCATCGACGGAGTTCCAGACCTTGTTGATCGATTTGGCGACACCCGCTGCGTACTCGTCGGCGTGGTTGTCCCAGGCCTCGGACATGAACGCCGCAAGCCAGGTCTGGTCGTCCCGGATCTCCGATTCGGCGACGGCGCGAAAGTGCAGGTAGATGCTCATGGCGACGAGTCCTTCAATCCGGAGGTCCGCTCGTTGGACCGAACGCACAGAACCTAATGGACGGCACTGACAGCGGGACATCCGCCTCTTGACGCGCCATCTCAGGTCGTGCCCAGGACGGCGTCCGGCACCGCAGCGCAGAGCCCCAGAGCCCCAGAGCCCCAGAGCCCAGGATCGAGAAGGGCTACACCCTGTCCTGCACCAGGCCGTCCGCGGGCATCGCCGTCGCGGTCGACCTCTACCAGAACTCCGCTTTCGGCTCGCACGCCAACGGTGTGGCGGCTCAGCCCAGGTCAGGGCTGACGAGCGATGGCGCGTGACCGGCCGCCGATGCACCGGCGGGCGGGGTGGGCTACCACCTCAGCCACCTGCTCGCGCCGAACTTTTGCCCCATGTCTTGACGTGTTCACGGGCCGCCGTCGGCCGGCTCAACGTCCACACGTACGGCACGGGCATGCGCACGAGCGCCCGTGACGGCGCCAAAGGCGCGGGCAAAAAGCTGTGGATGAGCGAGGTCGAGGGCACCTGGGGCACCGGCAGCGACTTCACCGGCATGGAGCCGGGCCTGGGGATCGCCACCCGCATGGTCGGCGACATCCGCGAACTCGAGCCGTCCGCCTGGGTGTTCTGGCAACCCATCGAGGACGCCATCCCCCAGGCGGCCGCCGGCAAGAACTGGGGCAGCATCCACATCCCGTTCGACTGCACGGCCGCCGACACGCTCGAGACCTGCCCGATCAAGCCCAACAGCAAGTTCCACACGATTCGGGACTTCACCCACTACATCCGACCCGGAGACCGATTCGTCAAGACCGACGACCCCTCCAGCGTCGCCGCCGTCAAGAAGTCCGGCACCGGGGCCACCGTGGTGCACGTCAACGACGGAACCACCGCGCGCACGGTAACCCTGGACCTGTCCCGCTTCGGATACGTCACCCCGAGAGACTCCGTCACGCCGGTGGTGACCAGCGCCGACGGCGCGCTCGTCGAGGGCGAGCCGGTGCGGGTGACCGGCCGTTCCGCCACGCTCACCCTCCCCGCCAAGTCGGTCACGACCTTCCGCCTCTCGGGCGTCGGAGGGGCCAGCCGGGACGCCGCGCTCATCCAGCCCGGCCACGCGTACCGGCTGCAGGGCGTGCAGAGCGGCAAATCACTGGCACCGAACGACGACGCCACCGGGCTCGTCGTCCGCACCTCCGGCACCACCGCCGACGCCCAGCTGTGGTCCGTACGAAAACTGACCCAGGGCAACGGCAACCGCGAGCGCTACTCGCTCGTCAACTCCGCGACGGGCAAGCGGCTTGCCGTGCGGGACGGCGCAGCGGTGCTGGAGGACCCTGACTCCGGGCCCGCCGGCAGGGAGGCTCAGTGGATCATGTCGACAACAGGTGACGGCACCTGGACGTTCGTCAACGCCGCCACCGGCCGGCTCCTCGACGTCGCCGGACAGGCCACGGCGGACGGCTTCAGGGTGACGACCTGGACTCCCACGTCGGGCGCGAACCAACGCTGGGCCGTGACCGACGAAACGCCGCCGCGCACCTGAACTGCCGCCCCATCCCAAGTCAGCGGGTGGTTGGCATGGACGGGACGTCTCCGCTCGGCTTACCGTGCCTCGGCACGCGATCTTCCGCGGGCCGTTTTCCGTCTTCTTGCCCGTGGGGGGCCACCGTCATGTCCGAATCCAGTGAGCTGCGTCCGCGTCCGTTGCTGCCCGGTAGGGTGCCGCTCTCGTCTCACGTCCTTGTGGCCGCCGTTTCAGCGCTGCTCGCAGTCGTCGCTCTCAGCGATCTGTTCGCCGTGTTCGCCGGGGTCCGGGTGCACCTGCTGATCGACGGGGACGACAGTTTCGCCACTGCCCCGCAGCAGGAACTGGACGCCGCCTATGGGCTGTACGAGACGGCCGGGAACGTCCAGATCATGGCGTATGTGCCCTGTGCGGTCCTCTTCGTCGTCTGGTTCTTCCTGATGCGCCGTAACACAGGGCTACTGGCGCCCGACCGATTCCGCAACGGACCCGGCTGGGCCATCGGGGCCTGGGTGATCCCACTGGCCAACTTCTGGATGCCGTACCGCATCGCGGTCGACATGTGGGGGGCGAGCACGCCGCTGCCGGACGACGGCGAACCGTACCGGGCGTCGATCTGGCCGGTGAACCTGTGGTGGGGGCTGTTCGTCTCCAGCACCCTGTTCGGCCGGTACGCCGCCTCCCGCTACGGCAACGCCGAGACGCCGGCGCAGGTCCGAAGTGCCGTGGCGCAGTACGTTGCGGCCGACATCCTGGACCTCGCCGCCGCGGCGGCCGCGGTGTACTTCGCCGTCCGACTGACGGCCATGCAGCGGCTGAAGGCGTCCGGGTGACGCTTGGAAACATCCTCACCGTCTCGACGGTGCTTCCTGCCGCCGGGTTCCGGACTTGCGGACTTGCGGACAGAAGCTGACCGCAACGCTTCCTACGGTCATGCCATGACACAGACGCAGAAGATTCTTGTCACCGGCGCCACCGGAACCGTCGGCCGTCAGGTCGTCACCGAGCTCCTCGCCCGCGGGCACGAGGTCCGCGCCCTCACCCGGGATGCGGCGAGCGCCGACCTTCCGGCCGGCGCCGAGGCCGTCCAGGGTGATCTCACCGAGCCCGACAGTCTGATTCCCGCCCTGGAGGGCGTTACGGGCCTTCATCTGATCACCTTCGGCGGACCCTACTTCGCCCCGCTGGAGACCGGACCGCGCATCCTGGAGCTGGCCCGCGCGGCCGGCGTACGCCGGGTCACCGTGCTGCACGGCGGCGGGCCGTCGCTGCTGGAGGACGCCGTGCGGGCCGACGAGGGGGTGGACTGGACCGTGCTCATGCCGGTCGAGTTCATGTCCAACGCCCTGGAGTGGGCCGAGCAGATCGTGGCCTCGGACGAGGTCCGCGAGCCGTTCGTCTCCCGGCTGAGCGCCATGGTCCACGAGGGTGACATCGGCGCCGTCGCCGCGGTCGCGCTCACCGAGGAGGGGCACGGAGGCCAGGAGTACGTGATCACCGGCCCTGAAGTCCTCACCGTCACCGACAAGGTGGCCACGATCGCCGCTTCCCGTGGCCGGGAGATCTCCCTGGTCGAGCTGACCGAGGAGCAGGCCGTGGCGCGGTGGCGGGCGGCGGGCCATCCGCAGGAGGTCATCGGCTTCCTGCTCGAGGTGTACGGCAACACCCCGGAGGTGGGCCGTACGGTCGTCGACACCGTCGAGAAGGTCACCGGCCGTCCGGCCCGCACCTTCAGCCGGTGGGCCGCGGAGCACGCGGACGCCTTCGCGGCGCAGTCCCCCGTGGCAACGTCGGCCTAGCCTCCTTCACGACGCGTGTCCTTGCGTCGCCCTCACGGGCAGTCGTACGTGAAGTGGGAGACGGCCGCCGGGTGGCTCGGGGAGAGGATGCGCAGTTCGGCCCGTGCCGTGTGGTGGCCCTTTCCCTGGAAGGTCCAGAGCAGGTGCAGACGCGCCTGCTTCTGGCCCCGGGTCACCTCCTCGCGCAGGACGCCCGAGGTGGTGCCGTCGCTGCGGATCCAACGGTAGGAGAGCGTGCCCGGGCGGCCGTTCGTGGTGACGACGGCGACGATGTCCGCGGTGGCGTCGCACGCCAGCACCGCCGGCCGGGCCGTGACCGCCACCGTCCGCACGTCGACGGAGGGGCCGAGGCGCTGCCAGGCGAGGAACGCGAGCACGCAGATCAGCACCAGTGCGGGCAGTGCGTGTCTGCGCAGCCGCCGGCGCGGGGCCGGCGGCGCTGTGGGGGGCGGTACGGCGGGCAGCGTCCGGTGGGTGCGGTGCAGGGTCGCGGCGGTCACCCCGGGGCCGAAGCGCAGTACGGTGCCTTCGACGCGGTCCGGTACGGTCGCCGACGTCGGGGTCGGGGTCGGGGTCGGTGGCTCGACGAGGGTCGCGTCCTGCTCCGGTCGCTGGATCCAGTGGCTGGCCAGGACGGTGGCGCTGTATTCGGCTTCCTCGTACCCGGCGGCGTCGTGCCCGGGGTCGTCCTTCTGCGCGGTCATCCGATTTCACACTGCCTGGTCAGGAGCTGCTGTGAGGCACCGCCGTCCGAGGAGACCGGCGTGGTCGTGATCTGCACCGCCCAGTAGCAGCCGCGGCTGAGGAAGGTGTGGTCGGCGGTCAGGGTGTACTGGGTGGCGCCGCTGCGTTCGAACGTCTGGGGGGCGCCGTCGGGTGTGCCGAGTTGTCCGGCGGTGTTGCTCGTGAACCACGACACCGTGATGGTGACCGGCCCGGTGCCGTTCGTGGTGATGCCCAGGGTCGCCGTGGCGGTGGTCGGTCCGGTCTGCTGGAAGTCGGAGACGGCGACGTCCTTGACGGTGGTGGGGGCCGGGACGTCGGTGGTCGGCGGTGTGTCGGTGGCCGGGGTGGTCGGGGTCGTCCCGCCGGGTGGTGGGGTGTCCGGGTCCGTTGGCGGAGTCGTGGTCCCGGGCGCCGCAGGGTCGTCCGCTGTGGTGCTCGCGGAGGGAGAGGTCGACAGGCCGGGTGAGGTGGTGGACGTCGGGGAGGAGGACGGCGACGCGGAGGCCGGAGCGGTGGCGGTGGGTCCCGTCGGCATTCCGCCGGGCTGGGCGCTGGTGGTGGCCAGGGCCTGTGCCGCCTGCTGCGGGTCCGTTCCCGGGGTGTGCCGGATGCCGTACGTCAGGAGAATGCCCAGGAGTACGGCCGCCGCGGACACGAGCGCCCCGGTCCTGCTGGGCCGCCACGGTTGCGCCCAGCGGTGGTCCGGGGCGTGGCCCTGCCCGCCGTCCGGATCCCGGTCCGCGTCCGGTCGTAGAACCGTACGCGCCGTGTCCACGGTCGTCCGCGGAGCGCTCCGTGCCGAGGGAAGCAGCAGGGGCAGCAGGGCCACCAGCGCGGCGAGCCGGCCACGGCCGCGTTCCTCCCAGCCGGGCCCGTAGGCGGCTCCGGCGGCGGCGTCCAGCTCCGCGACGAACTCCTCGGCGTGGGCTGGGCGTTCCTGCGGGTCCTTGGCGAGGCCGCGCCGCACCAGGTCCCGCACCGTTTCGGGGACGTCCTCGGCGGGGACGGGCGCCTCGACGTGCTGCAGCGCGAGTTCGGCGAGATGGTCACCGGTGTACGGCTTGCGGCCGGTCAGGCACTCGAAGAACGTGGCCGTCGCCGCGTACACGTCGGCGGCGGGCGAGGCGGGCGCGCCGGTCCACTGCTCCGGGGCCATGTAGGCGGGGGTTCCGGCCACCCCGACGGTGGTGCCGGTGTCCACCGCGATCCCGAAGTCGACGAGCTTGGAGGCCCCGTCCGGGTCGACCAGGACGTTCTCCGGCTTGTAGTCGCGGTGGACGACGCCGACGCGGTGTGCGTCGGCCAGGCCGAGCAGCGACCCCTTGAGGATCACCAGCGCCGCCTCCGGTTCCAGCGGCCCCTGACGGGCCAGTAGGGCCCGCAGTGAGACGCCGTCCACGAGCTCCATGACGATGGCGGCGCCGTCCGGGCTCTCGACGTACTCGTAGAAGACGGCGACGTACGGGCTCTCCAGGCCGCCGAGCAGCCGTGCCTCCGCCCTGAAGTCGTGCACGAAGCCCGGCCGGTCGCGCAGCGTCTCGCTGAGGTACTTCACCGCGACCGGCACACCGGTCTCCTCGTGCACGGCCAGGACGACCCGCCCGCTCGCCCCGGACCCGAGTTCCAGCGTCTCGCTGTACCCGGGCACCGCCCATGTGTTCATGCATCCCCCAAGGCCGCCCCGCCCCCGGGCTCCCCCCGGAGCTCGGGCCACGCGCTGAGAGACACATTTTCGGCCACCGTGGTTGCGGGGCAAGTGCTCGCGCCGAATCTTCCTCGGACGCGGTCGGTGGACATACCTGGCCCCAATGACAAGGCCCAGGTCGCAGACCTGGGCCTAGTCGGTACGCCGGTTGATCAGTTGTCGGTCGCGGATGTCACGTCGGTCACCCTCCACCGCTGGTTGGAGCCGGAGTTCGGCCACCACACGCCGACCTTGGCACCGTCGCTCGTGGACTGGCCGGCGACGTCCGCGAGCCGGCCGGTGCCGGCGTTGACGAGGGTCCAGGTGCCGTCGCCGGTCGTCGACATGATCCACTGGGCGGCGCTGTCGGCGCGGCCTTCGGCGGGCTCGGCCACCAGGGCGCCGTCGCGGATCGCCAGGCGCTTGCCCTCCCCCGAGGCCCCGTCGGCGGTGAGCGCGTAGCGCGCCCGGTTGCCGGTGGTGTGGCCGACGCGGTCCAGGGTCCACTGCTGTCCGCTGGGGTCGGCCGTGTCGGTGGTCCTGATGACGAGGCCGGTGCCGTCGGCGGCGACGGTGAGGTCCTTGCCGCTCTGGGCGCCGGTCAGGCGGTAGCTGTGGCCCTCCTGCAGTTCGGCCCCGTTCTTCGCGACGCCGGACACTCCCTTGACCAGGAAGGACGTCACGGACTGGGCGGGGACGGTGATCGTGGCCTGCTTGCCGGTGACCCGGACGGGCTTCTGCTGCACGAGCTTGCCGTCGGCGTCGGTGACGACGGGGGTGACGGTGGCGCGGGAGGAGACGTAACCGAACTTCGACAGGTCCAGGGTGACGTCGCGGGCCGCGGTGGTGCTGTTGACGTGGACGACGGTGGCGTTGTCGCCCTTGCGGGAGACCGCCGCCGTGCTGGAGGTGTCGTCGGTCTTGATCAGGCGGTCGCCGGGCTTGATGTAGTGGGTGAAGTTCCGGGCGGTGTCGAACTTGGTGTTGGTGTAGATCGGGCAGGTCTCGAGGGTGTCCTCGGAGGTGCAGCTGAACGGGATCTGGACCTCGCCCCAGTTGCCGCCCTTGGCGGACTCGCCGCCGGGCTTCATGTTGTCGTAGTCCTCGACGGGCTGCCAGAACACCCAGGCCTTGGGCTCCAGTTCCCGCAGGTCGTCGACGATGCGCTGGGCCAGGCCCAGGCCGGGACGCATGTCCGTGAAGCTCTGGCCGTCACCCCAGTCGCCCTCGACCTCGCTCATCCACAGCGGTTTGCCGGCCGCCTTGGCCAGGTCGCGTACGGTGGTGCGCTGGCTGGTGCCGTAGGTGTGGACGTTCATCTGGCCGACGAGGTCACGCACGTCCTGGGGGTAGGAGTTCCAGTTCGTGGCGAAGGTGCCCGGGTTGGTCTCGTCCATCGCGGAGATCTCCGCGTTCGTGCGGGACTTCTCCAGGGCCGGGCCGAGCGCCTTGATCACCTTCTGCTGGAGCTCGGGGCCTATGTGGGCGCCCTCCTGGCGGCCGCCGGTCGGTTGGCCGTCCGCGCCGAGCTTGGTCCCCCAGTAGTTGGTGTTGGGCTCGTTGAACGGGTCCAGGGTGTCGACCTTGATGCCGTGCGCCTTCTCCAGCCGCTCGGTAGCGCCCACCAGGTAGGCGGCGAAGTCGTCGACGGACTCCTCCTTGAGCTGGTCCTTCGACGAGTCGAAACCGCCCGAGACGTAGCCGCTGACGGTCATGAACCACGGCGGGGAGTTGCTGAACGCCTCCCAGTGGGTGATGTCCTTCTTGATGCGGTTCACCCACCAGCGCTGGGTGGCGTCGGCGTTCTTGTTCCAGTCGGCGGGGTCGTCGGCGCTCCACCAGTCGACGTCCTCGCGGGTGGTGCCCGCCGGGGCCTTCCACCAGCCCTCGACGGCTCCGCCGGCGCGCAGGTAGTCCGTGACGTCCGGGGCGTTGCCGCCGCCGATGTTGTAGCGGGCGATGTTCAGGGCGAGGCCGTCGTCGCCGAACAGGAGCTTGGCCAGCTTCTCCCGTATCGCGGGCGGGTAGTCGCCGGTGGCGTTGGCGAACCACACGAGGCTGGTGCCCCAGCCCTCGAAGCTCTGCCCCTTGTAGGAGGGGTCGGGCCGGACGGTGACCGAGGCGTTGGCGCTCGCCGTGTCGGCGAACGCGGCCGGCAGTGAGGTGGTGGCCATGACGGTCCCGGTCGCGAGGGCGGTGATGCCGATGGCCCCGAGGAGCCGTCTCGTGCGCGTGCGGTGTGCCATCTCGAGTACTCCAACTCTTCTGTGTGCCACGTCCCGGCGGGACACAGAGATCGGGGCCTGCGTGGTGCGGTCGGGTGCGCTCTTCGTTGGGTGGGGATGCGACGTGCTGGATTGGGATGCGAGGGATGTTTACGTAAACATTCGCTGGCGGGATGTCTACACTGCCGGGATCTCGGTGGTCAAGGAGTCGTCCCGGACCGGGAGTTCGAACGGCCATCGGGTTCGCCCCGGTCACAGTCGGGCTCCGGGCACGCCCATACCCATGCGGCCGTAGGCACTGTTCGCGCCGGACGCCTATGGGGTGCCCAGGTTGCCCGCCTCGCTCAGGCCTCCGGTTCCTCCGGTGTCGCCGGTGGCTCGGTCGGTGTCGGCGCGGGCGGGCGGAAGAGGACGGCCCGGGCCACGGCCGGGGCGAACAGGGCGGTGACGGGCGCGGAGAGGGTCAGTACGGAGCGGAAGGCGCCGCCCACGACGGGGTCGCCGGGGTAGCGCTCCTGGACGCGCTGCAGGTACCAGTCGGCGAAGCGGTCCGCGGGTCCGCCGCCGACCGCGTTGCCGACCGCGCCCGGCATCTTGCGGTCCGCTCCGGCGGAGATGTCCCACGCCTGCCGGGACGCCGCGAGGAGGGCCTGCTGTACGCGCCGCGTCGTGGGGGTCCGGCTCGGATCGGCCAGTGCGTCGCGCAGTGCGACCGCGCTCATCGCGGCGATGGCCATGCCCTGCCCGTAGATCGGGTTGAACGTGCACAGGGCGTCGCCCGTGGCGAGGAAGCCGGCCGGGCAGCTGCCCGGCACGTCGTAGCGGCGGCGGACATTGGCGGTCCGCCGGTAGCCGAACGCCGGCGAGAGCGGTTCGGCCTCCTCCAGCCACTGGTGCAGGAGCGGATGCGGCAGCCTCTTGGTGTACGTCACGAACTCGTCGTCGCCCGTGGGCGGTTCGTCGCCGCGCAGCCCCGAGACGATGACCAGATGACTGCCGTCCTCCAGTGGCAGCGCACCTCCGGCGTGGACCTGGTCGGGGCTCGGGTAGACGTAGTAGCCGAGGGTGTCGCCGTCGAGGACGCCGCTCTTGCCGCGGTAGACGCGCGAGGCGTACGCAAGTCCCGTGTCGATGGTCTCCTCGTGCGGGGCCTCGGCCCCGATCGCCTCGAGCCACTGCGGAGCCTTCGTGCCGCTGCCGGAGGCGTCGACGACCAGGTCGGCCTCGAGGGCCCGCTGCTCCCCGCGGGCGTCGCCGGAGCGGTCCCGCAGCAGCACGCCGCGCACGCGCGAGGCGTCCCCGAGGAGCCCGACGACATCGGTCCCCTGCACGGCACTGATCACAGGGTTGGCCAGAACCCGCCGCCGCACCAGTTCCTCGAGCTGTGCGCGCGAGCCGGTGTAGATGTGCGTGGTGGCGGGCAGCCGGCGCAGCCAGCGGCCGCTCTGCCACAGCACCATGTCCGACGGCATGCCCACCCGCGGCGCCCCCGCCGCCCGCAGCTCCGCCACGAAGCCGGGCAGCAGCGACTCCATGGCCACCTGCCCGCCCTCCAGCAGCACATGCGGGTGCCGGCCCTGCGGCACACCGGGCCGCGGACTCGTCCCGTCCGGGAACCGGTCGCGTTCCACGACGGTCACCCGGTCGGCGTACCCGGCGAGGACGTGCGCCGCAAGCATCCCCGCGAGGCTCCCGCCGACGACGACCGCATGCCGCCCGCCCCGGCCGCCACCCACGCCCCAACTGCCCGTGTCCCTGGCAGAGTTCACCCGACCGCTCCCCTGATCGCCACGTTACGTCGAGGCACCAGTATCCGGTTCCGCAGGACAGGTTGACCGCGTTCCGGCCCTTTTACGCCTCCGCGAACACACCCGCCGGCCCCGGCCGTGAGGGCGTTGTGCGGCTCACGCCCGCCGAGCGCTGCGGCGGCCGCACGGCGTCAACTGCGGCCCGACGTCGGCGGATTGTGCCGGACGGCACCGTGTAGGGTCCGGTTGTGTGCTGGCCGAACGACGACACCAACTCATCCTGCAGGCCCTGCGCTCGGCCGGTACCGCGTCCGTGACCGACCTCGCCGAGCAGCTTGATGCCAGTGCGGCGACCGTCCGCCGCGACCTCCTCAAGCTCGAGGCGGACGGGCTGCTCACCCGGGTGCACGGCGGAGCGGTCATCGGGGAGGATCAGCCGTCCTTCGACGAGGCCGCCGCGGTCCGGGTGGACGAGAAGGACGCGATTGCCGCCCAGGCGGCCTCGATGATCGAGGACGGCCAGTCGGTCATCCTCGACAGCGGCACAACCGTGCACCGGCTCGCACCGCGACTGCGCGGCCGCCGGCTCACCGTGATCACCAACAACCTCGCGGTGTACGACGAACTCCACGCGGACGAAAACATCGACCTCATGCTGCTCGGGGGCATGGTCATCCGCGAGTCACGCATGCTGGACGGTTTCATGGCCGAGGACAATCTCCGCCAAGTCCATGCCGACTGGCTGTTCATGGGTGCCTGCGGTGTGCGCCCCGGTGGCCAGGTCATGGACACCACCGTGGCCGAGGTGCCCGCGAGGCGCGCCATGATCGCCGCCGGCGACAAGGTGGTGCTGCTGGCCGACAGGAGCAAGTTCCCGGGAACCGGCATGGTGAAGATCTGCGGTCCGGAGGACCTGGATGCGCTCATCACCAACGCGTCGGAGGACGACGCCACTTGCACGGCCCTGCGTGAGTCCGGTGTGAGAGTGATACAGACACCTCCGGCCGCAGCCGGCGGCTGACCCGGCCTGTGCCACGCACTCATGCAGGGATGAAGTTCGGCCACCAGGGTGGGACGTTCCCCGGGCACGAGGGGGCGGCGGGGTAGGAGTCCGGCATGCCCAGCCAGGTCACGAGGAACCAGGTGAACCACAGGGTGAAGACGAGCCCTGCTGCCAGAGCTGCCCCTCGGTGACGTCGTCCGAGGGTGCTGTGCAGGACGACCCACGGGACGGCGGCGGAGATCCAGAGGACAGGGGCGAGAAGCAGCAAGGTCATGCTGTTGGCCGACGCACCACTGCCGATGTCGCAGGCAGTCCATGCCCGGCCGATCGTGACAACACAGACCGCTGCGGTCAGCCCGCCGAAGAGAACACCGAAGCCAATTCCTCCCCACCACGGTCTCGAAGAACTCGACGGCCCCGCTCCCACGATCGCATCCCCCCTCGCCATGGATGCGGAGAGTACCAACGTCGGTCAGCCTGCTGTCGGGCTGTGTGTGACCTCCGCTCGCGTGAACCCATGGCTCCGCCAGTCTGCGCGTGGTCCATCCCCAGGAACCCGGGGATGTCCTGGGCGGGCGGGAGAGGCCCGATGATCCAGCGTCTTTCCCGAAGGGGGTACTTGGTCAGTTCTGCGGAGAGAGCCGCGGGGCGTCCACTCCCCCGGATGCCGGCTCCAGCACCGCTTTTCCGGGGATCCGACGGCCGCGCAGCGCCCCGGCCGCCTCGTCGAAGCGGTCCCAGGATCCTTGCCAGCCGATCTCGACGGTGAGGGCCCCTTCGGCGGCGAGCTGGGCGAGTGTGGCCAGGTCCTCGCCGACGTCGCCCTCGATGACGAAGGACGTCAGCGACTTGGCCGGGCCGACGGTGGCATACGGCGGAAAGACCGCCGGCTCCCCGGATGTCCAGCCGACGCTCTGCACGCTGCCTCCGGGGGCGAGGAGGTTCCACGCCGCGACCAGTTGGGGGCCGCCGACGCTGTCGATGACGACGTCGACCGGTCGCCGGAGTCCCTCCAGCCCGATCAGCACCTCGTCGGCGCCGATCCCGGCCAGTCCCTCGCCGCGGGCCGACGAGCCCACGGACGCGATCACGTGAGCACCGGCCCGCGCCGCCAGCTGGACGGCGAACCGGCCGACCCCGCCGGAGGCACCGGTGACCAGCACCCTCTTGTCGGGCCCGAGCCCGGCGGCCCGCAGGGAGCGCAGCGCCGCCACTCCGGCGACCGGCAGCGCCACCGCCTGCGCCAGGTCCAGCCCCTTCGGCACCTCGGCCAGCGCACCGACGTCGATCGCGACGCGCTCCGCGAACGACCCCGCGGTCAGGGCCACCACCCGGCTGCCCACGGCAGGTCCGGTTCCGTCCGCGGCGGCCTGAACGACCACTCCGGCGGCGTCCGAACCGAGCACCGCGCCCACGGGGGCCCGCCCGGAGCGGGCGTCGTTGAGGTCGCCGTAGTTCAACGAGGCGTGGGAGACGTCCACCAGGACCTGGCCCGGGCCGGGGACGGGTTCGGGCACCTCGGTGAGGCGGACGGCGGCGGGTGCGGACGGATCGACGACGAGAGCGTGAACAGGCATGTCTTCCCCCTGGGTTGACGACTTGTAACAGCAGTCATCATCGATAACCTTGCTGCTCATCGGAAGGAGGCACTTTCGTGTCACGCAGTCACACCCGTGTTACCGAAGCGCTCAGGGACGAAGCCTGTCCCGTCACGGAGGTGCTCGACCGCGTGGCGGGCAAATGGAGCATCGGCATCCTGATCGCGGCCGCCCACGGTCCGGTCCGTTTCACCGAGCTGGAACGTGCCATCAAGGGCATCAGCCGCCGGATGCTCACACTCAACCTGCGCAGGTTGGAGCGGGACGGGCTGCTCGTTCGCACCGTCCATCCGACCGTGCCCCCCAAGGTCGAGTACAGCGTCACTCCCATGGCCCGGGAACTCCACGCCTCGCTGATCGGTCTGGTGGACTGGGCCGAGCGCCATCGGTCCGCCATCGCCGAGGCCCGCGCCGCCTACGACAGTGGCGCGGAGCTCGGACCCGACGCCGACTGACCCTCACGACCGCGGCCGTGTGAGGCCCCGCCCGGCATCCGCCACCTCGGCCGACACCGCCGAGGGCGCGTCAGTGGTGGGGGCCGTGCCGGCCGAGGGTCTGAACGGGGGTCGCGCCGGGGCGGGTCCACTGCGGAACGGGGCGGCTGGTCGGGCCCCAGGTGGCGTTCCCGTCCGCGTCCGCGCGCCACGACCAGCACGCGCTGTCGCCCTGGGGCCAGCCCTCGGGGTTGTCCTCCCACGCCTCGCCGCGGCCGTAGGGCGTCATGTCGAGCAGTCCGAGGGAGCCGTTGACCCGCTCGTTGCCACGGCCTGTCGTGGAGTAGGTGAGGAACACGCGGTCGCCGTCGCGCAGGTAGCAGGTGAGGTAACCCATGTCGCCGCCGGCCGGCCCGTCCACGCCGCGCACCGAGTACCAGGGCTGGGTGTAGCCCATGAACGCGACGTAGGAGGCCACCTCGTCCCAGGGGCCCGTGGTCAGGACGGCGAACGAAACACCGCGGGCGTTGAGATAAGCGGCGTCCTTCAGGTGCCAGGCCGTGGTGGTGCAGCCCTCGCACTGCCCCTGGTGCGGCGCGCCGTCGTACCACATGTGCTTGTAGACCACGAGCTCGTCGCGGCCCTGGAACAGACCGAGGAACGGGACCGGGCCGTCGGGTCCGACGACCTCGACCGTCCCGTCGAACTCCACCATCGGCAGCCGGCGGCGGGCCGCGGCGATGGCGTCGCCCTCGCGGGTGTGCGCCTTCTCGCGGACCAGCAGTTCGTCACGGGCGGTCTGCCAGGTGGCCAGGTCCACGATCGGCGGGCGGCCGGGCAGCGCGGTGGCGGAGTCGTCCGGCGTGATCGTCATGGTGTCCTCCGTGGTGGCTCGTGCCGGGCTGCGTCGTAGACGTCCTACGACGGTTACCAGAGCAGACTCCTGACCCGGCCGGAACTCATCGCGGCGCAGGGCGGCGGCGCGTTCCCGGGCACCGACTCGAGACCGAAGGCATCATTACTCGGAGACATACATCCATTACCTACCGTAGTAACGGGTGGGTGGTCGTGTCCGCTGCCCCGGAAGGAGCACCGAAGAGTGAAGCGCCAGCGTACGAGCCGGCCGCGTGACCTGGCGATCGGCTCGGCGGTCGTCTCCTGCGCCCTGCTCCTGGCGGCGTGCGGCTCGAACGGCAGCGAAGAACCCTCCGGCGGATCGCCCACGTCCGCCTCGCCCGCAACCACAGGCGCCGCAGACGTGAAGTGCGGCAAGGCCGCCACGCTGTCGGCCTCGGGGTCGACTGCGCAGGAGTTCGCGATGAAGTTCTGGATCAAGAACTACATGCGGGCCTGCCCCGGTACCCGGATCACCTACGACGGCAACGGCTCCGGTGCCGGCCAGACCGATTTCCTCCAGGGCAGAACGGCATTCGCCGGTTCCGACTCCGCGCTGAGCGCCGCCCGGATCACCCAGTCCAAGACTGCCTGCTCCAACAGCGGCCGGGCCGTCCACCTGCCGATGCTCGGCGGCCCGATCGCCCTCGCCTACAACCTGCCGGGGGTGAGGAGGCTGGTCCTGGACGCCCCCACCCTGGCCAAGATCTTCGACGCGCGGATCACCAAGTGGAACGATCCGGCGATCGCGAAGCTCAACTCCGGCAGCAAGCTGCCGTCGACGCCGATCCAGGCGGCGCACCGCTCCGATTCCTCCGGAACGACGGACAACTTCACCGCCTATCTGAGCGCGGCCGCACCGAGCGCCTGGCCGTACGGGCACGACAAGGAGTGGAAGGCCAAGGGCGGCCGTTCCGCCAAGGGTTCCTCCGGTCTCGTCGAACAGGTGAAGAAGACGGAGGGTGCGATCGGCTACGTGGAGCTGTCGTATGCGCTCGCCCGCGCCATTCCCACGGCGTCCGTCGCCACCGGCGCCCCCGCTCCGGTCGACGCCAGCGTCCTCACGGCCTCGAAGGCCATCGCCGATGCCGAAATCGCCGGCGACGACGACCTCGTGCTGGAACTCGACTACGCGACCAAGGCCCCGGGCGCCTACCCGATCGACATGGTCACGTACGAGATCGTCTGCGACAAGGGCAACAAGCCGTCGACGTGGTCGGCGACCCAGGCGTTCCTGACGTACGTCGCCGGCACGAAGGGCCAGGAGGACTTGAGCTTTCAGGGCTACGCGACGCTTCCGGCCACCATCGTGAACAAGGTCCGGAGCAAGATCGACAGTCTGTCCTGACTCCAACTGGCGTCCGATGGCGGACCGTTGCTCCGGCACCCCGTCGTACGCACGCTGGATGCCGCGACCCGGACGAGTGGGACCTCATCGGCGGCCCCCGCAAGGTCAAGCGCAACTCGGCCGTCCGGCTGCATCCTGACGCGGGGCGGTCGATCCGGGCCGCCGCTGCATCGCCTTCGCCGGTCGCGGCACGCCCCGGCCGCCGGCGGCACGCAGGTGTTCATGGACCCGGGGCTGCTGGAGACGAATAGACCTGCGGCTGCCGAGGTCGGCGTACATGGCCCGGTGCCGCTTCGGCCACGCCGGCCGTGCTCCCAACTCCGGCCGCAGCAGGGGCCGTACGGCATTCCGACGCACCCTGGACAGATGTGGGGCCCTTGCCCACCCTCGGAGGGGGAGGAGCACGACCCGTCCGCAGAACGGCCCAGTCCCGCTACGAAAGGTGGCCCCGGTGAGGTTCAGCTACGCCATGCTCCCCGACTACCCGCTCCAGGAGTCCCTGGCCTCGATCAGGCTCGCCGACGAACTCGGCTTCCATGCCTGCTACGCGGCCGACGAGACCTGGCACAAGGATCTGTGGCTCCTCTTCGCGGCGGCAGCCGGTCAGACCCGGCAGATCCGCCTGGGCCCGAGCGTCTCCCCGGTCACGCTGCGCGAGCCCACCCTGATCGCCCAGGCTCTGGCCACCCTCGACGAACTGTCCGGCGGGCGGGCGGAGGGCGTGCTGTCCAGCGGGAACTTCGGGCTTCTGGCGCAGTACGGCATCGACTGGGCGCGCACGCGCCCGCTCTCGCGGGTCAAGGAGGCGCTTCACGTCGTGCGGACGCTGCTGGACGAGGGCGCGATCTCGTACCGCGGTGAGTTCTTCTCGTACGAGGGACTGTTCACCTTCGCCCGGCCGGTTCAGGATCGGCTTCCGCTGAAGCTGGGGGCGATGCGCGGGCCCAGGTCGTTCGAGGCCGCGGGTGAACTGTCGGACGGCTGTCACCACGCGCTGAGCTACACGCGTGAGGCGTACGACTATGCGGTGCAGCACATCAGGGCCGGTGCGGAACGCGCGGGCAAGGACTGGCGGTCACTCGACATCGGCGCCTGGGTCGTCTTCGCCACCGGCCCCGACTCCGCTGCCGCGAAGGACGCGGCCCGCAGCATGGTCGGCATCTACGCCTCCTCGATGCCCGAGGAACAGCTGCGCCGCAACGGAGTGGACCCCGGCGAGCTCAAGCCGGTCATCGACGCCATCGCCGCCGGCGACCTCGCCCGCGGCATCGAGCTGACCAGCCCGGAACTCGCCGAACGCCTCTCCGTCTCCGGTACTCCCCAGGAGTGCCTGGACAAGATCCAGCGGGAGATCGCCCCGAGCGGTGTCAACCACATGATCTGCGCCCTCACCGACCGCACCCTTGTCAAAGCCTTCACGGGCCGCGACCTGGCGAACGTGGCGGACGTGAACACACAGCTGCGCCTCATCCACGACAGGATCATGCCGGCCTTCGGCTGACCGCAGCGCCCTGGCGGCCCACTTCGCATGCGCCGGTTCAGCGCCCCCACACCTCCGGGCCGCCGCCGCGCCACTCGATCAACCCGGACTCACGCACGTACGCGGGATCCGCGTCCTCGATCCCCGCCCGGCGCAGGAACTCGGCAACGTCCAAGAGCCCGTACGCCATGCCCAGGAACTGATCGTCCGCACGCACGCGCCGCCCGCCGTCCTCGGCGGGTGGGTAGACGACGACGGGCTGCGTGGATGCCATGGCACCAGGGTGCGACGCGGGACGCTCACGCGCATGCGGGGCCCGTCGGCTGCTGGCGCAGCGCCGCCGCCACCAGCCCGCGGATCTCCTGCTCCGCCACGGCGCCGCCTCCCACCAGGCGGTCGAAGACGAGTCCGTCCACACAGGTCAGCAGCGTGACAGTGCGGTCCTCGGCGTCTGCGACGCCCTGCCCGGTCAGGAAGTCTCGTACGACGTGTCGTGCGGCGTTCTGGCGCGGGACGAGGATGTCGCGCAGTTCAGGGTGGTGCACGCTCTCGATGGCGCATGCGTAGCGGGCCAGGGAGCGTCGTCGTCCGTCGCCCGTGAGGCGTTGCTCGACGAAGGCGGCGATGCCGGCCACCAGTTCCTCGGCGTTCCGTGGCACCGGCGTCCGTTCCCCGATCGCCTCGAGTTCTGCCTGGTCGAGGGCGACCAGACGCCGGACCAGCGCGGTGAGCAGTGCCCGGCGGGTGCGGAAGTAGGCGGACGTGGTGCCGGGGGGCAGGTTCGCCGCCCGGTCCACCGCGCGATGGGTCAGTCCCCGGATTCCGGTCTCGGCGAGCACGTCGATGGCCGCGTCGGCGAGGACGGTACGTCGGTCTGTGGGCACCCCCCTTTTTCTACACCTGTAGAGCAGCCGGACAGTCTCCTTCTCCCTCCGGACCTTCTACATCTGTAGAAGGGTGAACGGGTGGGCGGACGAGGGAGGGCCGGCATGGGCGGCAGCGCAGTGGTGGTGGGCGCGGGAATCGGAGGGCCGGCGGCCGCGATCGGTCTGCGTCTGGTCGGGTGGGAGGTGACGGTGGTGGAACGCGCCCCCGTCCTCGCCGACGCGGGTGCGGGCATCTCCCCGCACGCCAACGGCATCCGCGCCCTGGACGTTCTCGGTGCCGGCGAGGCGGTGCGCGCGGCTGCGCGGCCGCAGTACACCGGGGGCACCCGGGTCCCCGGCGGCGGCCGGCTGGCCCGGATGGACGGGGCCGCTCTCGAGCGTGAGCTGGGTACGCCGTTCGTCGGTATCCCCCGGGCCGTACTGCACCGTCTGCTGCGCGCGGCGCTGCCGTCGGAGTGCCTGATGGTCGGTGTCGAGGCGAGGTCCGTCGAGTGTGCCGGGCCCGGCCTGGTGCGGATACCGCTCGGGGACGCCGTCCTGGAGGCGGATCTGGTCGTGGCCGCCGACGGAGTGGGCAGCCGGCTGCGTGCCAGTTGTTCTCTCAGCATCCCGGCCCGGCCTACAGCGGGTCGACCGTGTTGCGCGCGATCACCTCGCGCCCGGTCGAGTTGGCCACCGACTTCGAGCTGACCTGGGGCAAGGGCGCCGAGTTCGGCCACATCGCGTTCGCCGACGGCCGTGCCGAGTGGCACGCGGTGCTCAACGCGCCGCCCGGGGTGCGGCACACGGACCCCCTCGCCGTCCTGCGCCGCCGCTGCGGCGACTGGCACGATCCCATCCCCGCACTGCTGGACGCGACCGCGCCCGACGCCGTCCTGCACCACGACATCCACGAGCTGGCGACCCCCTTGCCCGCCTTCACCGCAGGCCGGATCGCCCTGCTCGGCGACGCCGCCCACGCCATGACCCCGAACCTCGGCCAGGGCGCCTGCCAGGCCCTCGAGGACGCCGCCGTGCTCACGGCCGCGCTCTCGCCACCGAGCCCACCGTCGAAGCGGCGCTGGCCCGGTACGACGCCGAGCGCCGCCCGCGCAGCCAGTCCGTCGCACGCGCCGCCCGCCAGGCCGGCCGCATAGGTCACCGGCTCACCCACCCGGTGGCCGTCGCCGTACGGAACACCGCTCTGCGGCTGGCACCCGCCCATGCGACCGTCCGCACCATCCTGCGGCACGCCGACTGGACACCTCCGGCTCTCGGCTGACGCCGTTCTCCCCTGTCAGACGCCGCAGCGCCTCATCCCTAAGGGACTGTTAGGACTTGGTTCGCGCTGTTGAACGGGCCCTGCCGTGCCGTCGACTCTGTGTGCTCCCGGGCCGCAGACAAGGGAGTTTTCGATGGCCACACAGACCACGGCAGCAGGCGCGCAGCGGACGCGCCGCAGTGAGCGCAGGGTTGTCAGCAACATCGTGCGCGGATCGATCGGCAATCTGATCGAGTGGTACGACTGGTACGCGTACACCGCGTTCAGCGTGTACTTCGCCGCCGCGTTCTTTCCGTCCGGCGACCAGACCGCCCAGCTGCTGAACACCGCCGCGGTGTTCGCCGTCGGGTTCCTGATGCGCCCGATCGGCGGGTGGGTGCTGGGGCGGTACGCCGACCGCCGTGGGCGGCGCGCGGCGCTGACGCTGTCGGTGACGCTCATGGCGGCGGGTTCGCTGATCGTGGCGCTGACGCCGTCGTACGGCGCGATCGGCGTCGCGGCGCCGGTGCTGCTGGTGACCGCACGGCTGCTGCAGGGCCTGTCCGTGGGCGGGGAGTACTCGACCTCGGCCACCTACATGTCGGAGGTGGCCTCGCCGGGGCGGCGCGGCTACTACTCGAGTTTCCAGTACGTCACGCTCATCGCCGGGCAGTTGACGGCGCTCGGCCTGCAGATCGTCCTGCAGCAGGTGCTCAGCGGCGCGCAGATGGAGGCGTGGGGCTGGCGGGTGGCGTTCGTCGTCGGTGCCGCCGGGGCGATCGTCGTGCTGTGGCTGCGGCGCGGCATGGACGAGTCGGAGAGCTTCGAGCGCGCGGCGGCCGAGGACGGCGGCGCGCGGGACGGCGACGGGCCGGCGCGCGGCAGTGTGCGGATGCTGCTGGCGTACCCGCGGCAGTGCCTGGTCGTGGTCGGGCTGACCATGGGCGGCACGCTGTTCTTCTACACGTACACCACGTATCTGCAGAAGTTCATGGTCAACACCAGCGGCATCGCCAAGCCGACGGCGGCGTGGATCAACTTCTTCGCGCTGCTGGTGTTCGTGGCGCTGCAGCCGGTCATGGGCCTGTTGTCGGACCGGGTGGGGCGGCGTCCGATGCTGATCGCGTTCGGGGTGCTGGGCGCCGTGGTGGTGGTGCCCTCGCTCACGCTGCTGTCCCACACCAGCGACCCCTTCTACGCCTTCCTGCTCATGGTCGGGCCGCTCGCGGTCAGCTCCCTGTACACCTCGATCAGCGCGGTCGTGAAGGCCGAGCTGTTCCCGACCTCGATCCGGGCGCTGGGTGTCGGGCTGCCGTATGCGCTGACCGTGGCCCTGTTCGGCGGGACCGCCGAATACGTCGCCCTGTGGTTCAAGAACGCCGGGCACGAGAGCTGGTACTTCTTCTACGTCACCGCCTGCGTCCTGATCTCGCTGCTCGTCTACATTCGGATGCGCGAGACGTCGGACGGATCGCCGCTGGAGAGCGAGGCTCGGGACTGACGGGAAGGGTGGCGACCGTGCGGGTGCTGCTGGCCGAGGACGACGACGGTGTGGCCGGTGCGCTGAGCGAGGCCCTGTACGAGCACGGTCATCTGCCCACCCGGGTGCGGCGCGGCGAGGACGTCCTCGCCCGCCACCGCCGGGCCGACCTGCTGCTGCTCGACCTCGGCCTGCCCGACCTCGACGGCCTGGAGGTGCTACGCAAGCTGCGCGCGGTGAGCGGCCTGCCGGTGGTGGTCCTCACCGCGCGGGGCGACGAACGGTCGGTGGTGCGCGGCCTGCGGCTGGGTGCCGACGACTATCTGGTCAAGCCGGTACGGCTGGCCGAGCTGCTGGCCCGTATCGAGGCCGTGACCCGCCGCGCAGCGACCTCCGCCGCCGCGGCGCCTCGTACGGTGCGCGCCGGTGACGTCGAAGTCGACCTCGACGCGCGCCGGGTGACGGTCGGAGGTGCCGAGGTGCGGCTGACCACCAAGGAGTTCGCGGTCCTGGCCGCGCTCGCGGCCAGGACCGGTACCGCGGTCAGCCGCCAGCAGCTGATGGACGAGGTGTGGGGCGACGCCTACCTGGCGGTGTCCCGCTCGCTCGACGTCCATCTCACCCAGCTGCGGGCCAAGCTCGCCCGCCCCGAGGTGCTGACCACCATCCGCGGCTTCGGCTACCGGTTCGGCGGCTGAACGGGCCATGCGTACCCGGGTACTGACCGTCGTCCTGGCCTTCGCGGTACTCGCGGTGGCAGGCTTCGCCGTCCCGTTGCTCGGCGTCACCGCCACGCAGCGCACCGAGCAGCTCGTCGCGGCCCGCACCGCCGACCTCGTCCGCTTCGCCGCGCTGGCCGACCAGGCCGCCGAGAGCGGCGACACCGGCGCGCTGACCGCCGAGGTCACCCGGTACAGCGGGCTGTACGGCGAGGCGGTCGTCGTCGTGGACGCCCGCCGCGCCCCGGTCGTACAGACCGGCGGCCTGCGCGCCGCCGACCCGGCCGTCGGCCGCCTCGTCGACGCGGCGCTGCGCAACCAGCCCGTCTCGCCCGGGGGCACTCTGCGCCCCTGGTCGCGCGGCGACAAACTGCTCGCCCGGCCGGTGGGCACCGGGACCCGGGTGTCCGGCGCCGTGGTGCTGCGTGCCTCGGTGCGGGCCGCCGCCGACGACATCGCCCTGCGCTGGGCGCTCGTCCTGCTCGGCGCAGGCCTGTTCGCCGTGGCGTGCGTGCTGCTCGCCCGCGCCGCCACGCGGTGGGTCGTACGCCCGCTGCACCGCCTGGACCGTGCGGTCGGCGCGCTGGCGGCCGGGCTGCCGGCCGAGCACGCCCGGGCCGGCGGCCCGCCCGAACTGCGCCAGCTGGCCACCGGCTTCAACCGGATGGCGGACGCGGTGACCACCGCGCTGGAACAGCAGCGCCGTCTGGTCGCGGACACCTCGCACCAGCTGCGCAACCCGCTCGCCGCGCTGCGCCTGCGCATCGACTCCCTCCAGCCGCGCCTGCCCGCCTCCGCCGCCCGTACGTACACGGGCGTGACCGCCGAACTCGAACGCATGGAACACCTCCTGGACGATCTGCTCGACCTCGCCGACGCCGAACACCGCGCCGGCGAACTGGCCGTGACGGACGCGCGCGAAGCGTGCTGCGACGCGACGGCGGTGGCCGCCGCCCAGGCACAGCTGTGGCAGCCGGTGGCCGAACAGGCCGGAGTCCGCCTGGAGTTCGTCCCCTGCCCCGCCGTCCCCATGGCCTGCACGGAGAGCGAGCTGGCCCAGGTGGCCGACATCCTGCTCGACAACGCGATCAAGTACGCCGGGGACGGCGCCCGCGTCGAGACCCGCTGCTTCACCGAGGGCCCGGACGCCGTGTTCGAGGTACGGGACGACGGTCCGGGCCTCGGCGCCGACGAGGTCACCCAGGCCGGCACCCGCTTCTGGCGTTCCGAGCGGCATCGCGACGTACGCGGCAGCGGCCTCGGCCTGGCGATCGCCGAGCAGTTGGCGGCCGGGCGGGGCGGACGCATCGAGGTCACCCCGGTCCAGCCGCACGGCCTGCGCGTCCGCGTCGCACTCCCCCGCGCCGAGCACACGCCACCCTGCCCGAAAGAGACCGCGGCATGACCGGCCCCGCCCGCCGCACCGCCCTGCGCGCCGCACTCGGCACGGCCTGCGCCGGGCTGCTGGCGGCCGCCGGCACAGCCGATTCCCGGCAGCCGGACCGGGGCCCGGAGGGCCGGCTGCGGATCGCGACCGGCGAAACCGACGGCTTCTACGCGGCCTTCGGCCGCCTCCTCGCCGCACAGGTGACGGCGGCCTACCCCCGGCTGTCCTGCGAGGTGATCGGCAGCGAGGGCAGTGTGGCCAACGTACGGCTGCTGCAGGCGCGTCGGGCCGAAGTGGCGCTGGCCCTGGCCGACATCGCGTGGGCCGCGTACGGCGGTACACCACCGTTCGGCACCCGCGTCCCGCTCCGGGCGATCGGCCGCGTCTACGAGAACTACATTCAGCTGGCCGTTCGCGCAGACGCGCCGATCCACACCGTCGCCGACCTGGCGGGGCGCACCGTCTCCCTGGGCGCACCCGCATCCGGCGGCGCCGTGCTCGGCGACCGCCTGCTGCGGGCCGCGGGCCTGAGCCCGGGCACCGACGTCCGCATCCGCCACCTGCTGATGCCGCGGGCGGCCCAGGCGATGCGAGACGGCGCCATCGACGCACTGCTGGTCGCGGGCGGCGTACCGTTGCCGGTGCTCTCCGGCCTCGACATCCGGCCCGGCATCCGTCTCCTGCCGCTGGCCGGTCTCCTCCCCCGCCTGCGTGCCGGTACCGGGCGCTCCGGGTCGGGTCTCGAGGCGGTGACGGTGCCGGCCGGGGCGTACCGCGGCACTCCCGAAGTGGCCACCATCGGCGTGGCCAACCTGCTCCTGTGCCGCCCCGACCTGCCCGCCCCCGTGGCCGCCGCCCTCACCCACGTCCTGGTCCGCCACGCCACCCGCCTCGTCCCCGCCACGGCCCTCGGCACCCAGTTCCTCGACGTCCGCAGCCTGATCTCCACCGGCGTCGTTCCGCTGCATCCCGGGGCGGTCGTCGCCTATCGCGAACTGCACGGTTAGGCACGCGGGGCGTGGTCCCGGCTGAGCCGCCTTCGCGGATATCCGCTTGGATCGCCGACACGTGTCCCGGCAGGATGACACCGCGTCAGCAGTCATACGAGGGGAACGGTGGATGAGGCGGAACCGGCTCGGGAAGAGCGATGTCCACGTGACGGAGCTGGGCTTCGGCGGTGGTCCGCTGGGCGGGCTCTTCGCGCCGCTGGACGACGAGACCGCCGCCGGTGCCCTGGAGGCGGCCTGGGACGGCGGGATCCGTTACTTCGACACCTCGCCGCATTACGGCATCGGGCACTCCGAGAGGCGCATCGGCGGGCTGTTGCGCGGCAAGCCGCGCGGGGAGTTCACGCTGTCGACGAAGGTCGGCCGACTGCTGGTCCCGCAGGATCCGGCGGGCCGGATGGACGAGAGCTTCGCCGTGCCGGCCACGCACAGGCGGGTGTGGGACTTCACGCGGGACGGTGTGCTGCGCAGCGTGGAGGACTCACTCGAGCGGATCGGCGTCGACCGGGTCGATCTGCTGCTCCTGCACGACGCGGAGGAGCACTTCGAGGACGCGCTGCGCGGCGGCTACCCGGCCCTCGCCGAACTGCGCGCGCAAGGGGTGGTGGGCGCGATCGGCGCCGGGATGTACCACCCCGGCAAGCTGACGAGGCTCGTCGAGGAGTCGGACGTCGATGTGGTGATGCTGTCCGGCCGCTACACGCTGCTGGACCACAGCGCCCTCGACGATCTCCTCCCCGCCTGCACCCGGCGTGGGGTCTCGATTCTCGCGGCGTCGGTCTTCAACTCCGGGCTGCTGGCCACGGCCCGGCCCGCCGAGGGCGCCACCTTCGACTACGCGCCCGCCGCACCGCACCTGCTGCGCCGCGCGCACCGCATGGCCGATGTCTGCGAGGCACACGGTGTGACGCTCCCCGAACTGGCCATGGCCTTCCCGCTGCGCCACCCGGCCGTCGCGGGGATCGTGGTCGGCATGCGCACCGCGGACGAAGTACGGCGCAACATCGCGGCCTTCGGCAAGGAGATCCCGGCGCAGGTCTGGAGCGACCTGCGCGGCGAGGGCCTGCTGGACGAGCGGGCGCCGGTTGATGGGGGCGTGTGAGCTGAGTCAGTACCAGACCCGCAGCGGCCTGACCGCCCTGCGCGACCTGGCCGCGGAAAGGGACTGGCCCCCGCTGATCTGGACCCGGGAGCAGGGGTACCACTTCTGCGCCAGCGAGGTCGAGCTGGAGGAGTGGGAGCGGGTCTGGGCCAGCGAGAAGCTGACCGCGTTCCGCTCGGTGATCACCGGCACGCTCGCTCCGCACCTGGCCCTCTTCCCCAGGAGCCGGTGGGCGAACTACCTGAACACGCAGATCGAAGCGGTCAAGGCCACCTTGGAGATGGCGGCCTCACAGACCGGCTGAACCCCTTCAGTCCCGGGATGCCGAGGCGGCCGTGAAAGAACCGGGGTCCTGGCCGGCTTCCCAGCACCAGCCCGGCCAGGACCCCACCCGCCTCCTGATGCGCCGATGCCGCTACCCGTCCGACATGACGGACGCTTGGCGGGCGTAGGACGCGAGGCGATCGGCGAGCGCGATGACGAGGTCGCGCAGTTCGTCGGGGCGCTCGATGACGAACGGCCGGTCGAGTGCGGCGAGTACCGGAGGCAGCCAGTCGAGCCGCTCCGCCCGCAGCTCGACGCGCAGCCAGCGCTCAGCCGCCGGGCCCTCCCCGGCCGCGGGCTCGCACTCCTCCAGGTTCGCGACGCTGACGGGAAGGCGGGCGCGGATCTGCTCAACCGTCCCATGGATCCGCAAGGTCACCTCATGCCGGTACTGGGCCGTGGCGAAGGCTGACAACAGGCGCTGTGCCGGATCGGGACCCACGGGCGCCTCGAATGAGCCGGGCAGGGCCCTCGCGTCCGCGATGCGATCGAGCCGGAAGGTTCGGTCCTCGCCGATCCGGGCGTCCTGGCCCGTGACGTACCACCGGCCCGCATGGGCGACGATCCCGTACGCGTGGAGCGTGCGTTCGGTGCGCCGTCCGTCGCGGTCGGCGTAGCGGATCGAGACGGGTCGGCGGTGGCGCACCGCGTCGGCGATGGTGAGCAGGACCCCCGCGTTCGCGGTCTCGAAATCATCGGGCTGGTGGGTGAAGGCGAGAGCCTCCAGGAGTGTGTCGAGCCGGCGGGCGATGTGCGGGGGCAGCACCCGCCGGATCTTTGCCGATGCCGTCTCGCTCGCCGTGCGCTCCGTCGGCATCAGCCCTGCTCGGCGGCCGGCGACCAGGCCGAGAAGCACGGCCAGCGCCTCGTCGTCGCTGAGCATGAGCGGAGGCAAGCGGTAGCCCGGGGCGAGGCGGTATCCGCCGTAGCGGCCGCGCACCGATTCCACGGGCACGTCCAGGTCGATCAGCTGGTCCACATACCGCCGCACGGTGCGCCCTTCGACGCCGAGCCGGTCGGCGAGTTCGGCCACCGTCCGGGTGCCGCCCGACTGCAGCAGTTCCAGGAGTGTCAGCACGCGGCCGGTGGGTCGAGGCATGTTCGCACTCTAACGCGAATACAGGACCGATTCTGTCCGCTATTTCTCCTAGCCTGCGACGTGCACGCCTCCCGTACAGCCAAGGAGACCCCATGGAATTCGTCTCGATCCGCATCATCACCAGCGACGTAGCGCGCCTCGTCGAGTTCTACGAGCGAGCCACCGGGGCGTCGGCCACGTGGGCCACCGAGGACTTCGCGGAACTCAAGACCGCGGGCGCAACCCTCGCGATCGCCGGCACCCGCACCGTCCCGCTGTTCGCCCCGGGCTCTGCCCGCCCGGCCGACAATCACAGCGTGATCACCGAGTTCCTCGTCGACGACGTGGACCGCGTGCACGAGAACCTGACCGGCTTCGTCACCGACTTCGTCAACGAGCCCACCACGATGCCCTGGGGCAACCGTTCGCTGCTGTTCCGCGACCCCGACGGCAACCTCGTCAACTTCTTCACCCCCGTCACCGCGGCGGCCAGGGAAAAGTTCGCACGCTGACGCCGCAGACATCCGCTCGCACGGGAGCCTTGAGTTCCCAGGACTCCCGGTGACGTCTGCACTTGTGCCTGAGACCCCTCACTTGCTGGAGGCGGCGTCGGCAGGCCAAGCAACGGCCCCCGCCCGACTTGCCTCCGGCATGCAGTCGACCGGCTCGACGGGCGGGTTCTCCTTGTCTGGCCCGCTTGGCCGAGTAGGACGCTCAGCCCTGGGGCCTGCCGATACGGCGAACGACCGTTAGGTGGGGGGCCTCGGCCGATGTGCCTGGTGTGCGGCGTCGGGACGTTCAGGGCGCGGCGCGGATGATGTCGAGTGCCTGGTCGTACAGGGTCGCAAGGTCTTCTCGGCCCTCGCTGGCGATCCAGGTGGCGGTGGCGGCGTCCGTGCAGGCGAAGGTGACGGCGATGATGGTGCGCGCCTCGTGGTCGGCGGCCGGGCCCTCGCGTCCGGCAGCGCGCAGCCGCTCCCGTATGACCGGCATCAGGTCGTACTGCCAGAGGTCGCGCTTTTGCTCATACCGGGCGCGCAGCGCGGGGGTGCGGAAGATGAGGGTGGAGATCTTCAGCGTCTGTTCCAGGGAGTGGCCGGCCGTTACGAGGGCGGTGAAGCCGGCCTTGAGGGCGTCCCAGGGCGACACGCCGGCCGGTTGCTTTTCAACGGTCTCCTTGAAGAGGGCACCCAGGGCGTCCTGATCGCCGCAGATCAGGTCTTCTTTCGTGCCGAAGTAGCGGTAGAGGGTGCGCTGGGAGACGCCGGCCTCCCGGGCGATCTGCTCTGTTGTCGTCTCTTCGTATCCCTGGGTGGTGAACAGCCGGATCGCCGTTTCGACGATCTCCTGACTGGCCAGCTGCCGCGACCGCTCCCACACCGAGGGCGCACCTCCGCCTTGCTTCATGACGCAACCTTACTGCTCTGCCATGAGGTCACACTTGGACAGGTTGGCAATCACTGACAGGTTGACTTACGCTGACTGCCCGGGTGCAAAGCTTCAAGGGGAAAGGTGCCGCCATGGCCGCAGTCGACTACCGAGGGCAGATGACCCTGATCACCGGCGCCAGCGCCGGGATCGGCGCGGAGTTCGCCCGCCGACTCGCCCGGCGAGGCTCCCACCTCGTCCTCGTCGCGCGCCGGGAAGAGCGGCTCCATGCCCTGGCTGCCGAACTCGAGGCCCAGCACGGCATCACCGCCACCGTGGCGGCCTGCGACCTGTCCCAGCCCGAAGCCGCCGGGCACCTGGCTGACGAACTGCGCGGCCGTGGCTTGCGCCTGACCGGGCTCGTCAACAATGCGGGGTTCGGTACCTTCGGCCGCTTCGAGGGCGAGGATCCCGAACGGATCCGCACCGAGATCGCCGTCGACGTGCTGGCCATGGTGGAGCTGACCCGAACGTTCATCGAGGAACTGCAGGCATCCGGCCGCGGCGTGCTGATCAACGTCGCGAGCATGGCCGCCTACACGCCGGTGCCGAACATGGCGGTCTACGGCGCCGCCAAGGCCTTCGTGCTCAGCTTCACCGAGGCACTGTGGCAGGAAAACCGGCGCAACGGCCTGCGCGTCCTGGCCCTGTCTCCCGGCGCCGCACAGACCGAGTTCTTCGACATCGCCGGCCAGGAGGCCGCCTCCGGCGCACAACGGCTGCAGACCCCGCAGGAGGTCGTCGCCACCGCACTGAACACCCTCGATCGCCGCAACCCGCCCCCGAGCATCGCCGTCGGCAGGATGAACCGGGCGATGCTGGCCCTGACGGGACTCGCCAGCCGAAGGCGCTCGGTGATGTTCATGGGCGCGATGACCGATCGCGCCGCCAAAACGGCCTGCGAACCACACGTGAGCGAGGCGCTGGCGCTCGGCTGCTGAAAAGGCTCCCAAGCCCCGCACGCCGTCCGCGAACAGATCCATTGCGCCGGTCAGCAGCATGTGGGGGGGCTCACCCCAGGCGCGGCCTGCTGCTCCTCGTAAGCGAGGCTCGAGAACTCCTCCAGCTGTGCCGTCGGCGGGGACAGCGGTTGCTCACCAGTTTGGACAGCGCCCGCCCGCGGCCGGCATCGAACACTTCGTGTCGTCGAGTGCGCTGCTGCCCGGCTGGTCACTGATCGAGGATGAAGGTGCCGCCTGCGGCGGTGGCCAGGTCGGGGCCGAATGCCGTTGCTGGGGTGTAGGCGCCGGCAGGTGCTTCGTGGCGGGCGAGGCGGGTGGCGGTCTCGGCGAGGACGTCGGCGGTGCAGTCCATGCCGTCGCCGGCGCGGAGCCGGCCTTCGCGGCGGGTGCCGTCGGTGCCCCGCTCGCGTCTTGCGCGGCGAGGAGTTCGCCCCCGGGGGCGCCGGCGGACTTCGCAGTGGTGGAGGAGCCGGTCGAGGATCGCGGTGGCCGAGGCGGCAGTCACCCCTGTACTGTCCCAGCGCGCCGCCCGCCGACACCCGCCCCTGCCGGGTCCAGTCCCCACAGTTCCGACTTATTTGCCCGCACTCGATGCGCCGGGTCACCCATTCCTCGAAGGTGCGCAACAGGCCTACTGCGAACGGGACTTCAGAAGCAGGTACTGAGCGTGACGCCATCCCTCAGACTCGGACCACCGATCGGTTGATCGGAAAGACACGGCGCGGGTCCTCACCATGGGCTGGGCCCCCAGGACCACTCCCGCGGGGTCCATCAGTGAGTCCGGCACCGTCTTCTTCCTCGTGGTGGACGGGATCACGCCGACCACGCACGCGACCGCCTCGTCCCGGTGACCGGCCTCCCCGGCCGAGGCCCGCACCCGCCCCACCAGATCCGCAGGCAGGTTGGCCGGCGAGCTCGCCCATGCGGTCAGCGCTCCAGGGCCCTGTGCGCGGCGGTCGGCTCCGAAGTCTCCCCATCGGCAGCCCGTGCTCGGCCGACTGGGCCAGGAAGCCGGGCCCGGTATGAAGATCTCATCGCTCCGGGATCGTGTACCGCTCGCCGATCATGGAGTGCGCCGGACTCGTCCGGTCGTCGTAGCCGTCACCGCCCCAGCGGTCGGCTGTTGTCGCTGTCGGAGATCACAGGCCGCGGATCATGTCTGCGGCCTTCTCCGCGATCATGATCGTGGGAGCGTTGGTGTTGCCGCGCACCACGGTGGGCATCACCGAGGCATCCACCACGCGCAGGCCACTCACGCCGTGCACCCGGAGCCGGGAGTCCAGGACGGGGCCGATCGAGCAGCTGCCCGCCGGGTGGTAGAGGGTCTGCAGCTCACGCCGGGCGAAGTCAAGCAGGCCGGCGTCGTCCGTACGGCGCGGCACGCGGAAGTCGGCACGGCGGTGCTTGGCCAGGCTGGGCTGGTCGGCGATGTCGAGCAGGATCCGCAGGGCCCGGATCATCGTGGCGCGATCTTCCTCGGTGGTCAGGTAGTGGTGCACGATGCGCGGTTTGGCGCTGGGGAGCGCCGAACGGAGGGTGACTCTGCCCCGGCTCGTGGGGGCGAGGAGAGCCGCGCCGAACATGAAGGCGTGATCGGTCACGGGGCTGATGCCCTCCTCGTGGAACATCACGGGGGTGGCGTGCACCTGGATGTCGGGGGCGTCCAGTCCCTCACGGGTGCGGTGGAATCCGCCGGCCTCGCCGACGTTCGAAGTGAGGGGACCGCGGCCCTCCTCCTGCAGCAGGCGGACGTTGTCCGGTGTCTCGGCGGTGAGGAGCGACTCGGTGTCGGTGAGGTAGCTCAGACCGACATGCGGATGGTCCTGCAGGTTCTCCCCCACAGGGAGGTCGACGCGGGGCGTGATGCCGCAGGCCGCGAGGTCACCCCCCGGGCCGATGCCGGAGAGCATCAGCAGGTGCGGAGAGTTGTAGGCACCGGCCGACAGTACGACCTCCTTGTCGGCGCGCAGGCACTGGAGTTCGCCGTTCCGGTCCACCTCGACGCCGGTCGCGCGGTCGCCGTCCAGCAGTACGCGGGTGCACTGGGCGCCGGTCAGCACCTCGAGGTTCGGACGGGACAAGGCCGGCCGCAGATAGGCGTCGGCCGTGCTGCAGCGCCGGCCGTCGCGCTGAGTGAGGTGGTAGTAGCCGACGCCGTCCTGCTCGGGGCCGTTGAAATCGCTCGTGCAGCGGTGGCCCGCCTCCTGCGCCGCCGTCACATAGGCGTCCATCACGGGGTGTCGGGACCGGCCCTCGCTCACCGTGAGCGGCCCGCCGGTGCCATGCCACGGCGACGCAGGCCCCGTGAAGTCTTCGGCGCGAAGGAAGTACGGCAGGACTTCCTGCCAGCTCCACCCGTCGGCGCCGCCCGCCGCCCAGGCGTCGTAGTCACGGCGATTGCCCCGGATGTAGATCATCGCGTTCATGGACGAGCAGCCGCCGAGCATCCGCCCGCGGGGCAGGTAGCGACGGCGGCCGTCCAGCCCCGGTTCGCACTCGCTGAGGTAACTCCAGTCGTACTTCGTCTGGAAGAGCTTGCTGAACGCGGCCGGGATGCGGATTTCCGCGGCATCGTCCACCGGTCCTGCCTCGATGAGCAGCACGCGCGTGTTCTCGTCCTCGGTGAGCCGGTGCGCCAGCACGCACCCCGCCGATCCGGCACCCACGATGATGTAGTCGTACATCTGTCCCCTTCGACCCGACACGGCTACGCGACTCCCTGTACCCAAGCCGCTTCGGAGGGCGGATCACACCGTGCCGTCGGCCAAAACCGAGCAGGCTCGCATCCGCCCGAAATCCGCCCCCGGCACTTGCGTCGCAGCGCGCACGGGCCACGCGCAGGCCACCGCGCCCACGGTGGGTCAGTGAGCGTCGTGCAGGGAGACGACGGCCTGCACCAGGGCGTGGGGGCTCTCCCAGTTCAGCATGTGTCCGGCGTCCGGCACGGTGATCAGCCGGGCCCCCGGTATGCCGGCGGCCAGGCGCCGGGCGTGGCTGAGGGGTGTGCTGCGATCGGCCGAACCGACCATGACGACGGTGGGGACCGTGATCTCGGCCAGCCGCGGATAACGGTCCTCGCCGGCGAAGGCCCGCACGATCGGCACGAGCAGAGAGTGGGCCTGCTGGAGGAAGACTTCGAGGAACACCGCGATCATCGCCGGTGAGGGGCGTTTGCCGCACTGAGCGGCTCCGAAGAGCAGTCCGCCCCTGTGGGTGCGGGCCAGCCGCTGGAGGATCCCCTTCTGCAGCAGCGGGATCTGCAGCCGGTTGCGCGGCGCCCCGTCGTAAATGCGTCCCGCCCAGGTCGCGAACAGCACCAGACCGCGCAGTCGCCGGGCGACGCCGGGGTGGTCGAGCAGGGCCCGAATGGCGATGAATCCGCCCATGGAATGGCCGACAAGCACTGCGTCACGTATGTCGAAATGCTCCAGGACCGCCAGGCAGTCCTCTGCCATGGGGCCCGAACCGATGCCGTCCGCACCCACCGTCGACCCTGCGTGCCCGCGCTGATCGAAGACGATGACACGGTGACCGCCCGCCACCAGGGCGGCCTGTACCAGATTCCACTCCAGCAGCGAGACACCATAACCGTGGGCCAGCACCACCGTCGGTCCTTCACCGGCGACGATGGCACGCAACACCGTCCCGTCGGGGCAGGAGATGAACACTTCCTCACCCTCGGGCTCGCGGCGCAGCCGTTCGTAGGGGACCGGATCCGGTTGCCGTTCGATCCAGTCGGCCGCCGCCCGAGCCCCGACAGCGGCGACGGCCGCCGCAGCGGCACCCCAGAGCAGTCCCACCTTCATCGAATTCCCCCGAATCCGCCCGTATGTTGCCTCAAGGCCGGGTCGAAGCATGCTGACGGCGGCCATTCTGTACGGCAACGGACCGCGTCACGCCGAGAAGTGATCCGATTGGCTCAGAAGCAGTGGCCGCTGAGGCCATCGTCACGGGCTGCGCCCCACAACAACGGTCAGATCAGCCCCAGTAGCACCGCCCACGAAGGGCCGAGCCAGGCGACCGGCGGAATCGGAAAGGAGCCGGCCGGCGCAAGAACTACAGCCGCCGCCGTAAACAGAGCCATCAGGCTCACCGCTGCAACCACGTCCGGAATTCTCCGCGGCCCGGCCCCCCGACCGTCGCCCGCCGCACCTCCAGCCCGGCAGCCCCGTCCAGCGAACAACTCCGGCATGCCGGACAGGCATCTCTTGCCTCCGTCGCGCCGGCACCGTACGCTCAAGGGCCGTACCGACCGGACGGTATGCCCTGCAGGTGTGTCGGTGGACAACGACGGGACGCCTGCCGACCGTGCCCGCCGCCGATCCAACGCGACCGTCTCAGGAGCCGCCGAAGATGAGCACGACCAACCACCAGGTGCGCCTGGCCGCCCGCCCCGTGGGAGAGCCTCGCGCCACCGACTGGGAGCACGTTCAGGAGCCGGTCGGGGAGCCGGGCGACGGGGAGTTCCTGGTGCAGGTGCTCTGTCTGTCGATCGACCCGGCGATGCGCGGCTGGATGAACGCGGGCAGGTCCTACATCCGCCCGGTGGAGATAGGTGAGGTCATGCGCGCCGGGGCGGTGGGACGGGTGGTCGCCTCACGGCACTCCGGTTTCGCGGTCGGCGACCATGTGTCGGGGCCCTTCGGCGTGCAGGAGTACTGCCTGTCGGACGGGCGCGAGGTGACCAAGGTCGATCCGGCGGCGGCCCCCTTGCCGACGTATCTCGGCACGCTCGGCATGTCGGGTCTGACGGCGTACTTCGGTCTGATCGACATCGGGCGTCCCGAGCCGGGCCAGACGGTCGTGGTCTCCGGTGCGGCGGGGGCGGTCGGCAGCGTCGTCGGTCAGATCGCCAAGATCCTGGGCTGCCGGGTCATCGGGATCGCCGGCGGGGAGGCGAAGTGCCGGCTGGTGGTCGACGAGTTCGGGTTCGACGCCGCGATCGACTACCAGAACGAGGACATTCGCAAGGCGCTGCGCGAGCACGCGCCCGACGGCGTGGACGTGTACTTCGACAACGTCGGTGGCGATGTCCTGGACGCCGTGCTGCTGCGGCTGGCGCGCGGTGCCCGCATCGTCGTCTGCGGCGCGATCTCCCAGTACAACAGCACCAAGCCGCAGGGCCCCGCCAACTACCTGTCGCTGCTGGTCAACCGGGCCACCATGACGGGCATGGTGGTCTTCGACTACGCCGACCGGTACGCGGAGGGCATCGCCCAGCTGGCCGCGTGGCGGGCGGAGGGACGGCTGAAGTCGCTGGAGGACGTCGTGTCCGGCGACGTCGCGGCATTCCCCGACACCCTCCTGCGGCTGTTCCGTGGTGAGAATCACGGCAAGCTCGTGCTGAAGATCGCGGACTGAGCGGGCAGAGGGGAGGGAGAGATCCGATGAAGGCACTGACTTATCACGGCCGTCACGACATCCGCTACGGCGATGTCCCCGACCCGGCCGTCACCAGCCCCACCGACGCGGTCGTCCAGGTGACCACCGCCGGCATCTGCGGCAGCGACCTGCACATCTACGGAGGCAACCCGTTCAGCCCGGAGCTGGGCTACACCCCGGGACACGAATGCGTCGGCGTGGTCGTCGAAATCGGCGACCAGGTCACCCGCTTCAAGCCCGGCGACCGGGTCCTGGTGCCCGCCTCGGTCGGCTGCGACCGGTGCCGGTCGTGCGCGGCCGGGTTCACCGCCCGGTGCGAGAACGCCAAGTCCAGCACCGAGCTCTGCTACGGCGTGAGCCCACAGGTCCCCGGCAGCCAGGCGCAGGCCCTGGCGGTGCCCTGTGCCGACGTCAATCTGGTGCGGCTGCCCGAGGGCATCTCCGACGAGGCCGCCGTCGTCCTGACGGACAATGCCCCCACGGCCTGGTACGGCTGCCGCCGCGCCCGTATCCAGCCCGGTGAGACCGTCCTGGTCATCGGCCTCGGCCCGGTCGGCCTGATGGCCGCCCAGTCCGCCTTCGCGATGGGCGCCGCGCGGGTGCTCGGCGCGGACCTGGTCGCGGAGCGCCGTGCCTTCGCCGCCACCCTGGGGGTCGAGCCGGTCGAGGGCGAGGACGCCAGGGCCGCCGTGCGGGAGATGACCGGCGGTCGCGGACCGGACGCGGTGGTGGAGGCCGTGGGTTCGGACGCCACCATCGAGCTGGCCCTCAAGGCCGTCCGGCAGGCCGGCCGGGTCAGCGTCATCGGGGTCAGCCAGAACAAGGCGTTCCCCTTCCACATGGGCTTGGCGCAGATCAAGGAACTCGAGTTCGCCATCGGGCTCTGCTCGATCCACTACGAACTCCCGCCCCTGATCGCCCTCGCCCAGGCCGGTCGGATCAAGCCGGAGGTCGTGGTGTCCCACCGCTTCCCGCTCTCCCAGGGCCCGGCGGCGTACGAGCTGTTCGCGGGCCGCTCCGACGGGGTCCGCAAGATCCTTCTCGATCCCACCGGCTGACCGCCGCCCTCGCCGGTCCGACATCATCCGGGCGGCCGCGCCTCGTCACCGTGGCTTGCGGCGCAGGACCTTCGCCCCGTGCCAGTGGCAGACGGTGAGGGCGAAGTGGAGGTCGAAGGCGTCGGCGTCCAGGTTGAGGTGGTAGTGGTCGACGGCCCGCTGGACGCGGTAGTGGACGGTGTTGCGGTGGACCATCAGCTGGTCCGCGGTGGCGGCGTAGCTGCGGTTGGTGGCGAGGAAGACGCGGAGCGTCTCGCGCAGGAGTTCGCAGCGGGGGTCGTCCACGGCGAGGTCGCCGAGGGTGTCGGAGACGAAGTCGGCCAGTTCGCGGGGCTCGTCGACCAGGAGGGCGACGGGGGCGACCCGGGCGAAGGAGACCACGCGAGGGGCGCCGGGCCCCGCGGACAGGGCGAGGGCCTTGGCGCGGGCGGCGGCGCGGGTGCTGCGGCGGAAGCCGTCGAGTCCCGGGCGGACGATGCCGAGGGCGGCCCGCACCGGGAGCGCGGCGTCGGCCAGTTCGGCGGCGATGGTGTCGGGGTCCACGTGGCAGTCGGGCCTGACGGCGAGCCAGATGCGGGCGTGGGCCTCGTCGGTGTGCACGAGCAGGGGGCGGCCCTGGGCGCGCAGCACGGTGTGCAGCAGTGAGGCCAGCCGGTCGAAGACGGCGGCGGTATCGGTGGCGGTGGCCGCCTCGCTGCCGTGGCGCCAGCACTCGATGGCCAGGTGGCTGCCGGAGAACGGGTGGTCGAGGGCGGTCTCGGCCTGCCGTGGATCGACCCGCGGGTTGTCGAGGACCTGGCCCACCCAGTACTGGCGCAGAACACCGCGGGTGTCCACCCAGCGTTCACGTTCCTCCTCGTAGGCGCGGCCGATCTGGTCGCAGACCCGGTCCAGGTAGGCGGAGGTGACCTGGACGAGCGCGATGACGGTGCCGGCCGGGTCCGGCAGCCCGAGTCGGACCGCCTCCCCGAGGACGAGGTCCAGGCTCTGCGCATGGCCCAGGCGGTAGGCGCGCAGCAGGGCCGAGAGCGGCACGTCGCGTTGGGCGAGCCGGCGGGCGTAGGAGATGGCCGAGGCGGGAGCGTCCACGGTCAGCGGGTCGATGCGGTTGATGATCACGTGCAGGGCCGTGACGATGTTCTCGGTGATGCTGGCTTCCAGGAGCCCGTGCAGCGGCTCGTCGTGTTCCAGCTGGGATATCTCCGCCTCGGTGGTGGCGACCAGCTTGGCGATGAACTCGTCCCGGTTGGTCTGCACGACCTGGGCCGCGAGGACGACCGGATCGGGTGCCCCCTCCGCAAGGTGTTCCACGGGGCCGTTCACCGGGCCAGGTACCGCAGCGCGGAACGGGCCGCATTCGCACCGCACATGCCGTGCACGCCGGCGCCGGGCGGGGTGGCCGCCGAGCACAGGTAGACGCCGGGGATGCCGGTGCTGTAGGGGTCGGCGGCCAGGCGGGGGCGCAGGGTGACCTGCCGTGCGGTGTTGGCGCCGGCGACGATGTCGCCCCCGATGAAGTTCGCGTTGTAGTGGGCCAGTTCGGTGGTCGAGCGCGCCGTCAGTCCCACGATCCGTTCCCGGACGCCCGGCGCGAAACGCTCGATCTGGCGCAGCACCGCCTCCGTGGCGTCGCCGGGGTGACCGTGCGGGACGTGCGCGTACGCCCAGACCGGGTGGACGTCGTCGCGGGAGCGGCCGGGGTCGGCCAGGTACTGCTGGCCGACCAGGACGAACGGCCGCTCGGGCATCCGCCCGTCGGCGGTCTGCGCCTCGGTGCGGACGACCTCCTCCAGGGTGCCGCCCAGGTGCACGGTGCCGGCGCGGCGGCATGCCTCATGGGTCCAGGGGATGCCGTCCTGGACGGCGAGGTCCACCTTGAACGCCGCCGGGCCGTGCCGCCAGCCCTGGTAGGCCCGGCGCACCCGGCCGGGCAGCCGGTCGCCGCAGATGCGGGCCGCGGCGCCGGGCGCGGTGTCGAGCATGACGATGCGGGCGGGGGCGAGCTCGGCCAGGGAGTCCACCCTTATGCCCGTTTCGATGGTGCCGCCGAGCTTGGCGAGGAGTGCGGCCAGCGCGTCGGTGATGGTCCGCGATCCGCCGCGGGCGACCGGCCAGCCGAAGCGGTGGGCGGCGCCGATCAGCATCAGCCCGACCGCGGAGCTGGCCGGCCCGGTCAGCGGATACATCAGATGCGCCGCCGCTCCCGCGAACAGCGCCCTGGCCTCCTCGGTTCGCCAGCGCCGGGCCACCGCCGTGGCCGGCTGCAGCGCCCTCAGCCCGAAGCGGGCCAGCGCCACGGGGTGGCTGGGCAGATGAGGCACCGGGCGCAGCACATCCTCGATCAGCGCGTCGAAGTCGGTGGCCAGAGGGGCGAACAGCCGCTGCCAGGCGGGGCCGTCCACACCGAGCCCGTGCGCGGTCGCCTCCAGGGAGCGGACCAGCACCCCGGCCCGCCCACCGTCCAGCGGATGAGCCAGATCCACCTCGGGCCACGCCCACTCGACGCCGTACCGCTCCAGCCCGAGGGTCCGCAGGAACGGCGAGCCGACGCCGAGCGGGTGGACCGCGGAGCAGTGGTCGTGCAGCAGTCCGGGCAGAGTCAGTTCGCTGCTCCGGGTGCCGCCGCCGATCTCGTCGGCGGCCTCCAGGACGGTCACCTTCAGGCCTCGCTGGGCCAGGGCGACGGCGGCGGCCAGCCCGTTCGGGCCGGCCCCCACCACGATCGCGTCACTCATGCGCGGCCGCCACCTCGGTCGCCGGTCGCGGTGCCCGGGCGGGTTCGACGGGAATCGTCGGCGTCTCGTCGTCGAGCCAGGGCTGCCGGGTCACCATCTCCCGTACGTTCACGTAGCCCTCCTCGATCAGGCCGGTCGCCGCGTCCACGATGCGGTAGTGCTGGCGCTGTCGGTGTGTCGGCTGGGACTCGAGCAGGACGACCCGCAGGTCGCCCGGCGCGAAGCCGCACCGCTGCTGTACGGCGGCCATCAGCTGCTCGTCGTGCAGATGGCCGTCGCCGAAGTTCCAGCCGAGGACCGCTCCCGCCACCATCTCGCCCTCCCGCACATCGTAGGCCTCCACGTCGTCCACGGCCCGTGGCAGCAGGCCGAGAAGCGCCCGGCCGTGGCTGTGCATCGCCCGCCAGGCCAGCCCCTGGTGCAGGACGAGCTCGGCGGCCTCGGTGCCGTACAGGCGGGTGAGCTGGTCGACGGGCAGAGCGGACGCTTTGACGATGTGCTCGTTGAGCCGGTGCTCGGTGCCCTTGCGGAAGCACCACAGGCTGGTGGCCCAATTGCCGGCGTAGTAGCGCATCGAGGGCAGGAAGGACACCAGGTCGGGGCGGACGTGGCCGAGCACCGGGACCACCACCAGGCTCAGTACCAGTACGGCGGCCAGGAGCGGGGAGTGCACGGTGAATGCGCCCACGGCGGCGTCGTGGCCGAAGAGGACGAGCGCGGAGTAGATGAAGAAGACGTTCCACTCCAGCGGCACGCCCATCGGGAAGGTCGACATGATGTGCAGATGGAAGACGACCATCACGGTCAGGGCGATCGTGGTGACGGTCCCGCCGTGGGACAGCACCAGGATCAGGGGCACCACGTACTCGATGACCGTGCCGCCGTGTGCGGCCGCGGCAGCGAGAGCCGACGGCCTGAGATCGTCGGGGTACTTGCGGTACAGGCGGCGCTTGAACCAGGCCGGGCGCAGCGGGCTGTTGCTGATCATCACGGCCACCACGAACGGGAAGTGGCGGTTGAGCTTGGAGGACGCGGCGCCCCACCACAGGGCGAGCATGACCAGTTTCAAAGCGGCGGTCTGGTCGGTCACCGGGAAGAGGAAGACCAGCAGCGTCAGCCCGTAGTGCTCGGCGCGGGCGGCGAGGAACACGGTCTTGTCGCGCAGCCCGAGCAGCGCGAGCAGCGCCGCGAGCACGGCCACGCGCCACGGAGCCGGCACGCCGCCCGCGCCTGCGTCGCCGGGGGACAACAGCAGCCACACCGCCGCTCCCAACAGCGCGGCGTACAGCGTCACATCCGCGGCCGTACGCCGCGTCCCGGAGGTGAACGGGATCCTGCCCGGCCACGCAGGCAGCCGTACGGTGCCCGGGCGCAGCCAGTGCAGGAAGGCGCCGACCGGCGGCATGAAGTGTGAGCTGAGCGGGCCCGAGCCGCAGCCGAGGCCCAGGATCTCGTACAGCAGCGTCCAGACGACGAGTTTCTGATAGACGATCGGCTCCGCCCACCAGGAACCGAAGTCCGTGATGCCGCCGACGCCGGGGGTCGCGGAGACGACCGCGATGCCGCCGATTGCGTACGCCGTGATCTTCACCAGGTACATCAGGTGCACGATGCCGGGGGTGCCGAAGCCGTGCAGGGCCCAGTGCCGGGCCAGCGGCCTGATGCGTTGGTGGTAGGGGCGGGTGCGCCACTGCTGTATGTCGATGGCCGCCGTGTTCGGTGCGAGGAATCCCATGGCCTTTTCCCGTTCCCGTTCAGACGGCCGTGGTGACGGCGGTGGTGGCAGCGGTGGTGGTGGCGGCGGTCCTGGCCCGCAGGGCCGGCTTGTCCGTCTTGCCGACGGGATTCCTCGGCAGCCGGTCGACGAGAGTGATCTCGGTGGGCACCTTGAACCTGGCCAGCCGGGTCCGGCAGTGTGCGAGCAGGTCGCCGGTGTCTGCCGTCGCGCCCGTGCGCAGGGCCACGTAGGCCACCGGTACTTCGCCGAGCCGCTCGTCGGCGGCGCCCACCACGGCGGCTTCGAGGACATCGGGGTGGTCGCCGAGGACGGTCTCGATCTCCTTGGGGTAGATGTTCTCCCCGCCTCGGATGATCATGTCCTTGATGCGGTCGACCAGGATCAGATAGCCGTCCTCGTCGAAGCGGCCGACATCGCCCGTGTGCAGCCAGCCGTCGACCACGGTCCGGGCGGTCTCCACCGGGCGGCCCAGATAGCCACGCATCACATTGGGCCCGCGCACCACCACCTCACCGGTAGCGCCGGCCGGCATGATGCGGCCCTGCGGGTCCATCACGGCGACCTGCTGACCGGGCAGCGGCAGTCCCACCGTGCCCGGCTTGCGCGGGCCGTCCAGCGGGTTGGTGGTGGAGGCGCAGGTGCCCTCCGACAGGCCGTATCCCTCCAGGATCGGGATGCGGTAGCGGCGTTCGAACCGCTCGATGAGGGCGGCGGGCATGGGGGCCGCGCCGCAGGCGGCGAACCGCACCGAGGACGTGTCGCGCGGCGTCTGCTCCGGGAGTTCGGCAAGCATCGAGTAGATCGCCGGGACCGCGGAGAAGCAGGTCGGGCGGACCGCGGCGACCAGGTCGAAGAAGGTCTCGGCCCGGAAGCGCCCGGCCACCGTGACCTGCCCGCCGGCCAGCAGCGGGGACAGCACGCCGACCACGATGCCGTTGACGTGGAACAGCGGCAGGATCAGCAGGCTGTGGTCGCTCTCGGACAGCCGGGCGGCGCCGATCATCATCCCCGCCATCGCGGCGAGGTTGGCGTGGTCGAGCATCACGCCCTTGGGGCGCCCGGTGCTGCCGCTGGTGTAGATCAGCAGGGCGAGCGTGTCCGCGTCCGTCTCCGGTGCGGCCGTGTCTTCGGGCCCGGCGGCCAGCTCGGCCACCGTGACCGACGCGGCGAGCGGTGACGTCTCGGCGGTGACGACCACGGTGGCCTCCGCGTCGCCGAGTTGGTAGCGCACCTCGGACTCGGTCAGTGCCGGGTTGACCGGGGTGACTGCCGCGCCGAGCCGCCAGGCGGCGAACAGTGCGACGACGAACTCCGCCGTGTTGGGCAGCAGCAGCGCGACCACGTCGCCGCGTCGGACACCGCGCGTCCGCAGGACCGCCGTGGCTCGCCGGACCCGGCGAAGGAACGACATGTTGTCGAGAGTTGACGCGTCGTCAGCGATGCAGGGACCGTCCGTGCCCTGCCGGGCCCGCAGGTCTGGCAGTTCCGCGATGTGCATGTCGGCTCCTCGAAGTGCGTCGACGGACGTCGGCCGGACGGGGTGGGCGTCCCGGGGGAAGGCGGGACGGATGTCCGGTGCGTGAGGAGAGACGGTACGAATCGGCGGTGCTCCGGGCCCATGGGCGCGGGCGACGATGCTGGGGGCGGCACTTGTGCGCTGCGCACAGGGCGGGTATCGGGCGGCGCCGGTGCGCGCCCTGTGTCGAGGCGTGTTTCCGGGGGCGCGGCAGTGCGTCCACACTGGTCCGCGCCGACCCCGAGGACCACTGCACTCGGAGCCGGCGCGGGGTTGGGGGGAGCCGCCGTCAGACGAAGGCGCTCTCGCCGGTGACCGCCTTGCCGACGATGAGGGTGTTCATCTCGCGGGTGCCCTCGAAGGAGTAGATCGCCTCGGCGTCGGCGAAGAACCGGGCGATGTCGTAGTCGAGGACGATGCCGTTGCCGCCGAAGATCTCCCGGCACCACCCCACCACCTCGCGCATCCGCGAGGTGACGAACGCCTTCGCCAGCGAGGAGTGCTCGTCGCGGAAGACGCCCGCGTCCTGCAGCCGCGCGAGCTGGACCAGCATGCCCCAGCAGGCGGTGATGTTGCCGAGGCTCTTGACCAGCAGGTCCTGCACCATCTGGAACCGGGCGATCGGGCGGCCGAACTGGCGGCGCTGTTTGGCGTAGTCCAGCGCCAGCTCGTAGGCGCCGATCATCACGCCGAGGGCCTGCCAGGCGACCCCGCTGCGGGTGGCGCGGAGGATCTCCGCCACATCGCGGAAGGAGTCGATGCGTTGCAGCCGGTTGGCCTCGGGCACCTTGACGTCGGTCAGGGTGATCTCGGCGTTCTCCACGATCCTGAATGCGATCTTGTTCTCGATCTTGACCGGGGAGAAGCCCGGGGTGCCCTTCTCCACCACGAAGCCCTTGACCTTGTCGTCCGCCTCGTCACGGGCCCAGACCACGACCAGGTCGGCGAACGTCGCGTTGCCGATCCACCGCTTTGCCCCGTTGAGCACCCAGTTCTCGCCGTCCCAGCGGGCGGTGGTGCGCATGCCTCCGGCCACGTCGGAGCCGCCGAGCGGTTCGGTCATCGCGAAGGCGCCGATGGTGTCCAGCGCGGCCATCGCCGGCAGCCAGCGGTCCCGCTGCTCCTGGTCGCCGCCCCGGTAGATGCTGTACATCGCCAGACCGCTGTGCACGCCGAAGAAGGTGGCGCTGGAGGCGTCGGTGCGGGTGTACTCCATCGACAGCATGCCGACCAGCAGGTTGCTCCCGGCCGGTGCGGGATCGCCGTAGCCCTCGTAGGGGACGCCGGCGAGTCCGAGTTCGCCGAACTTGCCGATGAGTTCGCGGGGGAACTCCCCCTTGGCCCAGTACTCGTTGACCAGTGGCTTGACCTCGGTGCGCATGAACGCCCGGGCGCGCAGCAGCAGTTCCCGCTCGTGCGGCGGCAGCAGCGACTCGACGTCGTAGAAGTCCGCGGCCAACCGGTCGTCGGCGGAAACGGTGTCGGAAGCCTTCCTGGAACCCTTTTCGGGCAGTACGGCGGTCATGAACGGGTCTCCTTCTTCGTGGGGGTGGCGCTGTCGCGGGCGGACAGCACGGCGATCTGCTGGGCGTCGCGTTCTCGGCTGAGGTCTGCGTAGGAGCGGGAGCCGTAGGCGTCCTCGACGGCCGCGACGAGTCGTTCGGTCTGGTCGGGGCTCTGCTCGGGGCGGCCGAGCGAGTCCCACATCTTCTGCATCGACACGCCGATGTGCTCGGCCATGTGCCGGTAGCCGCCGGGGCCGCCGCCGAGGTGCGCGCCGAGGAACGGTCCCACCGTCGCCCAGCGCAGCCCGAGCGAGTTCACCATCACGGTGTCCAGCTCCGCCGGGCTGACGACGCCCTGCTCGACGAGGTAGATCGCCTCCCGGCTGAGGGCGTTCTGCAGGCGGTTGCCGACGAAGCCGGGGATCTCCTTGCGTTCGACGACAGGGACCCGGCCGACGAAGCGGTAGAACTCCACGGCCCGCGTCACGCTCTCCTCGGAGGTGCGCTCTCCGGGCACCACCTCCACCAGCGGGATCAGGTGCGGTGGGTTGAAGGGGTGGCCGATCAGGATGCGGCCGGCGTCCTCGACGGTGTCGGTGAACGCCGTGGAGGGGATCGCCGAGGAGGAGCTGAGCAGCAGCGCGTGTGCGGGGGCGGTGGCTACCAGGTCGCTGAACAGCTTCCGTTTGAAGGTGACGTTCTCCGGGCCGTTCTCCTGCACGACGTCGGCGTCGCGCACCGCGTCGGCGAGGTCGTCGGCGATGTGCACCCGCTCGGCGAGGCCGCTCACGTCCAGGCCCTGGGCGGACAGATGGCCGGCGGCCTGGTCGAGTGCCTCGGCGACCGCGTCGGCCAGGTCCGGCCGCGGGTCGGTGATGCGTACCCGCATGCCGTGGCCGGCGAAGAGCGCGGCCCAGGACAGGCCGATCGTGCCGGCGCCGACGACCGCGGCGGTCATGAAGGGCTTGGTCATCACATGTCTTCTCTCTGCGTCCGTGGCCCTGGTCGTGCTCACCGCGCGAGGCGGGTCGGGTCGGCCGCGTGGGCCGGGTGGGCCAGGTAGTCGTGGACGGGCTTGACCGGCGCCAGGGTCAGATCGGTCAGGATGTGGCTCGCGGAGACGACCTCGCGGACCGGCAGATCGGCCAGCGGCGCCAGCGCGTGGGCGAACAGCTCCAGCCGGGCGGGGCCGGTCCAGGCACCCTTCACCGTGATGTCGGTGATCTCGGTGCGCACCAACTGCGCGACCTGCGGCGCCCCGTCGAATCCGGGGACCAGCTTGAGCATGTAGGTCGGCACACCGACCTGCGCCACGGCCTCCTCGACGGACAACTCGTAGTGCTTGTAGCCCATCGTCGCGGTCGCCACCTGGAGGGTGCCGACGTCGAGGACCCCGACCAGCGCACCGTGGTCGACGTACAGGGCGGGCGACCCGGCCGTCTTCGGATAGGCACTGGCCTCACGGCCGGACGTGATGGCCGGGAGGTTGTCCAGGTACATCGCGTGCAGATACTCGCCCCGCTCGCCCTCGTGGCGGACCGGGATGGCCTGGCCGGACTCGGTGTACGGCCCGTATCCGCTGACGTCGCCCATGCGCATGACCTCGAAGCGCACCAACGGCTCGTCGATCTCCAGTGGTTCGGGTACGACGGCGCGCAGTGCCTCGTAGTCGGTGCGGTAGACGATGTTCAGGTACTCGCGGTTGGTGAAGCGCGGCACGACCGGCGGATAGGCCGGGTTGGCCAGCGGCGTCGCGATGTGCCGGGGCACGTCCTGCTGATTCATGGTGTGTTCTCCCTCGGTTCCTGGTCCTATCGGCCCTGCCAGACCGGGGAGCGGCGCTCGGTGAAGGCGGTCATGCCCTCGCGTACGTCGGCGGAGGCCGCGAGAGCGGCCATCACCTGCGTCTGCGCGGCGAACGCCGTGTCCTCCGGGGCGCCGTCGGCGGTGCGGACGAGTTCCTTGACGGCGGCCAGCGCCAGGGGGGCGTTCTGTGCGATGCGCTCGGCCAGGCGCAGTGCGGTGGCGACGGTCTCTCCGGCCGGGACCACATGGTTGGCGATGCCGAGGTGTCCGGCGCGTTCGCCGGAGATCGGCTCGCCGGTCAGCAGCAGTTCCATCGCCAGGTGGTACGGGATGCGCTTGGGCAGCCGGATCACTCCGCCGCCCGCCGCGATCAGCCCGCGGCTGACTTCCGGGAGCCCGAAGCGGGCGTCGGCGGCGGCCACGATCAGGTCGCAGCCGAGGGCCAGTTCGAAGCCGCCTCCCATGGCCCAGCCCTCGACGGCGGCGATCAGCGGCTTGGTCGTGCGGGCCTGGGTGAGACCGCCGAAGCCGCGCCCCGGGATCTCGGGCGATTCGCCGGCCAGGGCGGCCTTCAGGTCCATCCCGGCGCTGAACGTGCCCTCGGCGCCGGTGAGCACGCCGACTCGCAGGGCGGGGTCCGCTTCCAGGTGGTCCAGGGCGGCGGACAGTCCGGCGGCGACGGCCGCGTCGACCGCGTTGCGTGCCTTGGGCCGGTCGATGGTGATGAGCAGGGTGGAACCGATGGTCTCGGTCCGCACCTCGGTGGTGCTGTGCATGGTGTGTCCTTGGGTGACGGTGGGTCAGCGGCCGGCGGCGAGTTCCCGGAAGACCTCTTCGGTGTGCTGGCCGGGCAGCGGAGCGGGCCTGCGCACGGAGCCCGGGGTGGCGGAGAACCGCACCGGGATGCCGATCGAGCGGATGGCGCCTTCGCTGGGGTGGTCGACCACGTCGAGCAGCCGGCCGCCCCGCACATAGGGGTCCTCGGCGGCGCGGTCGAGTTCGAGCACGGGCGCCATCGGGATGCTGTGCTTGGCGCAGACCGCCGCCCACTCCTCGGTGGTCAGGCTCGGCGAGCACTCCCCCACCAGTTCCATCAGCGTGTCGACGTCGTCATCGGCGATGGACTCGCCGTTGACACGCGGGTCGGCGGCGAGGTCGGCGCGGCCGGCTGCGAGGAAGAAGTCCCGGAAGTTCTGCGGGTTGTACGGGATGACGCAGGCGAGGCCGTCCTTGGTGGGTACCGCGCGGTGGCCCCGCTTCATCGACAACGGGAACCCGGTGGGGCCCTCGGGCGGTTCGAAGACATGGCCCGCCAGGTGCTCGACGAGGTTGAAGGCGATGAGCGTGTCGGTCATCGGGATCTCGATGAACTGGCCCGCGCCGGTGCGGGCGCGGTGGACGAGCGCGGCGAGCACCGTGTGGACGATGGTCAGCGCGCACACCTTGTCGCCGATGATCGTCGGAAGGTAGGCCGGGGTGCCCAGCGCCCGGTTCGCCACGTCCACCAGGCCGGAAGCGGCCTGGACCGTCTCGTCGTAGGCCGCGTTGCCGGCCCGGTCGGAGTCGCTGCGGAAGCCCTGGGCGTGGGCGTAGACCAGGCCGGGGTTGCGGGCGGCGAGGTCGGCGTGGCCGAGGCCGAGGCGGGCGAGGGCGCCCGGGCGCATGTTGGTGACCAGTACGTCGGCGCTGTCGATCAGTTCCAGGGCCCGCGCCCGGTCGGCGTCGTCCTTCAGGTTCAACGCCACGCTGCGCTTGTTGCGGTTGACGTTGAGGTTGAGCGGGGTCATGCCGGGTGTGGTGCGGTAGGGGCCCACCCGTACCGTGTCGGACGGCGACTCGATCTTGATGACATCGGCACCGAGATCGCCCAGGATCTGCGTCGCGTAGGGCCCCATCACCACCGTGGACAGATCGATCACCCGTACGCCGTCCAACGGTCCGGTGGGGCCGGCGGCCGTGATGTCCATCATCACTCCTGTTCACGCAGTAATTTCATGGCGAATGTTTCCACCGCCGACGTTATGCGTGAACGAGTTCAGAGGGAATGATCAAGTGGCGAACACGGGTATGACCGCAGCGGTCAGACGGACATGACCTCGCTGAAGATCTGCCGCGCCAGGGCGGCGATGCCACTCAGGTCGCCGCCGTCGTCCGCCCGGTCCTTGCGGAACAACAGCCCTGTGATCAGGTCGGGTTGGAAGCCGTCGACGGGCAGTACGGCCACGTTGTCCAGCCGGTACAGGTGCATCGGGCTCTCCGGTGAGAGCATGGTCATCGAGAAAGCGATACCCGAGGAAATCAATTCCGAGGTGCCCGCGTAATCCGCCATGTTGATGCGGATTCTTTTCTTCACGCCCATCGAATTCAGCCGGGCGTCGATTTCCTCGAAATAGGCCGGGGTGGCGTCGTACGGCACCGCCACATAGGACAGATCGGCCAGCTCTTCGAGGGTGACCGACTCCCGCCCCGCGAACCGGTCGGCCGGCACCGCGGCCCCCAGCCGCTCGTGCATCACTTCGATGATCTCCAACGCCGGGTCGGAGACCGGCAGCCGGGCCAGGGCCATCGCCAGCCGTCCGTCGTGCACCGCGTCCGCCAGGTCCGCCGAGGTGCCGGGCCAGCGCTTGAGTTCGCACACCTCCCGGCAGGCGTCCTCCAGCATCAGCACTCGCTCCCGCAGCAGCGGGTGCACCCCGGCGGGCATCCCGATGAACAGCCGGTCCAGCCGCGGGCGTACCGCCTCGCCCAGCCGCCACGGGATGGCGTTGACCCGCTCGAGGATGTCGCGCGCCATCGGCAGCAGGGCGGCGCCCGCCGGTGTCAGATCGACCCGGTGGGTGGTGCGCTCGAACAGCTCGTGGCCGAGCTCGCGTTCCAGATCCTTGATCCGCTGGCTCAGTGGAGAGGCTGCCATGTGCAGTCTGCGTGCCGCCTGCGAGAAGTTGAGTTCTTCGGCCACGGCGACGAAGTAACGCAGGTGCAGCATGTCCACGACTGTCACCCTACCGAGGTCAACTGCCCCTGGCGGCAAGGGCGCCGAAGACGGCGGCCCTTGCCACTCCGGGAGCTCAGCCGAGCAGTTCCGCGCTGCCGGCCGGTTCGCGCCGCTCTTGTCCGTTGATGCGGTGCCGTTCGATCGAGGAGCGTCGGTAGACCTCCTGACGCACCCGCTGGATCTCACCGAGGGGCCGGTGCTCCTCGCGTGAGCGCCACGGTGTGATCGACGTGGAGTCGGCGGCCACGAGGTTGTCGTCCCCGCCGATGTCCTGGCGCGGGAGGTCCACCCGGGCGACCGTCACCCACGGGGAGAGCTCCTCGGGCCACTTCACGGAGGTGTTGTCCACCGGCATGCGGGCCGGATCGGTGTTGAGCTGCACCTGGAGCTCGAAGGAGTGCTCCCGCTCCGCCGCCTCGGCCACCAGGGTGCGGCGGAAGGCCTCGTTGTCCGCGTGCACGTCCACGATCTGGTGCGTGAGGGAGGCCAGCGAGTCGGCCGTCGGCACGGTACGGATCTTGGCGATGTTCTCGCCGTACCGGAAGGCGCCCATGCTGTTGTAGGTGTACGACAGCAGGTTCCGGCGCGGGACGGTGGTGAACGACAGCATGGCGAACAGCTCGTCCCACAGCCAGGTGTCGGGGTCGGTGAGCGTGCCCCTGCGGGTGAGGAACTCCGCCATCCAGGTCTTGCGACGGGCCGGGTTCACCAAGGCCTCGGGCAGCTCCGCGAACAGCTCCTCGATGACCATGTAGTCGTAGGCGGTGTTCGCGAAGAAGACCTCGTTGTTGATGAGGTTGAGGTCGAAGGTGCCGCTGTCTCGTTCGTCGTCCAGCAGTGAGGCGCCGGGAACCCCGAACAGCTTGATGCCCATCCCGCACGCCGCGCCCAGCTGATGGTCGGGGCGCTGGTGGCCCAGGCCGTTGGAGTAGCGGACGACGGCGTCGTACACGGCGGGCCGGGCGAAGATGCCCTGGCCATGGAAGCCCGGGTTGTCACCGACCGTGACGGTGGCCTTGAGGAGGCCGTACGTCTTTCCATGGGCGGTGCGGACGGCGCGGCCGACGGCCTCGCGTTCGACCGAGGCGCGGGTGCGCTGCGCGACCTGCGCGACGACTTCGTCCAACTCCTGCTGATACGTGGGACGTTCGGCGGGGCGGTAGTCCTCGTAGCGGACGGGATTCATGGTGCTGCCTCCCTATGGGTGGTGTCCAACCCAGACGGTAGCCAGCAATTCAATTGTGCACAACGTAACTGGCTGTGATGAATCACACGGGACGTCATCGCAACCACTCCGTACCCCGGGCCACTTACCTCACGAGCGCGGCTTGTGTGTCTCGGCGAAGGCGTCGGCGGCTGCCAGGTCGAAGTCTCCGTGGTCGCTGCCGAGGCCCTGGGCCACCAGCGCCGCCGCCGCGCAGCCGAGGACGGCGGAGTCGTACGGCGTGCGGCCGAGGCTCATGCCGCGCAGGAAGCCGGCGGAGAACGCGTCGCCGCAGCCGGTCGTGTCCACCACGTCGATCGCGAAGGCGGGGACCGTCTCGGTGCCGTCCGCCGTCACGAGCAGCGCGCCGTCGCCGCCACGGGTGGCCGCGACCAGGCCGGCTCCGGCAGCAAGGAGCTTGTGTGCCCCCGCGATCAGGTCCTCCTCGCCGGTGAAGCCGAGGACCTGGTCCTCGTTGGGCAGCATGTAGTCGACGTACGGCAACAAGGCCGCGATCTGCTCGAAGCTGCCCAGCGCGCCGGGGGCGAGGAGGTCCACCGAGGTGGTCACACCGTGGTCCTTGGCGTACGACAGGATGCGCGCGGCGGTGTCGACGCCGATCAGTTCGGGGCCGCCGAGGTGGAGGTGGGTCGCGTCGGCGATCGCGTCCCAGGGCGCGTCGTCGGGGCCGTAGGTGATGTTGGCGCCGAGGAGGTGCAGCGAGGGGCGCTCGCCGCCCGGGCGGATGGGCAGGACGCTAGCGGAGGTGGGGGTGTTCGTGCGGCGGACGAGGAAACGGGTGTCGATGCCGGCCGCCTTGAGGAGCTGGACCAGCATGTCCCCCGTGGGGTCCGAGCCGATCGCACCGGCGCTGCGTACGGAGGCACCGAGTTTGGCGAGGGTGAGCGCGGTGCCGCCGGCCGTCCCGGCGGCGGTCATCCTGATGTCCTCCACCAGCGTCGCGCCCTGGCCCTCGGGTATCTCCTCCACCGGCCGTACCAGCACGTCCAGCACGTGTACGCCCATCGTGACGACCTTCATCGGTTTCCCTCCTGCACGGGTGGTACGGGGCGGGTGGTGCCGTAGTTCCGGGCGAGCGCGGCCTCGATGACCGCGACTTGCTGCTGCTCGTCGAGGACGCGGGGCGTTCCGAGGGCAGCCGCGTGCTGGTAGACGCCGCACGCCCACTCCAGCAGCAGCGCGTGGTCGACGGCCTTGTCCAGCGTCGGAGCGTGCGTGAGGGCGCCGTGGCCGGCCATCAGCGCGGCGCTGCGCCCCTCCAGCGCCGTGAGGACGGACTCGGCCAGATCGGGCGTGCCGAAGGTGGCGTACGGCGCCACGCGCACCGAGCCGCCCAGTGTGAGCAACTGGTAGTGGATGCAGGGCAGTTCGTCGAGGACGCAGGACAGGGCGGTCGCCATGGGCGCGTGGGTGTGGACGACCGCGCCCGTGCCGTAGCGACGGTAGACGCCGAGGTGCAGGTCGAGTTCGGAGGTGGGCTGCAGCGTCCCCGCCACGATGTTCCCGTCGAGGTCGACGACGGTCACCTGGTCGGCCGTCAGGCCGGCGAGCACGGCACCGGTGGCTGTGATCGCGACCTGGTCGTCCACCCGCACGCTGACGTTTCCGGCCGTACCGATGAGCAGCCCCTCGGCCCCCAGTCGGCGGCACGCCTCGGCCACGGCGGCACGCTCCTGAACCAGCGCCGAGCTTGAGTCCGTCATGTACGCGACGGTAACGTAAACCTGAATCAAAGTCACGTTCAGGTTCGGAGGCTGTTGCATGGGCGATCCGGCCCCGGAGCACGGCGTCACATGGCCCGTTCCGCTGCGCCGCACTCCCCAGCAGGCGCGCAGCAAGGCCCGGCTGGCCCGGGTTCTTCAGGCCGCGGAGCGCGTGCTGGTCGGCGAAGGGGTCCAGGCGCTGACCACGACCCGTGTCGCGGCGGAGGCGAACGTCTCGGTGGGTTCGCTGTACCAGTACCTGCCCGACCGCGACGCCATCATCGACGCCCTCGCGGCCGGCTACCTCGCCCGCCTCGAGGCCGCCATGGACGACCTCGTCCGTGCCGCCGCGGCCGAGCAGTGGGAGGACCCGGTCGGCGTGCTCATCGACACCTATGCCGCGATCTACCGGAGCGAACACGGCTTCCGGGCGCTGTGGTTCGGCAGCAGTCTGACCGAGCAGACCCGCGCCGCGGACCGTGAGCACAAACGCCGGATGGCGGACGGCATCCGCCGCATCCTGCTCGTCCTCGGTGTCGCGCGGGACGACGAGGGACTCGGCCTCGCCTGTCACGCCGCGGTCCTGGCCGCCGACGCGCTGGCGCAGGAGGCCTTCCGTCGTGACCCTCAGGGTGATCCCGGCCTGCTCGATGAGAGCAAGCTCATGCTGCGCGGGTATCTCACCGCTCTTACCGCACGCTACGAGGGACAGAACACACCGAGGTGACCGTCGTGGCTTCGTGGGGCTCTGCCATCCTGGCGTCGTGCCGAAGCCCTCTCCTGTCACCCCGGATGCCCCCGCCCACATAGCCGCCCCACTGCTCACCCAGCAGTGGCTCGACCTCGCCTTCATCCACTGGGCCGTCGAACCGGACGCCGTGGCGGGGCTGTTGCCGAGGGGGACCGTTCCGGACACGCACGACGGGGTCACGTACGTCGGGCTGGTCGCCTTCCGGATGCATCGGGTCGGCTGGCTGCGGCTGCCCGGGGTGCCGTATCTCGGGACCTTTCCCGAGACCAACGTGCGCCTGTACTCCGTGGACGCGCACGGGCGGCGCGGCGTGGTGTTCCGCTCGATGGACGCCGCGCGGCTCATCCCGGTCGTGATGGGGCGCGTCGGCTTCCGGCTGCCGTACCTGTGGTCCCGGATGACCGTCCGCACGGCCGGTGACACCGTCACCTACACGAGTTCCCGCCGCTGGCCCGGTCCGCGCGGCGCGTTCAGCCGGATCACCGTGCGCAGGGGTGAGCGCATCGAGGAACCGACCGAGTTGGAACACTTCCTCACCGCTCGCTGGGGCATGCACAACGCCTTCTTCGGCGGGGCCGAACCGCTGGCATACCTGCCCAACCACCACCCGCGATGGCCGCTGTACCGCGCCGAGCTGATCACCTGCGAGGAGAACCTCGTCGCCGCGGCCGGGCTGCCCGCTCCGAGCGCCGCGCCGGTCAGCGTCCTGTACTCCCCCGGCGTCCCGGTCCGCCTCGGGCGCCCGGCCCGCCCGGCGGGCATCCCGACTCCGTGACCGTGCGGCCGGAAGCCGCGGACGGCCCGGACGTGTCGAGATCCGAAGTCCGGCACCGCCGTACCGGATGAACGGCTACGGCCGCGTGCTGCGGCCGGACAGCCGGCAGCCGGTCGGAACGGAGATCGATCATGTTGCTGAAGGACAAGGTCGCTGTGGTGTACGGCGTGGGCGGTTCCATCGGCGGGGCGGCGGCGCGTGCCTTCGCCCGCGAGGGGGCCGGGTCTTCCTCGCCGGGCGTACCGCGGCACCGCTCGAGAAGCTCGCCGAGGAGATTCGCGCCGACGGCGGTACGAGTGAGGCCGCGCATCGACGTCTCGTTCAACGCCGTCGGATACGGCGATGTCCAGGAGCCGCTGCGGACATCTCGGTCGCGGACTTCCTGCGGCCCGTCGTGACCGCGCTGCGCTCACAGTTCCTGACGACCCGGGCGGCCGCCCGGCACATGACCGCACACGGCTCGGGCGTGATCGTCGCCTTCGGCGGCGGCGGGCCGCAGACGCTGCCCGGCTTCGGCGGCTTCAAGGTCGCGCTGGACGCGCTGAAGGGGCTGCGTCGGCAGTGGGCGATCGAGCCGGGCCCGCACGGGATCCGCGTGGTGACGCTCAAGTCGGGCGGTCCAGTCTGGTCGAGGCGACACAGCTCGGGCGTCGCGCGCCCCTCGCGGACCTCGGCGATGTGGCCGCCTTCATCGCCTCCGACCGGGCCCGCACGCTCACCGCGACGGACGTGACCATCTCCTGCGGGGCCATCGTGGACCAGGACGACGCCGCGACTCGCCGGCCGCGGCGCCTTCCGGAGCGGCCTTCGAACGCGAGAGGCCCGGACCGGGAGTACCGGTCCGGGCCCCAGCGGAGCGTCACCGCGTCACCTGCGCGTCCGGTGCGTCGCCTCCGTCATCCGGCGCGGCGCCTCGTGCGCACCAGCAGCACGAAGCCCGCCATGAGGAGAACGGCTCCGGCCGCGGCGGGCCACAGCGTGGTGCCCGTCTCGGCGAGGTCGCCTCCGACTGCCTGCGGTTGCGTCCCGGTTCCGGCGTCGGAGTCGTCCTCGCCGGCCGCGGCGGGCTGCGACTGCGCCGGAGTGCTGCCCGCCCCGGCTTCGTCGTTCGCCGAGCCGCCCTGTGCCGGGGTGGTGGCGTTCTCGTCGGCCGACGGGGTGCCGTAGGACTTGGGCGCGACCGTGCTGGACACGGTGGGCTTGTCGTCCTTCGCCGGCTCGGTCGCGGGCGCCTTCGTCCCGGGCGCCTTTGTCCCGGGCTCGTCGGTCGCGGGCTCGTCAGTCGCGGGCTCGTCAGTCGCGGGTGCCTCCGTGGCCGGTTCGTCGGTCGCGGGCTGCTCGGTCGCCGGCGGCTCCGTCTGCTGGCCCCCTCCGTCGCCGGGCTCCGGCTTGTCGTCCCCGGCGGGCGGGGTGCCGGGCGTCTGCGTCGGCGGGTCGGTCGGCTTCTCCTCGCCCGGGTTGCCGCCTTCGTCGACACCGGCGCCGCACTTGCGGCCCTCGTTGATGCAGTCGACCAACTGACCCATCAGGTCCTCGTCGAAGACGTTGATGAAGTCGCCGTGGTCGGTGACCGGCTTGTGCAGCTGCTCGGGGAAGGAGTCCACCGCGAACAGCGGGGTCGTACGGCCGCCGTCCTGCAGGCTCGGCGCGTCGACGTCGTACACGATCCGCTGGACCAGCTGCGGGATGGCCTTGAAACCGTTCGCGCAGCTGCCGTCGGCCGCCGCGAACGCCACGTGGGTGCGGTGGTTGGCGCTGTCGATGTTCTGTCCGTCCCAGCAGCTCTGGAACCGGAAGGAGCGCACCACGTCGCTGCCCTGCGGGCACAGCGGGTACTTGTCCTTCAGCTGCCGGTCCTCGAAGCCGGTGCAGCTCCAGGAGGCGTTGGCGTTGGCGGTGCCGTTGACGAACGCCTTGGCGTCGCCGGTGATGATGCGCAGCAGCCGCGGCATCTCGGTGACCTTGCTGCGCGGGTTGCCCACGAAGGTCAGCGTCACGTCCTTGGGCGTGACGATCTCACCGGCGTTGCCCTCGATGCCACCGCCCGGCTTGGCGGCGTCCTGTTCCTGTGTGCCGTTCTGCAGGCGCAGCACGGGCCAGTAGTACGTGGACTTGTCGCCCTGGTCGACACAGCTGGTCTCGGCGTTCGCCAGGTCCTCGTCGCTCGCGAAGGCGGTGTTGGACTGGTTGCCGATGTAGTCGTGGAAGTGGTGGGCGCCGTTGGAGACGCCGGGGGCCACGATGACGTTGTCGGAGTTGAACAGGCCGTTCTTGTTGACGCCGCAGCTCGTGACGAAGGTGCCGCGGGAGGCGTCCGACTGCGGGGCCGGGTTCTGCACGTTCGGCTGTACGGCCTTGATGTCCACGTAGTCCGCGGCGACGGGCCCGTTGCCGGCCTGGCCGCCGTTGCCGTTCTGGCCGCCGTTCGCGGGCTGTTGGCCGCCCTGGCCGGCGTCGTTCTGGTTGTCGCCGCCGTTGTCCTGTGCGCCGTCGTCGCCCGCGTCACCGGTGCCGCTGTCGGCTGCGCGCAGGGTGCAGGGGGCGAGGGACTCCAGGCCTTCCGGCCGGTCTCCCGTGCGGTCGATGGCGATGGCGATGCGTTCGATCGTCGCCGTGCGCTTGTCCTTCAGCGGGTTCATGATCGCACTGTCGGCGAAGCCCGCGTCCTTCTGGATCGCCTGCGCGGACTCCTGCAGCCGTTGGTAGGCCTCGGCGATCTGCTCGTCGAGGAGCGCGAGTTCCTTCGCGACGTCCTCCTTCGCCGCGTCCGGTACGGCGGTGAGTTTGCTGCCGACGTCCGGGCAGTCGATGGTGCCGGCCGGGGAGGACAGGGTGCGAGCGGCTTCCGCTCCGCCGTCTTCGGTGGCCGAGGCATAGACGTTGGCCGCAACCAGGCCGCCGCCGCCCAACATCAGCGCGACCGCTGCAAAGGTCGCGCGCCGTGCGCCCGTGGGGCGTCTTCGCGTGCTGCGTGCCAAGGAAGTACTCCTACGCCTCGTGGTCGGTCAGGGCATGAAAATCCCCCGGTCCCATACGGAGAGGCGCCGCGTTGTGTTCAAACGTCTCGTGGATTCACAGAAATTTCTTGTCGCGAAGGTCAGTTCATGAGTCCGGCGGCGAGTGTCGCGCCCAGTTCCCAGCAGGCCTCGACGTCGGTCTTGGCGGGTTCGCCCGTCACCGTCACGGGCTGTGCGGAGCGCCGCCAGGCCAGGCCCGTCGTGATGGAGTCGATGGCCCGCACGGCCCCGGTCACATCGCTGCCGCCGTGCACGTAGTAGCCGAACGGCCGGCCCCGGGTCGCGTCCAGGCACGGGTAGTAGATCTGGTCGAAGAAATGCTTGAGGGCCCCCGAGATGTAGCCGAGGTTCGCCGGGGTGCCCAGCAGGTAGCCGTCGGCCTCCAGTACGTCGGAGGCCGTGGCCGCCAGCGCCGGCCGCCGGACGACCTCGACGTTCTCGATCTCCGGTGCCGTGGCACCGGAGACGACGGCTTCGAGCATGGCCTGGCAGTTGGGTGAGGGGGTGTGATGCACGATCAGCAAGGTAGGCACACCCGAACCCTGCCGCCCTGCCGCCGATGGACGCAACCGCGGCGGTTCAGTTGGCGGCTTGGGTCGGCTCCTGCTCCTCCGGCCCGCCTTGCGGGGCCGCCGAGGAGGAGTTGACCCTGGCGACCGCCGAGGACAGCTGCTCCTGCACCGCTTCCGGCAGCGCGTCGCCCTTGACCGCGGTGACCAGGTCTCCGGCCAGCGCGTGCAGTTTGGTGTTGGTGTTCTGGGAGGCCGCGACGAGTACGGTCCAGGCTTCGTCGGAGCTCAGGCTGAAGGAGGCCATCAGGATGCCCCGGGCCAGATCGATGGTCGGCCGGGTCTGCATGGCCCGCCGCAACTGGTTGACTTCGATCCGCAGGTCCTCATCGGTGACGTCGGAAACGTCCGGGTGGCGGGTGCGCCGGGCCGGCGTGCCCTGCCCGTCCGGACCCGAGCCGTCGAACAGCGACCGCGTGCAGGTGAGGTCGAGGAGGCGATCGACTGCCGTACTGGTGGCATGGATGGTCACGGTCTTGTCCTGCTCCAAAGCTCGGTGCCGCAGGGCCAGGAGGACGTTGAGGGCCGAGCAGTCACAGAAGGAGACGCCGTCGAGGTCCAGGTCGATGCCGCGGACCGAGCGGCTCAGGGCCTCGCGCAGGACACCCCGGAGCGTCTCGCTGGTGTCGATGTCGAGTTCTCCGCAGACGTTCACCGTGATCCGGTCGCCGTCGGGGTGGACGTGTGTGACCAGCAGGCACGACGACACGGCCGCCGGTGCGCCTTCGGTGTCGGCATGATCGGCAGCGCCCCCTCCAGGGGGGTGCTCAGAGAACGCGGGCTCTGGCATGACCGCCTCTCCCTCGGTGCTCCCCGTCTCCCCATCAGACTGAACCGGAACCGCGGGACACGTCAATAGATACATGAAATCTAGTGCGTGTATTTGTATACGTGAACGATCAGTCGTAGTCTTGACGCATGGACGGAGTCCCTGAGCCGCACACCGGATGGACATTCCTCACGAACCACGCCCGCGTCCTGGCGGCCATCGCCGACAACCCGAACGTCCGCATTCGACATATCGCGGCGCACTGCCGACTCACCGAGCGGGCCGTCCAGAAGATCATTTCCGACTTGGAGCGGGACGGCTATCTCTCGCACGTCCGCGAGGGACGCACCAATATCTACCGGGTGGAACCCGACAAGGTGCTGCGTCACCCCGCCGAAGCCGGCCTGCCGGTGGGCGCACTGCTCTCGCTGCTCGTCCAGGACGAGGTGGAGCGCAAGACGGCCTCCGAGCAGCTGGGAACGGCGCGCCCGCGGATGCCGGTGGACGGCCGCTGAGCGCTCGCGGCACCAGGTCGCGGACGCGACACCCGTGGGCCGGGGCTCAGCACAGGACGCGCAGCGCTCCGGGCAGGACTCTGACCGTGACCGGGAGGGCCGCCTCGACCTCGCCGTCCGCGCCGTAGGGCACCTCGCGGTCGGCCTCGATGCGGATTTCCCTGCCCCGCAGGATCCGGACCTGGGGGCGGTGGACGTGGGCGCCCGTCTTGAGGTCGTTCATCAGCGCGAAGAACAGCCGACGGGGCGCCTCGCGGATCATCACCACGTCCAGCAGGCCGTCGTCGACGCGGGCGTCGGGGGCGATGAGGCGACCGGAGCCGTAGTAGCCGGAGTTGGCGGCCACCACCGTGTAGCCCGTGTGCGGGTGTTCCTCGCCGTCGACGGTGACCCGGTAGCGCGCCGGGCGCCAGCTGGTGACGGCGCGCAGCCCTCCGGCGTAGTAGGAGGCGGCGCCGCGCAGCAGTGTCGCGTTGTTGGCGTGGCGGTTGGCCAGGGCGTCGACGCCGGCGTACACGCTGCCGAGGACCACCGTGCGGTGGTGGACGGCGGACTCGACCTCGATGGTGTCGACCCTGCGGGGTTCGTGGTGGAGCAGCACCTGGGCGAGTGCCGTCGGGTCGGAGGGCAGGCCGAGCGCCCGGGCGAAGTCGTTGCCGCGGCCGGCCGGGACCAGGCCGAGCAGGGCGTCGGTGCCGCTGAGGGCGCCGCCGATGCCGCCGGCGATTCCGTCGCCGCCGACGGCCAGCACCACCCGGCCCCGCCGCCCGGCGTCCCGGGCGAGGTCCCGGGCGTGGTCGAGGCTGCGGCTGTACTCGGTGTCCAGGTCGGCCCCGGCCTCCCGCAGCTGCCGGGCCACCTGCAGCAGCGCGGCCGCTGAGGCGGATCCGCCCGCCGTGGGGTTGACGATGGCGGTGAACTGTCGCATCGGTGTGCCTTTCGGGCCGACGGGAGGGTGCTGCCGGAGGCGGGGCGGGGTGGGGGTGAGCGGGTGCAGGGGTCGAGCGGCTGTGGAGCGCGTGGGCGGGGTCAGTCGCCGGGCAGGAGGACGCCGGGGTTGAGCAGGCCCGCCGGGTCCAGTCGGTGTTTCACGGCGCGCAGCGCCTCGACGCCCAGCAGACCCGCCTCGCGGACGTACCAGTCCCGGTGGTCGGTGCCCACGCCGTGGTGGTGGGTGATCGTGCCGCCCGCGGCGAGGATCGCCTCGTTGGCGGCGTGCTTGGCGTGCTCCCAGTGCACCACCGGGTCGTCGCCCTGTGCGGAGACGACGGTGAAGTACAGCGAGGCGCCGTTCTCGTAGACGTGGGAGATGTGGCACATGATCAGGGGTGGGGTGCCGGCCTGGGTGAGGGTGGTGGTGAGGGCGTCGCGGACGGACGCGTACAGCTCGGGGACACGTGACCAGAAGGTCGCCGTCTCCAGTGTCTCCGCGAACGCCCCGGCGTCCAGCAGGGAGTCCCGCAGGTAGGGGGCCGAGTAGCGGCCGTGCGCCCAGCGCTGCCCCGGCTCCTCCCCCAGCGGGGTGCCGCCGGACTCGCGCAGGACGGCAGCGGCCCGCTCGCGGCGGTACGCGGTGTCCTCGTCCGTGCCCTCGTAGCCGGTGATCGCCATGCATCCCGCGGGCTGCAGCCCGGCGCCGTCGGCACCGATGGCGTCGGGCTGGGCGAGGCCGATCAGGGTCTCGGTCTCGTCGGACAGGCGCAGGACCGTCGGGCGCGGTCCGTCCTGGGCGAGGCGGCGCAGTGCGGTGGCGCCTTCCGCGAAGGAGGCGAAGCGCCAGCCCTCGTACACGCGGGTCTCGGGAACCGGGCGGACCCGCACCGTGACGGACGTGATGACGCCGAACGCCCCTTCCGAGCCGAGCAGGAGCTGGCGCAGGTCGGGTCCGGCCGCCGAGCGCGGCGCGCGGCCCGTGTCGATGGTGCCCTCGGGGGTGGCGAGGGTCAGGCCCAGGACCATCTCGTCGAAGCGGCCGTAACCGGCGGATGCCTGGCCGCTGGAGCGGGTGGCTGCGAATCCGCCGATGGTGGCCCACTCGTAGGACTGGGGGAAGTGGCCGAGGGTGAAGCCGTGTTCGGCCAGCAGCGCCTCGGCCTGCGGGGCGCGCAGTCCCGGTTGCAGCGTGGCGGTGCGGGAGACCGGGTCGAGGGCGAGCAGCTGGTCCATGCGGCGCAGGTCCAGGGCGACGAAGGGGCCGGGACGGGTGGGGGCGAGGCCGCCGACGACGGAGGTGCCGCCGCCGAACGGGACCACGGACAGGCCGTGCCCGGCGCAGGCACGCAGTACGGCGAGCACCTCTTCGTGGGCGGCCGGGAGGACGACGGCCGCGGGGATGTCGTCGACTTCGCCCTCGCGGATCCGCAGCAGGTCGGGGGTGGACTTGCCGCGGGTGTGCCGGATGCGGGTCTCCGCGTCGAGGCGGACGTGCTCCTCGCCGCCCACGGCCGTGAACAGGGCCTCGCACACGGCGGGTTCGAGCCGCGGCTCGGGTACGGCGATGTCCTCAAGGGTGACCGGCCCGGCGGTGCGCGGCTTGACGCCGAGCAGATCGCGCAGCAGCCCGGTCACGGTCTCGGGCAGCGGCGCCGCCTTGGCCGGGTCGCCCCAGCCGCTCCACAGCATGTCCATGACTGTCTACCTCACCGGTCGATTCGAGCGATGCCGTGTCCCGGACGGCCCCGCAGGCGTTACACTGTGACACATGACGCCTATTCGTCACAACCACTCGGACAGCGATGCGGTGCTCGACGCGGTGCGCGACTGTGTCCTGGCCGTCGGTGTCCGCCGTACGACGCTGACCGACGTGGCCCGCCGTGCGGGTGTCTCCCGGATGACGCTGTACCGGCGATGGCCCGATGTGCGCTCCCTCGTGGGGGACTTGATGACCCGGGAGTGGGTCGCGGTGGCCACCGGGGCCATGCCCGAGCGGCGGCCCGGGGCGGACGCACGCGGCCTGATCGTCGACGGGCTCGTGGCCGGGGTGGAGGCCTTCCGCGCCCACCCGCTCTTCCAGAAGATCGTCGACGTCGATCCGGAACTGCTCCTGCCCTACGTCCTCGACCGCCGCGGCGCGAGCCAGGAGGCCCTCCTCGCCCTGCTGGCCGACGCCCTGCGCGAGGGCCACGCCGACGGGTCGGTGCGCGCCGGCCATGTCGAGCGGCAGGCGCGGGCCCTGCTGCTGACCGTGCAGTCCTTCACGCTGTCCCTGCGGACGATGACCGACGAGGACGACCCCGACCTGAGCAGCGAGGCCTTCCTGGCGGAACTGCGCAGCATCCTGGAGAGGACCCTCACCCCATGAGCACTGCCACTCCCCCGTTTCCCGGCTCCTCGCTGTCCGCCGCCCGCCGCTCGCGCGAGCTGACCGGGACCGTCGGCGGTCCGGCCGTGGACGTCCTGGTCGTCGGGCTGGGCGCGACCGGCGCCGGGGCCGCCCTGGACGCCGCGGCCCGAGGCCTGACGGTGGCCGCCGTCGACGCCCATGACCTGGCCTTCGGCACGTCCCGCTTCAGCAGCAAGCTCATCCACGGCGGGCTGCGCTATCTCGCCTCGGCCCAACTCGACGTGGCCCACGAGAGCGCGGTCGAGCGCGGGGTACTGATGGAGCGCACGGCACCGCATCTGGTGCGCGCCCAGCCCTTCGTGCTGCCCCTCACTCCCCTGGTCTCCCGCGGTCAGTCCACGCTGGCCTGGGCCGGCTTCCGGGCCGGCGACGCCCTGCGGGTGGCGGCCCGCACGGCCCGCGCCACCCTGCCCGCGCCGCGCCGGCTCTCCACGGTGGAGACCCGGCACCTCGCCCCCGCGCTGCGCACCCAGGGCCTGCGCGGCGGCCTGCTGTCCTGGGACGGCCGGCTCACCGACGACGCCCGCCTGGTCACCGCGATCGCCCGCACCGCCGCCGCCCACGGGGCACGGATCCTCACCCGGGTCAGGGCACTGGAGCTCACCGCGTCCGGCGCCCGCGTCCGTGACGAACTCACCGGCGAGGAGGGCGAGATCAGGGCCCGCGCCGTGATCAACGCGTCCGGCGTCTGGGCGGGCGGCCTGGTGGACGGCATCCGCATCCGCCCCTCACGCGGCACCCACCTCGTCCTGCGCTCCGACCACCTCGGCCCTCTGCCCGCGGGGCTGCACGTCCCGGTCCCCGGCGAGACCAACCGCTTCGTCCTCGTCCTGCCCCAGGGTGACGGCCGGGTCTATGTCGGGCTCACCGACGAACCCGTCGAGGGCGACATCCCCGACGTTCCGGAGGTCCCCGAGACGGACATCGGCTTCCTCCTCGACGTCCTCGGCTCCGTCCTCGACGTCCCGGTCCAACGCGACGACGTCGTCGGCGCGTTCGCCGGGCTGCGCCCCCTGCTCGACACGACACCGGCCGCGCACTCCGGGGCGGCGCCCAGGACCGCCGACATCTCGCGCCGGCACGCGGTCCTCACCTCGCCGGACGGCGTGATCACCGTGGTCGGCGGCAAGCTCACGACCTACCGGCGCATGGCCGAGGACGCCGTCGACGCCGCCGTCGCCACCCACCGGCTCACCGCCGGCCCCTCCCCGACCGCCTCCCTCCCCCTCGTCGGCGCCGCCGCACCCGACGTGCTCGGCTCCGTCCGGGCACCGCGCCGCCTCGTCCAGCGCTACGGCACCGAGGCACCGGCCGTCCAGGCGCTCACCGCGCACGATCCCCGGCTCGGCGAACCCGTACTGCCGGGCCACCCCGTCACCGCCGCCGAACTGCTGTGGGCCGTGCGCCACGAGGGCGCGCTGGACGAGTCCGATCTGCTGGACCGGCGTACCCGTATCGGGCTGGTACCGGCCGACCGCGCGGCGGCGCTGGACGCAGTACACGAGGTGCTGGGAGAGGCACTGGCCCAGCAGGGCTGACTGCCGTCAGGCGTCGCTGCGCCGGATCCGCCACACATGGTCGTCCCGGAAGCCCTCCACGCCTTCCGGCGACACGTTCACCCTGCGGACCGTCTCCAGCGTCTCCACGGTCCAGTCGGCCTGCGGCAGGGCGAGCTCGTCGAGAACACCCCGCAGGGTCGGGAACTCCGCCTCGAAGGGCGGCTCGCTCTGCCACGACGGCCAGCCCGCGTGCATGACGATCAGGAGGGTTCCGCCCGCGGCGACGGCCGCCGCGGCCCGCCGCAGGATTCGCTGCTGGTCCAGTGCGACCGGCGACTGCAGGTACTGCGCGTTCACCAGGTCGAAGGAGCCTGCCGGGAACGTCTCTCCCAGCACGTGGCGCTCCCAGACCGTCCGGTCGCTCACGCCCGCCTCGACGGCGTGCCGGGCGGCACGTTCCAGAGCCGTGGGCGAGATGTCGACGCCGGTGGTCCGCCAGCCGCGCGAGGCGAGCCACACCGCGTCGGCCCCTTCGCCGCAGCCCAGGTCGAGCGCGCTGCCCGGCACGAGGTCGCCGGCCTCGCGCACGAGCAGTGCGTTGGGGCGGCCGCTCCACACACGGCCGCCGTCCCGGTAGCGGGCCTCCCAGAACTCGTCGGCCCTCAGGGCGGGGGTCTCGGTCATGGCGCCTCCTGGATGCGCAGCGGTCGGGAAGGGAACCGGACGTGCGCGGGGTCGCCCGGTCCACGGTGCCCAAGCCTGCGCGGCGCCTCGGAGAGAGCCAAAGGATGTTGCCGGTTCGGCAACACCGGGGCCGAGGGTTCGGGCCGTTCCAACGGCGCAGCGTTCGGGCGCGGCGGCATGCGGCGGGCGACCTGTGATGACCTCGAATGAAGACGAGGGGCGGGGCAACCTGTAGACCGGCTGGGTGGCAAGCCGGGCCGAAATGCGCGCGCGTGGCGCGCCGGGCGTCCCGTCGCCAGGGCCGGGTGCTTTCGTCGGGCCAGGCATGCCACTGCTTCCGTGCCCGCCCCGCTGGGCCGGTCGACGCTCGCCAGTTCCTCATACGCGTCGCCCGTTCCCGGCGGCATGTCCGTCGGTAGGCCGGACAGTGGGCGCGCGATCGAATCATCGAAGGAGAGATCGTCGTGGCAGGAATGGTCGACGAGGACCGCGGGCCGGTGTACGCGCAGCTTCTCAGGGGCCAGAAGGCCCTCGTGACCGGTGCCAACTCGGGTATCGGCAAGGCGACTGCGATTGCCCTGGGCCGGGCCGGAGCGGACGTCGTGGTGAACTACGTCGTCGGGGCGGACGAGGCCGAGAAGGTCGTGGCCCAGATCGAGGACTTCGGAGTCCGCGCCTATGCCCACGAGGCCGATGTGTCCGACGAGGACCAAGTGGTCGCCATGGTCGCGCGGATGGTGAAGGAGTTCGGCACCATCGACATCATGGTGGCCAACGCCGGCCTTCAACGGGACTCGGCTGTCACGGAGATGACGCTCGCACAGTGGCAGAAGGTCATCGACGTCAACCTGACCGGACAGTTCCTTTGTGCGCGGGAGGCCGCCAAAGAGTTCGTGCGGCGTGGTGTCGTTCCGGAGGTTTCCCGGGCGGCCGGGAAGATCATCTGCATGAGCTCGGTCCACCAGATCGTCCCTTGGTCCGGTCACGTCAACTACGCCTCGTCCAAGGGCGGCGTGGGCATGCTGATGCAGACCCTCGCCCAAGAGCTGGCCCCCCAGGGGATCAGGGTCAACGCGGTGGCGCCCGGCGCCATCCGCACGCCGATCAACCGCGACGCCTGGTCGACCCCCGAGGCCGAGTCCGAGCTCCTCAAGCTGATCCCGTACCGCCGCGTGGGCGACCCGGACGATATCGCCAACGCCGTCGTCGCCGTGGCATCCGACCTGCTCGACTACGTCGTGGGCAGCACCCTCTTCGTCGACGGCGGGATGACGCTCTTTCCCGGCTTCGCCACTGGAGGCTGAGAGCCGGTGGAGGACCATGTCACACCCCGTCGGGTGGTGATCCTCGGTGGGGGGTTCGCCGGGCTGTTCGCCGCCCGTGCCCTGCGGCGTTCACCGGTGGCGGTGACCTTGGTCGACCGTCGCTCCCACCACCTCTTCCAGCCGCTGCTCTACCAGTGCGCTGCCGGAATCCTGTCGGAGGGACAGATCGCGCAACCGCTGCGCGCGGTCCTGGGACGGCACCACCGCGTGAGCTGCCTGCTCGCCGAGGCCACCGACGTGGATGTCGACGCCCGCCTGGTGCACGCCAGGCGACCCGACGGAGAAGCCCTCACACTGCCCTACGACGATCTGATCGTCGCGGTCGGCATGCGCCAGTCCTACTTCGGGCACGACGAGTTCGCCGCGCACGCACCCGGCATGAAGACCCTGAACGATGCCCTGGACATCCGTCGCCGGGTCTACCAGGCGTTCGAGATGGCCGAAACGGCCGCAAGCGCCGAGGAACAGCAGCAGTGGCTCACTTTCGCCTTGGTGGGCGGCGGGCCGACCGGTGTCGAACTCGCCGGACAGATCCGGGAGATCGCCGGCCACACCCTCGACCGGGAGTTCCACACGATCGACCCCGCGCGGGCCCGGGTGCTGCTCTTCGAAGGGTCCGACCAAGTGCTGGGCGCCTTCGGTGGCCCCTTGGCCGACCGTGCGGCCCGAACGCTGCGCAGCCTCGGGGTCGAGCTCCACCTGGGCACGAAGGTCACCGATGTCGATGCGCACGGCCTGGCAGTGCAAGACCGGGACGGCACCACTACCCGGTTCGAGGCACGCACCGTGCTGTGGACGGCGGGCGTCGAGGCGCCGCCCATCGCCGCCGCGCTGGCCCGGGCCACCGGTGCCACCCAGGACCGGGCCGGACGCATCGCCGTCGAACCCGACCTGACCATCCCCGGCCATCCGGAGATCCGGGTGACGGGCGACGTCATGAGCCTGAACCGGCTCCCGGGGCTGGCCGAGGTCGCGATGCAGACGGGCGCATACGCGGGCCGCGCCGTGCGCCACGCCCTGGAGGGCAGGACGAAGCAGCCGAAACCCTTCAAGTACTGGGATCTCGGGAGCGCCGCCTACCTCTGCCGCGGCCGGGCCGTCGTCAAGGCCGGTCCACTGCATCTGTCGGGCTTCACCGGCTGGCTGGCCTGGCTCTTCATCCATCTGGCGTTCCTCACCGGATTCCGCAGCAGGCTGGGGGCGGTGCTCAGCTGGTCCGTCGTCTTCGCCTCCGGCTCACGACGCGAGCGCGCCTTCACCATGTCCGATGCCGACGCGGCCGTCGGCCGCGACCGCGGATCCAAGGCACCCTCGCCTCCTTCCTGACGACACCGGGCCGTCCCTCCGGCCCTCGCCACCTGTCCCTCCTCAGCCCCACCCCGCATGCGGGTCAGACCATCGAGGCGCACATGCTCAGCACAGCGGTCCACCTGGCGAACACTCCGCCACAACTCCTGCCGGCTCGCGAGCTGATGGCCTTCACTCTGGCCTCGCACATCCTGCTGGTCCCCTTCGGCGTGGCGCTTCCCTTCATCACCTTGCTGATGCACTACCGGGCCCTGCGCCGCGACGACGCCGTCGCCCACCTGCTCGCCCGACGCTGGTCGGCGGTGATGGCGGTCCAGTTCGCCATCGGCATCGTCACCGGCACAGTGCTGTCCTTCGAGTTCGGCCTGCTGTGGCCCGGCATGATGGGCCACTGGGGTGATGTCTTCGGCCTCGGGTTCGGCGTCGAGGCATGGGCGTTCTTCCTGGAAGCCGTCCTGATCGCGATCTATCTCTACGGCTGGCGCCGGCTCAAGCCCTGGACGCACTTCTGGCTGGGCGTACCTTTGCCGCTGACCGCCCTGATGGGGGCGTTCGGCATCATCGCGGCCAATGCGTGGATGAACACACCGCAGGGGTTCCGCCTGGACGCCCAGGGCAATCCTGTCGACGTCGACGTGCAACAGGCGGTCTTCACACCGATGTTCGGCCCGGAGTACTGGCACTTCGTGGTCGCGATGTTCATGACCGCCGGCTATGTGGTCGCCGGCGTGTACGCGGTCGGCTGGCTGCGCGGGCGCCGCGACCGCTACCACCGGCTCGGCTTCACGCTGCCGTTCACCGTTGCGGCCATCCTCACACCGATCCAGTTCATGATCGGTGACTCTGCCGCTCGCGCCGTCTTCCACAAGCAGCCGGTCAAGTTCGCCGCTATGGAGATCGTCTGGAAGACCGACACCCACGTACCCGAGTACATGTTCGGACGACTGAACAGCGACGGGACGATCTCCGGCGGACTCAAGATCCCCCAGCTGGACTCGATCCTCGCCGGCTTCAAGCCCAGCACCCAGGTGACCGGGCTGACCTCGGTGCCGGCCGCCGACCGGCCCACGGCCGTCCAGGCCACCATCGCCCACTGGGCCTTCGACATCATGGTCACCATCGGCAGCGTGCTGATCCTGCTCGCGCTCTGGTACGCCTGGTCCTGGTGGCGGCATCGGGACAACCCCGGCAGCCGCTGGTTCTTCCGCTGCGCCGCACTCGCGGGAGTCGCGTGCCTGGTCACCGTGGAGTGCGGCTGGATCACCACGGAGGTCGGCCGCCAGCCCTGGATCGTCTACAACCAGATGAGGGTTTCGGAGGCGGTGACCACGACCCGCGCCGGATCGCTGTGGGCGATGCTCGGCATCGTCATGGTCGTGTACGTGGCCGTCTTCGGCGCGTTTCTCGCGGTCGTCCTGAAGATGCGCACCCGCTGGCGCATCGCCGACGAGGGCTTGGCCGCCGAGCGGGCCGAACTGCCCCCGGAGACCGACACCCCCTATGGGCCAAGAAGCGAGCCCGAGCCCGCAGTCGGCGCCGCCGCGCTCACGGGCGGATCCGACCGCACCCCTGGCGGTGCGTCGTGATGGCCGATCTCATCGCCTGGGTGATGGTGCTCGCGATCGCCGCGTACGCCTGCGCCGGAGGCACCGACTACGGTGCGGGCTTCTGGGACCTCCTGGCCGGAGGTGCGGAGCGCGGTAAGCGGCCCCGCTGGCTGATCGACCACGCCATGGCGCCGGTCTGGGAGGTCAACAACGTCTGGTTGATCTTCCTTCTGGTCATCATGTGGACCGGCTTCCCCACCATGTTCCAGGCAGTCTTCGCCGCGCTGTGGCTGCCGCTCGCCCTCGCTGCCGTCGGCCTGGTGCTCCGCGGTGCCGGATTCGCGCTGCGCAAGCAGTCCCGCCGACTGGCCCAACGGCGGGTCTACGGCGCCGTGTTCGCCGTCTCCTCGCTGCTCACCCCGTTCTTCCTCGGGGCGGTGCTCGGCGGGATCGCCTCCGGTCGGATCGCGCTCGGCACCACCGCCTCGGCGGAAGCCTGGGCCAACTCGACGTCCGTCCTCGCGGGTCTGCTGGCCATCGCCGCCACCGCGTTCCTCGGGGCGGTCTTCCTCTGCTCCGACGCCCGGCGGTTCGGTGCGGACGACCTTGTCGACTACTTCCGCCTGCGGGCGCTGGTCGCCTTCGCCGCCGTCGTCGTCCTCGCACTCATCGGCCTGCCCGTCACCCACGACGACGCCCGCTACGTCTGGGAGGGCCTCACCGGGGGCCTGGGGCTGCTCCTGATCATCTTGGCCGGAGTCTGCGGTCTGGCCACGGTGTTGCTTCTGCTGCGCCGGTCCTACGGCTGGTCCCGCTACACCTCGGTGGCGAGCGTCGCCCTGACCGTCGGTGCCTGGGGCTTCGCACAACGGCCCTACCTGCTGCCCACGTCTCTGACGGTGAGTGAGGCCGCAGGCGCCGCTCACACCCTGCGTTGGCTGGCCATCGTCACGGTCATCGCGATCGTGCTGGTGGGTCCGGCGCTGGTCCTGCTCTACCGGCTCGACACGCAGGGAGAACTGCAGCCGCTCACCGACGCCGACACCAAGGCCGCCAAAGCACGCGGGGACAACCTGTAGAGAGCGCCCTCCCCCAGTCAGCCGAGGAGCCTGCGCTTCTGCTCCTCGAACTCGGTTTCGCTGATGACGCCTTGCGACTTGAGTTCGCCGAGCTGTTTGAGTTGATCGAGCGTTCTGGCCATGTCATCGGCCGGCGCTGCGGATCGCTGTGGCTGCGCAGAGTAGACGGGCTGCGGTTGAGATTCCTGGTACCCCTGCTGGGCGGCCCATCCGCCCTGCTGACGGCGCGTCACGCCGTTGGAGACGGCGGTCGCCGTCCCCGCGACGACAGCTGTGCGGGCGATTCCGCGAAGAAGACCGGGCATGGCGATCCTTTCCCACTCGGAATCGATGAACGACTCACCGAACCGGAAACCCCGCTGCCGGCACGGTTCGCACCCCCATCGCACCATTGCTCGGGTTCTGCCGCATCTCGGCAGGATCGCAGCCCGACGTGCGTTCCCGCCGATCTGCCGGACACTCCGACTCGTGGCAGCCTGGAAGTGTGTCGGTCTCCGGCCGTTTCGTCCGGCGACCCGACCCGGCCAAGAGGAGCTCGAAATGGCTACGCACAACGCGGGAATGCAGCGAACCGCCACCGGCAGGGGAATGGCTGTATCCGGCTGGACGACATTCGCCGCGATCATGCTGATCTTCGGTGGCATCATGGCGATATTCGAAGGAATAGCCGCCATAGCTGACGACGACCTGTTGGTCACGACCCGTAATTACACCTTCCAGTGGAGCCTCACCGGCTGGGGCTGGATGCACCTCGTCCTCGGCATCGTGGTGACGTTGGCTGGTTTCGCGCTGTTCAGTGGGACGCTGTGGGCCCGCATCGTCGGCGTCACCGTGGCAGGGCTGTCGATGCTCGCCAACTTCGCGTGGCTCCCTTGGTACCCGTTCTGGGCCATCACGCTGATGGTCGTGGACGGCTTCGTCATCTGGGCCCTGTGCGCCCGTACGGGCACCGACGCCGCAGCCTAGACGCATGGGGCTGGTCCCGTGACCGGGTCAAGTGACGACGGCATGCGACCGGCCGTTCACCGAGGCGGACATGGGCCGCGCGGCACCGTGCCCGGACGCCCCCGCTCGATCGTCGTGGTGCTCGGCGTGTCGGGCTCCGGGAAGTCCACGGTCGGCGCTGCGATCGCCGACGGACTCGGCCTGCCGTTCCTGGAGGGCGACGCGGTCCATCCCGCCCGCAACGTAGCGAAGATGCGCGCCGGGCATGCCCTGGACGACGTGGATCGCGAACCGTGGCTGCGCATCCTGGCCGACCACATCCGTGAGTGCGCCGAGTCCGGCCGGGGGCTGGTCGTGGCCTGCTCGGCGCTCAAGCGCCGCTACCGTGACGAGCTCCGGTCCGCCGCGACCGAGGTGTGGTGCCTGTACCTGGCCGTGAACCGGGACATCGCCCGGGGCCGCGTCGCGGGGCGCACCGGGCACTTCATGCCCGCCGCGCTCGTCGACTCTCAGTTCGACGACCTGGAGCCGCTGGAGCCGGACGAGCCCGGCGCCACCATCGACGCAGCGGGGGACCTTCACGTCACCCTCTCGCGGGCCCGTGCCGCCGTCGCGCACTTCGACGGCCGTACAGCGTCCTGAGGAGCTGAGCCGTCATCATCCTCCTCCCAGCAGCACCGCCACGTCCCCGTCCTGCGGTGTCGGTACGGCCGCGCGCGTGACAGGGAGCAGCCGGCCGTCGCCACGCACCAGGAAGAGCAGATCGGTGCCGACGGGGAGAGGGCCCCTCACGCGGCGCGTCAGGACACGGGCACCTCGGTCGTAGCGGCGAGCCAGCTCGGCTCCGGTCAGTGCCGCTCCGAAGAGCACGTCGCCATCCGAGTACGGGGCGAAGACGCCTTCGCTGTCCATGGGTGGCCTCAGGCGGTGGACCGTGCCCTCGAAGCCGGCAAGATTCGTGGCGGCCAGGGCGTTGAAGTCGTCCTCCTCGGTGAGCAGCAGGATCCCGGTGAGACCTTCCAGCTCCGCACCGGCGCCGGTGGCTGCCGCGAACAGTTCGCCGCGGGCGAGTTCCAGGCGGGCGGCTCCGATCCTCTCCCGCTCCTCTTCACGCCCTGCCCACATGAGGACCTCCAGCCCCGCCGACCGCAGCGCCTGCCCCAGATCGACCACCCAGGGAGCGCCGCCCACCAAGAGTGGCCGGGAGCGTGCCGAGCGCACCACGTGCAGCCGTCGCGCCATGGGCGCAGCGGTCAGCCCGTACAGCGTGACCGTCGCCACGATCACCACGAACGTGGCGGGCAGAATCATCGAAGCGCCACCGATCCCCTCGTCGACAAGCGACATCGAGAATGTGGAGGCGGTGGAAGCGGCCACGATGCCGCGTGGCGCCATCCACCCGAGGAAACCCCGCTCCCCGCGCGTCAGGTCCGTACGCAGGGATGCCACCTGCGCCGCGACGGGTCTGGTCACCAGGACGAGGACGGCGACGACCCCGAGCGTCGGCACAATGACGTGCTGCAGTGAGTGCGGGGTGACGGTCGCCGAGATGGAGACGAACAACAGCCCGATGACCAGATGGACGAGCCTTTCGAAGAAGGGCTTGTGGGCGGGCACGTCGGCGCCAGGCAGGTTCGCCATGGCCAGACCCATCAGGACGGCGGCGATGAGCCCGGTGTCGTCGCGGACGATGTCGCAGGCGGCGGCGACCCCGACCACCGCCGCCAGCTGCACCGTTGTGCCCAGCACCTCGGCCAGTCGCAGCCTGCGCAGCATCAGGAACAGCACGGCCGACCCGAGGACACCGCCCGCTACGCCGACCGCGGCGCTGGTGAAGAAAGCCGCGAGTTGGCTGCCGAGACCATGTCGCCCGCCGGCCACCACGGCGTGGAAGACCAGCGCGCCCAGGATGCCGCCCACCGGGTCGATCAAAGACCCCTCCCAGACGAGGATCCGCTGGACGCGGTCCGTGGGGCGCACGAAGGTGAGCAGCGGTCCCACAACCGTCGGCCCGGACACGACCACGATCGCGCCGAGCATCACCGCAGCGCTCCATGACATACCGAGCAGTGGCATGGCGAGCAGCGCCGCCGACAGCCACGTGACGAGCACACCGAACCACAGCAGGCGCAGCACGACCCGCCGGGTGTGCGCGGCAAACCGGCGCAGATCGAGTCCCAGCCCCGCGTCGTACAGGATGACAGCGACGGCCAGTGAGACCAGCGGCGAGAAGGTGCTGCCCAGCAGCCGCTCGGGGTTGACGTCATCGGTCAGAGCGCCGGCGGTGAAACCGACCGGCAGCAGGACGACCAGCGCCGGGATCCGCAGTCGGCTCGCCAGCACCTGTGAGCCCACCGCCAGTACGACGATCAGGCCGAGGCCCGTGAGTACCTGGTCGGTCGTCACCGCGGTGCCGTCCGGATGTCAGCCAACGGGTCCCGCTTCTGCAGCCCGCCGCCGGCTGCACGCGCTCCGTTGTGGGAACGTTCGTCTGCACGACGAGGCGCGTCGGCTTCACGCCCGGCCGGTCCCCGTGGCTGCGATACTGCGTCTGCGGCGGTGGCGGCCGGCTCTACGGCCGTCACGTCACGACGCGGCCTCGGCCGCTTCGAGCGAGGCGAGGACGTCCTGTACGGGGAGCCGCCCGGAGGCGACCAACTGGGCTCCGCCACGCCGCAGGGCGGCGGCGAAGGGCGCTGCCCACAGGTTCTCGTAGATCAGGAGGCCGGCGGAGTTGCCGGGCTCCACGGCGGCAGCGGCCTCCTCGAGGTCGTCCTGACCCAGCAGACCGGAGTGGACACCTTCGAAGACGGCGAGGTCGAGCCTGCCGTCACCGGTGAGATCGGCGATCTCCAGGGCGGCCACCGAGCCGTCCTCGTCCTTCCTGATGAACACCAGGTCGAGGATGCGTATGAGACCGCGGTCCACCAGATCGACCAGCAGCGGGAAGCCCTCGCCGGTCATTCGGTTGCCGGGGAACTCCACGACCACGTAGTCGATGGGTCCCATCTCGTCGTTCTTCTCGCTCACGGCGTCACCTCAGGTGCTCGTGGGCCCCCTGAACGCCATTGCATCACCGGACACCTGTCGTCGCACCCGGTACACATGTCACCCCGCCGGACCTTCCCACCTCGCTCTATGCCCCTCAAAGGGATCTCCTCGAAGGCATGACAGGCAGCGACATGCCTCGCATCTGCCGCCGGGAACGAACGCGGGCGCGCTGGCCCTGATCGCAGCCGGCGGGGCGCGGGGCGAGAGGTGGCCGCTCGGCGGGGCTGCGCCTGGGTGCGCTGGGGCGGTTCGTGCGCCGCTTCAAGCGGTGGATCGGGGCCGTGATCCCGGCGGTGGCCGCGATCGTCCTGTTCAGCTGGAGCCATCCGACGATGAGGGTCGTGATCTGGACGGCGGTGATCGTGCTGGTTGCCTTCGCCCTCCGCGAGTTCCTGACTCTGCTCCCGCGTGACGCCCTGTCAGCCTGATGGTGTCCGGTAGGCCGCGCGCTCGTCCCGGCGCTTGCCCACGCGCCGCCAGATCGCCCGCTGGCATTTGAGCGCGGCGGTGCCGACGGCGATCAGGATGCCGATGTTGAGGAGCAGCTGCAGCAATGAGCCCCGTGCCTCGCCCCAGCTGGCGAAAGCACACGAGACGCCGATGTCGGCCCCCGCCGGAATGGTGGTGACCGAGATGAAGACACCGAGCAGGGCGCTGGTCCGGGCCTCCGCCAGGGACACGATGCCGACGATTCCGGCCAGCACGGCGACCGCCACCGAGAAGAAGTTCGGCGTGTCGATCAGGCTCGACACCGGCCTGATCCCCAGCTCGAACGCCCGCGGCTGCAGGTCGAAGCCCCGGACGAGGAGGCCGAAGAGGAGGGTGGCGGCGACGGCCAGCAGGAACCCGACGAGCAGGGCGCCGAGCCCTCGCCGGATCCGGTGCCCCTCCCGCCGGTCGATGCCGAGCGCGACGCTGGTGATCGCCCCGTACTCCGGTCCGACGACCATCGCCGCGACGATGAGGATCTGGGAGTTCGTGATGATGCCCATCGCAGCGATGAGGCCGGCGATCACCAGGAACAGGTAGAAGCTCGGCGGATAGCGGCCTTCGGCCCGGATCCTGGCCTCCACCTGGTCCCACACCGGCGCTCGCAGGCGAGCCCCGAGCTGCTCCGCCCCGACCGTGGCCGCGCGGTCGGAGAAGGCGAAGTCGACCGGCGCCAGGACGATGGATCCGCGGTGCTCGAGCTCCAGGCCCCGCAAGCCCCTGAGCACTTCGTTCGCGGCCCCGGTCAGCACATCGCATTCGATGGAGTCGCCGTCGGGGTTGCGCACGCGGTCGAGGTGCAGGACGAGATTGAGGACACACGGCTCGGCTCTGAGCAGGGCCATCGCCCGCTCCGTGAGATCCGGCGGGGACACCGCCCGGACGTGCAGCATGTCCATCGCAACCTCCGGTTCTCGGGGCGCTCATCCAATTAACCCGGCGGCGCGGGGCCCCCGGCAAATCGGCGCCGCCGCTGCCAAAACCGCTCCGCGCGCGAGAAGCGGGGGTCTGCCGGATGGTGGGAGCATGCCGACGTCCAACCAGCTCAGCGAGGCCAACTTCCGGTCGCTGTACCAGCGGTTGCGAAACACCGCTCCTGGTGCCACATCCGCGCGGGGTGCCCTGGACACCCTCACCTCAGAGCGGTTGCTCACCGCCGTACGCGAGGTGCGTTCGGGTCGCACGATCTCGCTGGCCGCCCCGGTGAACACTCTCGCCGGGCCTGACGACCCGGAGCCTGCCGAGCACCGGCTCACCGCTCCGGCGGGCGGCGTTCCGAAACCGGGCGGAGGCCTGGACTTCGCCAGGGACCGCTTCGCCATGGACGTCCACGGCGATGTCAACAGCCACATCGACGCCCTGTGCCATGTCATTCACAACGGCACTCTGCACGGCGGCGTCCCGGCCGCCGACGCCCTTTCGCCCGACGGGTCGAGCGCCCTGTCACTCGACCTGGTCCGGGACGGCATCGTGGGACGTGGGGTGTTGCTGGACATCCCGGCACTGCACGGCCTGCCCTGGCTCGAACCCGGTTCCCACGTCACCGCGGAGGACCTCGCCGCCGCCGAGACCCGGCAGGGTGTCCGGGTGGGCCCCGGCGACATCCTGCTCGTACGCGTCGGACACCGGCGGCGCCGCGAGGAGCGGGGGCCGTGGGACGCTGCCTCCGCACGGGCCGGGCTGCATCCGCTCGCCCTGGAGTTCCTGGCCGAGCGGGAGGTGGCGGTGCTCGGGAGCGACGGCAACAACGACACGGCACCCAGTACCACACAGGGCGTGGCCTTTCCTGTCCACGTACTCGCCGTGCACGCCATGGGGCTGCATCTTCTGGACTTCCTGCGGTTCGAGGACCTCGCACCGGTCTGCGCACGAGAAGGGCGCTGGTCGTTTCTGTGTGTGATCGCGCCGCTGCGGCTGCCTTCCGCGACCGGCTCCCCGGTCAATCCGCTCGCCGTCCTGTAAGACCCCGGCCGCATCGCGCTCAGGACGTCAGCTGGTAGGTGCTCCTGCTCACCAGATACAGCCCCAACAGCAGTGATCCGCCGATGAGAGCCTGGTCCTGGTGAGCCTGCATCCAGGTGCGCAGCCGTCCGAGGCGCACGCGGGCGGAGTCGGGGGCGAACGCGGCGTAGATCTCCATCGCCAGCAGGCTGCTGGTGGCCAGCAGGCAGTAGCCGACCAGGGCGATGTAGGAGGAGCTGTGGGACAGGTCGGCGTTCACCACCGTCGCCGCTCCCGCCCCTACGAGCCCCCACGGCTGCAGGAGCGGCGCCAGCCCCGCCGCGGTCCACAGGGAGATCCGGTCGAACCGCGTCATCATGCCGCCGGAGGGCTTGGCCCGGTGGCCGGACCGGTGGCGGTGCACGGCGTACCAGAGCAGCCCCACGCCGATGGCGATCCTGGCGGCGAGCGAGGCCGTGGAGGGCGGGGACTTGGGAGCCGGAGGTTCACCGCCGGTGGTGAGCAGCACCGCGGCGAGAACGGCCACGAAGGAGGCCAGCCAGGCAAGGATGAAGACCAGCCCTTTCCAGATCCCGCGACGTGCCGACAGCACCAGGACGAACGCGGTCACCGGCAGCGGATCGACGGTGACCGCCAGGCCGATGATCATCAGGTCAAGCACCATCGCTGCCCCCGTGGTTCCACACGGGCCCCGCCGCGCAGTCGCTCATGGCCTCATCGTCACCGCCCCGCCAGGAGCCCACAAATCCTCCGTGCCCGGCAGACAACGGACCGGCCGCGCCTTCACCCGTTGGGCCGCCGCCGCGCTGCCGCCCCACGCGCGCCACGGGCCGCGCGGCCGCGGCGAACGGCACCCTGGCAGCATGCAGCCAGGCACGGGACCAGGACAGGACGACCTCCCCTCGCAGACAGGCCAGGAGCCCGGGCACCGGTGGGGCGCCTCGGTCCGGTCCCTGATTCTCGGGCTGCGTGCCGGGGCCGAGACGCGGTTCCCGGTGATCACGCGTCTCATGGCGCACCTGCTCTCGGTGAATGTGCTGGACTCCGCGACCCGGCTGGCCGCCCAGACGTTCCTCACGGCGGTACCGCTGCTCTTCTTGGTTGCCTCCTACGCACCGCAAGCGCTGCGCGACCAGTTCGTCAGCTCCCTGCACGACATCTTCGGACTGACCGGAAGCGCGGACGCCGAGTTGAAGAAGGTCTACCAAGGGGATACGTCCGAACTGCGCCAGAGCAGCGGGGTCGTCAGCGGGCTGATGGTGCTGATCTCGGCCACCGCGTGCAGCCGTGCCATGCAACGGCTCTGCCAGCGCGCCTGGAGCCTTCGGGCGGCGAGTGCGCGGGTGGCCGCGTGGCGCTGGCTCGCCTGGCTCGCCGCGTGGCTGGTCATGCTCGCGCTGCAGGGGGTCCTGCGGGACGGCTTCGGCCACGGACTGTGGCTGGGCGTACCGCTCCTGCTGGTCTCCGAGGTCGGCATGTGGTGGTGGACGCAGCACCTGCTCCTGACCGGCCGCGTGCCGTGGCTGCCGTTGCTGCCGGGCGCTCTCCTGACGGGAACGGCCCTGAGCGTCCTCACCGCGGTTGCGCAGCTGTACATCCCCAGGGCTCTCAACCACAGCCTCGACAATTACGGTTCGCTGGGCGCGGTTTTCACCCTGCTGTCGTGGCTGATCGCACTGTGCGTGGTGGTGACCCTCTGCATCGCCGTCGGCGCGGTCATCGCACGCGAACCCGCTCTGGCGCAACGCCTGGGCACTCCCGAGTCGCCGGGAGCATCGTCCGGAGATACGTTTGTAGACGGATAACAGCCCACCAATACCCCCGGCAGGACCGGAGCATGCTCCGAGGACGGCGGCCGGCATGAGCGACGCGCAACACTATGACGTCATCATCATCGGAACCGGCGCGGGCGGTGGCACTCTCGCTCATCGGCTGGCGCCCAGCGGTAAAAGAATTCTCATTCTCGAACGGGGTGACTACCTCCCCCGTGAACGAGCCAACTGGGATTCCACGGCGGTCTTTGTCAAGGGAAGGTACCGCGCTCCGGAATTCTGGTACGACAAACACGGAAACCAATTCCCGCCAGAGGTCAATTACTACGTGGGCGGAAACACCAAGTTCTACGGAGCCGCGCTGTTCCGGCTGCGGCCCGAGGATTTCGGTGAGCTCCGCCACCATGACGGTGTCTCGCCCGCCTGGCCGCTGCGGTACGAGGACCTGGAGCCGTACTACACGCAGGCCGAGCACCTCTACCTGGTGCACGGCCGGCACGGCGAGGATCCCACCGAGGGGCCCACGAGCGCGCAGTACGCCTACGAGCCGGTCCAACACGAGCCGCGCATCCAGCAGTTGAGCGACGACCTGGAGAAGCGGGGGCTGCACCCGTTCCATCTCCCGATCGGGGTGAACCTCACACAGGACGACCAGGGGCGGGCGATCCACGACAGCGTGTGCATCCGCTGTGACCGCGTCGACGGCTTCCCCTGCCTGGTGGGCGCGAAGTCCGACGCCCAGGTCATCTGCGTCGACCCCGCTCTGCGGTACGACAATGTCGAGTTGGTCACCGGCGCCGAGGTCCGTCGTCTCGTCGCGGACCCGGCCGGCCGGAGCGTCGCCTCGGTCGTCGCGGCTCTGCAGGACGGCTCTGCCGCGGAGTTCAGCGCCGACATCGTGGTCGTCGCCTGCGGGGCGGTCAACTCCGCCGTCCTCCTGCTGCGTTCGGCCGACGACCGGCACCCGGACGGCCTGGCCAACAGCTCGGGTGTGGTGGGCCGTTATTACATGCGGCACAACAACCTGGCGCTCATGGCGGTGTCCAAGGAACCGAACGACACCAAGTTCCAGAAGACGCTGGCCCTGCACGACTGGTACCTGGGATCCGACGACTGGGACTACCCGCTCGGCGGCATCCAGATGCTCGGCAAGTCGGACTCCGATCAGATCCACGGGGAGGCGCCCCGTTGGGCCGGGACCGTCTCCCCCGACATGCCCTTCGAGGTGCTCGCCCACCACGCGGTCGACTTCTGGCTCTGCGGTGAGGACCTGCCCGCGGCCGACAACCGCGTCACCCTCGACCGGGACGGCGCCGTGCATCTGGCCCTGGACGAGAAGAACAACATCGCCGGGCTGAAGCGCCTACGCCACAAGCTGCAGGGGATGCTCAGCCACCTCGGGATGCATGAACACCATCTGCTGTCGCACAGCATCTACCTGCACAAGGGGATGCCCATCGGCGCCACGGCACATCAGGCGGGCACCGTCCGCTTCGGCAGCGATCCGGCAAGCTCCGCGCTCGATGTCAACTGCAAGGCCCACGACCTCGACAACCTCTACGTCGTCGACACGAGCTTCTTCCCGAGCATCGGGGCGGTCAATCCGTCACTGACGGCCATAGCCAACGCTCTGCGTGTGGGCGACCACATCGCGGAGCGCCTGCAATGAGCGAGAAGCGCGTCCCGGAACTCGTACCGATCCGGTACGGCCGGATGAGCGAATACATGCTGAACTTCCGGCTGCCGGCCTCTCCGGAACGCCGCCTGATGTTCGACATCAACGACTTCGACGAGACGTTGCCCGGCCCGTGGGAGCGGGACGTCGAGCGCCTGTCCGCCAGCCTGGTCATCGCGGGCCGGGCGAACGGCTTCAGCTCCAAGGAGCGGGCGTCGGTGGTGCGGGCGGCCGTGCGGCCCTACCGCGAGCGGATGCGGAGCTTCGCGGGGCTGGGCAATCTCGACGTCTGGTACACCCGCTCCGAAGCGGACGAGTTGCAGGTGCAGTTCGCCCCGGCGCTCGGCGCCAAGGACCGCGACCGCTGGGAGCGTGCCCGGGAGCGGGCTCGCGCGCATGACACGCTGCAGGTCTTCGACAAACTCACCCGCGTCGTCGACAGAAAGCGCCGGATCGCCCCCGACCCGCCGCTCCTGGTACGGCTGGAGGATCTCGTGGGTGTGGGCAGCGTGGGGACCCGCTGCTGGATCGTGCTGTTGCTGGGCAAGGACGACGAGGACCCGCTGTTCCTGCAGGCCAAAGAGGCCGACGAGCCGGTGCAGGCGCCCTACGCGGGCGCTGCCGCCTTCCTCCCCCAGGGCGAACGCGTCGTTGCCGGCCAGCGGCTGATGCAGGCCACCAGCGACATCTTCCTGGGCTGGGAACGCACTCAGGGCATCGACGGCCGGCGCCGGGACTTCTACGTACGGCAGCTGCGGGACTGGAAGGGCATCGCCGTGGCCGGAACCATGTCGTACCTGGGCTGCGGTGACGTCTTCGACCGCGCGGTGGCGACGTTCGCCGAGTTGTACGCGGGCCAGAACGAGAAGGACCACCAGGCCCTGATCGATGCCATCCGGGCGGGAGGTGTCCCCGCCGAAGCGGCCTGAAGGGAGACTGCAATGGAACGCTACCCGCCCATCGCCGACCACGGACTGATCGGGGACCTGCAGACCGCTGCCCTGGTGACCTCCGAGGGCGTGGTCGACTGGTTCGCGGCACCGCGCTTCGACTCACCCAGCATCTTCGCGTCCCTGCTGGACCACGACGGTGGCGGACACTTCCTGTTCGCGCCCGATTCCTCCGAGGTGACGCGCCGACAGCTCTACTATCCCGACGCCGCCGTCGTCGTGACCCGCTTCATGTCTCCGGACGGGGTCGGTGAGGTCATCGACCACATGCCGGTCATCCAGTCGCGGACACCGTCCGACCGGCACACGATGGTCCGCATCGTCCGCACGGTGCGCGGTACCGTGCGCTTCACCCTGGAGTGCCGCCCGCGCTTCGACTACGCGCGGGCCGAGCACGAACTCGACATGACCGACCGGACGGCCACCTTCCGGGCTCCGGGTACGACCGCGTACCTGCAGGTCACCTTCCCGGTGGAGCGGGACGGCCGGGACGTCCGGGGCTCGGTCACGCTCGAGGCGGGGCAGGATGCCGTGGCCCTGTTCACCGTATGCGGCCCGGACGGTGCGGCACCGCCGCCGCCGACCGTCGACACGACCATCGAGGCAATGTGGAGCGAGATCGAGTTCTGGCAGCGCTGGGTGCGTACCTCCCGCTACCACGGCCGCTGGCCGGACATGGTGAACCGCTCGGCCATCACCCTCAAACTGCTCACCTACGCGCCGACCGGGGCCCCGGTCGCCGCCGCGACGATGGGCCTGCCCGAGCAGGTCGGCGGCGAGCGCAACTGGGACTACCGGTACACGTGGGTGCGGGACGGCTCCCTGTCGGTCCGGGCGCTGCTCGATCTGGGCTTCGTCGAGGAGGCCGGCCAGTTCGTCCGCTGGCTCGGCGAGCGGCTGCGGGACCGTGAGGGAATGGACGGGGAGCCACTGCAGATCATGTACCGGGTCGACGGGGACCCTCATCTGACGGAGGAGATCCTCGACCACTTCGAGGGCTACCGCGGCTCCAGCCCGGTGCGGGTCGGCAACGGCGCCGCCGACCAGTTGCAGCTCGACATCTACGGCGAGGTCCTGTACGCCATGTCCGAGGGCATGGAGGAGATCGGCCAGCAGGCGGGCTACCACGGCTGGAAGGGACTCGCGCGGCTGATGGACTGGCTCGCGGACCATTGGGACCGGCCGGACGAGGGCATTTGGGAGACCCGCGGCGGACGGAAGGACTTCACCTACAGCCGCGTCATGTGCTGGGCGGCCTTCGACAACTGCCTGAAGCTTGCCGAGGAGTTCAGACGGCCCGCCGACACCCAGCTCTGGACCCGGGCCCGCGACACGATCCTGGAGGAGGTCATGGAGCGCGGCTGGAGCCAGAAGGAACAGGCACTGGTCCAGCACTACGGCGGCGATGTCCTGGACGCCTCGCTCCTGGTCGCCCCTCGGGTGGGTTTCATCGCCCCGAAGAGCCCGGGCTGGCTGTCCACCCTCGACGCCATGGACCATCGGCTCGTCTCCGACAGCCTGGTCTACCGCTACGACCCCGCGGCCTCCCCCGACGGGCTGCGAGGTTCGGAGGGAACGTTCAGCCTCTGCACGTTCCTGTACGTCGACGCCCTCGCGCGGGCCGGCCGTCTCCCGCAGGCCCGCTACACGTTCGAGAAGATGCAGACGTACGCAAACCATGTGGGGCTGTTCGCGGAGGAGATCGGCCCCAGCGGCGAACAGCTGGGCAACTTCCCGCAGGCCTTCACCCACCTGTCACTCATCATGGCCGCGACGACTCTCGACGAGGCGCTCGACCGGCTGGTGACTCGCTGAAAGCCGGGATCCGCGGGCCCTGCGGCAACAGTTCGACCAAAACGAAGGACACGACCACCGCCAGCACCACGACCGGAACCGTGTCCACGTTGCCCAGCAGGAGGACGACCAGCACCACGCTGCTGACGGGCAGCCGCAGGGCCGCGGTGGCCGACGCCGCCATCCCGGCGGCCATGGCCGGCACCAGGCCGAAACCGGGCAGGGGCGCCAGCAGCGCGCCGGTCGCCCCGCCGAGGAACAGCGCGGGGAAGACGGGCCCGCCTCGCAGGCTTCCCAGGCAGAGTGTGTAGGCGATGGCCTTGAACACCAGCACCGCGGTGAGCGCGCCCACGGACCAGGCGTGCGGATCGGAGGCCAGCCGGGCGAGGGTGGCCTGCCCGGACAAGGCGACGTCGGCCGGCGAACGGCCCGTGGTGACGGTGTCGAGCGCGATGCAGCCCGCCGCCCCGAGTGCGCAGACGGTGGTGTTGCGCACCGTCCGTGACGAGACAAAGCCGGCCACGAACCGCCCGCCCACGAAGGCGCCGTGGATGAGGAGCGCGATGGCCGGCGCCATCAGCAGCGCCCACAGGACATCCCCGGCGTCTAGCAGCGGCGGCTTGGGCAGACCGATGTTCAAGCTCCCGGTCTGCAAGCCGGTCCAGCGGCCGAAACCGGTGAACACCAGCGCCCCGATTCCGCTGGACAGCAGGGCGGGCAGCATCACCGCGAAGAGCTGTGGCCCGCCCACTCCGGCCACCTCCATCAGGAGCACCGCGCCCACGACCGGATTCCCTAGAAGCGCCGAGATGGCCGACGCGGCGCCGGCCGCGCCGAGCAGTGCCGTGCTCGCCGGAGTCTGGGGTGCCCGTACGAAACTCGCGAAGAGCAGGGCGAGGCCGGTGCCCAGCGCCATCAGGGGCGCTTCGGGGCCCAGCACGGCGCCCAGCGGCAGGCTGAACAGAGCGGCGAGGACAACGCCGGGCAGCGAGTTCTTCGTGATCCCGCCCGAGTGCAGGCCGGCCGCCGGGATGTGACCGCCCAGACCCGGTAGCCGCGTGACGACCAGGCCGACGGCCACACCGGCCACCAGCAGCAGCGGGAACCCCCACCACCAAGGGGCCTGCTTCCAGCCCAGATCCCTTGGCCAGTCGATCCAGACCAGCTGTTCCAGCTCGTGCATCGCCACGAGGAACCAGAACGCGATCAGCGACACCGGAACACCGATCAGCCCGCAGAACACCAGCGCTTTGCGGTACTCGGGTCGGCGCAGCATGTTCTGCAGCTGGTCGGCCTCCTGGGGCTGATTCCCCGGCGCGGACACGGCCGCATCTGATTTCGGGCCGGCGATGGGACTCTCCTGAGATCCTGGCATAACAGACTATTCGGCTCACAGCAGAAGAATGCTAAGCAATCCGTCACTGATTGCCGACACCCACACCGCCGCCAATCCCGCGCTGGAACGCCTCCACGGGGTTCCCAACGCCCGGTTGCTCGGGCACCGGCTCGGCGATTTCCTGCCCGACCTCGAGGTTCATGGACGCACCCCTGCCGACCCCGGCAGGGATCACGTCCGGGTGGCGTCGTCGTTCGCGCTGACCGGACCCGACGGCCAGGCAGTGGGCGTCACCGACCTGGTCATCGACGGCACCAAGCGCTACCACACCCGGGCACGTATGGCCGTGCTCGACCAGGCCGCTGTCTGGTCTCACACCGACAGACCGCCAAGACACCCTCGCTCCCGAGCGGAGTCCGGCAATGGCTTGGACGATGTCGCTCATGTGCTCGCTGTCGGCCGGGAGCGTTCTTCTTGGGCCGGATCTCTGTCACCAGCGGGTGCTGTCACAGTTGGGGGCGTTTGCCCGGCCGAATGTCTGACGCTGTCATACAGATCGCCGGTCGGTACGCCGGAGGCGTTCGAGCGGAAGAGGACGCTTCTGAACGCGTGTGAACGGGCGCCGTCAGACCTCAGCCCAGCGGCCCATCATCTGTTGCGGCGCCTCGGGCCCCCCAGTGAAGTGGAGGCATGCAGCCCGAGCCCTCCGCCCCGGAAGACGACCACAAGCCACCGCTGGAGCAATCGCACTGGGTGGCCTTCGCAGGGATCCTGCTGTTTCTGAGCGGCCTGTTCGACATCACCAACGGCTTCGTCGCCCTGCTGGACAACGGCTACTACGAAACGACCTACGACCACGGCCAACGCCTCCTCATCTTCAACTACGACGCCTGGGGCTGGATCTGGATCGTCATCGGCATCGCCCAGCTCCTGGCAGGCGTGGGCGTGCTCGTGGGGTCGCGGGCGGCACGGATCACCGGGATCGTGCTGGCCTCGGCCTGCCTGGTGGGCCAGCTGATGTTCCTGTCCGCGTTCCCGTGGTGGTCGGTCGTCACCATGGCCCTGTCCGTGCTCGTCATCTTCGGGCTGGTCGCCGAACCTCGGCACATCCCGGCGGTACGGGTCTGACAACTGAGGCACCGGCCTGAGGCGTGCCGATTGCGAACAGCCGGGGTCGGCAGCACGACAACCGCAGGCCGGATGAGAAGTTCACATGCGCCCGCCCCCCAGCGCGATCCGTCCCCGCTCCCCGTGCCAGGGCGTCATCTCGATCCGCTCCGAAGCGCAGTGCGATGTGCCGGGCAGGCCGACCACCCTCGTGGTGGGGCTGGAGCAGCAGCCGGGTCGGGCAGCTGGGCTCCCCGGTGTCACGCCTCCAGCCAGAAACCCGTGCGGGTCAGCCAGAGGTCGAGCAGCGCCGTGTCGCCCTGCACCTGGACCGCGGGGGCAGGGCGCCGGTAGAGGAACAGCAGCAGGTCCGTGACCGGACCGTGTACGGCGACGGTGGCGTCGCCGGAGCCGGGGCGCCAGGCCGGGCGGTCGCCGGTGAGATCGACGAACCATGCTCCGCCGTCGGTCGTGCGGAAGCCGAGCGTGCGGTCGGGGCCGAGCAGGCCGGGCAGGTCCGGGCGGGGTGCGAACGCCTCGGAGACGGTCGAGAACTCCAGCCATTCCTGCACCGCGTCGGCGGCGAGGTCGTCGTCGAGCGTGAACTCCGCGCCGGTGACGAGTGCCGCGTCGGCCCGGTGCACAGCCGTCTCGTAGGTCATGCGCCGGGCCCAGAACGACGCGGAATCCCGGTCGTCGGCCGGAGTCCACACGCGTGCGTCGGGGCCGGCGGAGCGGAGGGCGGCGCTCAGGGACGCGGCGCCCTCGGTGAGCCACGGAGTGAGGACGGACTCCTTCTCGTGGGTGTAGGCGGACAGGTCCTCGGGGAACGGTCGGGCGTCCCCGGTCCGTACGACCTCCTGGGCCCATCGGTGGTCGCCTCCCACGTGCCGCAGCAGCTGGCCGAGATTCCAGCCGGGGCAGGAGGGCACCGGCGCGGTCGTGTCCGCGTCCCGTACGTGAGCGGTGAGCCGTTCGGTCTGGGTGACGATCTCGTCGCAGTAGCGGTCGAAGGTCAGCGAGGTCATCGCCTCATGATGCCGCAGGGCGCGGATCCGCTCTGTCAGTGGGCTCGGATACTGTGTGCCGTCTGAGCAAGATCAGAAGCAGGACCGGGTGGGGAGAGATCACGATGCTGGTGGGGGCAGGGCAGGTGCGGCGTCGGCTGGCCCAAGTGGCGTTGCTGGCCGGGGTGTTGACGGGCTGTTCGGGGGCGGCGGAGGACGACGCGAAGCCGTCGGCGAGCGCTCCCGCTTCGTCGGGGGCGGCGAGTGCCGGCGATACGGCGGTGAAGAGCGGCGGCACCATCGGCGCCGCCGGCTCCGCCTGCGAGCTGCCGGTCACCTTCGACATCGCCGAGTACTGGGAGGCGGAGGCCGTCGACGCCGGGGAGGCGCAGGAGAAGGCCGCCGGCAGCGGTGGCGGCTCCGCCGGTTCCGAGGAGAGCGAGCTGGCCCAGGAGGTCGCCGACGCACTCCTGCACCAGGGGCCGGTCACGGCCGCCTGTGAGGTCGACGCCAAGCCGGCGGGGAACATCGGCTTTCTCCGCATCTGGACGGGCGAGGCCGGCGAGGACGACGCACGCGGCGTGCTGGAGGCCTTCGTCGCGGCGGAGAAGAACACGAGCAAGGCCCAGTACAGCCCGTTCACGGCGGGCGGACTCTCCGGAGTCGAGGTCACCTACCTGTACACGAGCGAACTGCTGGAGGAGACGAAGGAGGAGTCCGCCCTGGCCGTCACCACCGAGAAGGGCCCGGTCGTCATACATCTCGGCGGGATGGACACCGAGGAGCACCGGCAGATGCTGCCGGCGTACGAACTCGCCAAGCGGACCCTGCGCGCCACGGCCTGAGCGAGGGGCGCGTCCGGCGCGGACCGGCCGAGTGCCGCGCCGGACAAGGACCCTACCCGCGCTCGGTGAGGAACCGGTCCAGTGCCGTCGTCAGTTCGGCGGGCTTCTCCACCGGCAGTTCGTGGCCGGCGTCCAGGATGCGGATCACCGCGTCCGGGTAGGCCTTGGCCATCCTCAGCATCTGGGCGACGGGCAGCTGGATGTCGTGGTAACCGTGCACCATCAGGGTGGGTGTCTGGATCTGCCCGACCCTGTCCAGCACATCGAAGGCGCGCATGGCGCCGTACAGCGTCATGACCACTTCTCGGGGCGTGTCGCCGGAGGCGCGGATGTACTCGCGGATCTCCTCACGCGGGTATCCGGGGGCGAAGGCGCGCTGGATGTTGGCGGCGACGAACAGCTTGAAGGGGGCGAGTGTCGAGGCGGCCATCAGCAGGGCGCGGCCCCGGCTGTAGGCCATCCTGCCGATGGAGTTGACCAGCACCATGCGCTCGACCCGCTCCGGGTGGGCGAGGGTGATGGTCTGGGCGATCATGCCGCCCATCGAGTGGCCGATGATCACGAACCGCTCGATCTTCAGGTGGTCGAGGAGGGCGAGGACGTCCTTCGCCAGGGCGTCGATCGTGCCCACTCCCGCCCCGCTGCTCTCGCCGTGCCCGCGCAGGTCGAGCCGGACGACCCGCCGCTTCTCGGAGAAGTGGGCCACCTGGTGGTCCCAGCGGTGCCGGTTCGCCGTCCAGCCGTGGACGAACACCAGGGGCACACCGTCGCCGTCGCGCGGGCCCTCGTCGTCATACGTCAGCGCTGCGCCGTCGACTTCGAGCTGCGGCATGGCCTGCCTCCTGGGCTGCAGTTTCTGGTTACTGCCGGGTAGGGTAACCGGCCGCACAGGCTTCCGTCATCGGCGTTCGCCCAGGAAATCGAGGATGTGCCCGAAGACGTCGAGGGCCGCTCCTCTGCCGAGGAAGGTGTCCAGGTGGCCGTAGCCCGGGATCTCGGTGTAGGTGACGTCCAGTTGGGGTTGGCGGTGGGCGAGGACGTCGCGGCACAGCCGCTGTGAGTCCAGCCAGAGGCCGTTCTCGCTGCCCGCCAGCAGCAGGAGCGGCGTGTCGATGCGGGCGGCCGCGTCCAGGGCGTTCTGCGGGAGCGCCCGGTAGCGGTGGTCGGTGTCGTGCCAGCGGACCACGGTGCGGGCCAGTTCGATGCGGCGCAGGTGCGGCAGGATCCACAGCGGGGCGGGGCCGAGGAGTTCGGCGAGGCGGCTGTGGGTGGTGTCGGTCAGGTGCTCGTGGACGAAGAGGGAGGCGCCGGTCCCCCAGGCCGAGTTGTGCAGGATCTGGCAGGTGGGGTCCGGGCAGGTCGCCCTGCGGGAGGCCAGCGCGAACAGCGGGGTGTACTTCGACCACAGGCCGACCTTGCGGAAGTCGACGGGGATGTGGTCGATACGGGACCTCAGCAGTTCTCCGGCCAGGGTCATCCGCAGGGAGGTGCGGCCCGCGAGTTTGGGGGTGAGGAACACGCCCTGGGCCACCACGCCCGCGAGTCCGGGGACGAGGCCCGCCGTCATGCTCAGGGACAGGGCGAGGGCGCCCATGCAGTGGGCGACGACGAAGAGGGGGCGGTCGCCGACGCGGGCGCGGATGTGGCGGACTGCCTCGGGGATGTCGTGGAGCGCGACGTCGTCGTAGGTGTAGCGGGGGCCCGTCTCGTTGTACGGCAGGCGGCAGCTGCCTCGCCAGTCGAGCAGCCACGGTTCGTAGCCCTCGTCCAGGAGGACGTCGACCAGGTTGCGGGTCTCGGGCAGCAGGAACATGTCGGAGGACGCGGTGTGTCCGTGCAGGAGCAGCACGGCGGGGCGGTTCGAGTCGCCGGCGCGGACGCGCGTCAGGCCGAGGCGTACACCGTCGGACGTGTGGAACGGGATCTCCTCGACCGACGCCGGGGCGAGGCGGTGGTGGAGGGAGCGCAGGGCCGTGGTGGTCCTGACCTTGCGCAGGACCGGCCTGGCGGTTCCGGGGTTGGATGTGCGGAAGATCATCGGTGGTGCTCCGTGGGGGTCGGGGTGCGGCGCAGGTCGAGGAGGTCCGCGGCGGCCCGGGCGAAGGGGCGGATCAGGCCGCGGCCCATCTCCAGTCCGAACCAGGCGAGCCACGTGAGCTTGGCGGCGCGCTTCTCCTGGCCGGTCAGCCGCGGGTCGACCTTGATGCCGTCGATCTGGTCGCGCAGGTAGGAGTCGGCGGGGACGACGACCTCGCCGGCCAGGCTCGCCGGTTCGCCCTCGCGGCCGAGTTCCACGGTGAGGGCGCGGGTCTGGCGCCAGACGTCGCGGCGGGCGCGGGCGTACTTGTGCCCCTCCAGCCACCAGCGGCCGCCGTCGCCGTCGGTCACCTGCAGGCGGTAGCGCAGGAGGGGGTGGCGCAGGCCGTGCCGGTGCGGGATGCCTTCGTCGGGGCTGATCCAGATGTCGCCGCGTGTCACGGTGAGCGGCTCGGGGTGCAGGGCGGGGCAGACGAGCTCGCCGCGGACGTCGATGCGGCGGTCCGTCACCAGCTGGTGCATGCTCGCGATGGACAGGGTGAGGGACATCGAGCAAGGGGTGTCGGGCCTGGCTCCGACCGGGCCGACGGTGCCCTCGGTGGTCTCCGTGAACCACAGGTAGGGCTGGTCGTCCCTGTGCGGGAGGCGGGCCAGGCCGTCGTGGGCGAGGCGTTCGAAGGTCTTCAGCTGGGCCCGGGCGTCGTAGCGGGCGGCGGGCGGGAGTCCGAGGGCCGCTACGAGGGCTGTGGTGCGTTCGGCCGTGGCGGCCGGGCCCGTGAGGGTCGCCTCGCACAGTTTCAGGGCGGTGGAGCTCTGCAACACGCGGGTGAGGAAGGCGAGTTCGGGGACCGGGTCGGCCTGGAGGCGGGCCAGGGCGTCGGTGCGCCACTCGTCCCAGTCCTGTACGCGGACGTGCATGCCGCCGAGGGCCATGTCCCGTACCACGTCGTCGAGCGTGTTGGGGACGCCGGTGAGGTTGTAGTCGAAACCCCAGGCGTCGGGTTCGCAGATGACGGCGACCGCGACCCGGCTGACCCAGTCGACGGGGGCGGCGTTGAGGTGGCGGAAGGCCGGGACGGTGCGGAAGCGGCCGAAGGCCGAGACGAGGCCGCTGCTGAGGTCCTGGGGGTTGTAGGCGCCGGTCCTGGTGTGGCCGCCGATGCCGCCGGGGCGCAGGGCCGTGACGATCAGGCCGTGGTCGCGGGCGCGGCGCAGGGCCACTTCGGCGGCCCACTTGGTCTGGTCGTAGCCGGCGACGAGGCGGTCGATGTGAGCGAGCGGGTCGTCCTCGCCCATGGAGGCGATGCCGACCTCGTTGAAGACGGCGATCGAGGAGATGTGGTGCAGGGGCTTGGGGCGGCCGGTCGCGGCGAGTTCGGCGAGGGTGAGGGCGCCGAGGACGTTGCCGGCGCGCAGGGACTGGTAGCCGCGCAGGAAGTCCACGGCGGCCGCGACCGAGACGACGCTGTCCAGTTCCTGGGCGAGGGTGTGCCAGACGTCGTCGCTGAGGCCCAGGCGGGGTTCGCGGATGTCGCCGGGAAGCACGGTGATGCGGCGGCGGACCTCCGAGGACCAGGGCATCGAGTAGCTCTTCAGGGCCTCGCCGAGCCGGGCGACGGCAGCCCCCTCATCCGCGGCGCGCACCAGGCAGTGGACGTGGGCGTCGCTGTGGCGCAGCAGGTCCAGGAGCATATGGCTGCCGAGGAAGCCGGTGGCGCCGGTCAGGAGGACGCGGCGGGGTGGCAGGGGGTCGGGTGCGGCGGTGAAGGGGAGGCGGTCGGCGAGGGCCAGGTCGGCGAGTATCTGGGTGAGGTCCTGGGGGCGGGCCGTGGAGTGTTCGGGGGCGTTGTCGACGGGAGTGTTGTCGACGGGAGCCGCGGTGGTGAGTGGGGCGGCGAGGGCGGGGGGCGCGAGCGGTGTGGGCGCCGGCGGTACGACCGCTGCGACGCCGGTGCCGGTGCCGACGCCGTCCAGCCCGCGCTTGGCCAGGCTGATCGGCCGGGCGTCGGCGAACACCTCGTCCAGGTCGAGCTCCAGGCCCAGCTCGTCCTCCAGCGCCGCGACGAGCTCCACGGCGTTCACTGAGGTGCCCCCGGCGTCGAAGAAGTCGGCGTCGGGCGACAGCCGGCCTGCGGGAAGGAAACGGCCCGCCACGGCTGCGATGACGAAGGCGAGGGTGTCCACATCACGTGGCCGTGTGCTGTCGGTGCCGCTGTCGATGTCGGTGTAGGTGTCGGTGTCGGTGTCGTCCGACGACGCCGTACTCGGGCCGGTCCGATCGGGCGCTGCAGGCTCCTCGGCACCCGGTCCAGCGGCCACAGCCGACGTGACCTTCGCGAGCAGGTCGGTGACGGTCAGACCGACACCACCCCGCTCTATCGCCTCCGCCGTCGCCCGCTGTTCGGCGGCTGCCGACACGTTCACTTCACGCATGAGAACCCTTCACCAAGTTGCCCTGCCCCTTCATCGCTGTTGTCCGAGCGGTCCGCGCCAGGAGCGGAACCCGCGCAGCTGCTCCGGCGTGACCACGGTCTCCAGCCGGTCGTCGTCCGGATCGCCGCCGCCCAGCGCCGACACCAGGCGGCGCGCCGGGGTGTTGCGCGGGGTGTGCTCCGCCGTCAGGCGGACCTTGGCGCAGTCGAGTTCCTCGGCGCGGCCGGCCAGCCACTGCAGCAGGCGTTCCTCGACGCCCCGGCCGAGGGCACGGCAGCTCATCAGCCAGGCCAGCACATCGAGTTGATCGCCCTCGCGGCGCAGGGCGAGGAGTCCGATCTGGCCGTAGTCACCGAAGCGGTCACGCGCCGCGGCCGTCCAGACCTCGCCCTGTGCGCGCCATCGGGCGACGTCGCCGCCGTCGGCGGAGCGGGCGCGGAGGGTGAACTGGTTGGTACGGCGGACGAGTTGCTCGGCCCGTTGCACATCCGCGTCGGACAGGGCCCGGATGTCCACCTCAAGTTGCAGCTGCTCCAGGAACTCCTCGAAACCGGCCTGTTCGCGTACGGCGTCCCGCTCCCGCTCCTGCTCGTAGAACCGCGCCCGCAGCGTGTCCTCGGCCGTCGCGGCGGCAGGGACCAGCGGCCACATCCGGCCCAGCAGATCGGGTAGTTCGGCGTGCGGCGGGCAGGTCACCGACAGCACCTGCGGCAGTGCGGCGCGCATCTTCGCGATCTCGGCCGGGTTGTCGTCGAGGAACAGGAAACTGTCCAGGCCGAGGTCGAGTGTGCGCGCGGCCTCGGCCAGGCGTTCCGGCTTCGGACCCCAGGCCGCGGAGAGCACGCTGAAGTGGTCCGCCTTCAGGAGGCTGTCCGGGCGGTCCAGTACGGCGCGGACGGTGTCCTCGTCGTTGTTGCTGACCAGCACGAGCAGCGCGCCCGCCGCCCGCCACTGCGCCAGCCTGCGGGCGAGCAGGGCACGGGGGCCGGTCAGGTCGACGGCCTCGGGGCCGATCTCCCCGGCCACGCCGCCCCACAGGGTCTCGTCGCCGTCGACCGCGATCACCTTCGGCGCGGGGCGCCGCACCGCCTGGACGATCTCGGCGAGGCGGAGGGCCACGGCCGCCTGGAAGTGCGGGGTGAACGGGAGGTGGGCCAGGCGTTCGGTCCGCTCGTCGAAGCGTTGCTCGACGGGCTGATGGCGGGTCCAGTCGTCGGGGCCGAGCACGGCGATGCCGGGGGTGTCGGCCAGTTCGGCGGCGATCTCCTGTTCCCACCGGCTGAAGCGGTCCTCTTGCCGTGCGGTGGGCAGGAAGCCGACGATCAGCGGCTTGCGGGTGCGCTCGGCCACCGCGCGCAGGGCGGCCGGGTAGGCGGCGCGCAGTTCGGCGAGCACCGCGTCGTCCACCGGGCCGAACCGCTGCAGGTCCGCCGCCCGCAGCAGCACGATGCCCACCGTGGTGGCCGGGTCGGCGAACACCCCGGACGGATCGCGCAGGCTCGCCAGAACATGGTGGTACGGCGCCTCCGCGACGGTCGTCACGCTGCCGTCCCGTAGCGACTCGTCGACGGCCGTCTCGCACATCAGGGGCAGAGCGCCCAGGGCGAACGTGGCGGCGAGGCCGAGCGTCCGGGACGGCACCGCGGAGTCTCCCTCGGCCGTCGCCCGCGTCACCCGCACCGGCCCCGTCGCCCGCACCGGCCCCGTCGGATCGTCGGCCGCCGCCCGCGTCACACCCACCGATCCCGTCGGATCCTCGGCCATCTCCGCGAGCAGGCGCAGCAGTTCCTCCCCCAGCCCGGTGACCGCCGCCGCGTCCAGGATGTCGAGGTTGTGGTCGAGGCGGATCCGTCCCGCGTCCGGCGTCATGGTGATCATCAGGTCGAGGTCGGAGTAGCCCGTGCCCGCGGGGAGCACCTCCAGGCCGGCCAATCTGCCCGCGGCGCGTACGTAGTTGAAGTAGACCTCGACCAGCGGCGCGTTCGCCCGGTACAGACCCTGCTGTGCCAGCACCGGCAGCACGTCGGAGAACATCGCGCCCTTGGTCAGCACCCGCTGCAGACGCCCGTCGGTGCGCCGCAGCACCTCTTCGACCGGCTCTTGCGCGTTCGCCTCGGCGGGGAACGGCACCGGCACGCCGAAGAAGCCGACCGCGTCGTAGGCATCGGCGTGGATACGGGTGTCGACGGGCACGGCGAGGACGAAGCGTTCGCGCTCGCGCTTCCTGGCCAGCAGGACGGTCAGGGTGCCGAGGCAGAAGGCGGCGGGGGTCACGGCGAGGCGGCTCGCGGCGGCCGAGATCCGCTCCATGAGGCCGTCGGGGATCGGCACGGTGACGCTGCCGGCGCGGTACGTGCGGGTCTGGGGGCGCGGTCGGCTCAGGGTCAGGTCGAGGCGGGCGCTGCCCTGGAACGCCTCACGCCATTCACCCGCGTCACCCAGCCCATCGGCCTGCTCATCGGTCTCCCCACCGGTCTGTTCGGTGGTCTGCTGGGCCTCGATCAGCAGGGTGATGTCGCGGTTGGTGACGGTGTCGCCCAGGGCCTGGCCGGACAGCTCGGCGTCGATCTCGCCCGCCACCAGCAGCAGCGACTGCAGATCGCTGACGGCGTGGTGGGCGCCGTAGACCAGGACCTGGCCGCGATCCCCGCCGTCGAGCAGTTCGAATCGCCACAGGGACGCCGCCGCCAGGTCGAAGGAGGGTTCCAGAAGCTCGCGCAGCCGGTCGGCGGCGTCGATGTCGGTGCCCTCCGGAACGACCGTCCAGTGCAGCAGCGGCCCCGCCAGTTCGCGGTCGACCCGCAGCTGCCGTCCGCCCTCGGCGGCGGTGACGACGGCGGTGCGCAGGGCCGCGTGCCGTGCGGTGAGGCGGGTCAGGACGCCGGTGAGGGACTCGCGGGTGGTCGGCGTGGTGAGGCGTACGGCGAGGCCGACGGCGTGGGCGGCGTCCGGCATGCCGGGCTGGGCGCTGCGCAGGAGCCGTACGACGTCACGGGTCGCGGGGTGCAGTTCGGTTGCCGGGACCTCGGTGGCGTGTCGCGGCCCGTCGGGGGCCGTGGCCCGCCGCTCGTGCGGTGCGGTGGTGTCCCGTTCGGGCAACGCCGTGCTCAAGGCCCGGGCCAGCCCGCGGATGTCGGCGGCCGAGAAGACGGTCGCGGCGGGGAGTTCGACGCCGAGCTCGCGGGCGAAGGCGTTGCGCAGTCGCACCAGCATCAAGGAGTCGAGGCCGAGTTCCTTCAGGGCCGTGGTCGCGGAGACCTGGACGGCGCCGCCGGAGACCTCGCCGACCCGGGAGCGGACGTACGCCTCCAGTCGCAGGGCACGTTCGGCGTCGGTCGTCGCGGCGAACACCTTCTGGACGAGGTCGTCCGTGCCCGGCGTGCCCGTGGGGGCGGTGACCAGGTCGGCCAGGATCGGGCGGGTGCGGGCCGCGTCCGGGTCGAGGGCCAGCAGGTCCCAGTCCAGCGCCATCGGGGCCAGCTGGCGGCGCGCGGTGGTCAGTACACGCTCGAAGAGCTCACCGCCGTCCTGCGCGGAGAAGGCGACCAGACCCGAGCGGGCCGTCCCGGCCTCGCGGGCGTCGGACTCGGACACCATGCCCACGCCCGACCAGGCGCCCCAGTCCAGGCTCAGCGCCCGGCGGTCCGTGCGGGAGAGGTGGTGCGCCCAGGCGTCGAGGAAGGCGTTGGCCGCCGAGTAGGGGCTCTGTCCGGCCGAGCCGAGCAGTCCGGCCGCCGAGGCGAAGAGGATGAAGTCCTGTGCGTCCGGGATCAGTTCGGTGAGCAGGGCCGTGCCCAGGACCTTGGGGGCGAGGACGCGCATGACGCGTTCCCCGGTCAGGTTGGCGATCGTGGCGTCGTCCAGGACACCGGCCGTGTGGACGACGCCGGTGATGGGGCCGAGTGTGTGGCGTACGGCGTCCAGGGCGGCGGTGAGGCCGGCCCGGTCGGCGACGTCCGCGCGTGCCACGTGCACGGTCACGCCCCGCTCTCGCAGAGCACGGATCCAGCCGAGGGCGTCCGCGGTGGGCTCGCTCCGGCCCATCAGGGCCAGTCGGCGGGCGCCGCGACGGACCAGCCGTTCGGCGACGACTCGGCCGAGGCCGCCCAGGCCACCGGTGATCAGGTACGCGCCGTCCGGCCTGACGGCCCCCTGCCCGCCGTCGTCCGGGCGGGTGCGGGTCAGGCGCGGTACCAGTCGTCCGGCGTCGCGCAGCGCGACGAGCCGTTCGTCGTCGGCGTGCCGCAGCTGGTCCCACAGCCCCTCGTCGCCGTCCGTCGGCGGGAGGTCGACGAGGGTGGTCCTCAGCTCCGGGTGCTCCTGCGCCACCGCGAGACCGAAGCCCCAGGCGAGCGCCTGCTGCGGGTGTGTCACCCGTGTGCTGTCCCCGGCGGCCTGGCTGCCCCGTACGACGACGAAGAGGCGGGGCGACGGGCCGTGCGTGCGGTCCGCGAGCGCGCGCACCAGGTGCAGGGTGCTCAGGCAGCACAGCCGGGCGGCCTCGTCGGCCGTGTCGGCGTCCTCGATCGGGGGCGCGTCGAGTGCCGACAGCTGGACGACTCGCTCGGGTGGTTCACTCGCGTAGGCCTCGTCGAGGAGGCGGGCCAGGTGCTGCGGGTCGGCCGGGTCGAGGACGTAGCGGCCGGCACCCTCGGCGGCGAACTCCTCGCCCCTGCGAGCGATCACATACGGCACCGTGGTGCCCAGCCGCTCGACGAGGCCGGCGGCCACACCCGACTCGTCGGCCAGGATCAGCCAGCCGCCCCGGGCGGGCGGCCCGTCGGCGACCGGGCGGGTTTGCCAGCGGGTCTCGAACAGGGCGCCGTCCAGGGGTGAGAGCGCGGCGAGTTCGAACTCCTCGGCCTCCAGGAGCAGTTGGTCCCTCTCGTCGTACAGCCGAAGGTCCAGCGTGGCGGTGTCGCCGGACACGGATCGCAGCTCGCACGTCACCCACGCGGGCGTGGTGCGCAGTCCGGTGTGGTGAAGGCGTCCGACGCCGGCGGGCACGAACGCCCGCCCCTGGGGTGCGTTGCCGGGCAGCGCGGCTGCGTGGAAGGCGGCGTCGAGGACGGCCGGGTGCAGCAGATGGCCGGCGGCGGGCTGGTCGGCCAGTCGGGCGAGGCTCGCGGACGAGGTGCGGTGGCCCGACTCCAGGCCTCGGAAGGCGGGGCCGTAGTCGATGCCGAGGGCGGCGAGAGCGGCGTAGACGGCAGGGAGGTCGACCTGGTCGGTGCACCGGGCGCGCAGTGCGGGGAGCGCGTCGCCCGTGGTGGAGTCGGGTTCGCCGGGGTTGACGGCGATGCGTCCGCTCACGTGGTGTTCCCAGCGCGTGGACTGCCCGCGCGCCGCGGGCGCCGAGGCGACGGTGAAGTCCCGGAAGCCGTCGGCGGCGGGGCGCAGGACCAGTTGCAGCCGTGTCGGCCGGGACTGGTCGAGGCGCAGCGGCCGGAGGAATCTCACCCGGTCCAGTCGTGCGTCGCCACCGTCCCGCACGGCCGACGCGGCCTCCAGCGCCATGGTGAGGAAGGCCGCCCCCGGCAGCCACACCTCGCCGGTGACCTTGTGGTCGGCCAGATAGGCGAAGCGGCTGTCGCGCAGGTCCACCTCGCTCTGGAAGAGGTGCCGGTCGGCTTCGTCGCTGGCCTCGACGTGCGTGCCGAGGAGCGGTGAGGCGGCGGTCGTGGCGGCGGGGGCGGGCGCGCGCCAGTGGCGTTCGCGGGCGAAGGCGTAGGGGGGCAGGTCGACGCGGCGGCCCGCCGGGAACAGCGCCGCCCAGTCGGGTGTGTGACCGGCGGCGTACAACTCCCCCAGCCTGCGCAGCAGTACGTCCCGCCCGCCCTGTTGGCGGCGCAGCGAGCCGACGCTCACCGCATCGATCCCGGCGTCGGCGGCCACGGCCTCGATGGACGCGCCGAGGGAGGGGTGCGGGCTCAGCTCGACGAAGAGACGGTAGCCGTCGTCCAGCATGCGCCGGATCGTGTCCGCGAAGCGGACGGGCTCGCTGAGGTTGGCGTACCAGTAGCCGGCGTCCAGGCGGTCGCCGGGCACGGGCTGCGCGAGCACCGTCGAGTACAGAGCAGTCGCGGTGTCCGCGGCGGCCCGGACACCGGAGATGCGGTCGAGCAGTTCGTCGCGCAGCGGGGCCATCAGCGGCGTGTGCGAGGCGAACGGCGTCGACAGCGGCCGCGCCTCGATCCCCTGGCCGTCGAGACTGAGGCGCAGCTCCGCCAGGGCTTCGCCGTCTCCGGAGACGGCCGTGGAGTGCGGGCTGTTGACGGCGGCGACGAACAGCCGCCCGGCATACGGGACGAGCAGCTCCTCGACGCGCGGGCGCGGCAGGTCCAAGGAGAGCATGCCGCCCTTCCCCGCGACCGGTACGACCGCCTGCGCGCGCCCGGTCACCACGGTCACGGCGTCGTCCAGGGTGAGGGCGCCCGCGCAGTACGCGGCGGCGATCTCGCCGAGGCTGTGGCCGGTCACGGCGTCCGGGGTGACGCCGAGCGCGCGCCAGGCGGCCGTCAGTGCCGCGTTCACCGCGAACAGCGTCGGCTGCAGATACTCGGTCCGCTCCAGCGGGGAGAACTCCTCCGGCGCCCGCAGCGCGTTGAGCACCGACCAGCCGACGCGCCGCCGCACCGCCTCGTCGATCCGCGTCAGCTCCTCTCGGAACGCCTCCGACTCGGCCATCAGGTCCAGGGCCATGCCGGGCCACTGACCGCCGTGCCCGGCGTAGACGAAGGCGACCTTGCCCGGGTGCTCCTCCCGGAGCGGGGGCGGGTGGATGCGTCCGTCCGCCAGCTCGCTGAGTGCGGACCGCAGTTCGTCTCGGTCCTGGGCCACGACCGCCGCGCGCCGCTCGAAGTGGCTGCGGTGGCGGGCGAGCGTGTGGGCGACGTTCGGCAGCGGGGCGGAGTCGGCGGCGAGGTGGCGGGCGAGGGCCGCGGCCTGGCCGCGCAGACCTGCCTCGCTGCGGGCGGAGAGGACGAACAGGTGCTTGCCCGCGCGCAGTTCGGCCACGGGCTCAGCTGCCGGGGACCGGGCTTCCTCCACGATCACATGCGCGTTGGTGCCGCTGATCCCGAAGGCGCTCACCCCCGCGCGCCGCACCCGCTCCGCCGACGCGGGCCAGGCCACCGCCTCCTGCAGCAGGTGCAGTCCGCTGTCGGCCCAGTCGACGTGGCGGCTGGGCGTGCCGGCGTGCAGGGTGCGCGGGAGGGTCTGGTGGTGCAGCGACTGCACCACCTTGATCAGGCCGAGGACGCCCGAAGCCGCTTGGGCGTGCCCGACGTTGGACTTCAGGGAGCCCAGGTACAGCGGGCGGCCCTCGGGACGCGAGCGGCCGAAGACCTCCGCGAGGGCACCCGCCTCGATCGGGTCGCCGAGGGTCGTGCCGGTGCCGTGCGCCTCGACGTGGTCGATGGCGGCGGGCGCGAGTCCGGACCGCTCCAGCGCCCGTCGGATCACCTGCTCCTGCGCGGGCCCGTTCGGCGCGGACAGGCCCTGGCTGCGGCCGTCCTGATTGACGGCGGTGCCGCGCAGCACGGCCAGCACCGGGTCGCCGTCGCGCCGGGCGTCGCTCAGTCGTTTCAGGACGACCATGCCGGCGCCCTCGGCCCAGATGGCGCCGTCGGCGGCGTCGGAGAAGGAACGGCAACGCCCCGTCGGCGACAGGCCGCGCAGCCGGCTGAACTCGACGAAGGTCTGCGGCGTGACCATCAGGGTGACGCCGCCGGCGAGCGCCAGATCGCACTCGCCCGCCCGCAGTGCCTGCGCCGCCAGATGCACGGCCACCAGCGACGACGAGCACGCGGTGTCCACCGTGAGCGCGGGACCGTTCAGCCCGAGCGTGTACGCGAGGCGGCCCGAGGCGACGCTCAGGGCCGAGCCCGTACCGACGTAGCCGTCCAGGTGGTCGAGCCGGGTGCCGGACAGGTAGTCGCTGCCGAACATGCCGACGTACACGCCCGTGGTGCTGCCCGCCAGGTCTGCGGGCACGATTCCGGCGCGCTCCAGCGACTCCCAGGCGGTCTCCAGCAGGAGGCGCTGCTGCGGGTCCATGGCCGCCGCCTCCTTCGGGGTGATGCCGAAGAAGCCCGCGTCGAAGGAGTCGATGTCGTCGAGGAAGCCGCCCTCGCGCGCGTAGGACTTGCCGGGCGCGTCCGGGTCGGGGTCGTACAGTGCCTCGACGTCCCACCGCTCGGCCGGGAACGGTCCGACCGCGTCCCGTCCCTCCGCGACGAGACGCCACAGGCCGTCCGGGTCACTCACGCCGCCGGGCAGGCGGCAGGCCATGGCGACGAGGGCCACCGGCTCCTCCGCGGAGGGCCGGGACGCGGGCGCGGTCCGGCGGCTCCTGCGGCCGGTCGTCGCCAGGGCGCTGGTCAGCAGGTACTCGGCCAGACGGCTGGGCGTGGGGTGGTCGAAGAGCAGGGTGGCGGGGAGTTTGCTGCCGAGGCGGCTGCTGATGCGGTTGCGCAGGTCGACCGCTGTCACGGAGTCCATGCCGAGGTCGCGCAGCGGCTGGTCGGGACGGACGGATTCCGCCGAGCGCAGGCCGAGGGCGTGCGCGGCCTCCTCGCGGACGAGGGCGAGGACGCGTGCGGCGCGTTCGCGCTCCGGCAGCCGGGCCAGCCGGTCCGCCACCGTGTGGCCGTCGGGGCGGGCGTGGCGGGGCGCGGGGAGGAGGGAGCGCCACAGTGCCTCCGTCGGTGCGGCGGTTCTCAGCCGGGGCAGGTCCAGGGCCCAGGCCACCGTGTGCGGGGCGTCGCGCCGCAGGCACAGCTCGGTCAGCTCACGGCCCTGGTCGGGGGTGAGAGCGCGGTGCCCGCGGCGGGCCATCCCCTCCAGGTCGGCGCGCTCGGCGGCGAGCCCTTCGCCCGCCCAGGCGCCGAAGGAGACCGAGACGCCGGGCAGGCCCGAGGCGCGTCGGTGATGGGCGAGTTGGTCGAGGAAGGCGTTGGCGGCGGCGTAGTTGGCCTGGCCCGGGTTGCCGACGACTCCGGCGGCCGAGGAGACCAGCAGGAAGAGGTCGAGCGGGTGGCCGGCGATGAGCCGGTGCAGGTGGGCGGCGCCGTCGACCTTGGGGCGCAGCACCTGTGCGAGACGCTCGGGGGTCAGTTCGGCCACCACACCGTCGGCGAGGACTCCGGCGCAGTGGACGACGCCGCGCAGGGGCGACTCGTCGCCGACGCGGTTCAGCACCACGGCCACGGCTGCCGCGTCGGCGACGTCGCATGCGGCGACCTCGACCTCGGCGCCGAGTGCGGTCAGTTCGGCGGTGACGTCGGGTGTGCGGGGGTCCTCCGCTCCCTGACGGGACGTCAGCAGAAGGCGGGGGACACCGTTCTCGGCCAGCAGGCGGGCGATCCGGCGGCCTACCGCGCCGAGCCCGCCGGTGATCAGCACCGTGCCGTCGGTGGGGATCGGGGCGGGGCAGGCGGATGGGGAGGGGCGGGCGCGCACGAGGCGCGGGACGAGCAACTCTCCCTTGCGCACGGCCAGTTCCGGCTCCTCGGCATACGGGAGTGCCGTGAGCGGCAGCGGTTCGTCGTCGTGGAGATCGAGCAGGGACAGCCCGAGATCGGGGTGTTCGGCGCGTGCGCTGCGCGCCAGGCCCCACAGCACCGACTGGGCCAACCCGGGAACCGTGTCCCCGTCGGCGGCCGCGATCGCCCCGCGGGTCACCCAGATCGTGCGGGCGGGCGCCTCGCCCGAGGGAAGGGCGATCAGGGCCTGCAGTTCGGCCAAGGCGGTCGTCGCCAGTTCGTGGGCCGCGGCGGCCGGTTCGCTGTCGGCCGCCGGTCGCGGCCAGAGCCGTACGACGGTCTCGGCGCCCTCGTCGGTGACCTGGACGCCCGCCGCACGCAGCTCGCCCAGGGCCGCCGCAACGGCCGGATCCGCCGGGTCGCCGTGCACGGCCCACCGGCCGCCGGACGCGTCGGCCGTCTCTTCCGGTACGGCCGTCCACGCCACCTCGTACAGGTGCCGGCCGTTCTCCGAGCCGCTGTTCGGTTCGGCCGGGTGCGCGGCCCGCAGGCGTACCCCCTCCAGGCGGCCCGCCGGGAAGCCGTCGGCGTCCCACAGGCTGACGTCCAGGACGAGGTCCGTGCCGGGGCCGTCCGTCCGGCGTACGGACGCGGTGAGGTCCGTCGCGCCGCCGGGCGGCAGCACGCAGCGCGCCACCGCGACCGGCAGCAGCACACGCTGGTCGGAGGAGTCGAGGGCGGCGGCTACGTGGAGGGCGGCGTCCAGGAGCGCCGGGTGCACCGGGTAGGGGTCGGCCGCGTCACGGGCGGCGAGTGGCAGCGAGAGACGGGCCAGCACGGTGCCGTCGCCGGTCGCGGCGGCCTGTCGTACGCCCCGGAAGGCGGGACCGTAGGCGAGGCCGAGTGCGGTCAGCCGCTCGTAGGTGTCCTCGCCCCAGGCCGGTCCGGCCGTCTCGGGCCACGGGGGTGGCTCGTCGGCCGGCGCCGGGGTGGAGGCTGCGGCGGAGGCGGTGGCGGTGGCGGTGGCGGTGGCGTGCAGCGTCCAGTCCGTGGCTTCCCCGCCGCGTGGACGGCTGTGGACCGTGATCTCCGGGACGCCCCCCACGGCGACCACCTCGACGGACACCTCGACCGTGCCGGCGGCGGGCAGGGTGAGGGGTGCCAGGAGGAGCAGGTCGGTGAGATCGGCCGGGGTGTCCGGGCGGGCCGTGGCGAGGGCGGCGCGGCAGAGTTCGATGAGGGTGGTGCCGGAGACGACGGTCCGGCCGAAGACGGTGTGGTCGGGCAGCCAGTCGGCGGTGGTCGGGGACCACTCGCCCCGGAAGGTCCAGCGGGTCTCGTCGGCCGACTGGAGCTGGATGCCGAGCAACGGGTGGGCCGCGCGGTCGAAGAAGCCGGGGCCGATGGCGGGGGCGGCGGGCTCGGTCCAGTGCCGCTGGGCGTCCCAGGCGTACGTCGGCAGATCCGCGGGGGTGGTGTGCGCAACCAGGCGGCGCCAGTCGATCCGCCGTCCGTGGACGTGGAGTTCGGCGGCGGCGCGGTCCAGGCAGGCGGGACCGTCCTCGTCGCGGCGCAGCGAGCCGACCGCGATCAGGTCCTCGTCGATGGTGCGCAGGGCGGTGAGCAGCGACGGGTGCGGGCTCAGTTCGACGAAGCAGCGGTAGCCGTCGGCGGCCATGCGCTCGACGGTGGGCGCGAAGCGGACGGGTTCGCGCAGGTTGGTGTACCAGTAGCCGGCGTCGAGTTCCTCGGTGACCGGCTCCCCCGTGACCGTGGAGTACCAGGCGACGGACGTGGGGCAGGCGGTGACTCCGTCGAGTTCGTCGAGGATCGTCATGCGGACCGGCTCGACCCGGTCGCTGTGGGAGGCGTAGTCGACGTCGAGGCGGCGGGCGAAGACCTGGTGCCGGTCGAGGTCGGCGAGCAGGGCCTCCACCGCGTCCACGGCACCGGCGACGACGGTCGAGCGACCGCTGTTCACGGCGGCGACGGCGAGGGTGCCGCCGTGGTCGGCCAGCCGGGTCTCGACCTCGGTGTGCGGCAGGGCGACGACGGCCATCGTGCCGGTGCCGGACAGTTCGGTCAGGGCCTGACTGCGCAGGGCGACGACCGCTGCCGCGTCGTTGAGGCTGAGCGCCCCGGCGACGCAGGCGGCGGCCACCTCCCCCTGGCTGTGCCCGACGACCGCGTCCGGCCGGATGCCGCGAGCGCGCCAGACGGCTGCCAGGGACACCATCACGGCGAAGATGACCGGCTGGACGACGTCGACGCGGTCCGGGGGCGGGGCGCCCGCGTCGCCGCGCAGCACGGCCGTGACCGACCAGCCGGTGAACGGGCGCAGGGCGGCGGCGCAGCGGTCGAGTTCGTCGGCGAAGACCGGGTCGCGGTCGAGCAGATCGCGCGCCATGCCGGGCCACTGGGATCCCTGCCCGGGGAAGACGAAGGCCAACTTCCCTGGGGGTGTCACCTGTTGGGGGCCGACGGTCAGGTCGGTGTCGGGCCGGTCCTCGGTGAGCGCTTGCAGGGCCGTGAGCAGTTCGGCGCGGTCGTTCGCCCCGACGACGGCTCGGTGCTCGAAGTGGGTGCGGTGGTGGGCCAGGGTCGCGGCCACGGCCGGGAGGGGCAACTCGGGCTGTCGCCGGAGGAGTTCGAGGAGGCGGTCCGCTTGTCCTCGGAGTGCGGTGAGGGTGCGGGCGGAGAGCGGGAAGAGGGTCGTACCGGAGGGGGCGGCGGGCGGCTGTGGCTGTTCCTCGGGCGCTTCCTCCAGCACCACGTGGGCGTTGGTACCGCTGATCCCGAACGCGCTCACCCCGGCCCGCCGCACCCGCCCGGGGTGCCGTGGCCAGGGCTGCGCCTCGCCGAGTACGCGCAGACCGCTGTGCGCCCAGTCGATGTGTTCGGTCGGGGCCTCGGCATGCAGGGACGCCGGCATCCGCTCGTGCTGGAGCGCCAGTACGGTCTTGATGACGCCGGCGATGCCCGCGGCGGCCTGGGTGTGGCCGAGGTTGGACTTCAGGGAGCCGACGCCGAGCGGACGGTCGGCGGTGCGGTCCGGTCCGAAGACGGCGGCCAGGGCCCGGCCCTCGATGGGGTCGCCCAGCCGGGTGCCGGTGCCGTGCGCCTCGATGTGGTCCAGGTCGTGCGGCCGCAGCCCGGCGGCGTCGAGAGCGGCGCGCACCACCCGCTCCTGGGCGGGGCCGTTGGGGGCGCTGAGGCCCTGGCTGCGGCCGTCCTGGTTGATCGCCGAGCCCTTGATGACGGCGAGGATCCGGTCGCCGTCACGGCGTGCGTCGGCGAGCCGCTTGAGCAGGACCACGCCGCAGCCCTCGGCCCACACCACGCCGTCGGCGTCCGCCGAGAACGGGCTGCACCGCCCGGACGGCGACAGTCCCCGCAGCCTGCTGAACTCGACGTGCGCACGCGGGGTCACCAGCAGCGTGACGCCGCCGGCCAGCGCCAGGTCGCACTCGCCGCCCGCCAGCGCCTGCGCCGCCAGGTGCAGGGCGACCAGGGACGAGGAGCAGGCCGTGTCGACGGTGACCGCCGGTCCCTGGAGGCCGAGGGTGTAGGCGATGCGGCCGGACGCGACGCTTGCCGCCGAGCCGGTGCCGACATGGCCGTCGAGCTGGTCCAGGGCGGCCGAGGCCAGGTATCCGCTGTCGTACAGGCCGATGTAGACGCCCGTGGAGCTGCCGTTCAGTGTCTGCGGCACGATCCCGGCGCGTTCGATCGCCTCCCAGCCGGTCTGCAGGAGCAGCCGCTGCTGTGGGTCCATGGCCGCCGCCTCGCGCGGCGAGATGCCGAAGAAGCTCGCGTCGAAGCGGTCGATGCCGGAGAGGTAGCCGCCGTGCAGGGAGTAGGCCTTGCCGGGGGTCTCGGGGTCGGGGTCGTGCAGCGCCTGCGTGTCCCAACGGCCCGCCGGAGCCTCGGTGACGGCGTTCTCGCCCGCGGCCAGCAGGCGCCAGAGCGCCTCCGGGTGGTCGGCGCCGCCCGGGAAACGACAGGCCATGGAGATCAGGGCGATGCCGTCGTCGCGCCGTGCGGGTACCTCGGCCGCAGCGGCCGGTCGTGTCCCTGTGCGGGCGGGTCCGTCGTCGAACACCGCTTCGGCGAGTGCCGCGATGGTGGGATGGTTGAAGATCAGGGAGGGATCCAGGGCCCGGCCCGTCGATGTCGAGAGCTCGGCGGCCAGCACCACCAACTGCCGCGACCCCAGCCCGAATTCGGCGACCGGGCGGTCCGGGTCGACCGTCAGCGGGTCGAGCCCGGCCGCCTCGGCGACGGCCGACTCCAGCCAGGCCCGCACGTCCTCTGGTGTCGTGAGGGACGGCTGGGGGGACTGCTTCGGGGTCTCGTGCGCAGACATGTAGACAGGCGTCCTCGTGGATTCGGGCAGGTCGGTGTGGCCGTACGACGTCGTACGGCTCGCGTGGCGTGGGTGGTACGGCGCAGGCGTCGGCGAACGACGGTGGGCCGGGCGGTGTCAGTTCAGGGCGGGGGCGTCGATCACGGCAAGGGTGCCCTCCAGGTACGCCGCCCTGGTGGCGTGGCGCTGGATCTTGCCGCTGGACGTCTTGGGGATGGTGCCCGGCCGGACCAGGACGACGTCGCGTACCGACAGGCCGTGGGCCTCGCCGATCCCGCTGCGGACGACGTCGGTGATCTTCTCCGCCTCGGACGCCGCGTCCGGGGCGATCTCGGCGACGACGACGGTCTGTTCGCCGCCCTCTTCCCCGTCCTGCGTGGCCCCACCATCCTGCATGGCCCCTCCGGCCCGCGCGCCCTCCCGGTCGACGGAGAACGCGGCGGTGCAGCCGGGACGCAGCGCCGGGTGGGCCATCTCGGCGGTCAGTTCCAGGTCCTGCGGACAGTGGTTGCGTCCGTCGATGACGATGAGGTCCTTCAGGCGACCGGTGACGAACAGCTCGCCGTCGCGCAGGAACCCGAGGTCGCCGGTGCGCAGGAAGCGGCCTTCGTGACCGGGCAGGGTGGTGCGGAAGGTCTCGCGGGTGGCGAGGGCGTTGCGCCAGTAGCCCTTGGCGACGCTCGCGCCGCGCACCCAGATCTCGCCGGCCTCGCCCTCGGGCAGTTCCTCGTGCCGCTCGGGGTCGGCGATGGCGACGGTGACCTCGGGACCGGGCCGGCCACAGCTGACGGCCGCCGCGTCGGTCTGGCCGGTGTGCGGTCCGGACGCGGGGGCCTGGAGCAGGGTGGGCGGTGTGTGGACGGTGCTGCCGGTGACCATGAGGGTGGCCTCGGCCAGGCCGTAGCAGGGATAGAGGGCCTCGCGGCGGAAACCGGCCGGGGCGAAGGTCTCGGCGAAGCGCCGCAGGGTGGCGGCCCGTACGGGTTCGGCGCCGTTGAAGGCGACCTTCCAGCTGCTGAGGTCGAGGCCGTCGAGGAGGCCCGGTCCGGCGTGCCTGAGGCAGAGCTCGTAGGCGAAGTTGGGGCCGCCGCTCGTGTGCGGCCGGTAGCGGCTGATCGCGGTGAGCCAGCGCTGGGGTCGCTGCAGGAAGTGCAGCGGCGAGAAGAGGGTGGCGGTCGCACCGAGATGGACGGTGTTGAGGACCGGGCCGATGAGGCCCATGTCGTGGTACACGGGCAGCCAGCTGACGAACATCTCGTGGCCGTACTCGGCGATGGTGTCCGGGGTGTGGCCCATGCGCTCGGTGATGACCCTCTCGTTGTCCAGCAGGTTGCCGTGGGTGACCATCACGCCGCGCGGGGCGGAGGTGGAGCCGGAGGTGTACTGGAGGAAGGCGACCGAGTCGGCGGTGAGGTCGGGCGCGCGCCAGGAGGCGGCCGCCTCGTCGGGGATGTCCTCGGTGGCGACGCACGTGATCCCGTCGAGCTCGGGCAGGTGCTCCGCCATGCCGGTCAGCGCCGCGATCACCTCGCGGCCGCCGAGGATCACCTTGGCGTCGGCGTCGGCGATCAGGCGCCTCGTCCGGATCAGGGCACGGTGGTTCTGCGCGCGGCCCTGCGGGGGGACGCCCGGTACGGCGACGACGCCGGCCGCGAGGCAGCCGAGGTAGCCGCAGATGAACTCCAGGCCGGGCGGGTACAGCAGCATGGCGCGGGCACCGGCCAGGCCGCGCTCCTGCAGCCAGGCCGCGACGGCCCGGGAGCGGTCGGCGAGACGGCCGTACGAGAGCTCCTGTGTCTCGCCGTCGGCATCGCCGCTGACGAGGTAGCGGTACGCGGTCCGGTCGGGGTGGTGCGCGGCGTGCTGGGTCACCAGATCGACCAGTGATCGAACCATGGACGAGTCTCACCTGTCTGGATCAGCGGGCGAGGGGAACTGGAGTTCGAGCAAGACATGCTGGATGTCCGCGGACACCGCGACCGACCGGCCCCCTTGCCGGACTTTGCGTCTCGACTCCACCGAGGAGCCCTGACGCCGGGCGGCGGTCTCCTCGCGTTCCCCGGACAACTTGCTACCGGCGAGTAGCACCATAGCAACTCCGTTCGGTCCGACGGGCCGAACGGATGTAAACCCTACGTGTCCAAAGGTTGTTGACCAAGTGAGGGGTGCGGCGCACGCTCCCGTCACCGCCCCCGCGCAGGCGAAAGCCCGGGCACCTCGGCTTCCCCGGGTGTCCGGGCCCTGCGGGCGGGGTCGATCAGCCGCCGTTCAGTCGTGCGCGCAGGAGCGCCTTGCCCATTTCGGCACCCTTGCGGCTGTCCGCCTGGGCCTTGCGGAACAGGTCGGCCACCTCGGTGTCCTTGCCGCGTTCCGCGTCCTCGATGTAGGTCTCCAGCCGCAGCGCGTTGCTCAGGCACGCCTCCACGTACCAGATCAGGTTGTAGTCCTTGTCCTGCGTACCGGTCACGCCACCGGTTTCCGTGCCACTGGTCACGCTAGGCCTCCTCCGGCGTTCTCGCGTTCTCGTTCCTGGCTTCGCCGAGTACCCGCCGTCCGCCCGGACACACACCGCCCCGCCGAAGACGGGCACCTGCGCCAACTCCCTGTTCTCCTCGGCAATTCCGACACTCGACGCAGAAGCGAGCAGAGTCCCGGCACTTTCGGAACGAAGTGGCGGTCGACCGTGCGAGACCGGTCGATGACGGTGTGTACTGTGCTGCGAGCGCCCCGCCCCACGGCCTCGGAACCAGCCCTGCCCGACCGCTCCCGAACCGACCCCCTGGGAACCGACTCGATGATCGAATTACCGGACCTGGCGACCGGTGCTCTCGCCGTCGGCATGCTGTCCGCGCTCGCCCTGGGCGTCGGCCTGCTGCACGCGCAGCGGCAACAGGCGTGCCAGCGCGCCGAGATAGCCGCGTTGCGCCGCCGACTCGACGGAGCCGTAGGGGCGTTCACGGCCGAGGTCGAGCATCTGGCGGCTCGGCGCGTCCCGGCCGCCGCCCGGCAGTCGGCGCATCCCCACGTCACCGTGCCGGGCCCGCTGCATCCGCAGACCGCGCAGACGCCGTTGAACCTCGCGCTGGAGCACGTACTGACCGGGCTGCGCACCGAGTTGGCCGCACAGCGCACCCGGATCGACGCGGCCGCACAGGCCGGTATGCGCGGGGCGACACGCGAGATCCAGGCCGCCCTGTACCGCCTGCAGGACGCGTTGCGCGAGCTGCAGCAGACGTACGACGACCCGGAGTTGGCGCAGACCCTGTTCCGGCTCGACCACGAGAACGAGCAGTCGCTGCGGCGCGCGCAGGTCACCGCCGTGGTGTGCGGGGCATGGGTCGGGCTCGCCCGCGAGGAGTCGCACCTGGTGGACGCGGTGACCGGCGGCCAGGCCCGGCTCGCCGGCTACCACCGGATCCGGGTCCACAACCACCTGGAGGCGGGGACCGGGCTGGTCTCCCACGCCGTGGAGCCGGTCGCGATCATCGTCGCCGAACTGCTCGACAACGCCTTGCGCCACTCCGCGCCGGACACGGACGTCGTGGTCAACCTGGAGCATGTGCATCACGGCGTCTGCGTCACGGTCGACGACGCGGGCCTGGGCATGACCCAGGACGAACGCGCCCGGGCACAGCGGCTGGTGGCCGGTTCCGAGCCGATTCTCCTCACCGAGCTGGGCGATCCGCCGCGCATGGGGTTCGCTGCGATCGGGCAGCTGACCCGGCAGTTCGACCTGGGCGTGGACCTGTCGTCGCCGTCGCCGTACGGCGGGGTGCGGGCGGTGCTGCGGGTCGACAGCCACCTGCTCAGCCGCATTGACCCCGACGAGCGGCCGCCCGCGGCCAGTGCCCCGCGCTCCACGCGCCCCGCCTCCCGGGACGCGGCACCCGCCGACACCCGGAATGAGACGTCCGCCCCCGCTCACGGGTACGGGGCGGAGCATGACGACGACGCCTCCGGCGCCGCATCGGGGCATCACGCTCGACGTGACGCGGGCGGTCTGCCGCAGCGCCGCCGCCGCACACCAGTGGCCGCCGCATCCGGTGACACGCCGGCGCCGCGATCCGCGGAACCCCGCCCGGAGCAGGCCGCCGCCGCGCTGGGCGCCCTGCAGGCCGGGACCGCCGCCGCGCGCGCCACGGCCGGCGAAGGAACCGACGGCGCCGCCACCGCCGTACCGGACACCGCGCGAGCCGCGCGGCAGCGGGCCGAAGCCGGCACGGACGACGCCGATCAGACCGACCACGAAGGAGGAACGACTCGATGAGCAGCCGCGACACGGGAGACACGGCATGGGTGCTCGAACCGATCCTGCAGGTGCCGCACGTGGTGGCCGCGGTGCTGCTCACGCGGGACGGCCTCGTGACCGGGTACACGGACGCGCTCAGCCGGCCGTCTGCCGAGCGGGTGGCCGCGATCACCAGTACCGTGCAGGGTGCGTGCCGGACCGCGGCGGCCGCGTTCGCCGACCGGGAGCGGGCCGAGGTGCGGCAGGTCGTCATCGAGTCGGACCACGGCTATGTGCTGATCGTGCCGACGGACCACGGCACGTGCGTGGCCGCGTACGGGGACCCGGAGGTGCGCCTGGATCTGCTCGCGCACCGGGTGCACTCGCAGGTGGCCCGGCTGGGCGAGAAGGCGATGGCCGCAGCGCCCCGAGGTGCCGACGGCGGCGCGCCGGCATGACCGGCCGCCGTGGCGGCCGCCCCTTGGTCCCCGCGTATCTGTCCACCGGCGGCGTGGCCCGGACCGGCCGGACCCACCTGGAACGGCTGTCGGTGCTCACGCGTACCCGCACCTCCTCCCCTGCCGATCTGCCCGCCGCCCAACTCGCCCTGCTGGACGCCCTGGACGAGGGCTCACTGACGGTCGTCGAGGCCGCGGCGCTGCTCCGGTTGCCGGTGTCCGCGGTACGGGTCCTCGCGGCCGAGCTCATCGACCGGGACCTGGTGCTGGCCCGTGCGCCGATCCCGCCCGCCGAACGCTTCGACCCCGACCTGCTGAAGAGAGTGGCCGATGGCCTTCGCGCCCTCAAGCACACCCAGTGACACCCGCGTCCGCGACACGGCACGCGGCACGGCGGACGTCCACCTGCCCGACACCGCCCGCGACCTGGTCAAGATCCTGGTCGCCGGGCCCTTCGGGGTGGGCAAGACGACCCTGATCGACTCGGTCTCCGAGATCCGGCCGCTGCACACCGAGGAGCCGCTCAGCGAGGCGTCCGCGCAGGTGGACGATCTCGCCGGGGTGCGGGACAAGTCGACGACGACCGTCGCCGTCGACTTCGGGCGGATCAGCCTGCCGGGCGGGGTCGTGCTGTATCTGTTCGGCACGCCCGGGCAGGAGCGGTTCCGGGCACTGTGGGACGACATCGCGTACGGCGCGCTGGGTGCCCTGGTGCTGGTCGACGGCCGCCGGATCGACGCGTCGTTCGACGTGCTGGGGCTGGTGGAGGAGACAGGGCTGCCGTACGCGGTCGCGTTCAACGCGTTCCCGGACGCGCCCCGACACCACACCGCCGAACAGTTGCGCGCCGCCCTGGACCTGGAGGCGGGCACGCCGATGGTGACGTGTGACGCGCGGGACGCCGACTCCTCCGTCGACGCCCTGCTCGCGCTGGTCCAGCACCTGATCGCCCGTCACACCCCGGAGGACCGGTGACCCGGATGACGACCACCCAGCCCCCCGACGAGCACACCTTCTCCCGCTCGACGCCTGTGCGGCTGTGGGAAGACGGATTCGCGCTGGATCCCCACCGCTACTACGACGACCTGCGCGCCCAAGGCCCCATCGGCTGGGCCGAGTTGGCGCCGGGCGTACCGGCGTACGTCGTCACCGACCGGCGGGCGGCGCTGGATCTGCTGCATGACACGGACACGTTCTCGCACGACCCGCGGCCGTGGGAGGCCACGGTCGCCGACGACTCGCCGGTCCTGGGCATGATGCGCTGGCGGCCCAACACGCTGTTCGCCGACGGCGCGGCCCATGTCCGCTACCGCACCTCGCTGATCGACACCTTCGAGCAGATCGAGCCGCACGATCTGCGGGCGCGCGTGCACCACGCGGTGCGGGTGCTGGTGGGCCGGTTCGGGCCGAAGGGCGAGGCCGATCTGGTGGGCGAGTTCGCGCGGCCGCTCATGGCGCTGGTGTTCAACAACCTCTTCGGGCTGCCGGACAGCCAGAGCGACCGGCTCGACGTGGCGCTCGGCAAGATGATGGAGGGCGGCGCCGAAGCGGCGGAGGGCGAGGCGGAGTTCGGCGGCTACGTACTGGAGCTGATCGCCGCCAAGTCCGGGCAGCGCGGCGACGACCTGCCGAGCCGGCTGCTGGACCACCCGGCCGCCCTGACACCCGAGGAGGTCACCTGGCAGGTGTTCCTCACCCTCGGGGCGGGCCACGAGCCGACGGCCAACCTGGTGTCGAACGCACTGTCGCGCATCCTCGGCAACCCGCAGTACTACTCCACCCTCACCAGCGGGGCCCGCCCGATGATGGACGCGGTGGTGGAGGTGCTCCACCACGAGACGCCGCTGGCCAACTACGGCATCCACTACGCCCGCAGGTCCGTGTCCTTCCACGGCGCGTGGATCCGGGCCGCGGTGCCGGTGGTCGTCTCGTACGGGGCGCTCGCCCGCCCCCATGACCCGAACGGCATGGGAGGTACCCCCATCGCCGAAGGGGAGGTCACCAGCGGCCGCCACCCGCGGGACGCCTCGCACCTGTCCTGGTCGGCGGGCCCGCACGCCTGCCCCGTCCGGCAGCACACGCTGCTCATCGCCACCGAGGCGATCGAGCGGCTCACGCAGTGGCTTCCCGACCTGGAGCCCGTCCTGCCGCGCGCACGCCTGACCTGGCGGCCCGGCCCCTTCCACAGATCGCTGACCGCCCTGCCCGTCCGGTTCAGTCCCCGCTCCCCCGACCAGCCAGGAGGTCCGTCGTGACCGTGACCGACCGCATCGACCGCTTCGCCATCGACCCGTTCGGCGCCGACATCGCCGAAGAGAGCGCCCGGTTGCGCGCGCTCGGCCCGATCGTGCCCGTGGAACTGCCCGGCGGTATCCCCGCCTGGGCCCCCACGGGCTACGACACGCTCAAGGAACTCATCCTCGACCCGCAGGTCAGCAAGGATCCCCGGCTGCACTGGAAGCTGTGGCCCGAGATAGCCGAACACCCCTCCTGGGGCTGGATCCTGGGCTGGGTCGGGGTGGTCAACATGCTCTCGACGTACGGCGCCGACCACACGCGGCTGCGCAGGCTGGTCGCACCGAGCTTCACCCAGCGGCGTACGGAGATGATGCGGCCGCGGGTGGAGGCGATCACCGCGGAGCTGCTCGACGCACTCGACGCGGACGGCGCGGGCGGCGCCGTCGTCGACCTCAGGGCCGGTCTCGCGCATCCCCTCCCGATGCGGATGATCTGCGAACTGTTCGGCGTGCCGGAGGAGTTGAGGGAGGCCACCGGGACGCTCATCGCAGCCATCATGGACACTTCCGACCCGAGTCCGGAGCACGCGGCGTTCGTGCAGCAGCAGATCGGTACGGTGCTGGGGGCGCTGATCGCCCACCGCCGCGCGCACCCGGGGGACGATCTGACGACCGAGCTGATCCGGGTGCGCGACGAGGACGGTGACCGGCTCAGCGACGAGGAGCTGCTGTACACGCTGCTGCTGGTGATCGGCGCCGGCTTCGAGACGACCGTCAATCTCATCGGCAACGCGGTCGTCGCCCTGCTGACCCACCCCGAGCAGCTGAGGGCGGTGCGGTCCGGGGAGATCGGCTGGGACGCGGTGATCGACGAGACGCTGCGCGTGCATCCGTCGATCGCGTCACTGCCCCTGCGGTTCGCCGTCAGCGACCTCAAGGTCGGGGACGTGACCGTTCCGGCCGGGGACGCCATCATCACGACGTACGCCGCCGCGGGACTGGATCCGGTGCACTACGGGCCGGACGCGCACACCTTCGACGCCTCGCGCGGGGCCGACGACCATCTGGCGTTCGGGATCGGTGTGCACCGCTGCATCGGTGCTCCGCTGGCCCGCGTCGAGGCCCTGACGGCGCTGCCCGCCCTCTTCGACCGCTTCCCCGGCCTGCGGCTGGCCGTCGGGGAGGACGAGTTGCGTCAGGTGCCGTCGTTCATCGCGTTCGGCTGGCAGGAGATACCCGTGCGGTTCGGGGCCTGAGCGCCGGGATGCGGGGACGCGACCGGTCCCCCGTTCCGGTCGTGCCCCCGCGGCAGGACGAACTTACGTCCAGGACGGCCGGATTGGTATCGCATTTGTGCCCGCTGAACCGTCCTCAGGGCTCACCTGTGCACAAGTGAGTCCGGAAGGCCCGGTTTCGTCTCGTGCAGGTCGGGCTGATCCAGGTCACCGACGGCGAGATGGGCCAGGACGACCTCGTACAGGTCGGCGCCGCCGGCGAGCAACTGCCGTTCGAGGACGGGCTCCGCGCTGCGGACGTGCTCGCGGACGGTCTGCGCGTGGACCCCGAGGGTCTGCGCGGCGCGTTCGGCGTTGCCGCCCTCGGCGATCCAGGTTCGCACGGTACGGCGCAGGTCCCGGGTGTTCTGGTCCAGGCGGGCGAGGAGGTCCTGCGCCCATGTGTGCATGGCGGGCCCGGAGAGCAGGTCGCACAGCGAGAGGGGGGACGCGTCCGACGCGCCGGTGCCGGCCGGTGCGTCCGCCAGGCTCACCTGCGTGTTGAGCGCCAGGTGGACCACGGCACGGGCGGTGAGGTCGGCGAAGTCCGCCCGCAGCAGGGCCTCCACGCGCTCCATGCGGGCGCGCACGGTGTTGCGGCTGACGCCGAGGACCTTGGCCGTGTTCACCGCGGTGAACTCCAGGCCCAGCCGGGTGGTGGCGAGCAGTTCGGCGCGCGTGTGGTGCGCCAAGGTGTCGAGCGGGCGGAGCAGGCGGTCCGTCCAGTCGCGCAGTGCGGCGGGGTCGATCAGGCGCTCGGGGTGGGTGCGTTCGGCGTAGACCGCGGACTTGTCCGGGCGGAAGTGCGCCACGGCGAGGGCGCTCACGGCCTGCCCGTACGCGGTGGCGGTGCGCGCCAGGCTCTGCCGGGCGCTGCCGCCGAGGTAGGTGTGCGGGCGCGGGCCGATCAGCGACCGCAGGTCCTGGGCCTCGGCCTCGCCGGGCGTCACGACGATCACGTGCTGCTCCACCGCCGGGCAGAGCACGACCAGTGCCCGCTCCCCCGTCGCCTCGATGCACTCCTCGGCGAGCCGGTCGCGATCCTCGGCGGTGCCCTCCACGACGTGGACGCACGCGGTGTCCGTGTCGAGCAGGCCGGGCCACAGTCCCGCGGCGACGCGGCGTGCGGAGACGGTGTCCTCCACCATCAGCAGTTGCAGGATCGCCAGCCGCAGGTCGGACGTCGCCCGGGCGAGCCGGCGTCCGGCGGCGGCCGTCTCGCCCGCCCTGAGCAGGAGTTCGATCACCTGGACGGTGTGCATGACGATGTCGGAGGCGTGCCGGTCGAAGGGCGTCTCCCGCGACACCGAGAGGACGCCCGCCGACGGCCGGTTCGGCCACTCCACCCGCACCAGACGCAGGTGACGTCCCTGTCCCTCCCAGGCGGCGGAGGCGATGCGGCCGGCGGCGACGGCGGCGACGAGGTCCTCGTCCATGGGTGCCCACGTGCCGGCGACGAGCGTGCCGGTGTCGTCCCGCAGGGCGGCGGTTCCCTGTACGGCGTCCGCGAGCCACGTGACGACCCGGCGGACGTCGCGCCCGGTCGGCCGCAAGTGGTCCAGCAACTCCTGCGCCCACACCGAGCCGCCGGCCCTGCTCACCCCCGCCCGACGGACCCCGTCCTCTCTGCCAGCCACGTCGGCCTTCACCTCGTCCTGCGCTTCCCTCACGGCATACCGCCCGGTACGTTACCTCACCCTCCTGAGGCCGCACGCCGACGTTCGTTCCGGGACTGAGTTCCCCGGAACACGCCGCTCATCCCGACCGGTTCCGCATGGAGCGAGGGCTGACCGGGGACGGTCCCGGTGTGATCCGCCCCGAGTTCCGCGGGCGCCCTGCGGTACGGCGCCACCCCCGAGCCGCCGTCATCGTGTTGCCGCCGGGGATACCCGTCACGGCGTGCGCGTCTGCCGGGCGTTCAGGGCATAGGCTCGCCCAATGGCGAAGTACTTCGACGTGCACCCCGACAACCCTCAGCCGCGCACCATCACCCAGGTCGCCGACAGCGTCCGCTCCGGTGCGCTCATCGCGTATCCGACGGACTCCTGTTATGCGCTGGGCTGCCGGCTGGGCAGCCGTGACGGCATCGACCGGATCCGGACCATTCGCCGTCTGGACGACCGGCACCACTTCACCCTCGTCTGCCAGGACTTCGCGCAGCTCGGCCAGTTCGTGCTGGTCGACAAGGACGTGTTCCGCGCGATCAAGGCGTCGACGCCGGGCAGCTACACGTTCATCCTGCCCGCGACGAAGGAGGTGCCGCGCATGCTCCAGCATCCGAAGAAGAAGACGGTCGGCGTGCGCATCCCCGACCACGTCGTCACCCAGGCGCTCCTCGCGGAGCTCGGGGAGCCACTGCTGTCCAGCACGCTGCTGCTGCCCGACGAGGAGGAGCCGATGACGCAGGGCTGGGAGATCAAGGACCGGCTCGACCATGTGCTGGACGCGGTGGTCGACTCCGGGGACTGCGGCACCGAGCCCACGACGGTGATCGACTTCTCGGGGGGCGAGGCGGAGATCGTGCGGAAGGGAGCGGGCGACACGTCCCGGTTCGAGTAAAGCCGTTCTCAAGCGGGTGGGGGTGCCGCGGCCCGGTTGCATGGTGCGTGAAACCATGCGTGCGGCCCGGCTCCGCCGGGTCGGCGACCTGCTCGCCGTGGACTGCGCAGAGAGGCACCCCCATGACCTCCGTACAGGCAACAGACGTGGACGTCCGCACCGATGACGGCGTGGCGGACGCCTACCTGGCCCATCCGGGCGACGGTCTTCCCCGGCCAGGGGTCCTTCTCTACCAGGACGCCTTCGGGCTGCGCCCCCACCTGCGGTCGATGGCCGACCGGCTCGCCGAGGCCGGTTACACGGTCCTCGTGCCCAACGTCTTCTACCGTCACGGCCGCAGCCCCGTCTTCGAGTTGCCCGAGTTCATCGACCCCGCAGCGCGGCCGGAGCTGTGGGAGAAGATCGTCCCGGTCCTGCAGTCCCTGACCCCGGACCTCGCGATGCGGGACGCCGGCGCCTATCTGCGCTGGATGGCCGAGCGGCCCGAGGTCGCCGACGGTCCCGTCGCCCTCACCGGCTACTGCATGGGCGCGCGGCTGGCCCTGCGCACCGCCGGTGCCTACCCGGACCGGGTGGCCGCCGCGGCCGGTTTCCACGGCGGGCAGCTGGCGACCGATGCACCGGACAGCCCGCACCTGGTCGCCGAACACATCACCGCCGAGCTCTACTTCGGGCACGCCGACGCGGACCAGTCGATGCCTCCCGAGCAGATGGAGCGCCTGGCCGACGCGCTGACCGCGGCGGGGGTCCGTCACCGGTACGAGGTCTACGAGGGCGCCCATCACGGTTACACGCAGGCCGACACCTCCGCGTACGACGAGGCCGCGGCCGAGCGGCACTGGGCGGCGCTGCTCGAACTGCTCAAGCGGACGTTCTGAGCGACTCGGCGGTCACTTCGGCAAGCGGTACTTCACGTGGGTGGCCGACGGCGTGTCGACCACCCTGACCGGCTCGAGCCGCCGCTGTGCGCCCAGTCCCTCGAAGAGCCGCAGTCCGTCACCGAGGAGCGCGGGCACCACGTGCAGCTGCAGCTCGTCGATGAGCCCTTCCCGGAGGTACTGCTGCACCGTGCTCGCACCGCCCGCGATGTCGACGTTCCTGTCGCCGGCGGCGGCCTTCGCCTGGTCGAGGGCGCTGTGGATGCCGTCGGTGACGAAGGTGAAGCTGGTGCCGCCCTCCTTGACGAGGGTCGGCCGCGGGCGGTGGGTGAGTACGAACACCGGAGCCCTGAACGGCGGGTTGGCCCCCCAGAACTCCTCCCCCGTGTCGTACATCATCCGGCCCATGACCACCGCTCCGGTGGCGTCGAACCACTCGCGCATCAGCTCCGAGTCGCGGTTCTCCACTCCGCCGGTCATGCCCTGGCGCTCCCGCCAGCTCGCCAGACTGTGAATCCACTCGAAGAGCGGCTCGGCGCCGTCGCCGCCAGGGTTGTCGATGGTGACGTCGGTGCCGGCGACGTAGCCGTCGAGGGAGACGGCCATATCCGCGGTGACGGTCATGCTGGGGTACTCCTGAAGTCGTGGCGTGTGATGCCTTCACTCTCGCGTCGATCGGGAACCGGCGAATTCGACAGGCTTCGGACTCCGGTCGTTCAGTGACTAGGATCTACGGCGGCATCGCGTGTCGGTCACCGGCTGGGTGAGGCATGGAGGTGCCGGGAGATGCCCTCGGAGGCATTCCTTGTCAGTCGAGTTGAACCACACGATCGTCCATGCCCGGGACAACCGGGAGTCCGCGGAGTTCTTCGCGGAGTTGTTGGACCTTGAGATCACCGCCGAGTGGGGCCCGTTCATCGCGGTCGAGTTGAGCAACGGCGTCACGCTGGACTTCGCCACGATCCCCGCGGACAGGATCACCCCGCAGCATTACGCCTTCTTGATCTCCGAGGAGGAGTTCGACGCGGCGTACACGCGGATCAGGGAGCGCGGCATCGAGCACTACGCCGACCCGCGCCGGGAGGAGCCCGGCACGATCAACCACAACGACGGCGGCCGTGGCGTGTACTTCATGGACCCGGTGGGCCACGCGATGGAACTCATCACCGTGCCGTACGGCGGCCGGACCTCGTAGCGCGTGCGCCGAGGGCCGCACCCCGGCTGCGGGTGCGGCCCTCGACCGCTGTTTCAGTTCCCCGCGTGAGGACCACGCTCGGACTTGTCAGCCTGCCGCGGCGTCCAGCACCGGCTCGATCCGCTCCAGCACACCCGGCCAGCCGCTGCCCATGCCGTCGTAGGCGGTCTTGGCGAGCGGTGAGTCGAGATCGAAGCCGGAGTGCTCCAGGAAGAGGCGGGTGCCGGTGCCTTCGGGCTCCAGGCGCCAGGTGATGGTGGTGTCCAGGGTGCCCGGTGCGAAGCTGTAGCGCAGCAGACGCTCCGGCTCCACCGCGAGCACCTCGCACTCCTGGTGGCCCCACGGCCCCATGTCCAGGGTGAACCGGTGCCCCACCTCCGGGCGTACGTCTCCGGCGGCCCACCAACGTGCGTGCAGCTCCGGGTCGGTGAGCGCGCGCCACACGGCCCGGGGCGGGTGGGCGATGAACTGGTCGCAGTGGATGGTCCGGGGTTCCACGGTCATGGAGAGTCGTCCTTGCTGTCGCTGGTCATGCTGATCTCGTCCAGTACGTCGCTCAGGGCACCCATGCGGGCACGCCAGTAGCGCTCGAAGGGATGCAGCCATGCGCCCACTTCGGCGAGGGGCTCGGGCTGCAGGTGGTAGTAGCGGTGACGGCCACGGGGCTCCTCGCGGACCAGTCCGGCCTTCCTCAGCACGGAGAGGTGTTCGGAGACCGCGGGACGGCTGAGCGAGAACTCCCCGGCCAGGTCGCCGGCCGCACGCGCTCCCCCTATCAGCCCTTCGAGCAGTTTGCGCCGGACCGGATTGGCCAGGGCGCTGTACACGTCGACTGGTGGCATGCCCCGAGAATGCGTCGGAAGTCTCCGACGTGTCAACTTTTTCCGACGCGTCAGTCGCGCTTCGATGCCCTCGAGACCTTCGGTGCCTTCAATGTGTGAGAGGTACTGCTTGCGGCGTTATGGTCGGCGGGATGGACGGTGATCGGCAAGGATGGCGGGAGTGTCTGCTCGGCGGAGCGGTGTTCGCCGTGTGCATGGCCGGCACCACGCTGCCGACTCCGCTCTATCCCCTCTACCAGGAGAAATTCGGATTCTCCGAGTTGACGGTGACCGTCGTGTACGCCGTGTACGCCTTCGGAGTCATCGGCGTGCTGCTGCTGATGGGCAACGCCTCGGACGCCGTGGGCAGGCGGGCCGTGCTGATCTGCGGTCTGGGCTTCGCGGCGGCGAGCGCCGTCTGCTTCCTGTGCGCCACCGGTCTGGGGTGGCTCTATGCGGGGCGGCTGCTGTCCGGGCTGTCCGCCGGTCTGTTCACCGGGGCGGCCACGGCCTATGTGATGGAGCTGGCGCCGTACGGCGGCGCCTCGCGGGCCACGTTCGTGGCGACGGCCGCCAACATGGGCGGCCTGGGCTGCGGTCCGCTGCTCGCCGGGGTCCTCGCGCAGTACGCCGCCTGGCCGCTGTACCTGCCGTTCGCCGTGCACCTGGTCCTGGTGGCCGGCTCGGCGGCCGTCCTGTTGCGGCTTGCGGAGACGGTGCGGGAACGGGTGCCACTGGGCACCGTACGGCCGCGGTGGCCTGCCCTGCCCGCGCCCGTACGTGCGGTGTTCGGGCCCGCGGCGATCGCCTCCTTCGCGGGCTTCGCCCTCTTCGGGGTGTTCACATCGGTCAGCCCGGAGTTCCTCGCCCAGTCCCTGGGGGTGCACGACCACGCCGTGAGCGGGCTGGTCGTCGCGCTGGCCTTCTTCGCCTCGACCGCAGGGCAACTGGCGGTCGGCCGCGTCGGAGCCGGGCGCTCGCTGCCACTGGGCTGCGCCGCACTCCTCGCCGGTCTGGCGCTGCTCGCGGGGGCGCTGCGGTGGGACCTGATGTCGCTGGTGGTGCTCAGCGCTCTCGTCGGCGGGGGCGGTCAGGGACTGGCGTTCCGCGGGGCGCTGGCCGCGGTGGCCGAGGCGTCTCCGGCGGACCGGCGCGCGGCGGTGATCTCGACGCTGTTCGTGGTGGCCTACGCGGGTATTTCGGTGCCGGTGATCGGTGTCGGGGTGCTGTCGGAAACGGTCGGCCTGGAGACGGCAGGGCTGGTCCTCATCGCCTGCATGGCCGTCCTGGTCTCGACCGCGGCCGCCTATCTGCTCCGGCGGCCGGTACTGGCGAGGACGTGAGCGCGCACGGAGCGGCGCCCGCGAGGCTGTCGCGACCGCGTGGTCGCCCCGCTGAGGAGCGTGGGCGGTATCGGCCTTCGATGCCCGACCTGGCGGCCGACATCCACCGCGAGGACTCCAATGCCTTCGACATGAGCGGCGTGACCGTCTTCGGTGTCCGCGAAGGCCACATCGCTGAGAAGCCGCACTCACGTGAGTGGCTGACTGCTTCCTGGCTCAGTTCAGTGGGTCCAGCCGTTCCCGGCCAGCCGGGAGCCCTCCGGTGTACGGCGGTAGAGCACCGACCGGCCGGACCGGGCGCGGGCGACGAGACCGGCCCGGTGCAGTACGCCCAAGTGGTACGACACCGTGGCGGGACTGAGGAAGTGACGTGCCGCCAGCTGCGTGGTGGAGGCAGGTTGGGCGAGCGCGGTGAGCAGCCCGGCGCGGGTGGGGCCGAGCAGCGAGGCCATCTCGGCGGAGCGGGCCGCCGGGGCGAGGGACTTGGCGATCGCCGGGCCGCGCACGGGATGGACCAGCATGGGCGGCCTGCGTCCGCCCCGCGTCGGGTCCACGGCCACGCCCGGCCCCGCCGACACCAGTGAGGGCACCACGACCAGCATCGGCACGGGCAGGGCGACCGTGAACCGGCTGTCGACGCGCAGCGTGCCGTCGTCCCAACGGATGCCCTGGTGCAGCGAGTTGAAGAGCACGGCCGCTCCGTGACGGGCCAGCACGCCGGCGCAGCGGTCGACCTCCGCGTCGAGGACGGCCTTCGCGGCCTCCCAGTGCGGGGCGAAGGCCAGGTCCCAGTAGCGCCGCATTTCGTCGGCCGCCTGCCGGGCCACGAATGCGCCGCCGCGCGCCATCGCCCGCCGCACGGCAGAGGGCAGCTCCGCACCGGCCAGACCGTTGCCCGGGCGACCGTCGCGCAACACCTCCAGCTCGCCCAGCACCCGTTCGGGCGGAGTGGCCCGGACCTGCTCCAGCTCTTCCTCAAGGGTGGGCGAGGGCCCGGACGGATGCGGGCTCAGGAAGTCCGGTACGTAGCCGCCGCCGTCCAGGGCCAGTTCCGTCAGCAAGGGCAGTCGCGCCCGTCGCAGTACACGGCGGGCGCGGGCGACCCACGGTTCGGCCTCCGGGCCCGGGCGCAGGCCCCAGGGCAGCAGCGTGGCGGCGGCCTCGTGCAACGGCGAGACGGCGAACCGGGAGCGGGCAAGCCCGGCGGCGTCCACGGTGAGCTCGATCATGACCCTCCCGCCGCCCCCTTCGTCTCTCCCCGGGCATCTCTTCCCCGGCCATCTCTTCGAACCTGCTCGAATCGTGGCACGGAACCTCGCGGTGGCAGGCCTGCTTCGCGCAGTCTGTTGGCCTGGTCATGGAGCCGAACCGAGGGGGAGCGGACATGCGGCGGACACGGGTGGCGGGGCTGCGAAGAACGCCGCGGGCACGGGGGATGCGCCGGCCCGGATCGCCGGCGGCGGTCGCCCTGGCCGCCGCAGGCGTCCTGCTGCTGTCGGGGACCTGCACCTCGGCGGCGCAGGACCGACAGGACGGGGCGGCCGGGGAACACGTCGGGGAGAGTGGGGGACTCTCCGGCGCCGCGGCCTGCCCCGGCCTGGAGGGCTACACCTGCGCGACACTGACGGTCCCGCTCGACCACAGCGGCCGTACGCCTGGCCGGCTGGGCCTGAAGGTCGCGATGGCGGACAACGCCGACGCCCCGAAGGGCGTACTGCTGTTTCTGACGGGTGGTCCAGGGCAGCCGGGTGTGCCGTATGTGACACGGCTGAGCGAGAAGCTGGCGCCGGTACTGAAGGACTACCGTCTCGTCATGGTCGACCAGCGCGGCACGGGCGGGGGCGCGCTGCAGTGCCCGCAGTTGCAGACGGAGATGGGGGCGTCCGATCTCACACCGCCCACCGCGCGAGCGGTGACGGACTGCGCCGCCGCCATCGGTCCGAACCGCCGCTTCTACAGTACGGGTGACACGGTTGCCGATCTGGAGCTGCTGCGCCGGGCGTTGGGCGTACGGAGGATGACGCTCGACGGCGTCTCGTACGGCACGTACACCGCCGAGCGGTACGCCCTGGCCCACCCGGGGCATGTGGCACGGCTGGTGCTGGACTCGGTGGTGCCGCAGACCGGCGCCGACCCGATGGACCTCGCCGCGATGCGGGCGGCGCCGCGCGTACTGACGGCGGCGTGCAAGGCGATCGCGTGCAGGACGGACCCGGCGGCGGACCTGGCCGAGGTGGTGGACACCTACGGCAACGGCGACGGTGTCGACGTACTGGATGCCCTCACCACCTGGGAGTTCGTGGACCCGAACTACGCGGCGATGATCGACGCCCTGCACAAGGCGGCCGGCGGCGACCCCGGACCGCTGCGGGGCCTGATCGCGGGTACGCGGCAGGGGAACGCGGCGACTGCGGAGGAGTTGAGCCAAGGGCTGCACGCCTCCACCCTGTGCCTGGACGTCCGCTATCCGTGGGGCAGGTCGGACGCGCCGGTGGCCGGGCGGCAGGAAGCCCTGGAGAAGGCAGCCGCACAACTGACGCCGGCCGACCACGGCCCCTTCGACGCCGCAACGGCCATGGGCACCGGCTTGATGCTGACCTGTCTGCACTGGCCGCGTACGCCCGCCCCGCCCCTACCGCCCGACCACCGCCGCCTGCCGGGCGTACCGGTCCTGCTCCTCGGCGGGGACAGAGACCTGTCGACCCCGCTGGAGTGGCTCTACGACCAGAAGAAGCTGACACCGCGGGCCCAGGTCGTGGTGGTACGGGGCGCCGCGCACTCGGTGCAGAGCAGGGCGGCGAGCGACGAGGGGCGTGAGGCGGTGTTCGACTTCCTCCTGCGGGGCTAGCCTCTTCCGGGCCGCCACCGCACTCGGCTACGGCGGCATGTTCGGTGTGCCGTTCAGTGATCGGGGGGCGTGCCGGTGGCCGCCTCCCACCGACGATCGCCGGCCCGTGTGAGAGCTCCTGACGTGCCAGAGCCCGGGATGCGGGGTCACCGACCGCGGGAGACGCTGGTGCCATGGTGTGGCACGAAGGCGGGTCAGGGGTGTGGGCCCCCTGAACGAGCGCAAGGGCGCGCGGGGTGACCGGGAGGCCGAGGCGGAGGCCGCGCTGGACGAGCTCTACATCACGCCTCCGGCCGACTTCGTCGCGCGCCGTGAGGAGTTGGCGACCGCGGCCAAGGCGGACGGCCGGGTTGAGGACGCCCGCCGTATCCGCGCTGCCCGCCGTCCCACCCTGGCGGCCTGGACCGCGAACCTGCTGTTGCGCTCCCGGCCGGAGGAGAGCCGGCGGCTCCTGGAACTGGGACCGGCTCTGCGCGAGGCGTACCGAACGCTGGACGCCTCCGGCATCAGTGAACTGTCGGAGCAGCGACGACGCATGGTCTCCGCACTGTCCCGGCAGGCCGCGCAGCTGGCCCGGCAGGCCGGGCACCGGCTGTCGGCCGCCGTGCAGCAGGACGTCGAATCCACCCTGCGTGCGGTGCTCGCCGACCCTGAGGCCGCCGACCAGTGGGCGGGCGGACGCCTGACCGGTGCCCTCACCCCGCCATCGGACTTTCCCACCGGCACGGCCCCGCCGTCCGGCACCAGCCGGAAACCGGCCCGGCCGCATGCCCCGCCGCCGTCGGCCCGAACACGACCGACGGACGAACTCTCCGAACGGCGCCGCCAACGGCAGGAGCAACTCGACGAGGCCCGGAAAACGGCCGAAGTGGCCGAGCGGCGACTGCACGGCAAGCGCGCCGAGCAAGCCGACGCCGAGGCCGCCGTGCAGCGGGCCCGTGACCGACACGACCAGGCCCAGCAGCAGGTGCTGGCTGCCGAGCAGCATCTGGAACAGGCCCGTGAAGAGCTCCAGCGAGCGGACCGAGCACAGCGGGAGGCACAGGAACGAAGCCGCGCGACCGCGGACGCACTCGCCAGGGCCGAACGGGAGGCACGCGAGGCCGCGCAAGCAGTGAAACGTCTGAGCCCACGCAAGCGGTAGGCAAGTCGGCGGGGTGCGCCGCGCGGACGGTCAGACGTTGGGGACCCGCAGCTTGTCCCAACTGGTCTTGCCCGGGACGCCGTTGGCATCGTCACCTTTGAAGCCGAGCTTCCGCTGATAGGCGGCGTAGGACTTCACATCGCCCGGGCCCCATACGTCGGCGTTGGCGCTGGACTGGTACCGGTTGCAGTCTTCGGCGACGAGCCGATGGTGCATCGCGGCGATGATCGGCGATTTCCGTCCGGTATGGAAGAACGACGCACCAGGGAACGGCTCGAATTTGCTGTGGCCGGTGACGGGGTGTGAATCCCTGAAGTGGTCGTAGGCCTCCTGAGCCGCTGCGAGGACTTTGTCGTAGATCTTCTCCATGTGCGGTCCGGCGCATTCGGTCGAGGACCAGTGATGGTGGTAGAAGAGGTTGCTCTTGCTGGGGCGTTCACCGATCACCTTGGCGAAGTGCCAGCCGGCGAGACGTGCGGCGCTCTTCCAGGTGACCTCGGCGACCGTCCAGCCGGGCGCGAGCGTCGCGTTCGCCATTTCGATGCTGATCGAGCGCTGGTTGCCGGCCACGTTGCCGACGGCCCAGGCGTACTCGTTCACCTTGACGTACTGAGCGACGCGTCCGGCGGCGTCCACGTCGAAGTGGGCCGAAGCCGGACGCGTCTTCCAGACGTCGAGCATGCCCTGGTGCGACATCCGGCCGGCATTGTGGTGCAGCGTGACCGACGTCTTCTTGTAGGACTTGTGGGTGACGTGGCCCGTCGCACTGAGCTTGTCGATGAAGTTGGAGACGGGACGGTCGTACGCGATGGTGGCGGTCACTTGGCGTCCTCCGCTTCGTTCTCGACGCCGTCCTCGGCGAAGGCGACGAAGTCACTCTCCGGAAGGTCATCGAGGTTGTCGGTGCCGGGTCCATCGCCGGTGTCGGTCTTGTCGAGGGCCGCCTTCACGTCCTCGTCGTCGAAGTTCTTCTCGGGCATGACGCCGTCCTTCCAGTCCCACAACTTTGTGCCGCCGGTTCCACGCCTTCTCGCGTCACCGGCCGAGATGTCGTCATGGCCTCGGTCTTCAGACGTTGGGGACCCGCAGCTTGTCCCAACTGGTCTTGCCCGGGACGCCGTTGGCATCGTCACCTTTGAAGCCGAGCTTCCGCTGATAGGCGGCGTAGGACTTCACATCGCCGGGGCCCCATACGTCGGCGTTGGCGCTGGACTGGTACCGGTTGCAGTCTTCGGCGACGAGCCGGTGGTGCATCGCGGCGATGATCGGCGATTTCCGTCCGGTATGGAAGAACGACGCACCAGGGAACGGCTCGAATTTGCTGGGGGCGGCGGGCCCGCCATCCATGTACTGCTTGTAGGCCCCGCTCACAAACGTGGACCATTGGTTCCAGTTGTGTGCGTCCTTGATGGCCCTTGCCGTCTTGGCGTTGTAGAGCGGGTCCTTGAGCTTCCCCTCAACCCTGAGGGTGTCCGGCGGGGAGAACTGCCCTGGATGCTTGAGGGAGCGTATCTGGAAGAGACCAATGGACGGCCCCCACTTGTGGTCGACCAGACCCTGGTCTCCGATGGCGCCTGGGTCGCCTTTGGACTCTGCCATGGCGACGGCCGCAGCGAGTTTGACGTCGTTGCCGGTGAACCCTGCCTGCGTGGCGAGGGCGCGCAGCTCGGTCAGGTTCATTCTCATTTTCCGACGCCCCTCTGACATGGCGCATCACGGTGACGGTTCGAGGACCGGGGATCGGCCGGAATTCTCGACCGGCAGGAGACACTCCCGAAATGTGATAACTGCGCATGCAGTCCTGTGAGTCGCGCCTCCGTGGGGTGCGAGGCGGCTTTACGGGGCGCGAAAGATGACTCATTGCCACCATAAGACGATGTCAGGGATCGCGCAAACAGAGTGCCGACGAGCTCATGCACAGCAGGCGGTGAGACGTCGGGGGCTTCGATGTGGTTCGGTGCTCACCTTTGCCGTGCCGTTGCGCTCGCGGCGGCCGCGGTGACGGGCGAGGACCGGCCAGTACCTCGCCGGTGACCCGTGCGATGGTGGAGCGGTCCCGGGACGCAAGCCGGACCTGGTGCGGTTCGTGCCGCACCGTCATCACCGGTCTAAGAGCCCGCCACCGCCTAACCGACAAGAAGGGCAACGACGAAAGGCACGGCTCCGGTCAAGAGGGCCAGCACCATGGATGCCAGCGTCTGACTGTTCACCATGCCGGTCGGACCACTGCTGATGTCCTTGAGGAGTCCGTGCACCTTTTGAAATTCGTCGTCGTACTCATGCGGGTGCACAGGAGGTCGACGTGGCAGGGCTGCATTGAGCCGGCGGAGCGTCGACATGCGCCGCTCCGCGACAGCCAGCGACAGCCGCCAGTGAGAATACAGAACCAAGAGGACCAGGGCGGCCATCAAGGTCACCGCGAGAGTCCACTTCACCGCTGTCAGCAGGCCGTTGTCGGGTGCGATCCGGGAAAGGTTTATCACCGGTACAAAAGACACGGTCAGACCGATCGCGGACCAGGCGGTGACCAGCCTGTACCAGCGGGCCAGACTCTCCATTCCGGGCGTGCTGGCCGGGGCGACCCACCAGAGTGAAAGGCAGCCGGTGGCCGTGATGACACGGGAGAGTATGGCTGCCCGCAGGATCCAGTAAAGGCAGTTCGCCCCCGCGGCCCCGGTCATGGCCACAGCGGCATAAGTCGCGGCAAGGACGAGCCTCTGGTTGGTGAACGGATATGCCGTGGTCGCGAGGAACAGTGCCGCCATGGAGACCAGCGAGCCACCGGCCATGTACCGCAACTGCCGCGCAGGAGCTATTCCGTGGTCGATCCATTCATTGAATCGGAGTCGCCCTCGTGCCGTCATCATTTCGTCCACGCTGCGAATGACATAATTGAGCACTCGACAGCCCGACCATTGACAGAGGACGATGATCAGATTCAGCGTCGAGTAGTACAGCAGCCAGGGAAAGAGCCCACCGTGGATCAGGAGGGACGGGTTTCGCACCCGTGATACGGCGACGACGACGGGCGGTGCATAGCTGACGGCGATGAACAGAGCCCCTGATTTTCGGTTCCAGGAATTGCGTGCCCCTTCCGCACGCACGCCGAACAGGCGGAGAACCATGACTCGGGAGATGTCGGTGGGAAGTCGCTCGCGCAGCGGGGGCGCCATGGCAGACACGATCGGTAACCTCCGTGCGGGCGGGCCACGCAGTAATTGCAGCGCATGACGGCCACCGCGTAAAGACCGGCTGGGCCCAGGTCCCCGCCAGAGGCAATCGCCCTGGTCGGGGCCCCACGAGTCCCGATTGCGCGGCAACTGGCCCGGCATCAGCGACCTTTCTGCGGATCGGCGACGAGCTGATCCACGCATATTCCACCGTCGGCCGGGGGCATCGAAGAGTTCCACTACGGGCCTCCCTTACCTCGACCTCACCGCGACGCCCCGTACCGACAGCCCCCGGCGCAGGCACCCGGCCAAGCGGGCGGCGACGGTGCCGTCCGGGTCGAGGCGGGGGTTGAAGATCGTGACGTCGAGTCCCACGGCGCGCGGGTCGGCCAGGGCCGTCCGCAGGACGCTCTCCAGTTCCTCCCATGTCAGCCCGCCGGGCTGGCGGTAGTCGACGGCGGGCATGACCGCGTCGTCCAGGACGTCGACGTCGAGGTGGACCCAGAAGCCGTCCCCCGTACCGGCCGTCAGCCTGTCGACCGCCTCACGCGCTGCCGCGGCGGCGCCGGACGCGCGGACGCCGCCGAGGTCGACGGCGTGCAGGCCGGGCGGGAGCGGCTGCATCCCGGCCAGGGCGGACTCGGCGGCGTCGCGGAAACCGAGGACGACGACGTCCTCGTCCCGCACCAGGGGGCCACGGCCTTCGAGGTCGGTGAGCGGCCGGGGCCCGCGGCCCGTGGCCAGGGCGAGTTCCATCGAGGCCGCCTCACCGTTCGGCTCCGCCGACGGCTGGTAGAAGTCGGTGTGACCGTCGAGGAACAGCAGGCCGTGGCGTCCGCGGCGGCGCAGAGCGAGGAGGTTCCCGAGGAGGATGCTGCAGTCCCCGCCGAGAACGACGGGGAAACGGCCGGCGTCGAGGGCACCGCCGACCGCGTCGGCCAGGCGGGTGGAGTACCGCACGATGGCGTGCGGGTTGAGAACTCCGGTGCCGACGTCTCTCGTCGGGTCGTACGCCGGTGGATCGACGCGGCCGGCTCGTACCGCCTCGAAGCCGACGAGCAGACCGGCGCCGAGCAGAGCCGCCGGCAGGTCCTGCACCCCGGAGGGCCGCAGGCCGAGCACGGACGGCGCCTCGACGATCGCGAGCTCCTGCATTGTCCGGTCCCTTCCGCCGCCGACCGTCTCCTGCCGCCACCCGCCCTCACTTCAGCCTCCCATAGCAGGCGTTCCCGAGCCGGGCCCGCGTCTGGCCGGAACCCGCCCCCCGCGTGACCGGAGTTCACTCAGGGTGATACGGAATTCAACGGCTACCGGCGGTAAAGGCTTGCTTTCACACAACATTGCCCCGTACACCTGGTCCACAACTGACGCGGCTCTGGGGGGAGTTGCCTTATGGAAGGCACGGTTGACGGGTTCCGCTACGGTGCGGTGACCCCGGTGGCGGCCTATCTGATGGCCTGCCTGGGAGGGGCGTTGGGGCTGCGGTGCATCGTCCGGTCCCTGATCGCCGAGCAGACGTGGAAGCCGGGCTGGCTGGCGCTCGGCGCCGCGTCGATCGGCTGCGGCATCTGGACGATGCACTTCATCGCCATGATCGGCTTCCAGGTCGAGGAGACCCGGATCCGTTACGACACGGGACTGACCGTCCTCAGCCTCGCCGTGGCCATCGTCGTGGTCGGCGTCGGGGTGTTCATCGTCGGCTACTTGGGCGCGGGCAAGGGCGCGCTGACCGGAGCGGGTGTCATCACCGGGCTCGGGGTGGCCGCCATGCACTATCTGGGCATGGCGGCGCTGCGTCTCGACGGCAGCATCCGCTACGACGCGGCCACCGTCGGGCTTTCGGTCCTGATCGCGATCGTGGCCGCGACCGCCGCGCTGTGGGCGGCCGTCACCATCCGCGGTTTCCTGACCAGCCTCGCCGCCAGCATGATCATGGGTGTGGCGGTCTCCGGGATGCACTACACGGGCATGGCCGCGGTCAGCGTGCATCTGCACGGCTCGACCGGCGCCTCCTGGGACGGTGAGTCGCCCACCTCGCTGCTGTTGCCCATGCTCCTGGGGCCGGCCGTCTTCCTCCTGCTGGCGGGAGTGGTGGTGATGTTCGATCCGCTGCTGGTCCTCGGTGAGAGCGACTGGCGCCGATCGGGGGCAAACGGCTCACCGCGGTCCGTCACGACAGCCCGCGCCACGCGCCCCACCACCACCTCCGGACAACGTCCCGACGGCGACTCGCAGTTGACGTCCCCCACCACCGGCAGCCCGCGGTCGCACCGGGAACCGTACGCCCGCAAGCGGTGACGCGCGGTGAGGCGGGAGCCGCGACGCGCCGGACCCGCCTCCCCCCTCTCGGCCTTCTCTAGATCATTGTTACGGTGCACCGGTGTCTGACTCCTCACGCGATACCGCCGAGGGCGCCGGCTGGGGCGCCGCCGAACTCGGCGAGTACAAGCGGCTGATGCCGCACAAGGTCGAGAAGATCTCCTGGCTCAACCCCAAGACGCTCTGGGCCGCCCGCAACGGCGTGCTCGCGTCCTGGTTCGGGGATCCCACGGGGCACACCCGCAGCCGCTGGGTGGCGCAGCGGGCGGCCGCCGGGGCACCCGCCGACAAGGTGATCCGGCGCGACGACCCGGACCACTTCTCCTTCCTCGTCATCGGTGACCCCGGCGAGGGCGACGAGCCCCAGTACGCCGTCGTGCCCGGCTTGCTGACGGTGGGTCAGGACACGCGGTTCGCGGTCGTCGCGAGTGACGTGATCTATCCGGTGGGCAGTGCCGACGACTACGGCACCAAGTTCTTCCGGCCGTACCAGGACTACCGGGCGCCCATGTACGCGATACCGGGCAACCACGACTGGTACGAGGACCTCGGCGCGTTCATGCGCGTCTTCTGCGGCGACGCCCCACCCCTCGAACCCGGGCCCGCACCCCGCCCGATCGGCAAGGCATGGCTGCGGTCACTGCTGTGGCACCGGCCGCGCAACGGGGACGGCCAGCGCCTGGAGCAGGACCGCGAGTTGAGGTCGAGCCCTGCCCAACAGGCCGTTCAGCCAGGGCCGTACTGGGCGATCGACGCGGGCCCGGTGCGGATCGTGGGCATCGACACGGGGCTGCTGGGGACCATCGACGCCGAACAGGGCGCGTGGCTGCGCGAGGTGTCCAGGGATCCCCGGCCGAAGATCCTCATCACGGGCCAGCCCCTGTACGTGGACGGCGAGCACCACCCCTGCGCGATCGAAGGGGGCGGCACGGTGGACGAGATCGTCCGTGACCCGGCCCACCGCTATGTCGCGGCGATCGGCGGCGACATCCACAACTACCAGCGCTATCCCGTGCAGGTGGACGGCCGCACCATCCAGTACGTCGTCTCGGGCGGGGGCGGTGCGTTCATGCACGCCACGCACACCATTCCCCGGGTCGACATCGCGAACGTCACCGAGAAGGAGTTCCGCTGCTATCCGCTGCGTGGCGACTCGCTGTCCTTCTACAGCAAGCTCTACGGGCGCCGGCTGCGCCTGCGCCGCTTCTTCACCCTCACCGAGGCGGAGGCGGCGGCCGTCGTCGCCGAGCGGCTGGAGATCCAGCCGGGTCGCGCCCCGGCCCCGGACGCCCGCATCACACGGCGGACGCGTCTGGTCGCAGGCCTGCTGGGCACCGGACGCCGGCCCGACCGGCCCAAGCGGTTCCGCCTGCCCGTGCGCAAGATCTACACCCAGCTGTTCTCGCCGAGCTCGGCGACCTACAGCCCGCCGTTCTTCAAGTGCTTCCTGCGTCTGGACGTCACCCCGGAGACCGTCCGCCTGCGTTGTTACGCCGCGACCGGCAACCGCGCCCAGGAGGTCGACCCGCCGGTCGAGGACGAGGTCACCATTGCCCTGACCTGATCGGGACGGCCTGTCCCGGTAGGACGGGAACACCATCGGCGGCGGGCAGGTTGGCACTGCCGTACGACATGATCGACGAACGATGGAGGAGCCCGTGCCGCCGACCTCACGACCGCTTCGCAAGCTGGGCTTCCTCACCATCGGGCTGTTCGACGAGGCGGATCCGCGCCGTGGCCACGAGTCCACCCTCGAGATCATCGAGCTGGGCGAACGGCTCGGCTTCGACAGCGCATGGCTCCGCCACCGTCATCTCCAGTACGGCATCTCCTCCCCCGTCGCCGTCCTCGCGGCCGCCTCCCAGCGCACCCGCCGTATCGAGCTCGGCACCGCGGTCATCCCGCTCGGCTGGGAGAACCCGCTGCGGCTGGCCGAGGACCTGGCAACGGTCGACCTGCTGTCGGGCGGCCGCCTCAACCCGGGCATCAGCGTGGGCCCGCCGATGCACTACGACCGGGTCAAGTACGCGCTGTACCCGGACACGGGTGAGGCGGAGGACTTCGGATACGGCCGCGTGGAGCGGCTGCTGGACTTCGTGCGGGGCAAGCCCGCCACCGACTTCAGCGGGGTCGAGGGGTTCGAGGTGTTCTCCGACCGCGTGCAGCCGCACTCCCCCGGGCTGGGCAGCCGGCTCTGGTACGGCGGTGGCAGCCTGAGTTCGGCACGCTGGGCCGGCGAGCACGGCATGAACTTCCTGACGAGCAGTGTCGTCAAGGCCGAAGGGACCGACGAGCCGGCGGACTTCGCGGAGGTTCAGCTCTCCCACATCCGCGCCTTCCGCGCCCACCACCCCGACGGCGAGGCCGCCCGCGTCTCCCAGGGCCTCGTCGTCATCCCCACCGACTCCGCCACGCCCGAACAGCGCGCGAAGTACGAGAAGTACGCCGCCCAGCGCACCCCGCGGACCACGTCACCGCAGGGCCCGGCCCGGCTGCTGTTCGCGCCGGACCTCGTCGGCACCACGGAGGAGATCGCCGAACGCCTCCTCGCCCACGCCGCGTTCCGCGAGGTGGACGAGGTGGCGTTCGCGCTGCCCTTCACCTTCGAGCACGAGGACTATGTGCAGATCCTCACCGACATGGCGACCCGCCTGGGCCCGGCGCTGGGGTGGCGGCCGAAGGTCTGAGGCAGGTCGACGAGACCGTGGATCAAGGGGAGTCGGCTCGGCGGGCGCTCCGAGTCCGTGAGGTGGGCCTGGCGCAGTGACTCCAGCCGGCACCAGGCCCCACGCTCAGCTGCGGCCACCTCATGGCCGACGAGGCAACCGACGTTGTCGCGAAGGCGCACGGGAACTGCTCGCGCGCCGCAAGGCAGGACGTGCTCCGCATTCGCCGGATGCGCGTGCGTCGGCTACCAGCGCCCCGGCTCGGTCCCGGTGATCGGCTCCGACGGTTTGCCGTCCACGCCGACCGGCACGTCCCCTGCGAGCATCACACGGTGCATGATCCGCGGAGAGTCGAGGTGGGCCGTGTCGCCGGGGGCGAGGTGGATGGTGGCCCGGTTGTCCCAGAAGGCCACGCTGCCCGGCTCCCAGCGGAAGCGGACCGTGTACTCGGGGCGCACCGCCTGCTCCAGCAGCATGTCGAGGATCGCCCGGCTCTCGGCCCGGGAGAGGCCGGCGATCTGCTCGACGTAGTAGCCGTTGACGTACAGCACCCGCTCCCCCGTCTCCGGATGGACGCGCACCAGCGGATGCAGCGAGGCGACCTGATGGTCCAGCAGATGGCGGACGTACGCGTCGTCGCCGGGCCGGGGCTGGTACCCGACGCCGAGCCGGTGCTCGGCGCGCAGGCCGTCCACGAACTCCCTGACCGGGCCGGACAGTCCGGCGTACGCGGCCGCCAGATTGGACCAGGTCGTGTCGCCGCCGTACGGAGGCACGGTCTCGGCGCGCAGGATCGTCGCGGCGGGCGGGTCGATGCGGGCGCCGTGGTCGCAGTGCCAGCCGCGCAGCAGGGTGTGCCTGCGGCGGCGCAGCCACTCGTCGTGCTCCATGCCGAAGCGTCCGCCCAGCTCCAGCCGGTCGGCGGTGGTTTCGATCTCGGGGACGTCGGGCGGCGAGGCCTTGCCACGGCGCCTCAGTACGACCGGTTCGCCGAAACGGCGCGCGAACGCGACATGGGCGGCGTGGTCCAGCCGCTGCCCACGGAAGAACACCACCTTCCAGCGCAGCACCGCCGCCCGGATCGCGGCGACCACGGCGTCGTCCAGGTCCCCTGCCAGGTCGACGCCGGTGATCTCCGCCCCGATGTGGCCGGCGACCGGGTTCACCTCGATCCCCATGGCATGCTCCGTCCCGTCCGCAGGAAACCTGTCCGTCGTCATGCACGCTCCGTCGGTCGTCCGCACCGGCTCCGGGTCCGAGCCGGTTCCCAGAAGATCGTGACAGTGTTCGACGGGCGTGACGACAGGGCCTCGGTGCCAGGTCGTGGGGAGCGTGCCAGGCGTCGCGGGGCAGGCGGGACTCTGCGGACACGGCCTAGGGCCGGCCCACGGCCGTCAGCACCGCGTCCGCCAGCCGGTCCACCGAGTGGCCGTCCGTGTCGATGCGGCGCAGGCCGTGCGCGTCCACGGCCTGCGCCATCAGTGTCTGGAAGCGCTCGGCCCGGGCCAGGAACTTGTCCACCAGGTACCGCTCCCGGTCCGTGGCCTCCGCGTAGCGGGCCGACGACCGCATGCGCTCACGCAGCACCGCCTCGTCGGCCGTGAGCCACACGGCCCCCGTGTGCGGCACGGACGTCAGCCGGGCCACGCGCGCGGGCCACAGCGCGGAGCCCTCCAGGACCAGGCCGGGGCCGTCCCCGGTCGCCCGGTCGGTGATCAGTTCCTCGATGCGCGGCCACAGGCGTGCGTAGTGGTCGAGCACCGACCGGATCAGCTCGTCCACGTCGAGGCCGGCGTAGTGCTCGGCGACATGCGGGGGCGGGTCCCACTCGGCCGTCCGCCAGGGCCGCCCCGGGTGCCGGGCCAGCTTGTCCGTCGAGCGGCAGTCGAACCCGAGCCGCTCGGCGACGGCCCGGGCCACGGTCGACTTGCCGGTGTGGGACGTTCCCCCGATGAGCACCACGCGCACGTCCTGCATACGGCCGACCCTACCCACGGCGCTCCGGACTCCCGCATCGCCGTGCTCCGGAACACCGCAGACGAGCAGACGCAGACGGCGCCTTCACCGAAGCCGCCACCTTCGACGGCGCTACCTCTCAACTCGGTCAGCCGACCGGGCTGAACGTCCACAGCAGGTTGGTGCTCTGCTGCCACGTCCACTGCTTGGTCACGGCCCCTTCGGCGACCATTCCGCCGCCGTCGAGGACCAGTCCCGTGCTGCGGTTGGCGATCGAGTACCGGCCCTGGCCGCGGTGGATGATCTGCCACTGCTGGGTGTTACTGCCGTCCCAGGCCTTCTGCCGGGCCGGGTCGCCGTTGCTGGTGGAGCCCCAGCCGTCGGCGACCATGCCGTTGGTGCGATTGACGAGCCTGTAGTAGCCGTTGCCGAGTTCGACGGCCTGCCACTGGAGGTTGGCGTGATCCACCGCCTCCCACTGCTTCAGGTTCGAGCCGGCCGCGACATTGCCGCCGCTGTCCAGCACCAGGTGGTTCGTGACGTTGGTCAGGCGGTAGTACTTGTCGGGCCTGAACGTCACCTTCAGTGATCTGATCACGTCATTGTTGCCGGTCACCCGTAGGTCGGGGGTGTTGGAGGTGAAGGTCCAGGCGGTGCCGGTGAAGTTGTCGCCGGAGTAGCCCGTCACCTGGTAGCCGTCGGGCACGAGGACGGAGGAGGCCATGGCGGGCCCCAGGCCGGCGGCGGTCAGCTGGGTGGACGTGTAGCTGCCCAGCGGCAGAACGGCGCGGGCACCTTCGTAGTCGACGTTCGAAAGCACCGTCGCCGAGACCCTGACGGGCATGCCTTGGACCTCGACGCACACCACGGAGACGTCGGCGTTCGGCGCGGTGGCCGGCACGGTGACGTTGATCTGGTCGGTGACGGTGTACGGGAGCGAGACCGAGGGGTTGTTCAGGAGGTAGACGCGGCTGATCGTGTTGTCGATCGCCGGGATCCGCAGCCGGCCGTCCGTGGGCCAGGTGAAGACATGGGCGAAGAGCTTGCCGTTCTTCTTGGTGAGCTTCCCCCAGGAGGGTTCGGTGGCGAAGGGGCTGCCGCTGGTGCCGTGAATGCTGTCGCCGTGCGTCGACATCCATGAGGCCAGGCCGTTCAGGACGGTCTGGGATCCGGCGGTGACCGAGCCATCGCCCTTGGGACCGATGTTCAACAGGAGGTTGCCGTCCCGGGAGACCACCGTGACGAGCTCTTGGACGATGTCCTTGACGGATCGGTAGGAGTTCTCCCTCCCCGCGTTGTAACCCCAGGCGCCGTTCATGGTGGCGCACCGCTCCCACGGCCGGCTCATCGGCGCGGAGGGAATCCCGAACTCCGCGACCGCGTAGTCGCCGAGACCGCGGTCCCGCTTGACGCGTTCGTTGACGATGAGGCCGGGCTTGCGGGCGATCAGCCAGTTGTAGAGGTCGACGCCGTCCGATTCCAGCCACCAGTCCTCCAGGGTGGGGCTGGAAGGCTCGCCGAACCAGTCGCCGTCGAACCACAGCAGCGCCGGGTCGTAGCGGTCCAGCAGTTCCTGCAGCTGCGCCTTCATGTCGGCGATGTAGGCGGTGCGGGCGGCCTGCGAGGACATCGTGGTGAGACCGCTTTGGTGACGGTCGGTCTGGGACGGGTGGTTCCAGTCGAGGATCGAGTAGTACAGGCAGAACTTGATCCCGCGGCTCTCGCACTCCCTCTTGAGGTCCATGAGCGGGTCGGTCTGGATGCCGTTGTAGTCGTGCAGGTTGTACTGCTTGGTGCCGGTGGTGTCGGTGAAGCCGGGGACGTTGGAGTCCCACATCGCGTAGCCCTCGTGGTGCTTGGAGGTGATCACGAGGTACTTCATGCCGGCGTTCTTGGCCAGTTCGGCGATGGTGGCGGCGTTGAACCGGGTCGGGTTGAAGTTCTTGGTGACCTGGGTCTGGTAGTCCGCCTTGCTCCACTGCTGGCTGTCGAAAGCCCACTCGCCCCGGCCGAGGTACGAGTACGACCCGAAGTGGATGAACATCCCGAACCTGGCCTGGTACCACCAGTCCATCTTCGAGGGGACGGCGTACGCCTCGGCGGTGGAGGGCCACAGGACCTGCGGCAGCCCGAAGGCCGCCACTCCCCCGGCAAGGGCGGCGGCCTTCATCAGAGAACGTCTGCTGAGGGAGGCAGAGGACATGGTGCGGCTCCATTGGTCAGGGGGAGGGATGACAGGGCGCTCAACAAGACATCGGATGGATTTATAGGAGAGCGACGACGGCCGCGTCTACAGCTGGGACGAGATTGGCCCAACACAGAGCGGAATAGTGGGAGTTTCCTCCGGAAGCGCTTGGCCCCGGAAGATCATTCACTCGTCGAGTCAAGCCATATACATCGGATCTCTTGCGATCGATCCATCCCTGAGCACTCCCACGACCTAACTCGTTAAAGGTCAAGTCGTCCGCAACTCTTGACAGGCCTGTAACGCGCTCCACATCATCTGGGTCATCAGTTTCGGCTAACACGAGTTAGGCCCACCCTGAATGACCGACTCGCATCTGAACCGCCGCACCCTGCTGCGGTACGGCGCCTACGGCGCGGGAGCCGCCGCGCTGGCCGGTACCGCCGCGAGCTGGGACCGGCTCACCGGAGCCGACATCCCGGGCCGCGACGACGGCTCCCTGGTCGTCGCCACCCTCGGCCCCGCCTACGGACCGGAGGCCATCCGCACGCTCACCGAGGGCTTCAAGAAGGTCCACCCCGACATCAAGCTGCGGATCAACGCCGTACAGGCCGTCGACTGGTCGGACTTCTTCGCGAAGATCCTCACCCAGATCGCGGCGGGCACGGCACCCGATCTCGTGTACGTCGCCACCGAGGGCGTGCAGCTGTTCGCGCAGCGCCTCGGGATTCCGCTGGACGACTGGGTGAAGCGGGACGCCGAGGAGCTGCGCGAGTACTTCGCGGACGTCCACCCGTCGCTGGTGGAGTCGATGATGTACGAGGGGAGCCTCTACCAGCTGCCGGTCGAGTTCAACGCGGCCGACATGTACTTCAACACCCAGGTGCTGGAGCGGGCAGGCGCGGGCTTCCCGTCGGCCGACTGGACCCGTGACGACTTCACCGCGTTGCTGCGGGACATGAAGAAGTCCAGCGGCTCCCAGTTCACGCCGTACTTCTGGACCAACCGGCTCTGGGGCGGCGTGGTGCCGTGGCTCTTCGCCAACGACACCAATCTGCTCACCGAGTCCAAGGCGCCGGGCGGCGCCTGGCTGTGGGACTCCTTCTACCCGGCCGACCGGCGTCAGGGCCGCGGGGGCGGTTTCCGCTGGACGACCCCGCAGGCCACCGACGCGCGCGTGGAGGAGGCGTACGACTATCTCGCCTCCCTCATCCAGGAGGGCCTGTGCACCCGCCCCGAGGGCGGCAACGGCCAGAACCTCATCGGCGTGTTCTCCACCGGCCGGGTCGGCGTCACGCCCGCGGGCGGCTTCTGGGCGGGCGGCCTGCATCTGGCGGGCATGAAGCCCGACGGCTTCGACGTGCAGTACTTCCCGCGCTGGCGGACCCAGCGCATGCAGTACGGCGCGGCCGGCTACGCACTGCTGCGCACCTCGAAGAAGCAGGACGAGGCGTGGGAGTTCATCAAGTTCGCCGCCCGCAGGGACACCCTGATGCGGCTGTTCAGCACGAACCAGACGACCCCGGCCCGCCGCTCGATGCTGACCGCCGACCGCTACGGGGAGACCGGCCCCGACCACTGGCAGGTCTTCTACGACACCCTCGACAAGTTCCCCGACACCGGGCCGATCCCCGCGCCTCCGCAGGTCGCCGAGGTCGAGCAGGTGCTGCTGAAGCACACCGGTACGGCGCTGGCCTCCCGGCGTTCGGTGGCTCCCGCGCTGCGGCGGATGCAGAGCGACCTGGAGAAGGCCATGGAGCGTGACGTATGACGAACACCCGGATACCGGCCGTCCGACCGAAGCAGCCGGCCGCCGCACCGACCGCAGCACCGGCCGTCGCGCCCCGGCCGTCGGCCCGCGACCGCGGCGCCCGGCTGCTGGCCACGCTGTTCCTGGCGCCGACGATCGTCGGCATCGTCGTCTTCACGGTCGTTCCGATCGTCGGCTCGGTGGTGCTGAGCCTCTTCCACTGGAACGTCATCGACGACCCGAGCTTCGCGGGGGCCGCCAACTACCGTGAGGTCTTCGGCGATTCGACCGTGCTGGTCTCCTTCCGCAACACCCTGGTCTTCATGGTGTTCGCGGTCGCGCTGCAACTGCTGATCGCCCTCGCCCTGGCGCTCGCCGTGAACGGGCGCATGCCGCTGTGGCTGCGGTCGATGTTCCGCTCGGCGTTCTTCTTCCCGCTGGTGCTGTCCGCCGCGTCGATCTCCGTGGTGATGAAGTACCTGTTCAACCAGGACTTCGGGATGGTGAACTGGCTGCTCGGCCTGGTCGGGATCGCTCCGGTGCCGTGGCTGACGTCCGAGAACGCGGCGATGGCCACGGTGATCCTGGTCTACGTGTGGCAGCAGTTCGGTTTCTCGTTCCTGCTGTTCGTCGGGGGTCTCAACAACATCCCGAAGGAGATCCACGAGGCCGCCTCCCTGGACGGCGCGACCGGCCTGCGCAAGCACCTGAACATCACCCTGCCGCTGCTGTCGCCCACGCTGCTGGTCGCGTCGGTGGTGGGCATCATCAACGCGCTCCAGGTCTTCGAGCAGCCGTACGTCCTCACCAACGGCGGGCCGGGCGACGCCACCCGCACCGTCGTCATGGTCATCTACGAGAGCGCCTTCGAGCAGCTCCGCTTCGGCGAGGCCTCCGCGGTGGGTGTCCTGCTCTTCGTGCTGATCATGGCGGTCACCGCCCTCCAGTTCCGGCTCAGCCGGCGTTTCGTCCACTACCAGTGAGCCGGGTGACTCCCATGAGCCAAGCGACCATGAACCTCAGCCGTGCCCGGTCCTCGTTCGCGCCGTGGGCGCGGATCGCCGGACTGACCGTGTGCGCGCTGCTGACCCTCGGCCCGGTCATCTGGACGATCTCCACCTCCCTGCGCACCCCGGCCGAGTCCTTCGATCTGCCGCCGAAGATCATCCCGACGGACCCCACCCTGGAGTCGTACCGGGGAGTCTTCGACCAGATCGACGTCTGGCTGCTCGCCCTGAACTCGACCCTGGTGACCGCCCTGATCGCGGTGGGCCAGATGATCACGGCGGGCCTTGCCGGATACGCCTTCGCCCGCCTCGAGTTCCGGTTCAAGAAGCCCCTGTTCGCGCTGGTCCTGGCGACCATGATGGTGCCGCTGCAGGTCACGATCGTGCCGGTGTTCCTGGTGCTGAAGTCGATGGGCCTGACCGACACCCTGCTCGGTCTGATCATCCCGGCCTTCCCGACCGCCTTCGGCACCTTCCTGATGCGCCAGTACTTCCTGGGCATGCCCAGGGACCTCGGCGAGGCGGCCATGCTGGACGGCTGCGGGCCCTGGCGGATCTTCCGGTCCGTGTACGCCCCGCTGGCCGCGCCCGGTCTCGCGATCGTCGGCGTCCTGGCCTTCAACTACCACTGGAACGAGTTCTTCCGCCCCCTGATCCTCGAGACCTCCGGCCAGAACTACACCCTCCCCCTGGGCCTGGTCTCCCTCCAGGGCAACCTGGGCACCGGCTCCATCTCGGTGGTGCTCGCCGGTGTCGTGCTCTCCATGATCCCCGCCGTCGCCGTGTTCGTCGTCGGCCAGCGCCCTCTGCGTGAGGGCATCACGTCCGCAGGAGTCAACCGTTGAGCCTCGCCGCTCAGTCCACGGACCCCGGCGCCCCGCGCTTCAGGGTCCGTCCCCCCGCCAACTGGATCAACGACCCGAACGGTCCCTTCCGTTGGCGGGGCCGCCACCACCTCTTCTACCAGCACAATCCCGACGCCCCGGTGCACGCGAACGTCCACTGGGGCCATGTCTCCAGCCACGACCTCGTCCAGTGGGAGCACCATCCGATCGCGCTCGCCCCGACCCCCGGCGGCCCGGACGAGGCGGGCTGCTGGTCGGGCTGTGTGGTCGACGACGACGGGGTGCCGACGGCCGTGTACACGGGCGTCGACCGGCAGCACACCGGTCTCGGCTCGATCTGCCTGGCGCGGGCGCTGGTACCGGAGGACGAGACGCTGACCGACTGGCGGCCGCTCCCCACGCCGGTCGTTTCCGGTCCGCCCGCCGACCTGGACGTGGTGATGTTCCGCGACCCGTTCGTCTTCCGTTGCGGCGGCCGACGCTGGGCGCTGGTCGGTGCGGGCCATGCCGACGGCACGCCGTCGGTGCTGCTGTACGACTGCGACGACCTGGCGGACTGGCGGTTCGCCGGGGTGCTCCTCGACGGCAACGATCCGGTCGCGGTGGACGCCTTCGGCGACAAGGCGGTGGGCTGGGAGTGCCCGCAGGTGTACGCGACGGCGGGCGGCGACTGGGTGCTCGTGCTGTCCCTGTGGGACGGCGACCCCTGCTCGACCGGGTATCTGACGGGCCGTCTCCGGCCTCACGGCGAGGACGGGTTGCGCTTCGAGGCCCGCATGGGCGGGCGGCTGGACCACGGGCGGGACTTCTACGCGCCCGCCGTGCTCCAGGAGCCGGACCGGGCGCTGATGTGGGGCTGGTCCTGGGAGGCCCGTGAGCAGAGCCAGGTCGACCGGGCGGGCTGGGCCGGTGTGCTGACCGCGCCGAGGGTCGTGGACGTGCATCCGGACGGCGCCTTGCGGGTCGCACCGGCTCCGGAGCTCGAACTGCTGCGTGCGGCCGAGCCGTTCGTCACCGCACCCGGCCTTCCGGCACCGCTGCCGGACGCGTACGACGTCACCGTCACCGCGGCGGGCCGGACCACGGTGAGCCTGCTGCGGTCCGCCTCGGGCGCGGAGTTGAGGGTTCTGCTGGACCCCGAGGAGGGGACGGTGACGCTCGACCGCGGGGAGTGGCCCCGGACGGGGCCCGAGGGCTCGGGGCCGGTCGTCGTGCGGGCTCCGGGCGGTGAGGTGCGGATCCTCGTCGACGGGTCGCTGCTGGAGCTGTTCGTCGGCGACCGGGCGACGGTCACCGAGCGGGTCTACCGGCGGGCGGACGATGTTCCCGAGCTGGTCGTCACGGGTTCCGCGGCGGCCGTCACCGGCTGGGAGCTGGTCCCACCGATGCACGACTGATCACCGGGCAGGCGAGGCGCCGTACGGTCGCGGGCGGTGTCCTGCCCGTGTCGATGGAGTCGAGGACCAGCCGTGCGGCGGCCTCGCCCATCGCCCGGTGGGGCAGCGCGACGCTGGTGAGGGGCGGGGCGAGGAACTCGGCCATGTGCTCCTGGTCGTCGTAGCCGACCACCGACAGCTCGCCCGGAACGGCGATACCGAGCCGGGTCGCGACGTGCAGGACACCCGCCGCGACCCGGTCGTTGTAACAGAAGATCCCGGTGGGCCGCCGGTCGGCGGGCGTGCCGTCGAGGATGCGCATCGCGCCCTCGTACCCTCCGCTGATCTCGCCCCCGCTCCGGACGACCCACTCCTTGGGAACGGTGATCCCCTCGGCCCGCAGCGCGTCCCGGAAGCCGCGCAGGCGGTCGACGGAGGCGATGTCGTCCTGGCCGCCCACCATGGCGAGCCTGCGGTGCCCCTGGTCCAGCAGCAGCCGGGCCGCCGTACGGCCGCCCGCGCGCTCGGCGGGGATGACGGCGGGCAGGGAGTCGTCCTCGGGCAGGCAGTTGGCGAGGATGGAGTGGGTGCGGTGCAGGCCTTCGGGGACGCGGACGCGGCGCAGGGACATGGCCGCGTAGATGATGCCGTCCACGCGCCGGTCGAGGAGTTCGGCGACGGCCGCGTCCTCCTTGGCCGGGTCGCCGCCGGAGTCGATGGTGAGCACGAGGTGGTCGCTCGCCCAGGCGGTCTCCATGGCGCCGCGCAGCAGCCGGCCGGCGAAGGGCGAGGAGGCGATCTCGTCCGTCACCAGGCCGATCACGGCCGTACGGCGTCGGCGCAGGCCGCGGGCGACGGGGTCGGGGCGGTAGCCGAGCTGGGCGGCGGCCTCGCGGATGCGTTCCTGGGTGGCGGGCGAGAGGTTGCCCTCGGCGCGGCCGTTGAAGACGAAGGAGACAGCCGTGTGCGACACGCCGGCGAGCCGGGCGACGTCCCGCGACGTGGGACGCGCCGATCCCGGCGCCTGCTTCTCCTCGGTGCCGCCCATGCCGTCCGCCGCCCTCATCCCCCACCCGTCCGGTTGATCAATCCTCACCCTATCCGTGACGCTGGGTGTACGGCACAGTCGAGGGAAGGTCCGACAGTGATCAGCATCCCGGCACACACGCTCAACGACGGTACGACGATGCCCGCCATCGGTCTGGGCACCTGGCCGCTGGACGACGCGCAGGCGGAACAGGCGGTTGTGAACGCCCTGGAGCTGGGCTATCGCCTCGTCGACACGGCGACGAACTACCGCAACGAGACCGGGGTCGGCCGAGCCGTCGCCCGCAGCGGGGTCCCGCGCGAGGACGTGCTGGTGACGACGAAGCTCCCGGGCCGGCACCACGGCTACGAGGAGACCCTCGCCTCCTTCGAGGAGTCCCGCGCCCGGCTCGGCCTGGACTACGTGGACCTCTACCTCATCCACTGGCCGCTCCCCCGCGCCGACAAGTACGTCAACTCCTGGAAGGCGATGATCAAGCTCCGCGAGGAGGGCCTCGTCCGGTCGATCGGCGTCTCCAACTTCACGCCCGAGCACATCGAGCGGCTGGAGAAGGAGACCGGGGTCCTTCCCTCGGTCAACCAGATCGAACTGCACCCCCTCTTCCCCCAGGCGGAACTGCGCGCCTTCCACGCCGCCAAGGGCATCCTGACCGAGAGCTGGAGCCCCCTGGGCCGCGGCACGGACCTGCTGGACGATCCCGTGATCCTCTCCATCGCCGAGGCCCACGGGGTGACGCCCGGCCAGACCGTCCTGCGCTGGCACATCCAGCTCGGCGCCGTCCCCGTCCCCAAGTCGGCCGACCCCGGACGACAGCGCGGAAACCTCGACGTCTTCGGCTTCGACCTCAGCCCCGTCCAGATGACGGCGATCGCGGACCGCGCCCATCGCCGCATCGGCGGGGATCCCGAGGTGCACGAGGAGTTCTGACCTCCCCCGGCGGAACATGACTGTCAGTGGCTGCCCGTACCGTCCTGCCATGGGGATCACCACGGCCTGGGCGATCAGCGCCCACGACGACGCCTTCATCGGCACGCTGGCTCCGCGGCTGCGCCCGCTCATCGCGGCCGAGGGGGCCGAGCCGCTCGCACGGGTGCGCTGGGAGCGCTGGAGCCGGCGGCCACTGCCCGACCACCGGACCTGGTGGGACCGCTCCGTCGGACCCGCCCGGGCAACGGACCGGGAACTGGAGTCCTTCCTCGAACTGACGGCGTCCGGGGAGCATGTGCAGAAGATGTACGACGGGCTGTCGTCCGACGACGGCTTCTGTGTGCTCCCGGACGTGTGGGAGCGGATCAGCGACCCGGACCACCTGTTCGTCTCGGTCCAGAGCAAGGACTACGCAATCAGATCCCTCTTCCACGCCATCGGGCCCGAGCGGGCCGCCCTGTTGCCGGGCTGGTGCGGCAACTTCCTGCTCACCTCCGCCGAAGTACGCGACACCTTGCCGCGCGTCGAGGAAGCACTGGGCTTCACGCCGCAGGAGCGGGCCGCGGCGCAGGACCAGGACTGGCTGGACTACGGGGAGGGCGAGGAGCGCGTGCTGGACGGTCCGCTGCGTATGTGGCGGCTGGCCGCGGCGGAAGGGCTCGGGCTGTGCGGGGTCTCTGTGACCGTGTACTGACCGGCGGTCGGCCCGGGCATTGAGGCGGCCGTCGGCGGGGTACTCGGGGCGTTCGGGAAGGAGGCGGTCGTGGGTGAGAAGGACCGGCTGCGGGATTACCGGGGGAAGCGGGACTTCGGGCGGACGCGTGAGCCGGAGGGGCGTGGGGCGGGGCCGGGTGACGAGCCGCGGTTCGTGGTGCAGATCCATGACGCCAGCACGCTGCACTTCGACTTCCGGCTCCAGGTGGACGACGTACTGAAGTCCTGGTCGGTGCCGAAGGGGCCCTCCGACGATCCCCAGGACAAGCGGCTCGCCATGCCCACCGAGGATCATCCGCTGGAGTACGAGGAGTTCGAGGGAGTCATCCCCAAGGGCGAGTACGGGGGCGGAACCGTCATCGTCTGGGATCACGGGACCTATGAGCCGCTGAGCCACGACCGCAAGGGGCGCCCCGTGGACTTCGACGAGTCCATCGAGCGCGGGCACGCCACGTTCCGGCTGAGGGGATCGAAGCTGCACGGCGAGTACGCCCTCACCCGGTTCCGCGGCGGTCAGGACGGCGACCGCGAGGCGTGGCTGCTGGTGAAGGCCGGCAAGGGCGGCCGGGCCCACGGGCACGGCACCCCCGACCCGTACCGGGCCCGTTCGGCACTGACCGGCCGCACCCTCGCCCAGGTCTCCGTCGAGGACGACGAGGGGTGACGCGACCGGTGGCGGCCGGCCTCCTGGACGAGCTCCCCGCCGAACAGCGGCGGCTGCTGCGGAGGGCCCGCCCGGGCGCGGAGCTGGCCGCGCAGCCGATGCTGGCCACGCTGAGCGAGCGGCGGGACTTCTCCGGCGAGGAGTGGCTGTTCGAGCGGAAGCTGGACGGGGTGCGGGTGCTGTCGGTGCGTGAGGGCGGACAGGTCACGCTGCTGTCCCGCACGGGGCGTCGGCTCGACGCCACCTACCCGGAGGTCGTGGACGCGCTCGGGGAGCAGGCGTGCGCGGACTTCACCGTCGACGGCGAGATCGTCGCGTTCTCGCGCGGCCGTACCGACTTCGCCCGGCTCCAGCAGCGCATGGGCCTGACCCGGCGGCAGGATGTCGAGGCGAGCGGTGTCACCGTGACGTACTACGTCTTCGACCTGCTCAGGCTGGACGGCCAGGACCTCACACGGCTGCCGCTGAGGGCCCGCAAGTCCCTGCTGCGGCGCGCACTGACCTACCGCTCGCCGCTGCGGTCGACGCCCCATCGCAACGCGGGCGGGGCCGAGCTCCTGGCCGACTCCTGTGCCCGCGGCTGGGAGGGGCTGATCGCCAAGCGGGCCGACGGGGACTACCAGCCGCGCCGGTCCCGGGACTGGCTCAAGCTGAAGTGCTCGCAGGGGCAGGAGTTCGTCGTCGGCGGGTTCACCGAACCGGCCGGGAGCCGCGTGGGGCTCGGCGCGCTGCTGCTCGGCCACCACGAGGGCGGGCGGCTGCGGTACGCGGGCAAGGTCGGCACGGGCTTCGACCGGCGCACGCTGCTCGGTCTGCGGGAGCGGCTGGACGGCATGCGGGTCGACCGCTCGCCGTTCGACGGGCCGGTGCGCGAGGCGGGGGCGCGGTGGGTGAGGCCGGAGTTGGTCGCGCAGATCGACTTCACCGAGTGGACCCGCGACGGCATGCTCCGTCACCCGCGGTACCTGGGGCTGCGGGACGACAAGAAACCGGAGGACGTCGTACGGGAGCGCCCGTCGGGCCCGACCGCCGTCTGAGCCCCGTACGGATCTGCGGATTCCGGCCTCAACCGGCCTTGACTGCCTCTATGTTCACGGCGGTAGCCGTTCTCGGACCAGGAGACTCCTCGCATGCGCACTGCCCTGCGTACCGCTGTCACCGGCGTGGTGACCGCCGCCACCGTGCTCGTCTGCGCGCCCGCCCAGGCGACACCTCCCGGGCCTGGCGTCACCGCCCGGCTCATCAGTCAGAAGACGGTCGGGGACACCGACTACACCCTGCGGGAGATAACGATCCCGCCCGGCCAGGCCACCGGCTGGCACTACCACGACGGTCCCCTCTACGCCGTGGTGAAGCAGGGCACGCTCAGCCACTTCGACTCCACCTGCGCCTCCGACGGCGTGTACCCCAAGGGCAGTTTCGTCCAGGAGCCGGCCGGACCGACCAACGTGCACATCGGGCGCAACCTCGGCGACACCCCGCTCGTCCTCGACGTGCTCTATGTGCTGCCGCACGGCGCGCCGTTCTCCGAGGACGCGCCCAACCCCGGCTGCCCGTTCGAGTGATCAGGTGGGCGGCAGCGGCTGTTCGGCCCAGATCGTCTTGCCGCTGCCGGTCTGCCGGCTGCCCCAGCGCCGAGTGAGCTGGGCGACGAGCAGCAGTCCCCGGCCGCCCTCGTCGTAGGCGTGGGCGCGGCGCAGGTGCGGGGAGGTGGAACTGCCGTCGGAGACCTCGCAGATGAGGGTGCGGTCACGGATCAGGCGGAGCTGGATGGGTGGTGCGCCGTAGCGGATGGCGTTGGTGACGAGTTCGCTGACGACGAGCTCGGTGACGAAGGCGGCCTCGTCGAGTCCCCAGGCGGTCAGCTGGTCCGTGGCGGCCTGCCGGCTTCTCGCCACGTGCTCGGGGTCCGGCAGGACGTCCCAGGTGGCGATGCGGTCCTCGCCCAGGGCCCGGGTGCGGGCCAGCAGCAGGGCCACGTCGTCGCTGGGGTCCTCGGGCAGGACGGCCTTGAGCACGGTGTCGCACAGGGCGTCGAGGGTGTCGGCGGGCGCGGTCAGGGCGCGGCACAGTTCGGTGGTGGCGTGGTCGATGTCGCGGTCACGGTCCTCGATGAGGCCGTCCGTGTAGAGGGCGACCAGGGAGCCCTCGGGCAGCTCCACCTCCATCGCCTCGAAGGGCAGCCCGCCGACGCCGAGCGGCGGGCCGGCGTTCACTTCGAGCACCTGTGTCCTGCCGTCCGGCAGGACGAGGACCGGCGGTGGATGGCCGGCGGCGGCGAGGGCGAGGCGGCGGGAGACGGGGTCGTAGACGGAGTACAGGCACGTGGCGCCCAGTTCGGCGACCTCGGCAGTGTCGTCCCCGGCGAGGTGGGTGACCAGGTCGTCGAGGTGGGTGAGGAGTTCGTCGGGCGGCAGGTCCACGTCGGCGAGGGTGCGGACGGCCGTGCACAGGCGGCCCATGGTGGCCGACGAAGGAATGCCGTGCCCGACGACGTCGCCGACGACGAGGGCGACCCGGCCTCCGGACAGCGGGATCACATCGAACCAGTCGCCGCCGATGCCGGCCTGCGAACCGCAGGGCCGATAGCGGTGGGCCACCTCGACGGCCGCCTGTCCGGTCAGTCCCCGGGGCAGCAGGTTGTGCTGCAGGGACAGTGCGGTGGTGCGTTCCCGGGCGAAGCGGCGCGCGTTGTCCACGCAGACGGCGGCCCGGCTGGCGAGTTCCTCGGCGAACACGGCGTCGTCGCCGCCGTAGTCGTCGGACTGCCTGATCCGCACCGCCACCGCGACGCCGAGCGTGATGCCGCGGGCGCGCAGCGGCACGGCCATCATCGAGTGGGCGCCCACGCGGTGGCGCCGGCCCGCCGGGGCCCGGGCGTTGCGTTCCGCCACCCACCGCATGAACGCCGGCTCACCCGCGTGACTCTGGATCACCCGGCCTTCCAGGATCGCGCGGGCCGGCGGCGAGAACGGCGGATAGTAGTCCACCTCCCCCAGGTGCACGGCCGCCTCCGGGGTGCCCTCGGTGCCGGAGCCGTGGGCGACGCGGCGCAGGGCGATGTCCGTGCCGGCCAGCGCGGGCGGTTCCTCGGCGCCGAGGACCCAGTCGAACAGGTCCACGCTGGCGAAGTCGGCGAACCGGGGCACCACGATCCCGACCAGCTCCTCGGCGGTGCGCACCACGTCCAGGGTCGTGCCGATGGTGGCCGCGGCCTCGTTCAGCAGGGCCAGCCGCTGCCGCGCCCAGTACTGGTCGGAGCTGTCGAACGCGGCGAGCGCGGTCCCGATCAGGGCGCCCGAGGAGTCCCGCACCGGCCACATGTCGGTGGTCCAGGCATGGTCCCGGTTCAGGGCCGGAGCGCCCGTGAAGCTCTCGTAGCGCAGTGGTCTGCCCGTTTCGGCGACCTGGCGCAGATGCCGCAGAAAGCCCTGGCTGTGCACCTCGTCCTCGACCGTCTCCGGGAAGCGACGGCCGAGCAGCACCTCCTCCGGCACGCCCATGACCTGGCAGGCCGCCTCGTTGAGCCGCAGGTAGCGCTGGTCGGTGTCGAAGACGGACATGGACATGGACGCCTGCTGGAAGGCCCGCTCCGCCAGGGAGGGCTCGCGCTCCTCGGGCGGCGCGGCGGTGATCACGTATCCGCCCGGGCCGCCGCCCTCGCCCAGCACGGGGCACGCCGTCACCTGCAGGGCGACGGATGAGCCGTCCCGGTGCCGCAGTACGGCGGTGCCGGTCAGCGCGGCCACGGCTTCGGGCGGCGGCTGCTCGGCGAGCAGCTCCCGCACCGGCCGTCCCACGGCCTCTTCGGCCGTCAGGCCTGTCAGCCGGTGGGCACCCTCGCTCCACCCGGTGACGGCACCCTGGGCATCGATGATCGCCGCAGCGGAGACGCGCTCCATGTCGTCCAGCATGAGTCCTGCGCGGCACCGCATCAACCGCGATGCCCGGGCGGTTACGCCCGCGACGCCACGGCGCTCGGGCCGCCCGCGGCCCCGCGGGACCCCCGGATCACTTGCGCAGCGCGGCGAGGGCCCGGTCGGCGTGGGTGTTCATGCGCAGTTCGCTGCGGACGACCTCCAGGACCGTGCGGTCCTGCCCGATGACGAAGGTGACCCGCTTCGTCGGGGCCAGTGAGAAGCCGCGGGTCACGCCGAACAGGTCGCGGACGGTTCCGTCGGCGTCGGACAGCAGCGGCATGCCGAGGGTGTGCCGGTCGGCGAACTCCTGCTGGCGTTCGACCGCGTCGCCGCTGATGCCCACGGGGCGCGCGCCGACCGCGGCGAACTCGGCGGCGAGATCCCGGAAGTGGCAGGCCTCGGCGGTGCAGCCCGGGGTGAGGGCGGCGGGGTAGAAGAAGAGCACCACCGGCCCTTCCGCGAGCAGCTCGGTGAGGCTGCGGGTGGCGCCGGTCTCGTCCGGCAGCGAGAAGTCCTCGACCTTGTCGCCGACCTTCAGCTGTGCGCTCATGCCCGTCCCTCCGCGCTCTTCGCGACACTCCGGGCCCACAGCACCAGCGGGATCTGCAGCGGGAGCCGGCCGAAGGCGGCGGCCTTCTGCGGCGCGGGCCGGTGCCGCCAGTCGGCGGCCATCTTCACGTTCGCGGGGAACACGCCGACGAAGAAGGCCGCCGTGGCCAGCGCGGCGGCCCTGCGGGTGTGCGGCGAGGCCAGACCGGCCGCCAGTGCGAGTTCGGCGGCCCCGCTGGCGTAGGTCCAGGTGCGGGGCGTTCCCGGCAGAGCGGTGGGAACGGTCTCGTCGAAGCGGCGAGGGGCGGCGAAGTGAGCGACGCCCGCTGTGGCCAGGAGGCCGGCGAGCAGCAGGGGCGAGCGTTGGGACCGGGGCACGGATCCTCCTTGGACGGCCTGCTCCTCCTTGGATGGCCTGCCGTCGGATGCTACCGGAGAGTAGATCGTGGCCCGTCACCCGGCCCCGGTCGCCAGTGGCCTTGCCGGGTCCGGCTGTTGTGGGTTCCTGGTGTGTAGCCGAAAGAGCGGCGGAAGACGTCGATGAAGGCGCTGGCGGAGGACCAGCCGCAGCGGTGGGCCACGGTCGTGACGGGTGTGCCCTCGGCGAGCAGGCGCAGTGCGTGGTAGAGGCGCGACTGGGTGCGCCATTGCGGGAAGGTCATGCCGAACTCGTGGCGGAAGAGCCGGCTGAGGGTGCGCTCGCCCGCTCCGGTCGCGGCACCGAGCGCGGCGAGGGTGCGCGAGTCGGCGGGGTCGGCGTGGACGAGCGCGCAGACCGCGGCCAGGCGTGGATCGGCGGGGGTGGGCAGGCGCAGGGGCTGCTGGGGCGAGGCCCGCAGCTGGTCGCACAGGACGGCGAGCAGGCGGCGGCGCTCGGGGCTGTCGTCGCCGGGATCACGGGTGTAGGCGAGGATCAGCTCGCGCAGCAGCGGACTGACGGCGAGGACGGTGGGGGCGTCCAGGCCGAGGGGATTGTCGTCGGCGGGCAGTCCGACCAGGTGCAGGGCGAGGTGGCCGTGGGCGCGGTGCGCGTGGACGGTGCCCGCGGGGACCCAGATGGCGCGGTTGCCGGGCGCGAACCAGGTCCCGGCGTCGGTGGTGACGGCGAGGACGCCGGAGCCCGCGTAGACGATCTGGTGGTCGTCGTGGCGGTGTGCGTCGATGCGCTCCCCCGCGGTGAGGACCTGGGCGCGGGTCGGCGCGGTCGGTGTGTGGCGGATGTTCGACACAGTTCGGCAGATTATCGAAAGCGGGCCACAGCGCCGCCCCGCGACGATCGCAGGGTGTCCACGAAACGCAACCGCGCCATCACGCTGCTGTCCCTGGGTCACGCCTGTGTCGACGTCTACCAAGGCGCCGTGGCGGCCCTCGTCCCCTACTTCGTCGCCGAGCGTGCCTACAGCTACGCCGCCGCCTCGGGCGTCGTGCTCGCCGCGTCCTTGCTGTCGTCGGTGGTGCAGCCGCTGTTCGGGGCGCTCACCGACCGCCGGTCGATGCCGTGGCTGCTGCCGCTGAGCGCGCTGACGGGCGGTGCCGGGGTCGCGCTGAGCGGCGTCATGGGGTCCTACGCGCTCACGCTTGCGGTGGTGGCCGGGTCGGGGATCGGCGTCGCCGCGTACCACCCGGAGGCCGCCCGCGCGGCCCGCGACGCCGCGCACGGCAGTCATACGGCGATGGGCTGGTTCTCCCTCGGCGGCAACGTCGGTTTCGCCCTGGCGCCGCTGCTGGTGGCCTCGGTGATGGCCACCGGAGGTCTGGGCGCGTCACCGCTGCTTGCCGTCCCGGCGGTCGTGGGGGCGGCGCTGTGTGCGGCGGCCGTGCGCTCGGCGGGCAGCCGTGGCGGGGCCGCCGACAGCGGCGAGGACGCCGGCCGTGACGACTGGGGGTCGTTCCTGCGGCTGTCCGGCGCCGTCGTGTGCCGGTCGATCGTGTTCGTCGGGCTGAGCGCGTTCGTCGCCCTCCACGTCCGGCAGCGGACCGGTGGCGGGGACGTGGCCGGTACGGCGGCGCTGTGCGTGCTGTATCTCGGCGGGGCGGTGGGCACCGTGGCCGGGGGGCGGCTCGCCGACCGGTACGGGCGCCTGGCGGTGGTGCGCCACGCGTACGTCCTCACGGTGCTCGCGGTGGCCGGTGTGGTCCTGGTGCCCGGGCCGCCGGTGTATCTGTTCGTCGCCCTGACCTCGGCCGGCCTGTACGTCCCGTTCTCGCTGCACGTCACGCTCGGCCAGGACTATCTGCCGCGGCGGGTGGGCACGGCGAGCGGCGTGACGCTGGGGCTGACCGTGAGCGTGGGCGGTCTCGCCGCCCCGGCCGTCGGTGCGCTGGCCGACGCCACCTCGCTGCAGACGGCGCTCCTGCCGCTCATCGCCCTGCCGGCGCTGGGCCGGCTGCTGCTGAGCGGGCTGCGGGAGCCGACGCCGCCGGGAGGGCCCGGCCCGGCGCCCGGCTCGTCCGACCGGCGCCCTCGCGCGAAGTCGGCGTGATCCGGGCGGGACATCGAATCGGGCGGTCCCGGCCAGGGAAGTCGTCGACGATGCGGTGGAAGAGACCGGCCGGCCGGCGCAGCTCCTCGTGGGTCCAGTCGGCCAGGGCGAGCTGCATGCCGCGGGCGTCAGCCTCGCAGACCGGGCGAGGGCCTGCCGGCCGGCCTCGGTGAGTTCGATGCGCTGGGTGCGGCGGTCCTGTGGGGCGGGGACGCGGGTGACGTACCCCGACTTCTGCAACTGCTGCACTACGCGCGTGACACGGGCCGCCGAGGGTGTCCGAGAGCAGTTCGGCGAGCCCGGGCTCGCCCGCGACGACCAGGACATGCCGGCCGGCACCGCGGGCGAGAGCCGCACGCTGGAGGGCGGATCGGTGGCGGGGGCGGGTCGGTGGACCGACTCGCACCCTATGCACACGCCCTCCGCCAGCAGACGTGGCTGGAGGTCGGTTAGATGGCCACCTGCAACCCCAAGCGCGTCGACACTCCCCCGGCCTTTGCGCTTTGATCGAAGGTTCATCCTCCGCGCCGTGACTGCGATCATGACGGGCGTTGTCGGTCTCCCGTTCCTTTTCGGATTCGGCAACGTCAGGGCTCTGGCACTCCGCCTCGGCGTGATGCCTGGGTCGCACCGCTGGTCGCCCCCGCCGTGGATCTGTCCGTGATCGGTTTGCCGCTGGGCACGTTGTACCTCGTCGTACATGGGGCCCGTTCTGAACAGCTACGCCCAGCACGCGGCTTCTGGTCTTCTCCAGCTTCATGACCTTGGCTCTGAACGTGGCCGAGCCGCTACTGACGGCGCACTACGGCAAAGCCGCATCTGACGCCGTCGGCCCTCTGGTGCGCCGCGTTCCAGTCCCGCAGCCGCCGCCAACAGGTCATGCCCGAGCCGAAGCCCAGCTCGTTGGGCAGGTACTCCCACTGGATGCCGGTGTGCAGCACGTACAGGATCCCGCACAGCACCTCCCGGTCCGGCAGCGGTTTACGCCCTGGATACCGAAAGCGCCTCGCGCGCTGCGGCAGCAGCGGCTCAAGCCGGTCCCACAGCTCATCCGACACGATCCACGGCGACGTCCCCACACCAGACCGAACGCTCAACTGCCGCCCGGGACACGGCCGTCAGGGACGATCCGCCTCATTGTGTTAGCCGTTGTTAGCGACATCAGGGTGTGACAACGGTCAGCCATTCCGGTGCGGTCACGTTCACCACTCCGTCGGCCGCGACCGTGATGTCCAACTGTCCTCCGTCGACTTGGAGTCCCGTCACCGCGAGGTGGCGACCGCACCGGGGTCGCTGCTGACGCCGATGCCAGGCAGGGCGGAACTCTCGACAGGTGTCAAAGGAGGCCTCCAGGCGACAGGTCATGCGCTTCCGGCTCCGCCATTTGCGGGGCCACGGCGCAAGGCGCGCGGCAGCAGGGATCCTGCCGGGCAGGATACGAAAGTGAACTGTCTTCACCGCGTAAAGCCCACTGTCACCGCGGCCCACGGTCACCGTGCACCGCAGACAGCAGGCTTCCGGCAAACCCGGCCAGACTGCCCACGAGCAGCCCGAAGACGACCGTCCGCAGCGCACTGCCGCTCAGCTCGGCCTGCTTTCCCCCATCTCATGGCCGAACATGCTGACGCCGAAGCGCCCGGACGCCCCCACCAGCCAGGCCGCTACAACCAGGACGACGGCCGTGACGACACCGAACCTCACGGCCGTGCCGAGGTGTCCGGCCAGCGGGCCCCGACAGGGGAGCAACGGGCGCTTGTGGCCGGGGCGCGTGGCCCGGGCTGCCCGGTAGGCGCAGCCAAGCAGGATCAGGCCGATCACCGCGAGCGCCACGAGCCACAGCGGCCATCCACCCACCGACAGGGACCTCAGGTGTTCCACGCGGTCAGGCTGCCGGCTGCTACCTAATCCACCCGCACCCATGCCGCCCATGAGAGAGGCAAGGGGGGTTGCTGCTGCCGTCGCTCTGCACCGGGTGAACGTCGGCCATCCAAGAGGAGCCGACGCCCAGTGACAGGAACACCGCCACGGCATTCGGGGCGAGCAGCAGGGCGGCAACCGCTGCCAAGCCGGCCCGGCCACCGACACCGCTGAGCGGCAAGGACATCACGGTGCCGGTCCGGCTGCCAGCCGACCCGGCCCCGGGCACCGAGTACTTCCTCCACCTGTCCTTCACCACCAAGGAATCCACCCCGTGGGCGAAGGCCGGCTTCGAGGTGGCCAAGCAGCAACTGCCCCTCGACGCCGACGTCCCGGCGGTGCCCCGCCCCACTGACGAGCGTGCCGGCGCTGAAGCACGACGACGGGGACAAGGCAGCCGTCACGGTCAAGGGCAAGGACTTCTCGGTCACCGTCGACAAGAGCACCGGGATCACCACCTCGTACGAGTCCCGGGGCACCCGGCTCCTCGCCTCCGGGCCGGTGCCGAACTTCTGGCGGGCGCCCACCGAGAACGACCGCGGCAACGGCCAGCACACCCGCAACCAGACCTGGCGCGACGCGGGCACCGACCGCGCGGTGACGCAGGTCCAGACGCGCCCCCTGGGCGACAAGGCCGTCGAGATCAAGGTCACCGGCACCCTGCCGAAGAGCGTCGAATCGACGTACACCACCACCTACACCGTCTTCGGCAACGGCGAGATCAAGGTCGACAACACCCTGCACCCGGGCGCCGCGTCCCTGCCCTACATCCCGGAGGTCGGCACGCTGCTGCTCCTGCCCGGACGTCTCGACCGGCTGCGCTACTACGGCCGCGGGCCCGAGGAGAACTACATCGACCGCCGCGACGGCACCGACGTGGGCGTGTACTCCGGCACGGTCGCGGAGCAGTGGACCCCGTGCATCCGGCCCCAGGAGAACGGCAACAAGACCGACGTCCGCTGGATCGCCCTGACCGACGCCTCGGGCAACGGACTCCTCGTCTCCGGGGAGCCCCTGCTGGAGGTCAATGCCTCCCGCTTCACCCCGGAGGACCTGTCGTCCAGCGTACGCCACGAGTACCAGCTGACCCCGCCCGACGAGGTCGTCCTGCGCGTGAACCACCGGCAGATGGGCCTGGGCGGCGACAACAGCTGGGGTGCCCACACCCACGACCAGTACAGGCTGTTCGCGAGCCGCGACTACTCGTACACCTACCGGCTGCGGCCGCTGACCGACGTGAAAGAGGCGATGGCGGCGTCGCGGAGGCCGACGGCGGCGCGATAGCGGACGCGACCGCCGTCACGCCGTCGAATGCCAACCGGGTTCCAGGCTGTCGAGTAGGGCGTGGAAGGCTTCGTCGGCGCGGTCCCAGTGGCCGTCCGCCAAGGGGGCGATCAGCAGGCCGAACGTGGCGTCGGTCAGGAGCGTGGCTTGGGTCCGGGCTTGATACTCACCCATGCCGAGGTCACGTAGGACCGAGGTGAGCACGTCCGTCCATGCGGTGATGATGTCGCGCATGACGGGCCCGTAGCGGTCCGGGTGAAGCAAGCTCGCGCTCATGATCTCGAGGTAGAGAGGGAGCGAGGCGCGGGCGTCGCGGTCCTTGAACTGACGCCACACGTCTTCCAGGAAGCGGCGCAGGCCCGCTGGGTCCGTAGGCGGGCCGGTCCTCTCCATCAGCTCGCGGGTGCGCAGGAGCGGCCGGCGTTCGTCGACCGCGAGTGCCTTGGCGACCATCCGTTCCTTGCTGCCGAAGTAGTACAGGAGCATGCGGTCGCTGGTGCCCAGGGCCCGGGCGAGCGGGCGTAGGGAGAGGTCCGAGAGGCCGTTGCGCAGGACGTAGTCGCGGACCCGGTCGAGAAGGTCGCGCCGCTTGGCCGGGTCGGGCGGGCGAGGCATGCGGGCTCCCGATGTGTGGGGCGACAGAGACAAGGTGTCCGATAAGAAACTTTTGGAGAGGTATTTACTGTAGCACCTGCTACATGTATATTTTTAGGTGTAGCACTCGCTACGTGTACCGGGTCGGGACATTCCGGCGCGTACACCGTCCACGTCAGCTGTGAAGGGAATGAACCTCATGGTCATCCAGACCATCGACCCCGCCTGGGCCGCCCGGCAGTGGGCTCTGTGGTCCCGCATGCTGGCACCCTTGCGCCCGTTGGGAGCGCCCCGTGGCCGGGCCACCACGTGGGACGCCTCCTGGCCTCTGGAGCGGGACCTGACGTCGGTGCGCCGAGCCAGGCGACTGGTGACCGGGCAGCTGGGTGACTGGGCTCTGGGTGATCTGGCCGACAACGCCGAGCTCCTGGTCAGCGAGCTGGTCACCAACGCCCTGCGTCACACGAGCGGCGCGCTCAGGCTCAACCTGCGGGTGCGTGATTCCCGACTGCTGTGCGAGGTGGAGGACACCGCGTCCGTCGGCCCGGTACGGAACGTCGCCGACATGGACGCGGAAGGCGGCCGGGGCACTGAACTCCTCGACGTGCTCGCGGACGCCTGGGGCAGTACGCGGACCGCCACCGGCAAGACTGTCTGGTTCGAGCTGAAAGCCGAGCTCCCCCTGTGAGAGTCCAGCAGGCGGTCTGCCGCCCGACGCGGCCGGGATCTCGCTGCGGCTTCGTGGTCCCGCTCAAAAGACGCGGATCGGCCTGGAACAACCGCACCGCGTGAAGTGTGTGCCCGGCCTTGGACATGCTCGACACACTGGCCGGGTGGGACATGACGCCGCCGGTCGTCGGTGGTGGGACGGGGCCCTGCCCGGTTTGGCCGCTGATCGAATGGTCCGAGCCTGCCACTGATTGCGGGCCGTCCGCCCTTCCCGCCGGCGTTCCGATGGTCGACCTCGTGGGTCTGGCCAAGGTCCGCGGGCGCGTCGACCACGAATGTCGCGAACGCAACCGCCCGGGCCCGGCTCACTCTCCACCACGTCCTCGACATCCTCCAGAACACCGGAGGTGCGGGACCGGCATCTGCACCACTGCCATCGCCCCGCCCAGCAGGAGCCCCAAGACACCAAGACAGAAAGAGACCCACAGTCACGGAGTCCTACTAGGGCAGGGCGATCGGGAAGGTGAGGGCGGGCTCCTCCAGCAGCCCCAGCAGGATGAGCAGTGCCTGCCGGTCGCCCTCGACGCTGATCGTTCCGGCGGCCACGGCCGAAGCGAAGTCCGTCGTCCCCATGAGCCCCCGGTTGAACTCGGCTCTGGTCAGCCGGAGTACGACGTCCGACTGCCCGCCGCCGGGGGCGTCGCCGCGCATTGGGGTGAGCACCCCGTTGGCCAGCAGCAGCGTCCAGGTCTCGGCCGTGTCGGTGAACTCCCACCGCAGCTGCAGTCGGTGGGCCGCGGCCGCCGGGCCGTCGAGGCGGACCGCCCAGGACTGGAAGATCTGCAGCGTGGAGAGGGCCGGGACCATCGCTCCGCCAGAGGTCCCGACCGTGGTGCGCCGGACATCGGCGGGCTGCCGGAGTTCCTGGGCGCCGCAGAGGTAGAAGTTGCGCCAGGTGCCGTTCTCCGCGCTGTGGGCGAGCCGTTCGAAGGTCGCGGCTTGCAGCTCCCTGGCCCCGGTGTGGCCGGGGTCGGCGAACAGCACGTGATTGAGCACCTCCGCGACCCAACGCAGGTCGCCGGCGTCGAAGGACTCGCGGGCCTTCTTCACCACGGCCTCGGTGCCGCCCATGAAAGCGACGTAGCGCCGGCCCGCATCCTCGGGCGGGAGCTGCCACAGATGGGCCGGGTTGCCGTCGTACCAGCCCATGTAGCGCTGGTACACGGCCTTGCTGTTGTGGCTGAGCGAGCCGTAGTAGCCCCGGGCGTGCCAGGCGCTGCCCAGCTCTCCCGGGAACTCCTGCAGCTCCTCGGCGATCTCCGTTGCCGTCAGGCCGCGGTTCATCAGCCGTACGGTCTGGTCGTGGAGGTAGGCGTAGGCGTCCCGCTGCTCGCACAGGAGCGCGGTGAGCTCCTCGCGGCCCCAGGTGGGCCAGTGGTGTGAGCCGATCAGCACCTCGGCGCGGTCGGCGAAGAGCTGAACGGTCTCCGTCAGGTATCCGGCCCAGGCCTGGGCGTCGCGGACCTCGGCGCCGCGCAGGGTCAGCACGTTGTGCAGGGTGTGGTTGGCGTTCTCGGCCACCAGCAGGACCCGGTGGTCGGGCAGCAGGAAGTTCATCTCGCTGGGCGCCTCGGTGCCCGGCGTCAGCTGAAAGACCATCCGGATCCCGTCGACGACCAGTTCCTCGCCGGTACGGGTGATCAGCGCGGTGGGGGCGATCAGGCCGAAGCGCCCGTTCGAGGTGGCCTGGCCCAGACCGAAACCGATCATTCCGCTGGGGTCGGTCGGCAGCGACCTGCCGTACATGTAGGCGGCGCGGACGAGCATGGCGGGCCCGGCGATGACGTTCTCACCGACCGCGTGCTCCATGAAGCCCTCCGGGGCGAACACCGGGACGCGGCCTGCGGTGACCTCCGCACGGTCCACCACGCCACCCACGCCGCCGAAGTGGTCGAGGTGGCTGTGGGTGTACACGACGGCGCTGACCGGCCGCTCACCGCGGTGGCTGCGGTAGAGGGCGAGGCCGGCGGCGGCGCACTCCTCGCTGATCAGCGGGTCGATGACGACCACTCCGGTGTCGCCCTCGACCAGGGTCATGTTGGAGATGTCGAAGCCGCGGATCTGGTACACGCCCGGCACGACCTCGAAGAGGCCGTCGAGGGCATTCAGCCGGGCCTGCCGCCACAGGCTGGGGTGGGCGGTCTGCGGGCAGTCCTGTTCCAGGAACGACCACCGCTCGTTGTCCCAGACGACACTGCCGGTCGCGTCACGGATGATGCACGGGTCGAGACGTCCGACCAGACCCCGGGTGGCGTTCTCCAGGTCGGTGCGGTCGTCCCAGTCGAGTTCGCTCGCGTTCAAGATTCCTGCTTTCGGCTGGTGGTTGATCAATGGAGCAAGCGCCGGGGCCGGCCGGTCATTCGTCGTGCTGGAGGCGGTCGGTCGTCTGCGTGCGGACGGTGGGGATGGGCAGGAGCGGGAGGCGCAGGGCTCCGAAGGCTGTGCGGGGCACGACGGGCCGGGTCGGCTCGACCGGGGGGATGTGGCAGTAGGACTCGCCCTGGGCGGGCCGGGAGTCGCGTTCGCCCTTGTTGGGCCACATGGACATGGCGCGCTCGGCCTGGGCGGTGATGGTGAGGGAGGGGTTGACGCCCAGGTTGGCGGAGACGGTGGAGCCGTCGACGACGGCGATCCCCGGGTGCCCGTAGAGGCGGTGGTAAGGGTCGACCACGCCGGTCTCAGGGCTGTCGCCGATGGGGCAGCCGCCGATGAAGTGCGCGGTCATGGGGATGTCGAGGATTTCACCGATGGTGTTGCCCGGGAAGCCGTTGATCTCGTCGGCGAGCAGGCGGGCGGCCTGCTCGGCGGCGGGGATCCAGGTGGGGTTGGGGGCTCCGTGTCCCTGGTGGGAGGTCAGCACGCCCTTGCCGCGGCGCACGCGCTTGAGGGAGACGGTGAGGGAGTTGTCCAGGGACTGCATGACCAGGCCGATGATGGCCCGCTCGGACCAGCGGCGCTTGCTCAGCGAGCGGGCGAAGAGGACCGGGTGCCGGACGGAAGTGGCGAGGAAGCGCAGCCATCGTGGGCCGCGGCCGCCACCCGGGACCTGGAGTACGCCCAGCAGGCCCATGGAGTTGGAGCCCTTGCCGTAGCGGACCGGCTCGATGTGGGTGTTCTCGTCCGGGTGGATGGAGGAGGTGATCGCCACGCCCTTGGTGAAGTCGGCACGGCGTCCGTAGCGGCGGTCGGTGGTCTGTGCGGTGACGATCGCCTCGGAGTTGGTCCGGCTGAGGTGGCCCAGCCGGTCGGAGATGTGCGGAAGGTCGTGGCGTGCCTTGAGGGTGTGCAGCAGGGTCTGGGTGCCGTAGGTGCCTGCGGCGACCACGACATGGCGGGCGGTGAAGCTGCGTTGCGCGCGTCTGCGGGTGTCGGTGCGACGGGTGTCGATGATGTAGCCGTCGCCCTCCTCCCTGATCCGGGTGACGGTGGTGAGCGGGTGGATCTCGGCGCCGCCGCGCTCGGCGAGGTGCAGGTAGTTCTCGGTGAGCATGTTCTTGGCGCCATGGCGGCAGCCGGTCATGCACTCACCGCACTCGGTGCAGGCCCGGCGAGCAGGTCCCGCACCGCCGAAGTACGGGTCGTCGACCTCGTCGCCCGGCCGCACTCGGCGGCTGCAGTCCGCGTCCTCGCCGTCCCCGAAGAACACGCCGACCGGCGCCAGATGGAAGCTGGACCCCACCCCCATGTTCTCGGCAACCGCCTTCAGGTGGACGTCGGAAGGGGTGAGCGTGGGGTTGGGACGCACCCCGAGCATGCGCTGCGCCTGGTCGTAGAAGGGCGCCAGCTCTTCCTGCCAGTTGGTGATGTGGCCCCACTGGGGGTCGTCGAAGAACGCCTTCGGGGGCACGTACAGGGTGTTCGCGTAGTTGAGGGAGCCGCCGCCGACGCCCGCGCCGGCCAGGACCAGCACGTTGCGCAGCAAGTGGATGCGCTGGATGCCGTAGAGGCGCAGAGCGGGGGCCCACAGGTAATTGCCCAGGTCCCACGAGTTCTTCGGCAGGTCGGCGGCGGTGAAGCGGCGGCCGGCCTCCAGGACGGCGACACGGTAGCCCTTCTCAGTCAGCCGCAGCGCGGCCACCGAACCGCCGAAGCCGGAGCCGACCACGACGACGTCGTAGTCGAGCTCGTTCCCCTCCGGCGGCCGACCGTGGTCACGGGGGGCGGCGGGAGTTGTCATGTGAGCCTCCGAGGGACGAGACGAGGGCGGCCACCGCCTGGGAAAGAGCGGGGTTCACTCAGGGAGTCCACCCCACGGGCCTCTTCCGCGAGCGGTCGTCGCTGTCGACCGCTGTGCGCCTCCCGCGGCAGGTGTGGCCATACGCTAAGCCGGAACGGCAGGCCGGAAGGATGTGCGGCTGCCCAGCACCGGCGATGGCTGTTGTGCCGCTGCACCAGCGTGGGTAGCGTGAGGGGATGGAGTCGGCCGCCACGGACGTCGCATCCTTGATCAAGCTGGTCGCCGGACGGCTCCTCGACGAGGTCGACGCCCTCCTCCTGGACATCGACGCGGCCATCTTCGAGGTGGCCCCGGTCCTGGCCGAGGACCCGACGCTGGCCGCGGAGAGCCGGGCCAGCAGCCGGGCGAACGTGCTGCGCTGGCTGAAGGCCATGCAAGTGCGTCCCGGCGAGCCGGTCTCCCGGGACGCGCCTTTGGAGACCCTCGACCTGGCTCGGACGCTGGTGCGTCGTGGCGCCGAACTCGACGCCCTCGTGCAGTCCTATCGGAGGGGCCAGAACGTGGCATGGCGGCGGTGGATGGACCTCGCAGCCGCGACCGTCCCGTCCCGCGCCGACCTGGTCGAGGTGCTCCAGCTGTCCTCGGCCCTGATGTACGAGTACGTCGACGGAGTGCTGGACACTGTCATCACACGCATGCAGCAGGAACGCCAGGACCTGCTCTCCGGGGCACTGGCCCGGAGAGCCGAGACGATCCGGCTCCTTCTCGACGGAGCCCCCATCAGCGCCGAACGAGCCGGCCGACAGCTCAATTACGACCTCACCGGAAGGCACGTCGCCGCTGTGCTGTGGTCCGAACCGCCGGGCGATGTGCACGGGACGCTCGAGCAGGCTGCCGGAACCCTCTCCGTGGCGGCCTGCTCACGGCCGCCCCTCACCCTGCCTGCCGGCGCGCGCACGCTGTGGGCCTGGCTTCCCGTCCGCCACGAACCGGACTGGCAGGAACTCCGCGACGCCATGGCCCACACGGCTCCCAGGGTTCGCGCCGTCCTCGGACCGCTCCGCGACGGCGTCACCGGGTTCAGGCGCAGCCACGTCGCGGCGCTCGCCGCCCAGCGGCTCCTCGCCGGCGCCCCCGACGGAGAGCAGCTCACCGCCTACCACGAGATCGAAGCCGTCGCCCTCGTCAGCCAGAACGAGGAGCGCATGGCCGAGTTCATCACCTCCACCCTGGGGCCTTTGTGCGGCGCCGAGCCGGCGCACCTCACCCTGCGGTCCACCCTGCGGGTCTACCTCGACGAAGGCGGAAACGCCCCACGTGCTGCCGAGCGGCTGCACACCCATCGCAACACCGTGCTGCACCGGGTCGCCCGCGCCGAAACCCTGCTGGGATACCAGGTCTCCGAGCGCCGTCTGGCCGTGTCCCTCGCCCTGGAACTCCTGCACCGCCTCGGCAGTCGGGCGCTGCCGCGGTGAGGACTCAGACCTCGAACGCGCAGCGGAAGCCCATGTGTCCTGTTGTGCTGTCAGGTGTGTTGGAGGTGCGGGCCGCCACCCGGTAGCGGTTGCAGTACGAGCTGTGGCACAGGTAGGAACCGCCACGGATGACCTTCGCCGAGCCCGTGCGAGGGCCGGCCGGATCGGTGCGCGGACGGTCCCCGTGGTCGGTGGTCCACCAGTCCGCGCACCACTCCCAGACGTTCCCGGCCATGTTGTACAGACCGAAGCCGTTCGGCTGGTAGGAGTCCACCGGAGCCGTACTCCGGTAGCCGTCCTCAACGGTGTTCTTCGTGGGGAAGTGGCCCAGCCAGATGTTGCACATGTGCTCCCCACCGGGAGTCAGCTCGTCCCCCCACGGATAGCGGCACTGCTCGAGCCCGCCGCGTGCCGCGTACTCCCACTCCGCCTCGGTGGGCAGTCGGCCACCCGCCCAGCGGCAATAGGCCTCGGCGTCGTTCCAGGAGACATGGACGACGGGATGCCCTTCCCGACTCGCCACGTCGCTGCCCGGCCCCTCCGGCGCGCGCCAGCAGGCCCCCTCGACGCCGCACCACCAGGGGGTTCCCTCCAGCCGGTGCGAGGTCCCGCGCAGGGCGCCGGGCAGAAAGGAGGCGAAGACGTACGACCAGCCGAACCGTTCGGCCTCGGTGACATGGCCGGTGTCCTCGACGAACCGGGCGAACTCGGCGTTGGTCACCGTGTGGACGGCCATGCGGAACGGGCTGACACGCACCCTGCGCACCGGTCCCTCGCCATCGTCCGGGAAACCCTCCGAGCCGTCGGTACCCATGAGGAACTCACCTCTGGGTAGCGCCACCGATCTGCTCCGATCAGCGGCCCTCCGCGAGCCGAGCACCAGTTCCACTGCCTCGGCGGCCCCCGGCGCGGATGTCCGTGACGGCTGGCAGCAACTGCCGAGCTGTGAGTCGGGGTGGCCCATGGGTGCTCCCTGAGAATCTCGGCCGGTCCGGGAGGACCGGGTATGGCTGACGGGTGCCTGCCGTCGATGGCTCGAAAGGAATGGCCGCCCGGTCCTCCGGGTCGCTCCGACCAGCGAGAACTGCGGTCATCGCTGGTCAAGGACCTGTCGGCGGAGTGTTCCTCGGGCCGCGGAAGTGCAGGTCACGGTGAACGGAGCGGCGGGCGTGAGCACGCGTCACGCAGGGCCGTGCACTGCCGCCGCCTCGGACGCGCCGCTCTGGCGCGCCGTGCGCCGTACGCCGGAGGGCGTCATGCCGAACCAGCGCCTGCAGGCACGCGACAGGGCGCTCTGCTCGGCGTAGCCCAGCCAGCGGGCGATCCGGCCCAGCTCCATGTCCGTCTCCGCGAGCAGCCGCTCGGCGGTGTCCCGACGCACCACGTCGACCAGATCCGTGACGGACAACCCCTCCGCCGCGAGGCGCCGTTGCAGGGTGCGCGGGTGCAGCCCCAGGCGGGCGGCGATGTCCTCGACGGTGGGTACTCCGTCGGGCAGCATCTGCTTCGCGAGCTCGGTGACCGGGCGTACGAGGTAGGCGTTGTCCCGCGGGGCGGTGCCGGCGAGATGCTCCATGAGCACGCGGTGGACGACCGGGTCGTGCTCCAGAGGGCGGCCCAGGTCCGCGGCGCTGAGGGTGAACCCCGGCCGGGGCTGGGAGAAGCGCACCGTGGCGGAGTAGTCGCTCTCATAGTCCGCCTGAGGCGTCAGCGCGCGGTGCGGAACGTGGATGTCGACAGGACGGAAGGACGAACCGGCCAGCAGCCTGAGCACCGTCAGCGCACGTGCGAGGACCGCCTCGGCTCCCTGGGGATGGAGCCACCGCCGGCCGAGGACACTGCGGAACTCCACGAACGCCAGGCCTTCGCCGGGGCCGGGGACCAGCCGGAGCGAGCAGCCCGTGGAGTAGGTTCCGAGGTAGCGGCTGAAGACCTCGACCGCCTCCGCGAGGGTACGAGCGGTGCGCGCGGCGGGTACCACGGGTCCGAGGATGTCCGCGCTCTGCCGCCGGCCCAGCCTGCGACCCAGATCCGGTGTGCCGGTCCTCTCGGCGGCGGCCTCCAGCAACTCCATGACACGCCGGAAGGGCACGTACTCCTCGTACCGCCCCGCCGTCGAGGGCTCGATCCCGGCGAGGTGCAGCAGGTCGTCCGGCGCGCCGCCCAACTCAGTGACCAGCTCACGGAATCCGCTCAGCGCGGAACCGCGGACCAGCCCGTGTCCCGCGACGGCGTGCGGGCAGTTCGGCCCGCAGGTCCGGCTCTCGCGATGCCCGCCCGTGGAGCGGCCCGGCCCCAGGGCCTGCGCGACCGCTGCTTCTCGGCTCATCGCGACCGTACCTCCTCATCATGGCCACCGTGGTCCACCGGCGCGGAACGCCGTCGCCAGGGCATTTCGGAAGAGCTTAAGCAGCCGACCGGGGAGCGGCACTGGGCGCGCACACAATGCCGGAGCTGCGGACCGTGCCACCGCACAACGGTCGTACGGTCCCTTCCGCCCTGCCCGCACTGTGCAGCACCACCGGTGCACGGTGTCGCGCCAAGCCAAATTGTCGGCACCCGAAGGCAAGACCCGCCGCGGGGTTCTTCGCGATGGTGATGGCGGGCGTACCTCGCGGGGCACGTGCCGACTCCTCCGTCCCCGCTTGTGATCCGCACCACCCAGCACTCGGAAAGGAACCGTCCCGTGGTGAATCCGGCCTACCGCGCCACACTCCCGATCAACGAGCCGAGGCGGCCGGCGGCCACGCCGATGGACGTGCGCGATGCCGAGATGCCCGAGCCCGTCACCAGGATGCGACCGCCGAAGGGCGCACCCAACGTCCTCCTGATCCTCATCGACGACATGGGCTACGGAGCCTCGTCCTCGTTCGGTGGCCCCTGCCGGATGCCGGTGGCAGACCGGCTCGCCGAGAACGGCCTGCGGCTGTCGCGCTTCCACACCACCGCGATGTGCTCGCCGAGCCGCGCCAGCCTGCTCTCGGGCCGCAACCACCACACGGTGGGAGCCGGCGGTATCACCGAGATCGCCACCAGCCAGCCCGGCTACACCTCCGCGCGCCCCGCATCCTGCGCGACGCTGCCGGAGATCCTGCGGATGAACGGCTACAACACGTCCTGCTTCGGCAAGTGGCATCAGACGCCGACCTGGGAGACCAGCCGGACCGGCCCGTTCGACCGCTGGCCGACCGGTGAGGGCTTCGAGCGCTTCTACGGATTCATGGGCGCCGAGACCAACCAGTGGCGCCCCACCCTCTTCGAGGGCACCAGCCCCATCCCCACCCCGGACCGGCCCGGCTACCACCTGAGCGAGGACCTCGTCGACCGGCTGATCGCCGACCTCCGCGAGCAGCAGGCGCTCAGCCCGGACCAGCCGTTCTTCAGCTACCTGTCCTTCGGTGCCTGCCATGCCCCGCTGCACGCGCCCCGGGAGTCCATCGACGCCTACCGCGGCGAGTTCGACCACGGCTGGGACGAGCAGCGGGAGCGAACTCTGGCCCGGCAGAAGGAACTGGGGATCGTGCCGGAGCACACCGAGCTCAGCCCCCGGCCGGCCGAGATCGGCGCCTGGGAGGAGCAGCCCGAGGACGCCCGGCGGCTGTACGCGCGCATGATGGAGAGCTACGCGGGCTTCGCCACCCACACGGACGAGCAGGTCGGTCGGGTCGTGGACGCGCTGGAGGAGATGGGCGTCCTCGACGACACGATCATCCTGTACGTCATGGGTGACAACGGCGCGAGCGCCGAGGCCGGCCCGCACGGGTGCCTCAACGAGTACGCGTCCTACAACGGGATCAAGGAGACCGTCCCCGAGATGCTCGCGCGCATCGACGAGACGGGTGGCCCCGACACGCTGGCCCAGTACCCGGTGGCCTGGGCCCACGCCATGAACGCGCCGTTCCAGTGGACGAAGCAAATGGCCTCCCACTGGGGCGGTACCCGGGTCGGCACCATCGTGCACTGGCCGGCCGGCATCCGGGCCCGCGGCGAGGTCCGCCACCAGTTCACCCACATGAACGACGTGGCGCCGACCATCCTCGAACTCGCCGGCATCCCCGAGCCCACCTCGGTCAACGGCGTGGCCCAGAAGCCCATGGAAGGCGTCTCCATGGCCTACGCCTTCGACGAGGCGGACGCCCCGGAGCGGCACACCACCCAGTACTTCGAGATCTTCGGCAACCGCGGCATCTACCACAACGGCTGGTCGGCGTGCACCAAGCACGAGGTGCCGTGGGAACTCGCCGGCAGACCGGGGCCGTTCACCGAGGACGTCTGGGAGCTCTATGCCCCCGACGACCACGCACAGTGCCGCGACCTCGCGGCCGAGCAGCCGGAGCGGTTGCGCAAGCTGCAGGACCTGTTCCTGATCGAGGCCGCAAAGTACGACGTCTTCCCGCTGGACGACCGCAAGGTGCTGCGGATGGACAGCGAGTTGGTGGGCCGCCCGCGGCTCGGCAACGGCCGCGCTGTCACCCTCTACCCGGGAATGCGCCATCTCAACGAGAGTGTGCTGCCGGACACCAAGAACCGGTCCTGGACGGTGACCGCGCAGATCGAGGTCGGCGACGAGCCGGCGCGCGGCGCGGTGGTCGCCCAGGGCGGCCGGTTCGCCGGCTGGGCCCTGTTCCTGCGCGAGGGCGCCCCGGCGTTCCACTACAGCTGGGTGGATCGCGAGCACTACGAGATCAGCGCGCCCGAGCCGCTGGGCCCCGGCAGGCACACCCTGCGCTACCGCTTCACCTACGACGGCGGCGGCGTGGGCAAGGGAGGCCTCGGTCAGCTGTTCGTCGACGGCGAGCCGGCCGGATCGGTGCGGCTGAACCACACCGTTCCGTTCGTCTACCACGCCACCGAATGGCTGGATGTCGGCGAGGACAACGGCGTACCCGTGACCGACTACGGCACCCGGGGCGGCCGGTTCAGCGGGCGGATCGAGAAGGTCGTCCTGGAGGTCGGCGACGATCTCTGCGAGGACCCGGCGGGTGAGGCGCAGGCGATGGTGTCCGTGCAGTAGTCCCCGACCGGGGAGAGCCGGGAGCCGCTGCACGAACTCGGCGTGCGGGCCCGCGTTCCCCATTCCCCCCAGGTCCCGTGGGCCCCGTCCAACTCCTCTCCGCACCAGCCAACTTCCCGGAGCCGTAGTGACCGACAACGACGTCGTCCCCCTCAGAACCCCCGACCTCTCCCCAGCAGCACCCCACTCCAGGCGACGGGCGTGGACCGTCACCGGGTTGCTCGTGGTCTTCATGATGATCAATTTCGCCGACAAGTCCGTCATGGGGCTTGCGGCCGACTCGATCCGCCGTGACCTCGGCCTGTCGGCGACGTCCTTCGGACTGGCCAACAGCGCGTTCTTCCTGTTGTTCTCCGTCTGCGGCGCCGCGGTCGGGCTGCTGGCGGACCGGGTACGGCCGCGGTGGCTGCTGCTGGGAATGGCTCTGCTGTGGTCGGTCGCCCAGATGCCCATGGCACTGGGCGGCGGGGTGGCCGTGCTGGTCGCCTCCCGGGTCCTCCTCGGGGCCGCAGAGGGGCCGGCGTTCCCCGTCGCCCAGCACAGCGCCCTGTCCTGGTTCCCCGACCGCAAGCGCAACCTGCCCGGTTCTCTGATCACTGCCGGTACCACCCTGGGCGTCGTGGTGGCGGCCCCCGGTCTGACCTGGGTGATCCACCACCACGGCTGGCGTTCCGCCTTCGGTGTGGTCGCGGCCGTGGGCGTGGTCTGGGCCGCGGCCTGGGTCGCCCTCGGCGGGGACGGCGGCCACGCGGCCGACATCCCCGCGCGTGCCGGTACGGAAGCCGGCGCCCCGAGCCCCGCCGACGCGTCCTACCTGCGCATCCTCCGCACCGGTAGCTGGATCGGCAGCACGGCCGCCTTCTTCAGCACCTACTGGCTGACTGCCCTGGCGCTGGTGTGGGCGCCCTCCTACCTGCGCGACGGGCTGGGTTACTCGGACACAGCCGCGGCAGACCTGGTCGCTGTGCTCTGGGCCGTCAACGGCGTCGCCCTGCTGGGCCAGGCCGCACTGACCGGATGGCTGCTGCGTCGCGGCGTGAGCAGCCGCTGGGCCCGTGCCCGCGTCGGCGGCATCACGCTGATCGCCTGCGCCCTGTGCTGTCTCGGCCTGTCGCAACTGGCCGGCGGAGCACTCGCCGTCGTGCTCCTGATCGTCGGGTTCGGCCTGCCCGGGCTCATGGTGAGCGTGTCGGTGACCTCGGTGGCCGAACTCGTCCCAGGCCGGCGCCGCGGTGGCGCCCTGGGCCTGATGACCGCCGTGGTCACGGCGGGCGGCCTGGTCGCCCCCGCCCTGACCGGCCACCTCGTCGACACCCAGGGCACGGCCGGTTACCGGCTCGCCGTACTGCTCGTGGGCCTGCTCCTGCTGATCGGCGGTGCCGCTGCCGTCACCCTGGTCGACCCGGCCCGTGACGCACGCCGCCTGGCCGCATGACGCACTCCGTTCCCTCCGTCCGCCACCCAAGGAGTGACGTGAACAGCACCCCCCTTGACACCGCCGCCCTCGACCGCGCCCTGCACGAGCTGCGTGAGAACGCCGCGTCCTGGGCCGCGGCACCGCTCGCCGATCGGATCGGCCTGCTGGAACGGCTGATGCCGCGGATCCGCGGCGCCGCGGCCGAGCTGGCCGCGGCCGGCGCCCGCGCCAAGGGGTACAGCCCCGACTCTCCCTGGGCCGCGGAGGACTGGGCGGGCGGCCCGTGGGCGCTGGCTCAGAACGTCAGCGCCCGCCTCCGGGTACTGCGGCGGATCGCCGCCGGCCAGGATCCGCTGCCTGCGCGGGCGGTCCACGAACACGGCGGCCGTGTCTGGGTGGACGTGTTCCCCGCCACCGGCTGGGACCGGCTGCTGCTCAGTGGCTACTCGGCCCGGGTTCGGATGGGGGCGGGCATCACCGCCGAGCAGGTGCGCCACCGGGCGGCCGGACTGTACCGGGGCCGTCCGGAACCGGCCGGGGTGGCGCTGGTGCTCGGCGCGGGCAACGTCGCCGCACTGACCGCCCTGGACATCCTGCACAAGCTGTACGCCGAGGGCCAGGTCGTCGTCGCCAAGATGAACCCGGTCAACGCCTATCTGCGGCCCCACTTCGAGGGCATCTTCGCCGAGTTCATCGAGCGGGGCTGGCTGCGGTTCGTCGACGGCGGCCCTGCCGAGGGCGCGTACCTCACCACTCACGACGGTGTGGACTCCGTCCACGTCACCGGCAGCGACCGCACCCACGACGCCATCATGTGGGGCACCGACGACCAGGCCGAGCAGCGCCGCCGCGACGACCGGCCGTTGGTCGACAAGCCGTTCACCAGCGAGCTGGGCGGAGTCAGTCCGTGCATCGTGGTGCCGGGGCAGTGGAGCGCGGCGGACTTCCGCTTCCAGGCCGAGCACATCGTCACCAGCAAGATGAACAACTCCGGCCACAACTGCATCGCCAGCCAGGTGCTGGTGCTGCCCCGCTCCTGGGACGGCACCGAGCGGCTGCTCGACGAGATCCGCAAGGTGCTGCGCACCCTGCCGGTCCGCAGCGACTACTACCCCGGCGCCGACGGGCGGCTGGCCGCGGTCCGCGCGGCCCATCCGGACGCCGAGAGCTACGGCGACGGCTGCCGGCTGCTGGTGCCGGACATCGCCGACCACGACGACGTGCTGCTCAGCAGTGAAGTGTTCGCCAGCGCCCTCGGCGTGGTCCGCCTGCCCGGCGAGATCCCGGCCGACTTCCTCCGCCACGCCGTCGACTTCGCCAACGCCACCCTCCCCGGCACGCTCGGCGCGACCCTGATCGTCCACCCGGCCACCGAGCGGGCCCACCGGACCGTGGTGGAGGCGGCCATCGCCGAGCTCCGTTACGGCACCCTGGGCGTCAACTGCTGGTCCGCGGTCGGTGTCCTGCTCGGATACACGCCCTGGGGCGCGTATCCGGGCAACACCCGGCAGGCGATCGGCAGTGGCATCGGCTTCGTCAACAACGCCTTCTTGCTGGAGGACGTCGAGAAGACCTTGGTACGCGCGCCCTTCGCGCCCGCCCCGCGTGGCCTGTTCACCGGCTCGCCATCACTCTCGCCCCGCCCCCCGTACTTCGTCACCAACCGCACCGGACGCACCACCCTGGAACGCGTCACCGGCTTCACCACCGCACCCGGCATCACCCGACTGCCCGCCGTCTTCGCCTCCGCACTTCGCGGCTGAACAGGAACCGATCCACTCATGAACCTCAACGACTTCCTCGTCCGCGCCGCTGCCGAGCACGGCCACCGCCGTGCGGTCGAACTCGGCGACCAGGGACTGAGCTACGCCGAGCTGGCCACCCTTGCCGGTCGTACCACCGCACTCCTCACCGCCCGTGGGGTCGGCCCCGGCGACCGGGTCGGCATGATGCTGCCCAACCTGCTCGAGTTCCCCGCTCTCTACTACGGCGTGCTGGGCGCCGGTGCCGTCGTGGTGCCGATGAACCCCCTGCTCAAGCCGCGTGAGATCGCGCACCAGGTGCGCGACTCCGGCATGGCGCTGCTCCTGGCCTGGGACGGCGTAGCCGACCAGGCCCGGGCCGGCGCCGACGACACCAACACCCCCGTGGTGCCGATCGTGCCCGGTGGGCTCAAGACGCTGCTGGCCGACCACCCGGACCCGGCAACGGCCGTCCCGCGGAAGGACGACGACCTCGCCGTCATCCTCTACACCTCCGGCACCACGGGCGCGCCCAAGGGCGCCATGCTCAGCCACGCCGGGCTGGCCCGCAACGCCCAGATCGGCGGGATCACCCTGCTCCGGCTCACCCCCGACGACGTGGTGATGGGCTGCCTGCCCTTCTTCCACGCCTTCGGACAGTCCTGCGCCATGAACGCCGCCATGGCGGCGGGTGCCCAACTCACCCTGCTCGCCCGCTTCGACCCGGCCCAGGCCCTGCGCACCATCGACGAGCGACGGGTCACCGTCTTCGAAGGCGTGCCCACCATGTACGCCGCCATACTCGCCGAACATGAGCGCAGTGCGGAGCAGCGCGACACGAGCTCGCTGCGCATGTGCATCTCCGGCGCCGCATCCCTCCCCGTCGAACTGCTGCACACCTTCGAGGCCGCCTTCGGATGTCCGGTCCTGGAGGGTTTCGGCATGTCCGAGACCTCCCCGATCGCCTCCTTCAACCACCCCGACCGGGCCCGCAAGCCCGGCTCCGTCGGCACACCCGTCGAGGGCGTCGAGATGCGCCTCCTCGACCCGCAGGACGGCGTCGGTGAACTCTGCGTCCGCGGACACAACGTCATGGCCGGCTACTGGAACCGCCCCGAGGCGACCGCCGAGGCGATCGTCGACGGCTGGCTGCGCACCGGCGACCTGGCCCGCGTCGACGAGGACGGCTACTACTACATCGTCGACCGCAAGAAGGACGTCATCATCCGCGGCGGCTACAACGTCTACCCGCGCGAGATCGAGGAGGTGCTGTACGAGCACCCCGCAGTGGCCGAGGCCGCGGTGATCGGCATTGCGCAGCCGGCCCTCGGCGAGGAGGTGGCCGCGGTGATCGCGCTGCGCCCCGGCGCCGAGGTGGGCGCGGACGAGCTGCGGCAGTTCGTCCGGGAGCGGGTGGCGGCCTACAAGTACCCGCGTGAGGTCTGGTTCGTCGACGCTCTGCCCAAGGGGCCCACCGGCAAGATCCTCAAGCGCCAGATCGCCGCCCCCGAGAGCCGTTGACCCCGCGCTCCGCGACCCGGAATTGCCGGCCGAGCGGGAACATGCAGGCGCTGCGGCAGTGCGTGAACCAGTCGCCGTGGGGCCCCGGGCCGGTGCGTCGATCGGGGGACGCTCGACAGTACTGCGGAGCGGTGGGGAGGCGGGGGAACCGCCAGGTCGCAGTCAGCGTCCATTCCGCCACCAACACAGCTTCGTGTCCGCTGTAGTGGCAGTGGAAGGGCAGACCGGTGCCCCCGGCCTGTCCTTGAGACAGGCAGGTGTTGGTGCTGTGCGTGAAGGCGTCGACAGCATGCTCCACGGCGGTAGGAATGCTGCCGGCCGGGTCTGATGCGGTCACTACCACGTGCCGTCGCCTGCGTGCGTGACGAAGCCGGTCAGACGCACCCTGGGTCTTTGAGGGAATGCCCGCTGCTGGAGATGGCACAGAAGCTGAACCGAACCAGGCTGAGGTCGACCGGGTCACCGGCGGGCGGCGCCGGGACTGTGGCGACGTCCTCCGCGCGCCGCTCGTCCTACCGGGCCCCGGGTCCCTTTCGGCAGGGCGACACCTTGGTCAAGGGACAGTGGAGGGCTCGTTGCCGTCGTCGGTGCGCTCACCGGAATGAGCGGTCGGCTCAGCCGTCGCAACCGGGCTGTTACCTCAGGAGGGAAACCGGCTCAGCTGTAGCACTCCTGCTGGTGTTCGTGTCACTCGCCTTTGTGAACTCGTCCCTGATGTTCGCCGGGCCGCACCCGCTGCGTGCGACTGCCACGGCGCGAGCATCAGGCGACAGGAACCAGGCACGCGCCATGGTGACGTGTCGGTGAACTTCGAAAGCAGACCCGGTGCACGTCCAGGACGAGCTGGGCATGCCCGCTGCGAGCTGCCCCAAGGCCCGTGCCCCTGGCTGAGCGCTGTGAACGACCAGGTCGCCGGAATCGGGCAGATGGTCGTGCCCGGCACGCCGCGCGACTCGCTGCACATCCTGGACGCGCTGCTGAACCTGGACGGCGGGGTGAAGCCGGAGATGGTCGCCACTGACAACGCCTCGTACTCCGACATGGTGTTCGGCCTGTTCAAGATCCTCGGGTCCAACTTCAGCCCACGGTTCCGTGACCTGGCTGACCAGCGGTTCTGGCGGGCGACGATGCCCGGCGTGAAGACGGGGTCGTACGGGCCGCTGGAAGGCATCGCGCGGAACCGGGTGAACCTGAACAGTCGGGGGCCTATCCCGGCGATACCCCGCTGAGGGTCAGGATGGGCGCGGGGGGTGATGTTGGTGATGATCGGGAAAACGGCGAGCGCCAGTGCTTACGCCCTCCAGACGACATCAAGATCAAGGCATGCTGATCACCAGACAGCCTCGGCACATAGCCGTGAGGCAAATGTGAACCCTGCGTTCTGCGAAGACGAGACCTGTCTTCCACCCGAGGCAAGATCGGGAAAGAAGAGGCGTGATGAATTCTTCCCTGCGGAGCTGTCTGCGCGGTCGGTTCCGGCGGGAGCTGTACGCCTTTTCCCCGCAGAGGAGAACCGGGCACGTCCGCGGATGTGTGCTGCGCAAGAGCCGTATCAAAGCAGACCACTGGGGATCTTTGCGTCGCGAAGGGTGATAACAGAGAAGAAGAGCTATGAACGCTGCTACCGGAGTCCTCGACCAGAAGTTGGCCCGCGCCTTCGCCATGCTGGACGCGGACGGTGACGGCAACCTTCGAGAGGAGGACCTCCTGGCTCTCGGCAACCGGCTCGCCGTCGCCTTCGAGCCGCCCGGGGAGGCCGCGAAGATCGCCCGGCTGCGCCGAGGCCTTCACCCAGTTGTGGATGCACGACCTGTCCACCGTGGACGCCGACCACGACGGGCAGCTGGTCCGCGCCGAGTTCATCGCCGGCATGCGCAAGGCCATCGTCAACGACCGCGAGGGCATCCTGCAGCGCCTGAGCGTGATCGTCGGTGCGTGGATGGACATCTGCGACACCGACGGTGACGGCCTCATCAACGAAGCCGAGTTCCAGACCATGTACGGGAAGTCCCTCGGAGCCGGCCCTGCCGATCTCGCGGTCGCCTTCGCCAAGCTCGACAGTGACGGCGACGGCACCCTCAGTCGCGAGGAGATCCGCCGCGCTACCGAGGAATACTGCACCAGCGAAGACCCCCCGATTGGGGGACGTCAGCGTCCCGGTGTAACGGGCGCCAGCCACATGCCGACCACGGCGTCTGCAAGGCCGGTGGCGGCGGCGTCCCAGGACGGGCGCGGGGCGGGGCTGTGCTCGGCGAGAGCACGTTCACGCTCGGCGGCGACGTGGACGATCAGGTGCCGGACCATCTCGCCGCGTTCGGCGCGGACCTCGGCCGGGAGGTCGGGCAGGCACCGGTTCAGGCCGTCGATGATCTGCTGGAGGGACGGGGAGGTGAGGGCCTCCTCGACCATGATCCGGTGCAGCGCCGGATCCGAGACGACCTGCGCGCAGAACCGCGCGTACCAGGTGGGGCTGCCGAGTGCGGCGAGGTGTTCGAGAGCCGGGCGGACCAGGCAGTCCACCCAGCCCCGCACGTCGTCGGGGTCCGTCAGGTCGGCGACCAGGCGGGCGCGGATCTCCTCGATGCGCGTGGCGTGCCGGCGGACGATGGCGCGGACCAGATCGGTCTTGGTGCCGAAGTGGTAGCCGACCGCCGTGTTGTTGCCCTGTCCCGCGGCCTCGCTGACCTGCCGGTTGGACACCGCGTACACGCCGTGTTCGGCGAAGAGCCGCTCGGCCGCGGTCAGGAGCAGCTCCCGGGTCGCGTTGACCTGCTCTTCCCGCAGGGTCCTGCCTGCCATGATCACCACCGCACCGGGACTTCGCGGATCACCGCGGCGGCCAGCCCCTCGAGCCGCCGCGGGTTTGCACACCTACAATCTAAGTCACTTGATTGAAAGAAGTGGGGGCATGCGGACGACGGTGGGGCAGTGCGTCTGGCGCCCGAGAGGCCGACCGACCGCGCTCCCCCTCGGGGATGACCTTGCCCGTGGCGTGTACTGCGATCCGAGTACCGGCGAGTGTCGGCAGACGCACGACGACGCATCGGTCCGTTCCCTGGATGCTGTATCCGGCCCCGCCGCCGTCCCCCCGCCCGGAACCGGAAGAAAACCCCGCCCATGACCATCCGCGTACTCCTCGCCGACGACCAGGCCCTGCTGCGGGCCACCTTCCGGATCCTGATCGACTCCTGCGAGGACATGGAGGTGGTCGGCGAGGCCACCGACGGCGCCGAGGCCGTCGACCTCGCCCGCGCCCACCGCCCCGACCTGGTCCTGATGGACATCCGCATGCCCGGCACCGACGGACTGGCCGCCACATCCGCCCTCTGCGCCGACCCGGACCTCGCGGCCGTGCGCGTGCTGATCCTCACCACGTTCGAGATCGACGAGTACGTCGCGCAGGCACTGCGGGCAGGGGCGAGCGGCTTCCTCGGCAAGGACGTCACCGCGGACGTGCTGCTGGACGGCATCCGGACCGTGGCCGCCGGCGAGTCCTTGCTCTCCCCCACCGCGACCCGCACGCTGATCACCCGGTTCCTGGCCTCCCCCGCCGAGAGCTCGCAGTCGGCCGCGCCCGAGGCCCTGGCCGCTCTCACCGCCCGCGAACGGGAGGTCATGGCCTGGGTGGCCGAGGGCCACTCCAACGAGGAGATCGCCGGGAAGCTCTTCGTCAGCCCGCTGACCGTGCGCACCCACGTGCACCGCGCCATGACCAAGCTGGGCGCCCGCGACCGCGCCCAACTCGTCGTGATGGCCTATCAGTCGGGGCTGGTGCGGGCCGTGCCGCCGCCGGAGGACCACTGACGGCACGTCCGCCGGTCGGCGGAACAGACCACGGCCGCCGTTCAGGGGAAAACCGCGGCAACCGTGCGTGGCGGGGGCCGGGCCCGTCGACAACTGACCCGTGAGCCTGCCGCTGATCCCACCCATGCTCGCCACGACCGGCACCCTGCCGCCCGCCGCCCAGGACGCGCGCTGGGCGTACGAGACCAAGCAGGACGGCCAGCGCGCGGTGGTCTATCTCGAAGGGGACGGCAGCCTCCTGCTGCGGGCCCGTTCCGGCGAGGACATCACGGCCGCCTACCCCGAACTGCGTCCGCTGGGTGACGCGCTGGGCTCCACCGCGGCCGTCCTGGACGGGGAGATCCTGGTGCTGGACGAGCAGGGGCGCGCGAACTTCCAGCTGCTGCAGTCCCGTATGGGTCTGGCGCACGCACCCGCACGGGCCGCGCGGATGGCGGCCCGGACGCCCGTGCACCTGGTGCTGTTCGACGTGATGCACCTGGCGGGCCGCTCCCTCGTCGCACTGCCCTACACCCGGCGCCGCGGGCAGTTGGAGGAGCTGGGCCTCACGGGGCCGTACTGGTCGACACCGGCCGCGGTGGTCGGCCACGGCGCAGAGGCCCTGGAGGCGACCCGCGAGCACGGGCTGGAAGGGCTCGTCTGCAAGCGGCTGGACTCGGTGTACGAACCCGGGGTGCGCTCCCGTGCCTGGATCAAGATCCGCAACATGCACAGCGAGGACGTCATCGTGGGGGGCTGGCTGCCCGGCAAGGGGCGCCTCACGGGCCTGCCGGGCGCGGTGCTGGTCGGTCAGCGTGCGGCCGGACGCCTGAGGTACATCGGCAGTGTGGGCACCGGCTGGAGCGAGGCCGAGCGCATGCAACTGGCCGAGCTGCTGCGGGTGTGCGAGACGGACACCTGCCCCTTCGACCCGGCCCCGCAGGTGCCGGGCGCGCACTGGGTGCGGCCCCGGCTGGTCGGAGAGGTCCGCTACAGCGTCCGCACCCGCTCCGGGCTGCTGCGCCAGCCGTCCTGGCTGCGACTGAGGCTGGACGTCCCGCCGGAGGCGTCGGCGGCCGACCTGCCCGACGACACTGCATGACGCGCCTCGACGAGAACGTATGACGCGGCGTCGGTCCCCACTGTTGCGCTGATCGTTACCAGCGGTACGTCCGTGGCTCTTGGCACGGAAGTGAAAAGCCAGGATGCTGAACTGCCTTTCCCCCCACAGCCGTTGGGCTGCGCCCGAACGAGGAGGAGGACGCAGTGTCGTCACAGACGTCCCGCATGCACCGCAGGCGCTGGATCACCGGTGCGGCCGGTGCCGCCGCGCTCGTCATCGCCTTCCCCAGCACCGCCTTCGCCGCCCCGCCGGCGGCGCTGCCCGCCAACGCCGAGGCGGCCGAGCAGACGTATCAGCCCGCCTACGACTACGACACGGACGGCTGCTACTCCACCCCCGCCATCGGGCCCGACGGAACCGTCAACGGCGGTCTGAAGCCGACCGGTTCGCTCAGCGGCGACTGCCGTGACGCCTCGGACCTCGACAACACCAACGGCTACTCGCGCTCCAAGTGCAACAACGGCTGGTGCGCCTACATGTACGCCCTGTACTTCGAGAAGGACCAGGCGGTGGCGGGCAGCAGCATCGGCGGGCACCGGCACGACTGGGAGCACGTCGTGGTGTGGGTGCAGAACAACGCGGTGCAGTACGTCTCGACGTCCAACCACGGCTCGTTCACCGTCAGCGCCGCGTCCTCGGTGCGCTTCGACGGCACGCACCCGAAGATCGTGTACCACAAGGACGGCATCCGCACGCACTGCTTCCGCCTCGCGGGCTCGAACGACGAGCCGCCGGAGAACCACAAGGGCACCTGGCAGTACCCGCCGCTGGTCGGCTGGAACGGCTACCCGTCGGGCGTGCGCGACAAGCTGGTCGCGTACGACTTCGGCAGCGCCAACTTCGGCCTGAAGGACGCCAACTTCGCGAACCACCTGGCGTCCGCGAAGCCCTCCGGCATCGCGTTCGACCCCAACGCCTGATCCCGCGGGCGGTCGATGTCATTCGGTCTCCGGGCCGGCGTCCCCCTCGACGAGGGCGTCGCCCAGGGCCGTTCGCCGGTACAGGACAAAGTGACCCTGGCGCCCCGACTCCAGCAGGCCCGCCTCCCGCAGGACGGAGAGATGGGCCGACACGGTCGAGGGCGCCAGGCCGTGACGGCGGGCCAGATCCGTCGTGGACGACGCGCTGCCGAGACCCGCGAGGACGGCCGCGCGCTGACGGCCGACCAGCCGGGCGAGCGCCTCCGGCGGCCGTGCCTGCGACGCGGTGTGCAGACGGCCCATGCCGCGGGCCGGGTAGATGACCGTCGGCTGCCACGGCCGGGCGAAGCCGCTCACGACGTCCGGCCACACGAAGACGCTCGGCATCAGCAACACGCCTCTGCCGTCGGGGCGTTGAGCGGCCGCCACATCGGCGTACCTGCGCAGGGTGAGGGTGTGGCCGGCCCAGTCGACGGCCGGGTGCAGGCCGGTGAGCAGCGCGTCGAGGCCGCCGTCCGCCGCCTGCCGCGAGCGGTGCGCGATGTCCTCCTCGAGAACGGCGCGGTGGCGCGGCCAGTCCGGGGCGAGCAGGGCATGCCAGGCCCGTTCGGTGAGGTCGGCCAGGCGCCGGACGGTGGCAGCGGGATCGTCGAGCGCGGCCCGCCCCCCCCCCCCGGGGCGACTCGGCGAGGCCCGGGGTGCAGGCCAGGGAGCGGGTCATCTCCGCGTGGGCCAGCGTGGGGTCGGTGGCGCGCATGCGGGCCGGCTCGTCGTCGAAGGAGGGGTACGGCTCCTGCGGGGGCGCGCCGAGGAAGTCCGGGGTGTACCCGCCGGGCGGCGGGATGAACAGCCACAGCGGTGCCAGGTCGAGTCCGGCGACGGTACGCCGCATGCGGCGCAGCCATCCCCGTGCGCCGATGGGCGCGGGTGTCAGGGACGGGGCGGGCGGCAAGGGCGGGGCGGAAATGGGGCAGTACCGTGCGGACGCGGGGTTGTGACGGTCTATCGTGTCGTCATGTCCGTCCCTGAACTGATCCGTATCGTCTCCCGCGACTCGCCGATGGCGCTCGCCCAAGTGGAGCGTGTCCGCGCCGAGTTGGCGGTCCTGCACCCCGGTGTGCGCACCGAGGTCGTGCCGGTGAAGACGACCGGTGACAAGTGGATGGGCGACCTGTCCAAGGTCGAGGGCAAGGGGGCGTTCACCAAGGAGGTCGACGCCGCTCTGCTGGCGGGCGAGGCCGATCTCGCCGTGCACTGCCTCAAGGACATCCCGGCCGACCGGCCACTGCCCGCGGGGACGACGTTCGCCGCGTTCCTGAAGCGGGACGACATCCGGGACGCCCTCGTCCATCCCGACGGGCTCACGCTGGACGAGCTGCCGGCCGGGACCCGGATCGGGACGTCCTCGGTGCGCCGGGTCGCTCAGCTGGCCGCCACCCACGCGCATCTGGAGTGCGTGCCGTTCCGCGGCAACGCCAACCGGCGGCTGGAGAAGCTCGCCGCCGGTGAGGCGGACGCGCTGCTGCTGGCGGTGTCCGGCCTGGAACGCATCGGCCGCGGTGACGTGATCAGCGAGGTCCTCTCCCCCGAGACGATGATGCCGCCGATCGGCGCGGGCATCCTCGCCCTGCAGGTCCGGGAGGGCGACACCGCGCTCATCGACGCGGTGAGCGGCCTCGGTGACCCGGACACCTATCGGGAGGCCACCGCCGAGCGCATGTTCCTGCACGTCCTTCAGGGACACTGCAACAGCCCGATCGCCGGGTACGCGCGCGTGGACCGCGGCGGCGAGCTGTCCCTGCGGGCCTGCGTGTTCACGCCGGACGGCAAGACGCGGCTCAACGCCCACGAATGGGCGGGCCGACTGGATCCGGCCACCCTCGGCACGTCGGTCGCCGTGGCGCTGCTGCGTCAGGGTGCCCGCGAGATCATCGACGGCATCCCGCACTGAGCCACCTGGCCGTGCGGACGCTCGCGCGTCAGGCGGTGCCCTCTTCGGCCTGGTCCCGCAGGAAGTTGCTCACCTGGCGCGCGAGGCCGTCGCGCAGGGTGACGGCGTGCGGACCGGCGGCGCTCTCCTGCAGGCCGAGGCCGCCGGTCCACAGCCGGCGGTCGGCCCACTCCTCCTCGACGCGCAGCTGGATCTGCACGTCGACCTGGCTCAGGCTCTCCTCCGGGCCGGCGGCGTACAGGACGGCAGTGGCCCGGCGCAGCGGGTAGACGTCGAAGCCCTCGATGAACTGGGAGTTGCGCCAGTCGATGAACGCCGCCTCGCCGTCGCGGCCGATCCGCACGTCGATCTGGCCGTCCTCGAGGTGGATGCCAAGATGCCGTTCGCCGCGGTTCTCGACGGTGACGCGCAGCCGGAAGTACGTCAGCCCCTCGGCGGCGTCGTCCCGTCCGCGCGGCGGCTCGGCGGCTTCCAGGCGGTGGACGCGGACACGCAGACCGGCATGCTCGTCGTACTCGTGCCAGTCCCCGACCACGTTCGGCTCGTACACAATCCACCTCTCGACCCAGAGAGCTGCTTTCTATCTTTGCGCTCAGTGCACCGTCAAATGAGCAGAATGCGCTGTGGCCAGCCCATTCGCCCCCTTGATCACCGATCAAGCCGTGGACAGGAAGAATCCGCTTTCCGGTCCGGCGGCCGTGTTCACCCACGTGCCGCACATCACGTTCCGGACCAAGATCAGCGAGCCGGCCCGCCCGGCGGCGAAGGGACCCCGCCCACTGGCCAACACACTGTTATTCCGCGGTAACACGTAGTCGCATTCACGAATTCTGTTTCGGATGCTGTTTCAGCGGGAATAGACCCATATGTGCTTCGGACAGGAGGCACGTCCGTGGGAGCCGGCCCCATCAAGGCCCCTGGGTGTCCTCCATGAGGTCCGAGTCCGCGCCTCCCACGGTGTCTGTCCAGCCCAGCACCTGCTGAGGAGGTGCGCACCAGATGAGTGCCACCACCACCAGAACGAAGCAGCATCCGCACGACGACGCCCCTGACACCGCCGAAGCGTTCGACCGGCTCGTGGGACTTCCCGAGGGGCCGGAACGCAAGGCGCTCAGGGACGATCTGGTTCGGGCCTGGCTGCCCATGGCCGAGCGGATCGCGGTCCGGTTCAAGGGCCGGGGCGAGTCCCTCGAAGACCTGTACCAGGTGGCCGCCCTGGGACTGGTGAAGGCCGTCGACCACTACGACCCGGCACGCGGCCACGCCTTCGAGGCGTACGCGGTGCCCACCATCACCGGGGAGATCAAGCGGCACTTCCGCGACCACATGTGGACGCTGCACGTTCCGCGCCGCGTCCAGGACCTGCGCAACCGGGTACGCACCTCCGCGAAGGAGCTGTCGCAGCGCACCCCGGGGCGCCCGCCCACCATTCCCGAGATCGCCGAGCACGCGCATCTGAGCGAGAGCGAGGTGCGCACCGGGATGGAGGCACTCGAGTGCTTCTCCGCGCTGTCGCTGGAGGCGGAGATGCCCGGCACGGACGGTTACGCGCTGGGGGACGCGATCGGCGGTCCTGACCCGGCGTACGACGTGGTCGTCGACCGCGTGGCCGTCAAGCCGTGTCTGCAACGGCTTCCGGAGCGCGAGCGGACGATCCTCTACCTGCGCTTCTTCGGCGGGATGACCCAGAGCCGCATCGCCAGTCAGCTCGGCATCTCGCAGATGCATGTCTCCCGGCTGCTCAGCGGCTGCTTCGCCCATCTGCGCGAGGAACTGCTCGCCGAAGCCCGGTGAACCCGAGCCCGGTGAACCCGAAAGGATGAGTCACTCCTGTGCCGATCCCGGAATCTGCGTCGGGCCGTAACGCTCCAGGGCCTCTTCGAGTTCGACGCGGATTTCGGACGGCATCCTTCCGTCCCGACCCCAGATGAGGATCAGTTCCGCGACGTTGCGGAGCTTGATGTTCGTGTGCTGGGAGACGTCCTTCAGCACGGCCCAGCCCTGGTCGGGCGCCACGCGGCCGAGCGCCACGATCATGCCGATCGCCTGGTCCACGACCGCGTGCGAGACCACGGCCTCCTTGAGCTGGTCGACTTCCTCTTCCAGCGCAAGGATCCGGTCGGACTCGTCGGCCGGCTCATGCGGTGTCGCTGCCACGCCTCCATCCTCGTCTCTTTGCCGGTCGTGTGCCAGTGAAGGACGAGACCCGGCGCGGGCCGTTTCGGCGCCCTGCCGGGGGTACTCGACAGGCCCGGGAGCGGATCCGGCTGGACACTGGGAGCAGACCGGTGGCCGCCGGTAGGGCGAGACCAGGACGCGACTGCCATGAACGACGACGCAAGAACTTCCAGGGGCACGGCCGAGGTCGTGTCCACACACTCCGTGTTCGGCGCACCGTGCTGGGTGAGCCTGACCAGCCGCGACCTGGAGGCAACCCAGGACTTCTACTCCGCCGTACTGGGCTGGCGCTGGCGGCCGGCCAAGCTGGGTGACCGCTTCTGGGTGGCGCTGGCGGAGAGCGTGCCGGTGGCCGGGATCGCCGCGGTCGCCTCCATGTGGCAGATGGCGGTGGCCTGGACGCCGTATTTCGCCGTGCCCAGTGCGGACGAGGCCGTGGCACGGGTGCAGGAGCGCGGCGGCACCACGGCCGTCGGGCCGCTCTCCCTGCCGCCGGGGCGGGCGGCGCTGCTGGCCGACCGGGACGGCGCCACGTTCGGCATCTGGGAGGGGGAGCTCATGTCCAACTGGGAGAACTGGCGCCGCGCCGCGCCGACCTTCATCCGCCTCCACACCCGCGACGCCTTCGACGCCGCCATGTTCTACGGCGAGGTCCTCGACTGGGCGTCGGAGCGGCCCGGCTGCTGCGAGGTGCGGTACGAGGCCGGGGAGGTCGTGCTGCGCAGTGGGGGGGATGTCGTGGCGCGCATCGAGTCGGGGGCACTGGAGGCTGCGCCGGACCCGACGATCCGGCCGCACTGGCAGGTGCACTTCGCTGTCGCGGACGTGGCGGAGTGTACGCGGGCGGCGGAGTTGCATGGGGGGAGTGTGTTGTCGAAGGGGAGTGACGAGGCAGTGTTGCGGGATCCTGATGGGGCGCAGTTCACTGTGACCTCGCGTCGCGAGCGGTAGGGGTTTTGTGGGGGTGCGACTACGGGGGTGCCGCTATGGGTGGTTCGTCGGGTGCGGCGCCGTTGGGGCTTGTCGCGCAGTTCCCCGCGCCCCTTTAGGGCGTTGTCCGGGAGGGCCTCGAGAGGAGCCGTAGGCTGCGGCGCTCCACCAGGACGTCGGTGTTTGCCTTGTGTTCCGTCTCGTCCGGGGGGCCCTGCGGGTCGGCCGTGTCGATCAAAGTTGTCCAGCGGTCGCCGTACGTGGCGTCCGGCAGGCGGAACTCCACCGGCTCCCAGTAGCCGTTGAGCAGCAGCAGGAAGGAGTCGTCGACGACGGGCCGGCCGCACCAGTCGGGCTCGGCGATGGCGTCGCCGTTGAGGAAGACGGCGAGGGAGTGGGCGTCGGAGCGGTGCCAGTCGTCGTCGGTCATCTCGCGGCCGTCCGGTTGCAGCCACACCAGGTCGGGCAGCGGCTGGTCGGGGTGAGTCGGTGTTTCGCCCTGGAAGAAACGGCGGCGGCGCAGGACGGGATGGGCGGCGCGCAGAGCGATGACGTAGCGGGTGAAGTCGGCGAGGGCGCGCTGGTCGTCGGTTAGGTGCCAGTCGATCCAGGAGATCTCGTTGTCCTGGCAGTAGGCGTTGTTGTTGCCGCGCTGGGTGCGGCCGAGTTCGTCGCCGTGGCAGAGCATGGGGATGCCCTGCGACAGCAGCAGCGTGACCAGGAAGTTGCGCTGTTGCCGGGCGCGCAGTCGCAGCACGGCCGGGTCGTCGGTCTCGCCCTCCGCGCCGCAGTTCCAGGACCGGTTGTGGCTCTCACCGTCGCGGTTGCCCTCGCCGTTGGCCTCGTTGTGCTTGTCGTTGTACGAGACGAGATCGCGCAGGGTGAAACCGTCGTGCGCGGTGACGAAGTTGACGCTGGCGCGCGGCCGGCGCCGGCTGTGCGCGTACAGGTCGGAGGAGCCGGTCAGCCGGGAGGCGAACTCGCCGAGCGAGCCGGGTTCGCCGCGCCAGAAGTCCCGTACCGCGTCCCGGTACTTGCCGTTCCACTCCGACCACAGCGGCGGGAAGTTGCCGACCTGGTAGCCGCCCTCCCCCACGTCCCACGGCTCGGCGATCAGCTTGACCCTGCTGATCACCGGGTCCTGCTGGATCAGGTCGAAGAACGCCGAGAGCCGGTCCACCTCGTGGAACTGACGGGCCAGCGTGGCCGCGAGGTCGAAGCGGAAGCCGTCGACGTGCATCTCCGTGACCCAGTAGCGCAGTGAGTCCATGATCAGCTGCAGCACGTACGGATGGCGCATCAGCAGGCTGTTGCCCGTGCCGGTGGTGTCGTAGTAGTGCGCCCAGTCACCGTCCACGAGGCGGTAGTAGGAGGCGTTGTCGATGCCGCGGAAGGAGAGGGTCGGGCCGCGCTCGTTGCCCTCGGCGGTGTGGTTGTAGACGACGTCCAGGATCACTTCGAGGCCGGCCGCGTGCAGCGCCTTCACCATCGACTTGAACTCGTCGACCTGCTGACCGCGGGTGCCGTGGGCGGCGTAGGCGTTGTGGGGTGCGAAGAAGCCGATCGTGTTGTAGCCCCAGTAGTTGGACAGACCCCGGTCGAGCAGGACACCGTCCTGGACGTACTGGTGGACCGGCATCAGCTCGACGGCGGTCACCCCGAGGGACGTCAGGTGCTCGACGACCGCGGGGTGCGCGAGCCCGGCGTAGGTGCCGCGCAGGTCGGGCGGGACGTCGGGGTGGGTGCGGGTGAGGCCGCGTACGTGTGCCTCGTAGATGACGGTGTCGGCGTACGGCCGCCGGGGCGGTCGGTCGTCGCCCCAGTCGAAGGACGGATCGGTCACCACGCCGAGCATGGTGTGCCCGGCGCTGTCGGCCGGGGACGGGGCGCCGGGGCTGCGCTCGAAGAGGGAGGCGTGGTTGTCCACCTGGCCGTCCACGGCCCGGCTGTACGGGTCGAGCAGCAGCTTGGCCGGATTGCACCGGTGGCCGAGGTCCGGGGCCCAGGGGCCGTGGACCCGGTAGCCGTAGCGCTGTCCCGGGCCGACGCCGGGCAGATAGCCGTGCCAGACGAAGCCGTCGACCTCGGTGAGCGGGATGGGGGTGTGCTGGTCCTTGTCGTCGACGAGGACCAGCTCGACGCGGTCGGCGACCTCGCTGAACAGGGCGAAGTTCGTGCCCTGTCCGTCGAAGGCGGCGCCCAGCGGATAGGGGTGCCCGCTCCAGGCGGGCACCCCTGTGCGGACGTCTTTGCGGCGCCGTCTCGCCGTCACCGGGCCTCCTCCAGGGCGCCGTCCCGGATGCCCGCCGCGTCGGCGATGGCCGTGACGGGCACCTCGCGGGGCACCTGCAGCGCCTCGCGCAGGCTGGGGGCGGGCGCAGCCGGAACCAGCGGGGCACGTTCGCCGGCGCGGGCGCGCTGCGAGAACCAGATGACCTTGCTGCCGGTCTCGGTGGCGCAGCAGCCCCAGCCGTCGCTCATCGCGGCCAAGTGCTGCAGGCAGGCGCGCAGCTCGTGGTCCGGGCGCAGGGCGCGGTCGTTGTCACCGATGGCGGTGATGAGGTGCTGGCCGTTCCACCACATCTCGATCGATGTGTTCTTGTCCGTCGCGTGCTCGTCGATGGCCCGCAGCAGCATCTCGGTGCCGTGGCGGACGGGCTCGACAAGGGTCTCCAGGTCCCAGTACCTGAGGTGAGCGGCCAGAATTCGGCTGACCTGACCCACCCGTTCGGGGCTCACTTCCACGTCGAGGTGGTAGTAGCAGGGCACTGCGGTCTTCACCGTCGTTACCTCCTCACCGCGAAAGCTCCCGCTCTCCTCGCCCCTGCGGGACGGGTCCCCGAGCACGGAGCGTGAGCGCTGATCGCTTCTGAGTCACTCCAGGGTGAGTGCGGTACGCCGTTCGTGCAACAGGAGACGACACCTGAGGTAGTTGAAGCTCCAACAGGACGCTGCGTCGTCGACCATGCACCATGTGTGAAGACCTCGATGCCCGTAACGGAACCCGTGCGTGTGCGCGCACGGGTTCCGCCCGACGGTCGGGAGACGCGTCATCGAGCAGCCCGGAAGGTGAACGGCGCCATGCTGCTACCGGCCAAAGCCGAAGTCGCCCGGCAACTGCGGCGATACCGGGCCTGGGAACGCGCCATGCTCGCGGCCCCGGCCGACCGTGCGGTGCGCGCCACGTTCGAGGACGCCGGCTACACGCTGTGCGTGCTGATGGGCAAGCGCTGCGCGCGCGAGGCCGCGGACGCGGCCGAGCGGTATCTGCGCATCACCCCGGCGGCCTACCTCCGGGAGCAGGACGAACGGGCATCCGTCCGCGCCACCGCGCGGCAGAGTCCGTCGAGATCACGGCGGTGGCGTTTCCTCGCCGGGAGGTAGCCGCCTTCCGGCACAGCTTGGATCCCCGGCCGGGCCTGGTGCCCGGCCTCGAGCACGGTGGAGGTGAACCATGGGCAGGACCAAGACGAGGACCCGGGCCAGGACCGGGACGATCGGCCGCATCCCGGTACGGGACGTTCAGCCGGCCGTGGAGTGCGGCCGGTATCCGGCGAAGGCGGTCGCCGGAGAGACCTTCGAGGTCACCGCCACCGTGTTCCGTGAGGGCCATGACGCCGTGGCCGCCAATGTCGTGCTGACCGATCCCGACGGCCGCCCGGGCCCGTGGACGCCGATGCACGAACTGGCCCCGGGGACCGACCGCTGGGGCGCCAAGGTGACGCCGCCCTCGGTGGGCCGCTGGACGTTCCATGTGGAGGCCTGGAGCGATCCGGTGGCCACCTGGCGCCACACCGCTCGGATCAAGGTCGCGGCCGGGATCGACATCGGGCTGGTCCTGGAGGAGGGCTGCGAGCTGTACGAGCGTGCGGCCGCCGCGGTGCCCGACGAGGCCGGGCGGGCTACCGTGCTCGCCGCAGCGGAGGCGCTGCGGGACGACTCACTCCCGCCCGAGTCGCGGCTTGCGGCGGCCTTCGCTGCGAACGTGGATGCGGTGTTGGGGCGGTATCCGCTGCGGGACCTGGTCACCGCGTCGGATCCGCTGCCGCTGCTGGTGGAACGGGAGCGGGCCCTGTTCGG
>NZ_JBITLW010000014.1:261331-303809 GCF_044465645.1 Streptomyces sp. NPDC049627 | reverse complement strand
CCGGCGAACAGCGGCGTCGCGAACATCAGCAGCATGATCGTGCCGTGCATCGTGAACGCCTGGTTGAACTGCTCGTTCGACATGATCTGCAGACCGGGCCGGGCCAGCTCGGCGCGCATCAGCAGCGCCATCACGCCACCGATCACGAAGAACGCGAACGACGTGACCAAGTAGAGCGTTCCGATCGTCTTGTGGTCGGTGGTGGTCAGCCACTGGACGGCTCTGACGCTCCTGATGTCTCTGATCCTCTTCACGCCCCGCCTGTGTCCGCGCCCGGCCGGGACGTCACACTCGGGTGACGCGACAAGAATCACGGAAACGGGTGTGACGATCCAGCGGGTGCCGGACACGAACGGAACATGAGCAACGACGAGATCTTCGCCGCTGCCTATCGCGAGCACTACTGGGCGGTCAGCCGCTATGTCGCGCGGCGACTGGACGGGCGCATGAGTGAGGTCGAGGAAGTGGTGGCGGAGGTGTTCACCGTCGCCTGGCGGCGTCGGGACGACCTCCCGGCCGCCCCGCTGCCCTGGCTGTACGGCGTGGCACGCAACTGCCTGGCGAACGCGGTACGCGGCTACGGGCGCCGGCGACGGCTGGTCGACCGCCTCGGCCACGACGACACGGCCCACGGCCGGCACATCGAGGCCGGTCCGGACGCCGAGGCACCGGGGGCCTGGGTGCACGAGGCGCTCGCGCGGCTCGCCCCGGCGGACCAGGAGGTGCTGCGCCTGACGGCATGGGAGGAGCTCGGCGTCGACGAGATCGCCGTCGTCCTCGGCTGCGGCAGCCGGGCCGCGTCGATGCGGCTGCACCGGGCGCGCCGCCGGCTGAGAGCGGAGATCGACCGTATGAGCACAGCGACCGCATCGAAGGAACACGGCCATGGCTGACGAACTCGACCTCCTGCGCCGCGCCAACCCCGTGCCGGCCGACGGCCCCCACTTCGGCGACGGTCCGCTGGACCGCACCGCCGAGCGCGGCCTCGACCGGCTGCTGCACCAGCGCCCTGTCACGCCCCGCCGCCGTACCCGACGGGCATGGGGCCTCGCGGCCTCGGCCGTGGTCGCCGCGCTCGTGTCGGCACTGCTGTTCACCGGCCAGACCACCGCACCCGCCGTCGCCGCACCCCGCCCGCTCGTCGTGCAGGCCGACTCCACCCCGGTGTCCCTGCGGACGTTGGCCGAGCGCGCCCGGGCGGCCGCGGCGGACGGCTCGCCCGCCCTGCGCAAGGGCACCCACGTGCAGTCGTGGAGCCTCGGCATGAGCGACGGCAGGCCGCCGATCACCCTCCCCGAGGAACGCATCGTGCGCTGGAACGCCGACGACAGCCACACGGAGCTCGTGGTGGCGACCGACCCGCGCCATCCGGGCCGGCCGGTCCTCAGGGAGACGGACGGCGAGCCGCGCCTCGTCGAAGACGGGCACGTCATCAGCCGGCAGACCTATCCGCCGAGTTGGAGCGACGCCCCGCCCGAGTCCCGGCCGCCGCACGACGCCGTACGCCTGCACGCCTACCTGGAGGAAGCGGAGCGCCCCTACCTGTCGGACCACGGCAAGCCGCTGACCACCGCCGAACTCCTCGACGCCACGAAGATCCTGCTCGACCACTGGACCCTCGGCGCCCGCGAGAGTGCCGCGCTGGCGCGACTCCTGGCGGACGCCGAGGGGTTGCGGCCCGCCGGCCGGGTGACGGACCGGCTGGGCAGGCGCGGACAGGCCTACGTGTACGACGCCTCCGCCACCCGCCGCATGTTGATCCTGGATCCCGCCACCGGAACGGTCCTCGGCCTGGAGACCACCTTCACCATGGGCCGGCCCGAGTACGGCGTGCGGGCGGGGGACGTCATGGAGTACAGCGCCTGGATGCGCTGACCTCCCGCGGGCTCACACCCCGAGCTGCCGGGCCGCCGCGTCCACGGTCTGCTCCAGCAGCGTGGCGATCGTCATCGGACCGACGCCGCCCGGCACCGGGGTGATGAGCGAGGCACGCTCCACGGCGGAGTCGAAGTCGACGTCGCCGATGTTCCCGGGGTTGTACCCGGCGTCGATCACCACGGCGCCGGGCTTGATGTCCTGCCCCCGGATCAGCCGCGGTCGCCCCACGGCGGCGACGACGATGTCCGCCTCCCGGACGGCCGCCGACAGATCCGTCGTCCGCGAATGGCAGTACGTCACCGTCGCGTCGCGGGCGAGCAGCAGCATGCCCGCCGGCTTGCCGAGGATCGCGCTGCGGCCGACGACCACGGCACGCTTGCCGGCCGGGTCGACGTCGTACTCGTCGAGGAGGCGCATGATGCCGCCGGGCGTGCAGGACACGAATCCCGGCAGTCCGAAGCTCATCGCCGCGAAGGAGGCGAAGGTGACACCGTCGACGTCCTTCTGCGGCGCGATGGCCTCGAACGCGGCCCGCTCGTCGATGTGCGGGCCCATCGGGTGCTGGAGCAGGATGCCGTGCACGCCGGCATCGGCGGACAAGTCGCGGAGGGTGCCCACCAGTTGCTCGGTGGTGGTGTCGGCGGGCAGCGGCACATGGCGCGAGGTGATGCCCGCGGCGCGGCACCGGTTCCGCTTCATGCGGACGTACGTCACGGACGCGGGGTCCTCGCCGACCAGTACCGTCGCGAGACAGGGCGCGGTGCCGGTGCGCTCGGTGATGTCGGCCGCGCGCTTGGCGCTCTCCTCGACGATCCTCCGGGCGAGCGCGGTGCCGTCCATGAGCCGTGCCTGAGTCATGATCCACTCCTGGGCTGATCATCCGGTTCGCCCAGGCGCACGGCATCGACTCTACGAGGCCGCTCCCCGGTGGTGCTCCACCTCAGCGCCAGTCACGGCCCGGGCCCCACCCTAACGGAGGCATGCGAGGCCCGGACCTGCGGATCGCAGGCCCCGCACGTCGGCCCCTAGCCGGGCCAGGTGCCCGTCAGACGCCGGGTGGCGGTGGCTCCGGCGCGGTCCACGGCGGCTTTGACGCCCGCGAAGATGGCGCCCTGGAGGGTCGCGGCCGTCAGGACCTCCCGCCAGTCGCGGTCCTCGTCGGTGGCGTCCGGAGCGTCCCGCTCATGGCCGAGCATCTTCCAGGTCTGCTTGAAGGCCGCGCCGGCCAGCATGCCGCTGACGGCGCCGAGGGCCAGGCCCACGGGCTTGTAGGCGATCTTGGAGGCTTTCATCGGTGGGCTCCTCTGCGGTCCGCCGGCCGCGATCGGTCCGTTCCCCGGGGAGCGGGCTCCTGCCGGGTACCCGGGCGCCGCCCTCCCGTACCGCCCGGCGCCCTACGGGCCGCGCAGGCGGCGCCGGTCCTGCTCGTCCCAGGTGCGGGTGTCGCGCGGGGCGACGTAGGGCTCCTCCTCAGGCGGATGCCCGCCCGCGATGGCGCGCTGGCGTGCCGCCTCCGCGTCGAACTCCAGGCCCAGCAGGATGGCCAGATTGCCGACCCACAGCCAGATCAGGAAGACGATGACGCCGGCCATGGTGCCGTACGTCTTGTTGTACGAGGCGAAGTTGGCGACGTAGAGCGCGAACCCCGCGGAGGCGATCATCCAGATCACCAGGGCGAGGAAGCTGCCCGGAGTGATCCACCGGAAGCCGCGGATCCTGGCGTTCGGGGTCGCCCAGTACAGGATCGCGATCATGGTGGTCACCAGGACGGCCAGCAGGGGCCACTTGGCGATGGCCCAGACGGTCAGGGCCGTGTCGCCGATGCCCAGCGAGTTGCCGACCTGGCGGGCCACCTCGCCGGTGAAGACGACGATCAGCGCGCTGAGCACCGCCAGCACCATCAGCGCGACGGTCACGCCGAGCCGCACCGGGAGGACCTTCCACACCGGGCGCCCCTCGGGCATGTCGTACACGGCGTTGGCGGTGCGGATGAAGGCCGCGACATAGCCCGAGGCCGACCACACCGCCAGCGCGAGACCGACGACGGCCATGACGGAGCCGAGACCGCCGTTGCCCTGCAACTGCTCGACCGCGCGCGTGAGGATGTCCCGGGCCTCGCCCGGCGACAGTTGCTTGATGTTGTCCAGGACCTCCTCGGTGGCGGACTTGCCGGCCAGCCCGAGCAGGGACACCAGCACGAGCAGGGCCGGGAAGAGCGACAGCACGCCGTAGTACGTCAGGGCCGCCGCGCGATCGGTCAGCTCGTCGTCCTTGAACTCCCGCAGCGTGCCCTTCAGCGCCTCCCGCCACGACCGTTTGGGCAGGTCGGTGGGCGTGTCGGGCGCCCGCTGCTCCACCTGCGGATCCGGACCGAACCGCTCCTGCGACGCCTGCGCGGCCTCCTGCGAAGGCGGACTGTGCCGTGCCCGGTGATCCTTGTGCCTGGATTTGAGAAGTCGAGTCATGGTCCCCGGGTATCCGGCCTTGCGCAGCTCACGCGCGGGACGCGGCTGCCGGGAAATCCCGCGACACCCCCCGGGGCCGACTGTTAGCGTCGATTCCATGAAGGTCATCAGGCACACCCGCACCGCAGCCGCGCGAGCGACCAGCTCCTCGGCTGCCGACGCCTGATCCCACCCCTCCCCGGCGGCCGGAAACGGACCGCCGGTGTGTTGCCTCCCCTGGTCGCACTCTCTCCCGCGGCTCTTTCCGGTCCCCCTGACCCGAAGGAACACCGCGATGAACACGACCATGAGCACCGACCGGATCGTCGGCACCTTCACCGACTTCTTCAGCGAGCGCGGACACCAGCACCTCACCGGCGGCACCCTCCTGCCGCCGCCCTGCGACCGGGTGCTGTTCACCACCTCGGGGATGCACCCGCTCACCCCCTACCTGCAAGGCCGACCGCATCCACAGGGAACGCGCCTGAGCAGCGTCCAGCGCTGTCTGCGCACCACCGACCTCGACGAGGTCGGCGACCGGACCCACCTCACGGTGTTCGAGATGCTCGGTTCGTGGTCCCTGGGCGACTACGGGCACTCACAGAGCCTGCGTTGGGGCTACGAGCTGCTGCACGACGGGTTCGGCATCCCGCCGGAGCGGATGTACGTCACCGTCTTCGGCGGCGACGGCAGGGTCGGCCCCGACAGTGAATCGCTGGACACCTGGCGGGAGTTGGGGCTGCCCGTGGAGTCCACCCGGGACGAGAACTGGTGGTCCCACGACCCCGTCGGCCTGTGCGGCCCCGACTCGGAGATCTTCGTCTGGACCGGCGGCCTCGGCGTCCCACCCCAGGGCAGCCCCACCACCGACCCACGGTGGGTCGAGGTCTGGAACCACGTGAGCATGCGCTACCGCCGGCACGAGGACGGCAGCCTCCAGCCCCTCCAACGGCCCTGTGTCGACACGGGCATGGGGCTGGAGCGACTCGTAACGGTCCTCCAGGGACACGACTCCGTCTACGACAGCGACCTGTTCGAACCGTGGATGCGGGTGCTGCCGCCCCTGTGGGACCTGGACGGCACGTCGACCCGGCTCGTCTGCGATCACCTGCGCTCCGGCATCGCCGTCATCGGCGACGGCGTACGGCCGTCCCCCACCGGACGCGGCTACGTCCTGCGCCGACTGATCCGCCGCGCCCTCACCACACTGTGGCGAGACGACCCCTCGCGCACGCTCTCCGACCTGCCCGGGGACGTCGTCGGGCACACACTGGACCACTTCCGCCAACCGCGCGGAACGAGCCCGGTGCGCGAGGTGCTCCTGGACGAGGAACGGCGCTTCGGCAGGCTCCTGGAGCGAGGCCGCCGCGTGCTGGGCGGGCAGCGGTTCGAGGGCCCGCTGAGCGAGGAGGACTACCGCTACCTCCACGACACCCACGGTCTGCCCCGCGACCTCGTCACGACGCTGCGAACCCCTTGACGGCCGGGCGACCTCGTGACGGCCGAGCAGGTCCGGGTCGGCCGCGAGGCGACCCGGACCTTCCGGATCTTCGCCGATCCCTCCTACTCGTCCCACGCCTCGATCATGATCTGCTGGGAGATCTTGCCGTCCCGCAGCGTGATCATCGACTCGGACAGGACGCGCAGCCCGTCCGTGTACTCGCAGGACTCGCAGTAGGCGGCGTGATTGCCCTGGACGACGCATCCCTCCAGTTTGTGCGACATGTCGCGGCTGTAGACATCGGTGAGCATCTCGGCGATCTCGTTCCGGCCGTGCACCACCCTGGGGTGGCTGGGCTGGGCGTTGCGGTTCACGACGCGGATCTCGGCGTCGTCCGCGTACAGCGACAGAAGCGTGTCCGGGGTCTGTCCTTCTATGCCCCGGCGCAGGGTTTCGGTGTCGAACGAGGGGCTTGTGGCAGTGCCCATGGTGACCTCCTCAAGGCCCGCGGCAAGGCGAGGGACGGCCGCGAGGACCTCTCCTGAAGAGCCTCCTCCGCCCCGCCGCACTCGGCAAGCGCGGGGCGGGCGCTGGGCCTGACGGGTGAGAGCCGCGGGGTGGCCGTGTCCGGTGGCGGGCCGCCCGCGTTGCTGAAAGCATGATGTCAACACGACGTATCGCAGCCGCCGTTGGCCTGGCCGCCGGTCTCACGGGTCTCGCCGCTCCGCTGGCGAACGCGCACCCCGCGGACACCCGGAACGCCGGCCCGCAGCTGAACCCGATCGCCACCCTCGACGCGCTCGCCCAGAGCGGCATTCCCGAGCAGCAGAGGCACCGGGTCCCGCGGGTCTCCCAGCAGCTGGGCCACCTCAACCAGCTCGGCGAGCTGCGCGCGGCACAACTCGGTCGCCGCTAAGCCACTGACCCGCAGGAAGGGCCGCCCGGAGCATGCTCCGGGCGGCCCTTCGCGTGCGCCGAGAGTGACGTGCCCTCTACCCAGCGGCGTCGGCCGGCGCCGGCAGGAAGTGGAAACCCGGCTTCGGGTGCATCAGGAAGTCGTGGTGGGAGATGTTCCACGCATAGGCACCGGTTAGTGCGAACACGACCCGGTCCCCGGCCCTGAGCCCGGCCGCGGGCACCCGGCGGGCCAGCACGTCCTTCGGCGTGCACAGCTGACCGGCCAGGGTGACCCTCCCCCGGACTTCGTCCGGGGGGACCCCCATCTCGCTTCGCTCGCCGTCGGCGGCCGGCCGCGGCCACGGGTGGGGCCAGGCGTCGACCGGCAGCACGCAACAGGGCTGGTCGTGGCCCTTGGTCGCCGGTGTCCGCAGATGGTGTGTGCCGCCGCGCACGACGGCGAACTCCTCGCCGTGGCTGCGCTTCACGTCCAGCACCTCGGTGGCGTACCAGCCGCAGTACGCCGTGAGCGCCCGGCCCGGCTCGATGCGCAGGGTCAGCCCCGGGTGGCGCTCGGTCAGGCGGGCGAGCCCGCGGCCGTACGCCCCCCAGTCGAAGCGGCGCTCGGGGGCGCCGTAGTCGACGTGCATGCCGCCGCCGACGTTCACCTCGGCGAGGCGCACGCCCAGGCCGGTCGCCCAGGTCACGATCGACTCCGCCACCGCGACCTGCTCGGCCGCCTCCAGGCCACTGGCCAAGTGGGCGTGGATGCCGCGCAGTTCGAGATGCGGATACGTCCCGTCCGTGAGAGCGCGGACGACCTCGGCGGCCCCCTCCGGGTCCATGCCGAAGGGCGTCGGACGCCCTCCCATCGCCAGTGAGCTGCCCGCCAGCGACCCGTCGGCCACCGGCAGGTTGACCCGGGGCAGCACCGCCACCCGTCGGCCCGGCGCGAACCTCCGCGCCGACTCGGCCAGCATGCGCAGCTCGTAGCCGCTCTCCACGTGGAAGCGCTCGACTCCCGTCTCCAGTGCGGCCGTCACCTCGTCCGGCGTCTTGCCGGGACCGCCGAAGGCGAGCGGGCGGCCCGGCACCGCCTTGGCGACGTGGGCGAGTTCGCCGCCCGAAGAGACCTCGTACCCGTCGACGTACGGCCCGAGCGCGGTGAGGATCTCCGGCTCCGGGTTGGCCTTCGCGGCGTAGTACAGCTCGACCCGCTCGGGGAGGGCGTCCCGCACGGCGGCGGCGTGGTCGCGCAGTGCCGCCAAGTCGTAGAGGTAGGCGGGCAGTTCGGCGGACTGCAGGGACAGGGCGCGGTCGCGGACCGCGGGCGTCGGCTGGGTCACCGGGCACCTCCGGTCGTGCCGCGCAGGACCCGGGCTCCGGTCGCGCCGCCGAGGACGGCCTCGGCGAGCGGGGACGGCAGCCGGACGTAACCGGCCTCGCGGTCGGCCTTGCGCTCCCAGCGGGTGAGCAGGTTGGCCTTGGCGGGCAGCGGCACGCCCGCGAGCAGAGCCGCCATGCGGGGCGGGCAGCCGAACCTGTCGGTGTACGACTGGAGCGTGGCGCGCACCCGTGCCCACAGTGCTGCCTCCGCACCGGGGTGCAGGTCGGCGAGGGCGGCGAGCAGCTCGGCCACGTGGTTGACCAGCAGGCAGTAGACCACGCGGTCCCAGCCGCGCTGCGCGTCGTACGTCATCGGGCCCGCGACCTCGGGCGGCAGCGCGGCGAGCGTGTCGGCGTGGTGGTCGGGGACCAGCTTGGTGCCCTCCAGGTCGCGGAAGAGTACCTGGGCCGGTCTGCCGTCGCCGTCCACGCAGATCAGGACGTTCTGCAGATGGGGTTCCAGGACCAGGCCGTGATCGAAGTACGCGGCGAGGACGGGCGGGACGAGGAGGTCGAGATACGCCGACCACCAGTCGAGGGCCGCCCGCTCGTCGGCGCCGTCGAGGAGCCGGGAGATGTGCGCGGGGCCGGTCGGGTACTCGTCGGCGACGGCCGCCGCCAGCAGGGGAGTGGTGCCCGGCGCGAGCCGCTTCGGCAGGCCCTCGCGGACGATGACGCCGAAGCCCTCGAACAGCGCGCGGTCCGGTGTCCCGTCCGGGCCGGGCAGGGCCAGGGTGCGGTAGGCGGGCTCGCGCAGCACCGCGCTGCCGGGGAAGCGGTCGGCCAGGTCGGCGAGGGCAGGGGCCAGGACGCGGGTGAGCGCGACGGCGCCGGACAGCTCGTAACTGCTGTTCTTGCGCAGGCAGTTGGTGATGCGCACGTTCAGGCTGAACTTCAGGAAGGTCTCACCGTCGTACAGGGTGCGCACCGACGCGGTGGCCGCGAACGGCTGCCCGCCCGGGCCCAGGTCGATGACGTCTCCGCGGTCCAGGGCGGCCCGGAGCAGCGGGTGTTCGCGGAGCGTCTCGTACTGCCAGGGGTGGACGGGGAGCAGCCGGTAGCCCTCGGGGACGTCCGTGCGCTGCCGGTCGAGCGGGGCGACGGCCGCGGCGTCGGCGTACTCCTCGGCGATCAGGCCGGAGCGTACGGCGAGGTGCCGCAGCGGGAAGGAGGCCCCGGCCTCCGGGGCGTACGCGGACCAGGCGCGGGGGTCGCCGGTGCGGGCCTTGGGCGTGGGGTGGAAGCGGTGGCCGAACAGGAGGGACTGTTCGGAGGCGAGGTAGGCCGGGAGAGGGGCGAGCCGGTCGTTGGAGGCCGAGTCCGGGGCCGCATCCGCCCGTGGGGCGGCGAGCGCGCTCGCCACAGCCGCGTGGCTGGAGACGATCTGCTCCAGGAACTCCTCGTTGCGCACGCCCGTCCGCAGCGACAGCTCGTCGTGCGTGTACTCGGCGAGGCGCCGCCAGTCCACCTCGGTCCAGTCGCCGTCGCGCTGCTCGCTCACCGGGCCGGTGAACCGGTGCGCACCGATCAGCGAGGTACGGCGCAGGGCGACGCGCAGCAGGACCCCGCGCCGGGGCAGGCGCAGCAGCAGGCGGCCGTCGGTGACCACGGTCTGGTGCTCGGGGCCCGAGACCTCGCGCAGCAGGCAGTTGAGCAGGGTGTGGGCGACCGCGTCGTCGGCGGTGGGCAGGTGGGCGGGGGCGGCGGTGCTGCCGGGCGAGCGAAGCGAGATGGGGGTACCCCCGGACGGAGTCTGGGGGACGGTCAGGGAAGGCATCAGCGGCTCCGGCGGGTGCGGTGGTTCGGGGTGGGCAGGAGGATCGCGACGACGGTGACGGCGGCAGCGGCGCCGCCGATCAGCACGGGTGCGGCCGGTCCGAAGCGGGCACTGCCCGCCGCCGCGGCCACGCCGGCGGCGACCGCGCCGGCCTTGGAGAAGAACTCGAGCGAACCGAACATGCCGCCCGGCGCCCGGCCCTTGGCGCAGTCGGCGGCCAGCACCGACAAGGACACGAGGCCGAGGGTGAGTCCCGCGCCCAGCAGCAGTCGTACGGCGATCAGCGACGCCAGTGAACCGGCGGCCCCGTGCCCGGCGAGCCCGAGCGCGATACAGGTGAAGCCGAGCGCGATCCCGGCCCGCGGACGGTCCCGGAACGCGGCGTGCACCGCGAGCGCCGACACCAGATAGACCAGGTGGGGCAGGGCGAAGAGCGCCCCGGACAGCGCCGGTGACGTGCCCGGGATCCGGTCGTCCACGAGCGCGATCAGGTAGGGGAAGGAGATGACCGTGGAGAAGACGAAGGCGAACTCCAGCGCGTACAGCACCTTCAGTGAGACCGCCGGGACCGCCTCGTCCACCGGCTTCGACGTCTTCTGCGACCGCTCTACCGGCTCCGGTTCGGGCAGCGCCGCGAGCAGCAGGGCGGCCGTCAGCGGCAGTACGGCGAGCAGCGCGTACTGCCGGTGCGGGGAGAGCCAGCCGGACAGCGCACCGACCACGATCGGCGCGACGACCAGGGCCGCCCGCGCGCTGCCCTGCATCAGGGTGAGTGCCTTGGACAGCGCCGGGCCTTCGAGTGCGGCGCCCAGGTATCCGTTGGAGGCGGCGAACGTGCCGCCCAGGATGCCCTGCAGCACCAGCGCCACCGTGAAGGCGGTCAGCGAGTCCGCCCAGCCTGCCAGCAGGAAGGACACGGCGAGCCCCAGCTGGGCGCGCAGCAGCAGCCGTTTGCGGCCGAACCGGTCCGCGAGCCGCCCCCACAGCGGGGCGCCGAGCGCGCCGAACACGGTCGGCACGACATAGAGCACGCCCGCCCAGCGGGCCTGGCGGTCGCCCAGCTCCGGCAGGATCTCGGTGAGATACGGCGGCAGCCCCAGCGCCGCGAACGACGCGACGAAGTAGCAGCCGGCCACCGCCTGTACCTGCCCGCGCCCGAACCCGGACCGCGGCATGCGCAGAGCCTGTGCGCTCATGCCCGACCACCGCCGGTCAGCAGGTAGTTGGGGCCGGTCGTGTAGTGCTTGTTGATGTCGGCCGCGCCCGAGCGTTCCTTGGACAGCAGCGTCCCGGCGGTCACCATCGCCTTCACCGGCAGCCGCGGCGCGTCCAGGACGCGGGCGCGCAGCACGTCGGCCGCGTCCCCGCCGAGCCGGTCCAGCGCCTCGGTCAGCCGCCTGCGCACGAGGTCCAGCAGCGCCCGGCGGTGCCCGGGGAGCCCGAACGCGTAGGCCCCCGCGCACAGATGGAGGGTGATCGTCGCGAACACGTCGGCGATCGGCCCGTCGTCCGTGGTGAAGATCCGGGCGTCGTCGAAGTCCCATGGCCCGGGCAGGGCGGCGGCGAGCCGCCCGGTGTTGATCCGCGGCCCGTCGTTGTCCTTGAACAGCAGCCGCAGACTGCCGGGGCGCAGCACCAGGGAGATGTTCTGCTGGTGCGACTCCAGGGCGATGCCGTAGCCGAACAGGGTGGTCTGCCAGTCGAACAGCAGGGTGAGGGCCGCGTCCAGCAGGGCGAGCGGGTCACCGCCGTAAAAGCGGTCGGCGAGCCCGTCGATCACCGGGCGTCCGTCCGGCGCCTCGGCCAGGAGCGCCGCCATCGGCACCACCGCACAGTCGTCGAGTCCGGCGGGGTAGCGGCGGCACAGGACGGCCAGCAACTCGTGCCCGGCGTGGGCGTAGGTCGTCTCGTCGGCGTGCAGGACCGTCTCCTGGAAGCGGGGCTCGCGCACGATCACCGCTTCCAGCAGCCGCTGGCCCACCGCGCCGTCGACCAGCGTTCCGGGCTTGATGGTCCGCTTGTTGCGCAGGCCCAAGGTAGCGGTGGCGAGGGGGAGTTTGAGGTGCACGGACGGATCGGCGACCGTGGCCACGGTCCGCATGGAGAGGGTCGGTACGACGTCCAGGTGGGCGCGGTCGGCCAGTACCGTGCCGCCGGGCAGGGCGTCGACGGTCAGCGGATGGACGGGAAGCGTCACATGCGTGTCCTGCAGTTCGGCCAGGCCGAGCGTGTCGGGCGTCGGCCAGAACTCCGGCAGCTTGCCCGTCCGGGTGACCTCGTCCCGGGGCACGGCGGCCCACCGCAGTGCGAAGCGCGGTCCGAACTCGGGGGCGTACGCCCGCAGTTGCTCCTCCGTCAGCCCGGAGCGGCCGCGTGCCGTCGGGTACACGGGGTGGTCGTGGCGGGCGGCGAGCGTGTCGTACGCCAGGCTGCCCGCGAGGCCCTCCTCGGCCGTGAGCCGGGCCATGATCTCCCTCCGTGTCGCCGTGTGCAGCCGCATGGTCGCCAGCGTCTGACGGCACTCCTCGGCGAACGCGTCGAAGCCGCCCCGGTCCTCGGGATCGGCGAGCTCGCGCAGCGCGCCGAGCACGGTGTCGCACGACATCAACTGCGAGCCGTCCGACTCGCGTACGAGAAGCGGCAGCCGGGCGGCGTACGCGCACTGGTAGCCGTCCTCCACGACAGGCATCAGCAGGGCGTCCTGTGCCGTGGGGAGCCGTAGCCAGGGACCGTCCTCCTTGTGGACGATCGTGCTGCCGGTGCGCAGCCCGACCACGTCCTCGCGCAGGAGCGCGCTGAGCACCCGCGTGAGCAGCTCCGCCTCGGAGGTGTCCCGCACCGCGGCGGCGGTCACGGCTGGATCTCCCACTGCCGTCCGTCCAGGAACTCGGCCACCACCCGGTCCACCGCACCCTGGTCGGGCCCGGTGGCGCGCAGCACCCCGAGGTAGTCCCGGTTGGTCATGTACAGCTCGTGGCGCTCGCCCACCGCCCGCAGCGGACGGTACGTCAGATGCACGCCGTCGATGTCCACGTCGGCCGCGGCGGGCGCGCCGACCAGGGTGCCGGCGCGGTCGGCGCACGGGTACTCCAGGCGGGCCGCGCCGTCGCGGCGGGCGCCCAGGTCGGCCGGGAGGGCCTCGCCGAGGTGGGTGCGCAGGATGTGCTCGAACAGCGGTATGTCCAGGAGCCGGGCCAGCAGCAGGTCGCACTGGTCGCCGATGGCACGGTAGTTGACCTCGATGATCCGCGCCCGCCCCTGGTGCACCACGAACTCGGTGTGGCAGGCGCCGAACCCCACGCCCAGCGCGTCCAGTTGCGCCAGGACCTGCTCGACGACCGGCTCGGGGTGGGCGGGGACGAAGGTGAGGCGTTCCTCGATGAAGTACGGCGGCGGCGACAGCTCGGTGTGGAAGCCCCCCAGCACATGGCGGACGTTCCCGTCGCCGAGGGTCTCCAGGGTGAACAGGTCGCCGGGCAGGTACTCCTCGACGACCAGGACGGTGTCCGGGCGGCGCTGCAGGATCTCCTTGGAGCGGCTCACCAGTTCCTCGGGGCCGTCGACGAGGACGACGTCCTCGCTGGCCACGCCCTCGCGCGGCTTGACGACACAGGGGTACGGCGCGTCGCCGGGCGCGACCGGTTCCGTCAGCTCGGCGGACCACACGGTGTCCACGCCGGCCGCGGCGAGGCGGCGGCGCATCTCGGCCTTGTCCTTGCAGCGCAGGGTGGCACGCCAGTCCTTGCTGGGGAGGCCGAAGTAGGCGGCGGCCAGGGCGGCCTGGGTCTGGAGGTGGTCGCTGTTGGTGAAGACGGCGCCGGGGGCGTGGTGCGTCGAGATGCGGGTGACGACGGCCCGGAAGTCACGGACGTCGCACTCCAGGACCTCGATGTCCGGGTAGGTGCGGCGGTGGGCGTCGGGCTGGTCGGTGAGGAGGGTGACGTCCAGGCCGAGACGGGCGGCGGCGGGCAGGAAGCCCTCGGTGACGGAGTCGGTCGGGTTGAGGGCGAGCAGATACAGGCGCATGGCAGACGGACAACTTCCGCTAGCGGGTGGGGGGTCGGGGCGGGCCGGGCCGGTCGGCCACGGATGCCGGCCGTCTGGCACGGCCCGCCCTGCGAGAACAGCGGCCGTTACTTCGCCGGGAGCTCCACACCGGTGGCCTTGGCCACGTCCTTGAGCATCTCCTCGGCGGCCTGGACGCCGATGCCGGACATCCAGGTCTCGTCCGGGACCTCGAAGACCTTGCCGTCCTTCACCGCCGGGAGGCTCTTCCAGACGGGGTTGGAGACGACCTGCTTCTTCTGGGTCTTGTCCTCGGCGTCGGCGGCGGTGACGAAGATCAGGTCGGCGTCGGCCTGGTCGATCTCCTCGGGGCTGACGTCCTTCATCGTGACCTCGGGGTCGCTGGAGATCTGCGACTTCGGGCGCTGCAGACCGATGTCGTTCAGGACGACACCGCTGTAGGAGTTGGACTGGTACAGCCGGGTCGGACCGGCGATGAAGCGGACCACGGACGCGGTCGGCATGGTGCCGCCGTCCTTCTTCTTGATGGCCTCACCGAGCGCCTTGGCCTGCGTCTCGTACTCCTTCAGCTTGGCCGCGGCCTCCTTCTCCAGGCCCAGCGCCTCGGCGTGGACCTTGAGGTTCTCCTTCCACACACCGCCGGTGGTCTCGGTGAACACGGTCGGGGCGATGGCGCTGAGCTTGTCGTAGACCTTCTCGTGGCGCACCTTGGAGGACAGGATCAGATCGGGCTTGAGCGAGGCGATCTTCTCCAGGTTCGGCTCCAGGAGCGGGCCGACGTCCACGGTGTCCTTCAACTCGCCCTTCAGGTACGTCGGGAACCCGCCTGAAGTCTTGAAGTGGGGGGCGACCGCGCCGACCGGGTCGATGCCGAGCAGGGTGACGTCGTCCAGCTCACCGGTGTCGAGCACGACGACCCGCTTCGGCTGGGACGGGATCTTCACCTCGCCCATCACCGTCTTGAGGGTGCGGGGGAAGGCGGAGCTGTCATCGGCGGCCTTGGCGGTGTCGCTGTCCTTGCCGGAGTCCTCGCTGCCGCACGCCGCCAGGACGGCCGTACCGAGGACGACGGCGAGCAGCACGGCGATGAGCCGGCCGATTGCGCGCAGGGGAGATCGCTTGGGCATGGGGGGTCTTTCTGTGAGTGGGGACTGATCAGGCGGTCGCGGCGGTGTGCCGCACCGCGCTGCTCTTGGGGATGACCAGCGGGGTGCCGGTCTCGGGATCGGGGATCACCCGACAGTCCACGTCGAACACGGACCGGACCAGCTCCGCGTCGAGGACGTCGGCCGGGGCGCCGGCTGCGGCGAGGCGGCCGTCCTTGAGGACCACCATGTGGTCCGCGTAGCGGGCGGCCTGACCGAGGTCGTGCAGCACCATCACCACGGTGCGGCCCGCCTCGGCGTGCAGGGCGGCCACCAGATCGAGGACGTCGAGCTGGTGCCGCAGATCGAGGAAGGTCGTGGGCTCGTCGAGCAGCAGCAGCTCGGTGTCCTGGGCCAACGCCAGCGCGATCCAGGCGCGTTGCCGCTGGCCGCCGGAGAGCCGGTCGACGGGGTGGTCGCGCAGGGCCGTGGTGCCGGTCCGCTCCAGGGCCTCGTCCACGGCCTTCTGGTCGCCGGCGGACCAGGGGCTCAGCAGCCGCTGATGGGGATACCGGCCCAGGCGTACGAGCGCCTCGACGGTGATCGCCTCCGGGGTGACCGGCTGCTGCGGGAGCAGTCCCATGCGGCGGGCCAGGGCCCGGGCGGACATCCGGTGGATGTCGGCGCCGTCGAGCGTGACGGTGCCCGCGGCCGGGGCGAGCAGCCGACTCAGGCCCCTCAACAGGGTCGACTTCCCACAGGCGTTGGGACCGACGATGGCCGTGACGGCCCCGCCCGGCAGCGTGAGGTCGAGCCCGCCGACGACGAGCCGGTCGCCGTAGCGCAGATCGAGGCCTTGGGTGGAGAGCTGGTTGGGGGTGGGGGGCATGTGCGGCTCCTGGGGGCCGGTGGAGTGTTTGTGCGGGGCGGTAAACAAGTCGGACGAAGTCGACGTCGGTTCGGCAGTGCCCCATAGGGGCGCGGGGCTGTGTCGAACATGCGGCTTCCGCCGCGCGGGCGCGACCAGCCATGACGGCGCAGCAGACGCCAGACGGCACAAGGCGGCACCCCCGGAGGCGTGCTCGGTCATCCGTGGCTCCTGCGCACCGGCGAGCTCTGCCGCAGCATCAGCACCAGCAGCCAGGGCGCGCCCAGCGTCGCGGTGACCGCGCCGACCGGCAGCCCCTCGATCGGCAGCAGGTGCTGCACGACCAGGTCGGAGGCGAGCAGCAGGACCGCCCCGGTGAGCCCGGCCAGCGCCAGGGACGCGGCGGTCGGCGGCCCGGTGACGTACCGCACGATGTGCGGTACGGCGAGCGCCACGAACGTCACCGGACCGGCGAGCGCGGCCGCCAGCGACGCCAACGCGACCGCGACGAAGAGGAGTTGGAGCCGCGCGCGGGAGGTGCGCAGACCGAGCGCGCCCGCCGAGTCGTCGCCGAGGTCGAGCACCGCCAGCCGACGGTGCATCACCAGCGCGGCGGCGAGCGCGAGCACCATCGTGCCGCCCGCTCCCCACACCTCCGTCCAGGTCCGCCCGTACACCGAACCGGTGGTCCACTGCAGCGCGGATCCGGCGAGCTCGGCCGGGAAGCGCACGATCATCAGGTTCACGGCGGCGGCGAGACCGGCCTGCACGGCGAGCCCGGTGAGCACCAGCCGGGTGACCGCGAGGCCCGAGCGCCAGGCGAACACGCCCAGCAGCAGCGCCGCGAGCAGCCCGCCGCCCAGGGCCCCGACCGGGATCAGCGCCTGTGAGGCCCCGGCGGCGATCAGCGCCACCGCGCCCAGCGACGCCCCGCCCGTCACGCCCATGACGTCCGGGGAGGCCAGCGGATTGCGGAACAGCCGCTGCAGCACACAGCCCGCCGTGCCCAGCCCCGCACCGGCGACGATCGCCGCCACCGACCGGGGCGCGCGGAACTGCTGCACGACCAGCACGTCGCCCGGATCCCCGAGGCCGATCAGCCCGCGCAGGGCGGTACCGGCCGGCATCGGGATCTCACCCGTCGTCAGGGAGACGGTGAGCAGCACGAACAGCAGGGCCAGAGAGGTCGCGGCGTACAGCAGGACGCGGCGCCGGACCCGGGCACGGGACGTGGACTTCGTCCGCACGGAGACGACCGCGGCGCTCATCGGGCCACCCTGCGCGCCAGCAGCGCCAGCAGCGGCGCGCCCAGGAACGCGGTCACGATGCCGACCTCCAGTTCCGAGGGACGGATCACCAGCCGGCCGAGCACATCGGCCGCGAGCAGCAGCAAGGGACCGGCGATGAGGCAGCCGGGCACCAGCAGCCGGTGGTCGCCGCCGAGCAGCGGCCGTACGAGATGGGGCGCGGCGAGCCCGATGAAGGCCACCGGACCGGCCACCGCCACCGCCGACCCGGCGAGCAGCACGACCGCGACACCGCCGGCAAGCCGGATCCGGGCCACCGGAACGCCGAGCGCCTGGGCCGAATCGTCGCCCAGGGCAAGGGCGTTGAGGGCGGGGGAGACCACCAGGGCGAGAACGAGGCCGAGCAGCAGGGTCGGCAGCACCGGCCACAGCACGTCGAAGGTCCGGCCGGCCAGCGAACCGACCAGCCAGAAGCGGGCCTCGTCCAGCGTGCGCTGGTTCATCAGCATCACCGCCGACGTCCAGGACAGCAGCACCAGTTGGAGGATGGTGCCGCCGAGCGCCAGCCGTACGGCGTCGATGTCCCCGGCGCGCCGGGCCAGCGCCTGCGCGAAGAGGGCGGCGCCGGCCGCGCCCGCGAACGCGAACCACACGTACTGGGCGGGGCTGTTGAGCTTCAGCGCGAAGATGGCGACGACGACCGCGAAACCGGCGCCCGCGTTGATGCCCAGCGTCGCCGGCTCGGCGAGCGGATTGCGGGTGATGCCCTGCGCGACGGCCCCCGCGACCCCGAGCGCGGCTCCGACCGCGAGGCCGATGACGGTACGGGGGAGCCGCAGGCCGGTCACGACGAGCGCGTCCCGTCCCTGGGCGTCGCCGAACAGGGCGTCGGTCACGGTGGACAGGGGCACCGGACGGGCGCCGAGGGCGAGACTCAGGGCGGTGCACAGGCCGAGGGCGGCGATGCCGATGAGGAAGAGCGGTATGTGCCTCAGGGCACGGAAGGGCACACCTGTGGGGGGTGCGCCCTGTTGAGTCGCAGTCACAAGCGGTGAGATTAGGTTAGCCTTGCTTTAGAATTCAACCGCTGTGGGCTCGCTGTGACATGCGCAATAGATGATCTCCACGCCTTGCCTCACCTCGCCGTTCTCGTGTGATCATGGATGTAAGGTAAGCCTAACCTAGCTGACTTCCGTTGGTCCTTGCGTTGAACCCTGCACAGGAGCTCCCATGCCCATGGCCCTGAAGACCCCGCCGGTCGGCGCCGTCGCGCGCACGCTCGGTGGCGTCTATCGGAGCTTGACGGACCTGTGTGAAGTCCTGTCCGTGCGCGTCGCGGAGCCTGGCGCCGAGGTGGTCCGAGCAGGCGTGAGTGCGGCGGACCTGACGAAGGACGAGTCCCTGCTGGACGCCTTCGTCGAGGCGGAAGCGGCACGCATCCAGCAGCGCCACGGGACGGTGCCGCGCCGTGACGTGGCCGCCTCCCGCGCGCTGCACGACTACGCCTGGTCCGTCTCGCTCTTGATGAGCGGGGTCTGGTACCTGGAGCGCCGGGTTCCCCGGATCCGGCCCGAGGACCTGTGGCTGGACCTCGCCACGGCCGAGTTCACGCTCGTGCCCGGGAGTGATCTCACCTGTCTGGCCGGCGACCCCCTGGAAGCGCTGCCGGGTGTGCTGACGGCCCCTCATGAGGAGGCGCTGCGCTCCGAGTTGAGGGGCGCGGTCGCCGAGCATCTGGAGCCGCTGCTGACCGCGCTCGGTCCCACCGCACGGCGTGGCTCACGCGCCCTGTGGGGCATGGTCGCCGACGACCTGGTCTCCGGCATCTGGTACCTCGGCCGTACGCTCGGCCGCGAGGACGACGCCGTCCGCGCGGCGGGCGAGCTGCTGCCGAAGAGCCTGGCCCCGTACCCGGCCGGCGCCGACTTCCGGTACCTGACGACCGATGACGGTCACCGGCACCCGACCCGCACCCGTACCGGCTGCTGCATGTACTACACGATCCGTCCCGACGAGGCGTGTGTCACCTGCCCCCGCACCGGCGACGCGGAACGGCTGCGCCGGCTGCAGAGCTGAGACGGGCTCACTCGGCGGTCGCCAGGAACTGCGTCGCCGCCAGCTCGGCGTAGAGCGGATCCCCCGCGACGAGTTCGCGATGCGTCCCCACCGCACGCACCCGGCCCGCGTCCATCACCACGATCCGGTCGGCCATCGTCACCGTCGACAGCCGGTGCGCTACGACCAGCACCGTGGTCGTCCGGGCGACGTCGGCGACGGTGTCGCGCAGCGCCGCCTCGTTCACCGCGTCCAGCTGCGAGGTGGCCTCGTCGAGCAGCAGCAGACGCGGGCGGCGCAGCAGGGCGCGGGCGATGGCCACGCGCTGCCGCTCGCCGCCGGACAGCTTGGTGCCGCGATGTCCGACGAGTGTGTCCAGACCGCCGGGCAGCCGGGCGACCAGACCGTCGAGGCGGGTCGTCTTGAGCACCCGGGTGAGGGCGTCGTCCTCCGCGTCCGGGTTGCCCAGCAGCAGATTGTCCCGCAGCGAACCCGACAGGACCGGGGCGTCCTGCTCCACATAGCCGATGGCGGAGCGCAGGCGGGACAGCTCCCAGTCCGCGAGGTCCCGTCCGTCGAGGGTGATGGTCCCGGCCTCGGGGTCGTAGAACCGCTCGATGAGGGAGAAGACGGTGGTCTTGCCCGCGCCCGACGGTCCGACGAACGCCGTCATGCCCTGCGCGGGCACGGCGAACGTCACCCCGTGATGCACGTACGGCAGATCGTCGGCGTAGCGGAAGCGCACGTCCTCGAAGGCCAGCGCGGCGGGCTGCTCCCCGGCTGCGGGCAACGGCGCGGGGGCGGCGGCCGGTTCGGCGGGCAGCCGTAGCGCCTCCTGGATGCGGGCGAGGGCCGCCGCGCCCGTCTGGTACTGAGTGATCGCGCCGACGACCTGCTGGATCGGCGACATCAGATAGAAGACGTAGAGCAGGAACGCGACCAGCGTGCCGATGTCGATCGCCCCCGTCGCCACCCGTGCGCCGCCCACCGCGAGCACCGTGATGAAGGCGATCTGCATGGCGAGCCCGGCCGTGTTGCCCGCCGCCGCCGACCACTTGGCGGCCCGCACGCTCTGCCGCCACGACTCCTCGGCGGCCTCGTGCAGCGTCCGCTCCTCCCGGTGCTCGGCGCCGGACGCCTTCACCGTGCGCAGCGCGCCGAGGATCCGTTCCAGCGAGGCTCCCATCACACCGACCGCGTTCTGCGCCTGCCGGCTGGCCCGGTTGATGCGCGGCACGATCACGCCGAGGACCGTGCCGGCGCCCAGGACCACGGCGAGTGTGACCGTCAGCAGCACCGGATCCACTAGACCCATCATCACCACCGTCGCCAGCAGGGTGAGGCCGCCCGTGCCGAGGCCCACGAGCGAGTCGGTCGTGACCTCGCGCAACAGCGTCGTGTCCGAGGTGATGCGGGCCATCAGATCGCCCGGCTCACTGCGGTCCACCGCCGTGATGCGCAGCCGCAGCAGATACGACGACAGGGCGCGCCGCGCGCCGAGCACCACCGACTCCGCGGTGCGCCGCAGCACGTACGAACCCAACGCGCCCACCGCCGCGTTGGCCACGACCAGGCCGGACATGAGCAGCAGTGCCCCGGTGATGGCCCGGTCGTGGGACAGGTCGTCGATCAACCCCCGTGCCACCAGCGGAAGGAGGAGCCCGGTGGCCCCGGTGACCAGCGACAGCACGGCTCCGGCCAACAGGGTCCACCGATGCGGCCGTACGTATCCGAGGAGGAGCCGCCACGCGGGCTGGTCGGTCGGCGTCCGGTCAGTGCTCACGGCGCTCCTTCGGAGTCGGTCGGAGCCTTCAGGCTACGTCGGCCCGTCCGTGCGCGGCGCGCCAGTTCCGGGCGACCGACAGCACGATCGGCCTATCGCCCCCGTCCGGGAGACAGGCACCGACCATGCCGGTCAGTACCTCGCCCGGCCCCAGCTCGAGGAAGACGCTCGCCCCGTCGCGCCGCATACGGGCTACCGCGTCCGGGAAGCGGACCGGATCACGCAGGGCCCGCACCCAGTGGTCCGGCCCGGCGGCCTCGCGGCCCACCGGCCGGGCAGTCGTGTCGGAGATCAGCGGGATGCGCGGGGCACGCAGGTCCAGCGTCTCCAGTGCCCGGCGGTAGTCCGCCAACAGCGGGTCGAAGTACGGGGAGTGCGGCGCCACGTCGGCCCGCAGGAGACGGGTGCGGCGACCACGGGCCGACCACTCCCCGCAGATCTCGGTGACCGTCGCGCGGTCCCCCGACACCACCACCGACCGGGGTCCGTTGACCGCGGCGATCACCGCCGTCGGCCCCAGGCGCAGTTCCTCGGGGGAGGCCTCCACGGCGGCCATGCGTCCCCCCTCCGGCATCTTCCCCATGAGGTGCGACAACGTGCCGACCGCGTGGCAGGCGTCCGCCAGTGAGAAGACACCCGCCACGTGCGCGGCCGCCATGTGCCCGGCCGAGTAGCCGAACAGCACGTCCGGTTCGAGTCCCTGGCTCTCCAGCAGCCGGTACTGCGCGACCTGCAGCGCGAAGATCGCCGGATAGCCGTACACGATGCGGTCGAGCAGCCCGGACGTGGGCGTCCCGGCCGGAGCGAACATCACCTCCCGCAGAGGGAGGTCGAGGTACGGATCGAGAAGTGAGCAGACCTCGTCCAGCGCGTCGGCGAACGCGGGTGCGGCGCCGTGGAGTTCACGCCCCATCTCCGGCTGCTGGGACCCTGCCGCGGAGAACAGGAAGGCGGTCCGGCCCGTCGGCTTCCGCACCTCGTCCGTGCGGCGCGGGACGGCCGGGGCCGTGCCCGTCAGGCGGGCGACCACCTCCTCGGCCGACTCGCACACGACGATCCGCTCCAGGTCCCCGGGGTGGAGAAAGCCCTCGTCCCGCGCGTGCTCCAGGAACGACAGCAAAGGACGGTAGAAACCGAACGGGTCGAGAAGCAGGCACGGCTTGCCGTGGACCCTCAACTGGGCCCAGGACAGCACCTCCAGAAGCTCCTCCGCCGTGCCCAGGCCCCCCGGCAGCGCCACGAAGGCGTGGCACGCCTGGGCCATGCGCGCCTTGCGCTGATGGATGTCCGCGACCACCTCCAGCTCGGTGAGCCCGGGGTGTGTGATCTCGTACGGCAGCATGCGGCTCGGCACCACTCCCGTGACCGAGCCCCCGGCGGCCAGAGCCGCGTCCGCGACCGCCCCCATCAGGCCGATGCGGGCGCCGCCGTAGACCAGCCGCAGACCCGCTCCGGCCAGGGCACGGCCGAGTTCGGCGGCGATCCCCACATGGCCCGGCCGGCTGCCGGGGGAGGAGCCGCAGAAGACGGTCACCGTCGTCACGCCCACAGCCCGTACCCCCTGGTCAGGATGTGGTGCGGGTCGTACCGGTCCTTGGCGCCGGCGAGTTCCGGCCAGACCGGGCCGAAGTGGGAACGCCAGTCGTCCGGCGCCATGGGCAGCGCCGCGACCGGGTGCAGGACCCCGCCGACGGCCCTGGCGCGCTCGTACAGCGCCCGGTTGGCCGCCACCAGACGGCGTACGACGCCGGGCCGGTCGGGTGGTGCCGTGCGCATCAGGGACAGGAGGCAGAGGAGTTCACCCGCGGGCCTGGGCATCAGCGGGGCGTGCAGGGCCCGGCCGGTCAGGGGGCGCAGCTGGACCGTGCCGCAGGCGCGCAGGCCTCGCTGGGCGTCCTCGGCCAGCAGGGCCGGAACGAAGGAGGTCACGGCCTGTTCGGGGAGCAGCAGGGTGAGCCAGGGGTGCGGGCGGTGCCACTCGCCCGTGGCGCGCAGGAGACGTTCGTCGCGGTCGAGGCGGTGCAGGTACTCGGCGTACGACAGGTCCGCGATCTCCTCGGTGTCGCGGTCGTGGTCCAGGTCGCCGATGAGCAGCTCGTCGTCGGCGGGTGGCCGGCCGGGGCACGGTGGGGCGGCGTGCGGTGCCACCGCCTCGATCATGTACTGCCAGCCGCCGTCGAGCGCCGGCCGTGCCTGCCCCGTGACATGGCTGAAGCGGGGGTCGCGGGCCAGCCGCCGCTGGTCGGTGACGTAGGTGCCGGGCGAGTCGTAGTACAGGCGGTAGCGGCGCACATGCGTGGGGGCGGGCACGAGGGCGAGCGTGGCGCCGACGATCAGCGCGCACTGGCCCAGCCCGGCGAGGACGGCCCGGAAGAGGTCCGGGCGACGGTCGGGTGAGCAGGTCAGGTGCTCTCCGGTGCCCGTGACGACCTCCACCTCCCGTACCCGGTCGGCGACCAGACCGTACCGGTGGCTGGAGCCGCCGAAGCCGCCGGTGCTCAGCACACCGCCGACGCTGCCGCCGAGGTGGTCGGGCAGCACCGGGGGCGTGAGCCCTTCGGCGAGCGCGGCCCGTACGACATCCCGCCAGGAGGCGCCCGCCCCGGCCGTGAGCGTCCGCCGGTCCGGAGCGCAGCGCACCTCGTTCAGCGGGGCCATGTCGACGACGTAGCCGCCGTGCGCCTGACCCTGCCCGTACAGCGCCTGTCCGCCCCCGCGGGCGGAGACCGGCAGTCCGTGCGGAGCGGCGAAACAGAGGAGTTCCCGTACGGCGGCGACGGACGGCGCCGCGACGACGCCGAGCGGACAGGAGTCGATGATGTGGCCGAAATCGACGGCCACGTCCTTCACATCCGGAGTTCCGTTCATGCCGCACGCTCCAGGCCGCCGAGGGCGAACCCGGATTCCGTCACCGGACTTCCGAAAATTTCGGTGAACACACGATGCTGGAGAAAGCCGTGCTCCGCGTGCCGTTCTGCGATGAGCGCGGCGATCCGGTTCAGGACGCGCTCGGGGATGTCCTGTCGGTCGATGTTCGCGACGTCGAGTGAATATTTTGCGCAGCATTCGAGTACGGCCTCGAATCCGTTGACGGAGGCCGCGAGCAACCGCCGGCGGGGATCGCGCCACAGCGCGGCCAGTTCCTTCAGCAGGCCGGGACCGCAGGCGCCGGGGATCAGCATCTCGTGCGCCCGGCGGGTCAGGGCGGCCAGGTACTCGTCGCGTGTGGGCAGCGGGAGGAGACGGACCGTCAGCTGCCAGGCCAGGGCGGACCGGCGGTCGCACAGCTCCCGCAGCAGGGAGATCGATCCGCCCTCGACGATCACGAGCGGGTGCGTCCAGGCGAGCCGCTCCACCAGCGCGACCAGCGCGTTCGTCGCCTCGGTCGCGGACAGGTCGCCGTCGGCGAAGGTCCGGTCGCCCAGCCAGTGCCGGCGCACGCCCGGTACGTCGGCTCCGGCGCGGGCGCTGGCGGTGGCCAGGTCGGTGAAGCACTGAAGCCGGTCCGCGACGACGATCGGGGCACCGGTGGCCCGGGCCAGCTCGGTGGCCGCCGCGCTCTTGCCGACTCCGGTCGGCCCCGCGATCAGATGGACGCGCGGGCGGGTCACGGGAGGTGGTGCGGTGTCGGCCATGACGGGACTCCCCCTCGGCTTGGTCTGCGGGAAAGAACTCCCTTCAAGCTACGCACCCGAACCCGCGTACTGGCCCAGCGTTATGCCCCGATCGGGCAAAGAGACAGCCACATTCCTGTGGGTTTGTTAAAGTTTCAAGAAGGTCGCGCTGGAGTCGATAACTTCGGGTAATTCAGGGTCATGTGACGGTGTGTCGGGGCGTTTTCTTAACGAATTCCTGACGTGCCGTAATGAACCCGCCCCCGGAAGGATTTCCCATGAACTCCGACATGCTGCTGGCCGCCGCCGAGGCCCTTCCCCGGTCCCGCGCCGATGTGCCCGCGGCGCCCGCCGCCGTCCTCGTCGGCTACGGCGCGGTCGACGAACTGACCAGGCTCGCCGCCGACTCCCGCTGGACCGTGCACGCGCCCGGACACCCCGACGAGGTGCGCCGCGCGATCCAGCGCGCCGTACGGCGCGGCGACCGGGCGTACGTCCATGTGTCCGGCGACTCCAACGCCGAACCGCGCGGCGTGAGCGAGGGCTTCGAACTCGTCCGTGAAGGGCTGGACGGCGTGGTCGCCGCGGTCGGCGCCACCCTCGACCCCGTCCTGCGCGCCACGTCCGGCCTCGACCTGACCGTGCTGTATGCGGCCACCGTCCGCCCCTTCGACCAGGTCGGCCTGCGCACCGCTGTCCTGGCCGCCGACCACGCCGACGTGGTGCTGGTCGAGCCCGGACAGCCCGGCCTGTCGGCCCGGCACGTCGCCGAGACGCTGGTCCACGTACCGCACCGGCTGCTGGCCCTGGGCGGTGCGGACGGCCTGGACGAGGCGGCCCTCGCCCGGGCCGTCCGGGACTTCCTGAGGTGATCCGGACGTTCCTCAGCCGGCGGCGGACCGTCCTCGCTCGGCCAGAGTGGCCAGGGTCGCTTCGAGGTCGGCGGGGCGCGGGCGGTTGTGCGGCAGCTTCGACAGCAGGACGGCCATGCCGCAGGTGTCGGTGAGGGCCGAGAACACCAGCCCGGCCGCGATCCCCGCGGAGAGCAGCTGCCAGGCCGGGTGCAGCAGTCCGAGGGCCAGTCCGAGCAGGACGATCGCGCCCGCGGTGAAACGCACCTGGCGCTCCATCGCCCAGACGGTGCGCCGGCCCGGCGCCGGCCGCCGCAGTTCGTGCCCGCGCCCTGCCCAGCCCTGGGTGCCGCCTGACAGGGTCATGGCCGGTATGCCGTGCCCGGCGAGGAGGCGGCAGGCTCGCTCCGAGCGGGCGCCGGAGGCGCAGACCACCAGCAGCTCGCCGGGAAGCCGCCGCAGCGCGGGCAGGGCTGAGTCGAGCCGGTCCATGGGGATGTTGAGGGCGTCGGGCAGATGCCCGGCGGCGTACTCACCCGGGGTGCGCACGTCGATGACGGTCAGGCCGGGCAGGCGGGTGCGGGCCTCGTCGGCGTCGAGGGCGGGGGGCTCGAGCGGTGAGTTCACGGGAAGCGAGATCCTTTCGAGGGGAAGGAGGTAAAATACCCCCAAGGGTATGCAGAGGAGTGATCGTGGAGCTGCAGTTCGAGGGCGATGACCTCAAGTCGGTGCTGAACCGCCTGCGCCGGGCGCAGGGTCAGATCTCCGGAGTGATCAAGATGATCGAGGAGGGCCGCGACTGCGAGGACGTCGTCACGCAGCTCGCCGCCGCCTCCCGGGCTCTCGACCGGGCCGGCTTCGCGATCATCGCGACCGGGCTCCAGCAGTGCCTCACCGACGCCGAGAAGGGCGATCGCAACGGTGAGACGACGGAGCAGATGAAGGCACGGCTGGAGAAGCTGTTCCTGTCGTTGGCATAGGTGCCGCGGTTGGCCGGCACAGGTGCCACGGGTACGGGCCACGGGCGTAGATGTCACGTCCCTGCGGTTCATACGACGGCGTCGGCCAGCATGAACACGGCCACCGCCAGCAGGACGTACGCGAAGATCCGCTGAAGCGTGCCTCCGGAGACCTTCCCGGCGAGCCGCTTGCCGTCCCACGCGCCGAGCACCGCGGCCGCCGCGAACGGCGCGACGTGTCCCCAGTCGACCGGCGCCGCCGAACCCGCCCGGGCCGCCAGCGCGACCAGTGAGTTGACGGTGATGACCAGCAGGCTCGTGCCGACGGCGGCCCGCATGCGCAGCCCGACCACGTTCACCAGCGCGGGTACGGCGAGGAAGCCGCCGCCGACCCCGAGCAGCCCGGTCACCGCACCGAGGCCCGCTCCGGCCTGAACGACCCGGCCGGGACGCACCGGCACCTCGTCGTGCCGTACGGCGGCCGACGGCCGGAGCATGCGCAGCGCGGCGACAGCGGCGATCAGCGCGAACGCCCCCGTGAGCACCCCGGGAGGCAGCCGCCCGGACACGGCCCCGCCGACCGCCGCGGGCACCAGGCCCGCCGCCGCGAACAGCGCCCCGGCGCGCCATCGCACCGTGCCCTCACGGGCGTGCACGCCGAGCGCGGCCACAGAGGTGACGGTGACGACGACCAGGCTCGCGGTGGCGGCCGCGGCGGGTGTGAAGCCGAGCAGGTACATCAGCGCGGGCACGGCCAGCACACTGCCGCCACCTCCCAGTGCCCCGAGCGCGAGCCCGGTGGCGGCACCGGCGAGCAGACCGAGGACCAGGGCGCTCACCGGGGGTGGCCGGGGGTGCCGCAGGATGCCTCCGGCTCCGCGACCACCGGGAGCCCCGCCTCGGCCCAGGCCCGCATCCCGCCGATGACGTCCACGACTTCGGTTCCGCGCGCCGAGAGCAGGGCGGCGGCCTCGCGGGAACGCTTGCCGGAGCGGCAGATCGCGACGACCGGGCGTCCCTGCGCGGCCGGCGGGAGCGGCTCACCCGACGTCAGCGACGACAGGGGCGCGAGCACGGCGCCCGGAGCGTGCCCCGTGGCCCATTCGCCGGGCTCCCGCACGTCCACCAGTACGGCGTCCGTGCCCGTCCGCTCATGGGCCTCGGCCGCGCTGATCCGCGCCATGGGGAGGCCGGCGTCGTGTGCCGCCGCGAAGGCGTCGTCGACGGCGACGACGTCACGTCCTGCCGCGTCGAGCAGCGAGGCGGCGATGGCGGCCCGCATGCCGCCGGCGCAGTGCACCCACACGGTGCCGTCCGGTATCTCCCCGAGACGGTCGCGCAGCCGGTGCAGCGGAATGTGCACCGAGCCCTTGATGTGACCGGCGACGCGCTCGGAGTCGCGCCGCACGTCCAGGACCACGACGCCGTCCTGCGCGGCCAGTTCGGCGAAGGTGCCGCGCGGGAAGGAGCGCGGCCGCTCGCCCTGACGTGTCCAGTCGGCGGGGGAACCGGTCGCCGCGGCGGCCGGCCGGTCGATGCCGACCCGGACCAGTTCCCGCTGGGCGTCGGCCAGTTGGGCCGGGGTCTCGGCGAGCAGGGTGACCGGCTTGCCCCACGGGAGCAGCCAGGCCAGATACGTGGCGAGCTGCCCCTCCGCCTCGAAGTTCAGCGAGCCGGCGACATGGCCCTCGGCGAACGCGACACGGTTGCGCAGATCCACCACCCACTCCCCGGCGGCGAGCCGCGCCGCGATGTCCTCGGCGTCGGCGGGGCGCGGCGGGGTCAGGTCCACCGGCGCCGGGCCCCGCGCGTTCGCCGGGCCCATGTGGGCGTAGTACGCGGGCACGTCGTCCAGCCCGGCGAGCAGGTCGGCGACGAACGCGTCGACATCCTTCACCAGGGCCTCGTTGACGGCACGCTCATGCCCGATGGTCGTCGCCGCCCCGCCCGCCGCCCGGGTCGCCGAGCAGAAGCTGCCGAAACCGTGCGTCGGCAGCACCGCCGTCTCGTCCGGCAGCTCGGCGGCCAGCCGGTGCGCGGAGTCGTACTGCGCCCGCGCCAGCCGCCCCGTCAGCCGGGGCTCCACCAGATCGGGCCGCCCGACCGTGCCGATCAGCAGGGAACCACCGGTGAAGACGGCCACCGCGCGGCCGGTGTCCTCCAGCACGTACGACGTGTGGTGCGGGGTGTGCCCGGGAGTGGCCAGGGCGCGCAGCACCAGACGGTCGGCGATCCGCGTACGGTCCCCGTCGGCGACCGGGACCCGCTCGTACCCGACCCGCGCCGCGGCCGGTACGAGATAGGCGGCGCCGGTGATCCGGGCCAGCTCCAGACCGCCGGTCACATAGTCGTTGTGCACATGGGTCTCGGCGACATGGGTGATGCGCACACCCCGCCGCGCGGCGGCCGCGATGACCCGGTCGATGTCCCTGGGCGGATCGACCACCACGGCGCTGTGTTCGTCGCCCGCCAGATAGCTGCGGTTCCCGAGCCCCGGCACGTCGATGGTGTCGACGAAGTACACGGCAGTGCTCCTCTCCTGGTCACCTCGTGAACCCTCGGCGGATTACCCCCGGGGGTATATGGCAAACATAGCAGAGGTACCCCTGGGGGTATCTACGGGAGTGTTTCGGCGGCCGTGGCCGGATGGGTCGGGACGGTGGCCGGAAGGTGAGGTCATGAGCGGTGCCCCAGCCCTTTACCGATCAGTCACCTCTAGGGTCGGGAGTGGACCGAGAGCCGCCGAGGGAAGGGTGGAGCACCATGGCGCAGGAAGTTCGCGGCGTGATCGCACCGGGCAAGGACGAGCCGGTGCGGGTGGAGACCATCGTGGTGCCCGATCCGGGGCCGGGTGAGGCCGTGGTGAAGGTGCAGGCCTGCGGTGTGTGCCACACCGACCTGCACTACAAGCAGGGCGGCATCAGCGACGACTTCCCCTTCCTCCTCGGGCACGAGGCCGCGGGTGTCGTGGAGTCGGTGGGGGAGGGGGTCACCGATGTCGCCCCCGGGGACTTCGTGATCCTCAACTGGCGTGCGGTGTGCGGTCAGTGCCGGGCCTGTCTGCGCGGGCGGCCCTGGTACTGCTTCGACACCCACAACGCCCGGCAGAAGATGACCCTCGCCTCCACCGGGCAGGAGCTGTCGCCCGCACTGGGAATCGGCGCGTTCGCGGAGAAGACCCTGGTGGCGGCCGGACAGTGCACCAAGGTGGACGCTTCGGTGGCCCCGCAGGTCGCGGGTCTGCTGGGGTGCGGGGTGATGGCCGGGATCGGCGCGGCCATCAACACGGGCAACGTCGGCCGCGGTGACACCGTCGCGGTCATCGGCTGCGGCGGCGTCGGCGACGCGGCGATCGCCGGGTCACGCCTGGCCGGGGCGGCGCGGATCATCGCCGTGGACATCGACGACCGCAAGCTGGCCACGGCCCGCACCATGGGCGCCACCCACACGGTCAACTCCCGCGAGACCGACCCCGTCGAGGCGATCCGCGAGCTGACCGGCGGCTTCGGCGCCGACGTCGTCATCGAGGCCGTCGGCCGCCCGGAGACGTACAAGCAGGCCTTCTACGCCCGAGATCTCGCCGGCACGGTCGTCCTGGTCGGCGTGCCGACCCCTCAGATGAAGCTGGAACTGCCCCTGCTGGACGTCTTCGGCCGCGGCGGCGCGCTCAAGTCGAGCTGGTACGGCGACTGCCTGCCCTCCCGCGACTTCCCCATGCTGATCGACCTGCATCTGCAGGGCCGCCTGGACCTGGAGGCGTTCGTCACCGAGACCATCCAACTCACCGACGTGGAGAAGGCATTCGAGCGCATGCACCACGGCGACGTCCTGCGCTCGGTGGTGATGCTCTGATGGCCGCCCGCATCGAACGCCTCGTCACCTCCGGGCAGTTCACCCTCGACGGCGGCACCTGGGACGTCGACAACAACGTGTGGCTCGTCGGCGACGACCACGAAGTGATCGTCATCGACGCCGCCCATGACGCCGACGCCATCGCCGAGGCCGTCGGCGACCGGCGCCTCACCGCGATCGTGTGCACCCACGCCCACAACGACCACATCGACGCCGCACCCGAACTCGCCGACCGCACCGGCGCCACGATCTGGCTCCACCCCGACGACCTGCCGCTGTGGAAGCAGACCCATCCGGACCGCGACCCCGACGCCCATCTCGTGGACGGCCAGATCATCGAGGCCGCGGGCGCCGACCTCACGGTCCTGCACACCCCGGGCCACGCGCCGGGCGCGGTGTGCCTGCACGACCCCGGCCTGGGCGTCGTCTTCACCGGCGACACCCTCTTTCAGGGCGGCCCCGGCGCCACCGGACGCTCCTACTCCCACTTCCCGACGATCATCGACTCCCTGCGCACCCACCTGCTCACCCTCCCGCCCGAGACCAAGGTCCTCACCGGCCACGGCGACCCGACCACCATCGGAGCCGAGGCGCCGCACCTGGAGGACTGGATCGCCCGCGGCCACTGAGACCGGAAAACCCGTGGTCGGGCGTGGGGCGCGGCCGTACGATCGCGCCCCATGACCACCAACACGCTCGTGACCCTGCATGACGTGCGCGTCCTGCGCTGCGCCCCCGACGGCCCGCCCCTGGACGGCGAGCGCGCGGCGCTCGATCTGATCGGCGACGCGTTCGGGCAGGACGCCGAGCTGGTCGCGGTGCCGGTGGAGCGGGTCGCCGACGAGTTCTTCCGGCTGCGGTCGGGTGTCGCGGGGGCGGTCATGCAGAAGTTCGTGAACTACCGGCTGCGCCTCGCCGTCGTCGGCGACGTCTCTCAGCACATCGCCGAGAGCACCGCCCTGCGCGACTTCGTCCACGAGACCAACAACGGCGGCCACATCTGGTTCCTGCCGACCTACGACGACCTCGACGCGAAACTGCGCCCGGCCGGGTGACCCGCCCGAAAGACCCGTAAGAGACGACAGAAAGACGACAGAAGATGTCCGGCTTACCCGGCACCCTCGATCACGACATCGCTCGCAGAGGGTCGGGAGGCCGGACATGTCACAGCCGCTGAAGGACAAGATCGCGCTCGTCGCCGGGGCGACACGGGGAGCCGGACGCGGCATCGCCGTGGAACTCGGCGCGGCCGGCGCCACCGTCTACGTCACGGGACGCAGCACGCGCGGCCGTCGCTCCGAGTACGACCGCCCCGAGACGATCGAGGACACCGCCGACCTGGTCACCGAGGCCGGCGGCCACGGCATCGCCGTACCCGCCGACCACCTCGACCCGGCGCAGGTCCGCGCGCTCGTCGACCGCATCGCGGAGGAACAGGGCCGTCTCGACATTCTCGTCAACGACATCTGGGGCGGCGAGAAGCTCTTCGCCTGGGACAGCCCCGTCTGGGAGCACGACCTCGACGACGGCCTCAGGCTGCTCCGCCTCGCGGTCGAGACCCACGCGATCACCAACCACCACGCGCTGCCCCTGCTCCTGCGCCACCCCGGCGGACTGGTGATCGAGATGACCGACGGCACCGCGGAGTACAACCGCGACCACTACCGCTCCTCCTTCTTCTACGACCTCGCCAAGGCGTCCGTGCTGCGCATGGCCTTCGCCCTGGGCCACGAACTCGGACCCCGCGGCGCCACCGCCGTCGCGCTGACCCCGGGCTGGCTGCGCTCGGAGATGATGCTCGACGGCTTCGGCGTGCGGGAGGACAACTGGCGCGACGCCCTCGCCCAGGTCCCGCACTTCGCCATCTCCGAGACCCCGCGCTATGTGGGCCGCGCCGTCGCCGCCCTCGCCGCCGACCCCGACGTGGCCCGCTGGAACGGGGCCTCCCTCTCCAGCGGGCAGCTCGCGCAGGTCTACGGCTTCACGGACCTCGACGGCAGCCGCCCCGACGCCTGGCGGTACGTCGTCGAGGTCCAGGACGCGGGGAAGCCGGCGGACACGACGGGTTACCGCTGAGGCGGCACCGGGTTCGCCGCCGGGAGCGGCCAGCGTGCCGAATGGCCCGGCGGCAGACCCAGGTCGTCGCGTACGGCGGCGTAGTAGGCCTCGCGTCCGGCGCGCTGCCGTTCCAGCAGGGCCTGCCAGGCCTCGCGGTCGTCCCGGCCCTCGCGCACGAACCGCTCCATCTCCATCGCCGCCACGACCCAGGCCCGGGCCTTCTCGACCACCGCGCGGCTGCCCAGCATGATCAGGGCTTCGCCCGAGGGGTCCCGGCCGGTGGTCGCCTCGGCCAGCAGCGGCTGCGCTTCCGCGAGGGGCAGGGGATCCGGGTGCGGATCGACACCGGCCGCGGCGGCGACACGGTACGTGACCGTGACCGTCTTCTTCACCGACTGTGCGTAGTCGGCGTACACCGTCAGCCGGCGCTCCTCCCACCGCGCCGCCTGCTCGCGCCGAAACCTCATCCGGTCGCCCCGCACGACCACCACATACGAACCGAGCGCGCCGATCACGACACCGAGGAGCGCGGGGAGTTGCTGAATGAACGCGGACATGGACGCACGGTATCTGCCGGAGTGATCGTCCCCGCACTACGGTTCGGTCCATGACGGACACAACGCGCTTCGCAGGTCACGGCGTCCTGATCACCGGTGCGGCCCGCGGCATCGGCGCGGCCACCGCACGCCGCCTCGCCGAGGAAGGGGCGCGCGTCCTGGTGACCGACAGGGACGGGCCCGAGGCCGAGAGGACCGCGTCGAAGCTGCGGGACCTGGGGCTCGCGGCGGAGGCATCGGCCTGTGACGTCGCCGACCGCGCGTCCGTCGAGGCGGCCGTCGCCCACGCCGTCGACGTCCTCGGCTCGCTCGACGTCCTGGTCAACAGCGCGGCCTCCTGCACACCCGACACCCCGCTCTTCGAGGACGGCCCGGACGAGGAGTGGGCCCGCGACCTCGACATCACCCTCACCGGCCCCTACCGCTGCTGCCGTGCCGCTCTTCCCCACCTGGCCGCCACCGGGCGCGGCGCCATCGTGAACATCGGCTCCGTCAACGGCCTCCAGGACTTCGGCAACCACGCCTACAGCGCCGCCAAGGCCGGCCTCGGCTCCCTCACCCGCACCCTCGCCGGGCACGCCGCCGCCCGCGGGGTCCGCGTCAACCTGGTGGCGCCGGGCACGGTGCGCACCTCGGCCTGGGAGGGACGGGACGCGGAGCTCGACGCGGTCCGCCCGCTCTATCCCCTGGGCCGGGTCGGCGAACCCGAGGACATCGCCGCCGCGGTCGCCTTCCTGGCCTCCCGTGACGCGGCCTGGATCACCGGCACGACCCTCACCGTCGACGGCGGCCTCACCGCGGTCAACACCGGCTTCCGGGCCGCGGTCCGGCCCTCCGGCGACGTCTGAGGCGCCCGCCCTCTCCCAGCAGCCCGCGGCCCGCCGCCCGTCGAAACTTCACCGTTCGGTCACAGCCCGGTCCGGGCCACAACCGACACCCCCGTACACGGGTCTACCTGGCAGAAGTCCACACGACCACGCAAGGGAAGGGCCCGGCCATGGGGGACATACGCAGACGGCGCGCCGTCGCACTCGGCATCACCGGCGGACTCGTCGCACCGCTCACACTCACGCTCGCCGCCGCACCGGCGCAGGCGGCCCCGAGCTGTACGACCCAGGCCGGCCCGTATCAGAAGCAGGTGGAGAAGTTCCTCGGCCGGCCGGTCGACGGCAAGCAGTCCGCCGCCGACTGCAAGGCCATCCAGGCCTTCCAGACCAAGCACGGCATCACCCCGAACGCCGGCTACGCGGGCCCGGTCACCTGGGGCGTGATGGACCTGATGAACAAGCAGAAGGCCGTCGGCGACAACCCCAACAAGGACGGCAAGTGCCCGACGAACAAGGGCCGCATCGCCTGCGTGAACCTCACGCTCCAGCTGAGCTGGATCCAGGACGGCAGCCGGCTCGTCTACGGCCCGGTTCCGGTCCGCACCGGCCGCAACGGCTACGAGACGCGCACCGGCCTGAAGAAGATCTACTGGCGGGACATCGACCACGTCTCGAACATCTACAACGTGCCGATGCCCTACAGCCAGTTCTTCGACGGCGGCCAGGCCTTCCACTCGGTCGGCGTCAGCATGTGGAACCCGCCCGGCTCGCACGGCTGCGTCAACATGACCAAGACCGTCGCGAAGAAGTACTGGTCGCTGCTGAAGACCGGCGACGACGTCTTCGTGTACGGCCGTAAGCCGGGCACCTGACGCAGCGCAGGAACCCGGCTCACGGGGAAACGTCACGCCTCGGGGGCGTCCCCGAAGTCCGGGATCTCCAGCCTGACCCCGCCCTGCCGCGCCGAGTCGTGCGCGATGATGCCCGGCAGGGTGTAACGGGCCGCGACCCAGGCGTTCACCGACGGCAGGGTGCGGGTGTTCACCGCGGTCACGAAGTCGTCCACCAGGAAGTGGTGGCTGCCCTCGTGGCCGTTGTGCAGGTGGTCGAACTCCCGGGGCAGCCGGGCGCGGTCGTGCACCGGCGCCGAACCCGAGGTGAAGGCGGCCCGCAGCTCCGGCGCGATGTGCTGCAGGGACGGGTCGTCGGGGGACATCGTCGGCTTGGGTTCGAGGAGCTCGCTGATGTCCTTGACCCCCTTCTTGTCCTGCCACAGGGCCACGGTGGCGAGCTGCTCCATGCTCGCCTCGGTGCCGAAGAAGCGGAAACGGGACTCCCGTATGTGGGACGGATAGCCCACCCGCCGGAACTCGTTCGTACGGAACGAGCCGCCGCCGGCCACCTCGAACAGCGCGGTGGCGTTGGAGAAGTCGTTGCCGAACTGGCTGACCTCCTTGTCGAAGACACCGTCGCCCCGCCCGTCCACGACGCCGATCGCGGACACGCTCACCGCGTGCGTCCGCCAGGCACCGAGCACACCGCCCACCGCGTGCGTCGGGTACAGCAGCGGGGGATAGCTGGCGGTCGCCTTCCAGTTCTCGCCGCCGCTGTACTGGTACGCCTCGTAGAAGCCGAGGTCCATGTCGTGGACGTAGTCGCCCTCGGCGTAGAAGAGCCGCCCGAAGGCGCCCTCGGCGATCTGGTTGCGGGCGTGCACGGTCGCGGGGTTGTACTGGCTGGTCTCGCCCATCATGTACGTCAGCCCGGTCGCCTTGACCGCGTCGATGATCGCAGCGATCTCCTCCGTGGTGATCGCCATGGGGACGGCGGAGTAGACGTGCTTGCCCGCGTTCAGGCCCTGGAGGACCAGCGGTCCGTGGGTCCAGCGCTGGGTGAAGATCGCGACCGCGTCGACGGCCTTCGACTCCAGCATGGCCTCGTACGACGGGAAGGTACCGGCCAGTCCCTGTGCACCGGCGAGCTGCTCGGCCCGCTCGGGCAGCAGATCGGTGACGTACACGTCGCTGACACCGGGGTGGGCCTGGAACAGCGTGGCGAACTGGCCGGAGAACTGGCCGGCGCCGACGATGCCGAGGGAGAACGTCATGGAGTGGGTGCCTTTCACTGGCCGAGGACGAGGTCGATCTGCTTGTTGGTCTCGTTGAGGCTGGTCACGGGATTGCCGTTGTCGTAGATGTCCTGCACGCGTCCGAGGCCAGGTACTCCACCCACTTCCGGGCGCCCTCCTTGTTCCTGGAGGCCTTCCGCCACGTCGAACGCGGCCGCCGCCCTGGAGGAGGGCGCCATGTACCCCTTCTTGTCGGTGTAGGTCCAGCCCGCGGAGGCGGCGAAGTTGCACCTGCCACGACGTTGGACATCTCTCCGGCCGCGCTCCGACGTGTCCTCGGTTCGGTCTTCGCCCCCGTCGGGCCGTTCAGTGGCAGGCGCGACGGAGGGCTGCTGGAGGCGATGGTCATCGGGAGACTCCCTCGCATGCGGCGGCTCGTCCTCGGGCGGCATTTACTTTTGATGCGAAACAATCTCCGCGTCAAGAGGTGCGAGGACATCTCCTGAAGCTGGTCCTGATCGCCGTATGCTGGCCTGGTTGTTTCTGTGCTGAAAAAAAATGATGTGGGAGTCTGTCGACCATGACCCCAGTAGCCGCCAGCTGGCTTCCGCTCAGTTCCGGTGAGCGCTCCGTGGCGATCGAGGTGCTCCTCGGTGGCCCCCTGTCGCGCACCGAACTCGCCCGGCGGCTCAACCTGTCCGCGGGCAGCCTCACCCGGCTGACCAAGCCGCTGATCGAGTCGGGTCTCCTCGTCGAGGTCCCCGAAGCGGGCACCCCGGCCGAGGTGCGTCAGGGCCGTCCGTCCCAGCCGCTGGACGTCGTCGCCGAATCCCTCGCCTTCGCCGGCTTCAAGATCACCGAGGACATGGTCTACGGCGTCGTGACCACCCTCAGGAGCGAGATCGTCGCCCGTTACGACCGCCCCCTCGCCACCCATGACCCCGCCGAAGTCGTGGACGTGCTGGGGGAGATGGCCGAGGAACTCGCCGGCGCCCACCCCCGGCTGGCCGGCATCGGCATCGGTGTGGGCGGTCTCGTCGAGGACCGTGCCGTGGTCGCGGAGTCCCCGTTCCTGCAGTGGAGCGACGTCCCGCTCGCCGGCCTCGTCGAGGGGCGCACCGGGTTGCCGGTCGTCGTGGAGAACGACGTGGCCGCCCTCGTCGAGGCCGAGGCCTGGTTCGGCGCCGGCCGTGGCCTCGACCGTTTCGTGGTGCTCACCATCGGTGCCGGTATCGGGTACGGCCTGGTCCTGGGCGGCAAGCGGGTGCCGTACGCCGAGGAGGACCGCGGCTTCGGCCGCCACTGGATCGTGAACCCCAACGGCCCGCTCACCCCCGACGGGGCGCGCGGCAGTGCCGTCTCCCTGTTGACCGTCCCCAGCATCCGGTACCAGGTGCAGGCTGCCACGGGCCGTGACCGCACCTACGAGGAGATCCTGGAGCTCGCCGCGGCGGGGGAGCCGATGCCCGCCCGGGTCGTCGAGGAGGCGGCCCGGGCCCTCGGCATCCTGGTGGCCCAGATCGGCAACTTCGTGCTCCCGCAGAAGATCCTGCTCGCCGGCGAGGGGGTGGGGCTGATGGACGTCGCCGGCAAGACCGTGGCCGAGACCGTCCGGGCCCACCGGCACCCGCTGGCGGCGCCGATCGACCTGGAGACCAAGGTGTCCGACTTTCACGACTGGGCCCGCGGTGCCGCCGTCCTGGCGATCCAGGTGCTGGTCCTGGGGGCGGCGGACGTCTGAACTCGGCGACCTCCGCGGACAGATGGACGTGATCAGCAACACGGTCCGATATGTCCGCATTGGGTGTGCTTACTCACAGCGCCTTCACCTCTGGAACCGTATGCTTCACAGCATGTCCACCACTGTTGAATTCGCCTCCGATCGCTCGGCTGACGAGGTCAACGAGGAGATCCGGGCGCTGTGGCGCCGGTCGGGCGGGACACTGAGCGTCGAGCAGCGCGAGGAGTACCAGCGCCTCGTCCTGGAGTGGGCCGCCGCGGCCCCGCAGCAGGAGAAGGCGGCCTGAGCACTAGGCTCGACGAAGGCCGCCCGAGCATCTTCCTCGGCCCGCCTGTCCGTGCATCGGAACACCCTGCCGGGGCACTCCTGTCCCGATGGGTGCCTTTCTCGCGCTGACCTCGGCCGTCGTCTACGGCATCGTCGACTTCACCGGCGGGATGCTCTCCAGACGTGCCCATTTCGCCGCCGTCACCCTCCTCGGCCAGCTCGGCGGCCTGCTCCTCGCCACCGCGGCCGCCCTCCTCGTCCCCGCCGAATCCGTGCGCCCCACCGATCTGCTGTGGGGTGCGCTGTCCGGCGTCGGCAGCGGCGCGGCGATGCACTTCCTCAACCGGGGCCTGAGCCGGGGTGCCATGAGCACCGTCGTTCCTGTGAGCGCCGTCACCTCCGTCGCGTTGTCCGTGTTGTGCGGGGTGGTCCTGCTCGGTGACCGGCCCGGGGTGCCGGCTTGGGCCGGCTTTGCGGTCACGGTGCCGGCGCTCTGGCTCGTGGCGGACGACCGCGGAGGGCCGACCGGGCCGACCGGGCCGACCGGGCCGGTCGGCGGTGTGACCGACGGGCTGCTGGCCAGTGCGGGTGTGGCCGTGCAGTACCTCGCGCTCGGCCAGGCCGCGGCGTCGAGCGGGCTGTGGCCGGTCGCGGCGGGCCGCGTCGCCGCCGTAGTGGTCCTGCTGCCGGTCGCCGTCCGGCACCGACGGGAGATACGGCTGCCGACGCGGCGCCACGCGCAGGCGCTGCTGATCGGAGCGGGAGCGGCGCTCGGACTCGTCCTCTATCTGCTGGCCGCCCAGCGGCAGTTGCTCGCGGTCGCCGTCGTCCTCGCCTCCCTGTACCCGGCGCTGCCCGTGGTCCTGGGGTTCGTCCTCCTCCACGAACACCTCACCGGGCGCCGGGCCATCGGGCTGACCGGCGCGGCGGTGGCCACCGTGCTCCTGACCCTGGGGTGACGGGGGCTGACGAGCCGGGCCCGGTCAGCCCCACGTCGCCGAGTAGTAGCGCCGGTACGCCTTGCGGTCCTGCTCCGCGCGGATGTACCGGGCCGCCACCAGCGCGACCATGCTGCCCGCGATGACCAGCAGACCAGGGCCCACGTTCTTCGGATCCGCGAGCCGGGACAGCAGCGTCGAGGCGGTCACCCCCGTGATCGGGGCCGACGAACCGGGCGAGGCGTCGCCGGGCGCGATCGCGCTCTGGGTGGCGGATGCGGACGGGGCGGCGCCCTGCTGACCCGAGCCGTTCTGCGCCGCCACGAGCAGCTTGACGTTGAGCGCGGCCAGCGCCTTGGACACGGGCTGGAAGAACGTCGTCCCGCCCGCGCTGCAGTCACCGCTGCCGCCCGATGTCACGCCCAGCGCGATCCCCTCGGAGAACATCGGACCGCCGCTGTCCCCGGGTTCGGCGCACACGTTCGTCTCGATGAGCCCCGTGACCGTGCCCTCGGGGTAGTTGACCGTGGCGTTGAGCGCCGTCACCTCGCCGTCGCGCAGCCCGCTCGTGCTGCCGCTGCGGAACACCCGCTGGCCGACGGCGGGATCCGCGACACCGGTGATCCGCACCCCCTTGCCGTCCCCGATGGACACGACGTCGGCCCCGGCGCCCGCGTCCCCGCTCGCGTACTCCACCAGGGAGAAGTCTCCGCCGGGAAAGCTCTGCTGAACGGTCTGGCCGATCTGCCGGGTGCCTCGGTTGTCGGCGAACCACACGGAACCGTTCGGCCCGCAGTGCCCGGCCGTGAGGATGAAGTCGCGCCGGCCGTCGGTGACGTTGAAACCGGCCGAACAGCGCCCGGCGGTCGACAGCAGCGGCAGCGCGCCGTTGAGCCGCGTCGTGAACGTGCCCTCGGTGCGCTCCATGCGGACGAAGCCGCCGATGCCGTCCGCGACCCGCGTCATCCGGGACCAGTCGGCGGCCGAGACGGTGCTGTCGCCCCGTACGACCACCTCGTTGGACCGGTAGTCCATGACCCACGCCGTACCGGGCACCCGCGGTGCCGAACGCAGCGTCGACGTGGCCGACTTCAGCTCGTCCATGCTGTGGTCGACCATCTTCGCCTCGGCACCGGTCCTGCGTACTTCGGCGGCCGCCTCCGCGTCGGTGACCGCGACGACCGGCTTCCCGTCGGAACCGATCCAGCTGCCCGCCGTACGGGACGTGCCCAGGCGTGCGACGAGATCGCTGCCGGTGCCGGCCGTCGAAGCGGCGTAGGTGCGCGGGACGGCGGGGGCGTCGGGAGGTTCGCTCGCCACGGCGCGTGTGACCATCGTTCCCCCGAGGAGGAGTCCGCCGACGGCCGCCAGCCGTGTCACTCGCCGGACGAGACGTCGTCGTGCGTGCCTCATGCATGGCTCCCGAACCAGTACAGCGCGGCGTGAACGCCGCGGGGCCCTCCCGGAGTTGAGCACCCTCTCTCCATACGTGGCCGGGGCCGCCCGTGTTCACCGCACAGGTGATCGTTCTTGCACCGGCTCCTGTCCGAGCAGTGTCCAGCTGCGCTCGTCGCCCCACACGGACGCCAAATCCACGTACGGACGCAGCAGCGTGGTGAGCGCCGGGTCGCCCTGTCCGTTCAGCTCGTCGGAGGCGATCTTGCGGGCGATCCCGGCGAGGAAGTCGGCGACCTGCACCCGCGGGTCGAGCCGTGAGTGCACGAGCCGCAGCCCGGCGAAGCCGATCCCGGCCCGCCGGGCCGTCTCCTCGATCCATGCGATGCGTTCCGGCGTCAGCATGTTCTGCCGGTCGTGGACGAGACGCACGGACCGGCCCGGGGCACTCCAGTGCGCGGCCGTTCTCACGATGGCGGGCAGAAGGGGATTGAGGACGGGAACGAGGGGCGGCCCGTCCAGCAGCCGCGCCCGATAGGAATCGGCGCGCGACCGGGAGGCCGCAATCCGGTCCAGTGTTTCGGCCACTTCCGTACGGCAATCCGCGCCCCGCAGCGCCTTCACGGCACGGAAGAACGCCTCGACGGGTTCCTCGGGCCCGCCCCCGTTCCTCACCCGGAGCAATTGGTTGGCGGCTCCCAGGAATTCCCGCCAGAGCGCGTCGCCGAAATCGCCGCGCCCCGCACGGTACAGGCCGAGCGCCTCGGTCCGGTCGCCGAGCAGCAGGTCGACGGCCCGGTCGACGACGAAGTACGCCTTCTCGATCAGATGCACCTTGGCATGGCCATGGATCGGTCCCGCGGGCGCAAGCAGCCATTCCAGCACCGCCCGGTGTTTCTCCCGCAGCAGATGGTTCGCCTTGTACTCCTCCGCGGGCGAACGAATACGGTTCCGGATCTCCTGCACATAGGCCGCGGCCGTTTCCACGGGCAGCCGCACGCTGGCATGCGCGAACACATCGGTGTTCCCGCCGGTGAGATTCTCACCGTCCGACCCCGACTCGTCACAGGCCACTTCGAGGAATCCGCCGCCCGTCACTGCCTGCTCCCCGTCCTCGCCGTTCCCGGCCACCGCACAGCCCCCTATCTTGTGCCCATGACCAGGATCCCGCACGAAACGTCCGGTGAACCAAATCCTTTTCGCGCCCTGACCCTCGACCGCCTGCGATGTCGTACGAGCATGAAGTGGCGCACGTACCCCGACGACGTCCTTCCGCTGTGGGTGGCCGAGATGGACGTGCCGCTCGCCGAACCGATCGTCCGCGCGCTCACCGACGCCCTCGCCCTCGGCGACACCGGCTACCCGGCGGGCACCGGGTACGCCGAGGCGCTGGCCGGCTTCGCCGACAAGCGGTGGGGCTGGGACGGGCTCGCCGTCGAGCGGACGGCGATCGTTCCGGACGTGATGCTCGGTGTGGTCGAAATGCTCAAACTGGTCACCGGGCCGGGCGATCCGGTCGTCGTGAACTCACCCGTGTATCCGCCGTTCTACCAGTTCGTCGAGCACATGGACCGGCGGGTGGTGGAGGCTCCGCTGGGCGTGGACCTGCGTATCGACCTCGACACCCTGGACGAGACCTTTGGGCGGGTGACGGCCGCAGGCCGTCGCGCCGCCTTCCTGCTGTGCAGCCCGCACAACCCGACCGGCACCGTGCACACCGCCGAGGAACTGTCCGCCGTGGCCGCCCTCGCCGACCGGCACGGCGTGCGCGTGGTCGCCGACGAGATCCACGCGCCGCTCACCGCGGGCGGCGTCACCTTCGTGCCGTACCTGAGCGTGCCGGGCGGCGAGAGCGGGCTGTCGCTGATGTCGGCGTCGAAGGCCTGGAACCTGGCCGGCCTCAAGGCCGCCCTCGCCATCGCCGGACCCTCGGCCGCCGCCGACCTGGCCCGGCTGCCCGAGGAGGTCAGTCACGGTCCCAGCCACCTCGGCGTCATCGCCCACACCGCCGCCCTGCGCGACGGCACCGGCTGGCTCGACGCCCTGCTCGCCGGCCTCGACGACAACCGGCGCCTGCTCGCGGACCTGCTGGCCGAGCACCTCCCGGCGATCACCTACCGCCCGGGCGAGGCCACCTACCTCGCCTGGCTCGACTGCCGCGCCCTGGGCCTCGGCGACGGCGTCGACCCGGCGGACGTCTTCCTGGAGCACGGCCGGGTCGCGCTCAACTCCGGGATCCCGTTCGGCAGCGGTGGACAGGGGCACGTACGGCTGAACCTGGCCACGTCACCCGAGCTGATCACGGAAGCCGTACGGCGGATGGCGGCGGCACTCGGCTGAGCCGCAACGGGCGCGTGGCCGGACGGACAGCGGGGTGGGGGGGGCGGGCGGGGGCCCCCCCCCCCCCCCCCCCCACCCCCCCCCCGCCGCCCCCCCCCCCCCCCCCCCCGCCGGGGGGCCCCAA
>NZ_JBITLW010000014.1:199220-261321 GCF_044465645.1 Streptomyces sp. NPDC049627 | reverse complement strand
CCGGGCCCCCCCCCCCGGTGGTGAACCGGGGGCCCGGCGGGGGGGGGGGGCGGGGGCGGGGGGGCCCGGCCGGGGGGGGGGGGCGGGGGGGCGGGGGGGGGGGGGCCCCCGCGGGGCCCCCCCACCCCGCTGCCTACACTTCGCGCCATGGACGACACGTCGCTCGACCGGCTCGGCGCGGGCAAATACCTGCTCATCACCAGCTACCGCAAGAACGGCACCGGCGTGCCCACACCGGTCTGGGTGGTCCGCGACGGCGACGCGCTGGGCGTGTGGACGGTCGCCGACTCGTGGAAGGTCAAGCGCATCCGGGCCCGCGGCGATGTCCTCGTCGGCCCGTGTGACCTGCGCGGCAGGCCCACCGGCGAGCAGGTCCCCGCCACCGCCGAGATCTGCGACGAGGCGACCAGTGCCCGCTACCGCCGGCTCATCGCCCGCAAGTACGGGATCACCGGCCGCCTCAGCCTCCTCGGCAGCCGACTGCGCCGCGGTGTGAACGGCACAGTCGGCCTGCGCATCACGCTGACGCCCTGACCGGGGCAGCGTGCGTCAGGTGAGGGGTCACGACACGTCGAGCACCGTGCCCGTCATCACCGGCGCCCCGGGCAGCGGCTGACCGGAGTCGTCGGCTGCCTGGAAGCGCACCGACTCGGCCGCCTCGGCCACCTGGTCCTTGAGCGTCGGGATCCGCATCTCCGCACTGGTCCGGCCCTTCGGGACGCTCACCCAGAGGGAGAAGCCGTCCACCTTGGACAGCGGTCGTTCCGGATCCGGGGACGCACCGGTGTTCTCCTGCAACCAGACGGGGTCGACGTCCTTCGTCGACAGCTCCCGACCGTCGGTGACCGGCACCACGGCGTACGCCGCGCCCACTTCGGCGTCGGCCACCGCGGACAAGGTCATCCGCCACTTCAGCGGCTGCCCCTCGGTCACCCGGTCGGCGACCGGTGTCACGGAGATCGTCGGCACCGGGTCGTCGTTCGCGACGTTCACCCCGCCCAGGTGGGCGCCGACCACGGCGGTGCGGACCGCCTTCACGAACACGCTGTGCTCGGCGTCGTAGCCGTAGCGGGTGTTGCCCTCGACCTTCACCGGGACGTCGAGGGCGGCCGAGCCCGGCCGGACGGTCACCAGCCGGTCCGTGACCTTGCCCGTGACCGGGTCGGAGACGAACAGCCGCACCTGCCCGCTGCCCTGCCCCCGCACGCGCACGGGCACCTGGTAAGTCCGTACGCCCGAGTCGCCCTCCTCGACCTTCAGCCTGCCGACGTCGACCCGGGGCAGCGGTGCCTCACGAACCTCCGGCGTGCCCGCCCGCCAGGCCCAGGCGTCCATCAGCCAGGCCCGTCCCGACCTCGTACGCGGCGTCAGCTCAAGGGACTTGACGTGCTTGAGGTCGAGCGCGGCCGCGTCGTCGGCCCCGATCGGCACGCGCACCTCGCGCGCCCAGTACGAGGCGGTCCGGTCCGATCCCGGCAGCCCGTCGACCGTGACCCGGCCGAGGTCGCGGTGCCGTCCGGCGGCGTCGGTGACGGCGATGTCCAGCTGCGTTCCGGAGGTGTTCGGCGGCACGATGACGCGCAGTGCCAGCGCCTTGGCGCCCTTGAGGGACAGCGGCCGCTCGGGGCGTATCCGTACCGGGGACCCCGCCGCGGACCAGCGCAGCGCGACCGCGCGGCGGCCGGGCTCGCGGTCGGTCTCCCACTGCGCGAAGTGCGGTGAGGCGCCGACCGTCTCCGACGACAGACAGGCCTTGGCCGCGGCGGGATCCACCGCCGAGCACAGCCGACCACCGCTCACCGTGACCTTGTCGTCCGGCAGGAATCCGGCGCCGCGCCGCGCACCGACCGCATGGGTGAGGACGTGCGCGGGGTCGGCCGAGGGGGCACGGCGGCCGGAGCCGTCGAGCAGCGGGCGGACCCGGTCGTCCCCGGCGACGAACAGCCGTGCCGCCGCCGCGATGTAGGTGGACCCGGCCTTGTGCTGCTGGTCGGCGGTCAGCCGGGTGCGGGAACCGGGGGAGCAGACCGGGTCGCGCTGCTCCTCGTCGCTCCAGAAGTCGTCGTCGGCGGGCGCCGCGGCCTGCCCCGGCGTCCACTCGCTGTTGAAGAAGTTGTGGTTGGCGCCGACCACGTACACCGCGCTGTGCAGCGCGGCACCGCGGCTGACCCGGCGGGTGCCGTCGACGTACACCTCGCCCTGGAGATCGGAGACATCGCCGTCACAGCCCGGCAGGATCGTCATCGACGGCACATCCGGAACCGGGTTCTGGCCGAAGATCGTCGGGCCGATGAGGACGGTGCCGCGAATGTGCCAGCGCACCGGGCCGTGAGCGCCGTCCTGGTCCGCGGGCGGCGGGTAAAGGCTGTCCATCGCCGCCCGGTTGACACCCTCGCCGCCGCGCGAGTGCCCCACCAGCAGCACACGGGACAGATCGGCCCTCGGCGCGTTCCTCACGGCCGCGGGTGCCGTGCCCGGATGGGCGGACCAGTCGGCCCAGCGGGCGAGATGCTGCCGTACGAGCGAGGAACGGGCCTGCGCGCCGCCGTCCTCGGCCTGCCAGTCCTGGCCGTTGATGCCGTTGGCGGAGATCGACACCGTCACATAGCCCTGGGAGGCCAGGAGCCGCTGGTCGCGCAGGTAACCGCGGTGGCTCGGCACCGGCTTGGCGCCGGCGGCGCAGGGCCAGTCGCCGGTGATCTCACCCTGCGGTGTGTAGCAGGTGAAGTGGCGGCCGTGCAGGAACAGGGCGAGCGGACGGCGGCCGTCGGCACCCTTGGGCGCCACCACCACGGCCCGCATCTCGACCGGCTGGGGGAACCCGGGCAGCCGTACGGGTCGAGGTCGTACTCGCCGGTGACGGTGCGGTAGGCGCCCGGCTTGCCGGGGTCCACCTGGTTCGCCGGCAGCCGCTTCGGGACGGGCACCGCGGAGCGGGCGCCGGAGGCAGGGCCGGGCGCGTCCAACCGGCGCCCCGCGGCGCGCACTTGAAGGTCCCGCACGGAGTCCAGGCGGACCGCGTCGAGGCCGAGCCGGAACGTGCGCCCGTCCTTCGCGGGGGCGGGGCGGCCGAGCAGACGGTCGCCGGCGTAGAACTCGATCCGGGCGTCGCCCATGGGCACCCGTTCGTCGGACCGCCACACCAGCTTCCGCGCGGTGCCCTCGCCGGTGATGCTCCAGTCGGCCGGCAGCCTGTCACCCTCGTCGGCCGGGGCCGCCGACGACCGTATGTCTGACGCCTGTTGAGCCTGGGCCCACCCTGGCGACGCCCCCACCACCGCGAGTAACGCCACCGCGGTGGCCCATATGCGCCGGGCACGTATCACGTGCCCCTCCTTCCCCTCGCCCCGGGACGGTCCCGGGGCCTCACCCGGGAGGACGGAAGGCGGTGCTTGTGCGTTGCCTGTGAAGGGAGGGAACAGGGAGGGCAGAGAAGGATTCAGGACTGGGTGAGCGGCCCGTGGGAAAAGCCACCCCAATGAGCCGAACTCCCCGTCATCGGGCCGCCATTGTCGGCACCGGCCACCGCGCCCGGACCTTCACCCGTGCCCTCGCCGAACGCCCCGGCCACCGGGTTGCCGCCCTCTGCGACCCCAGCCCCACCCGCATGGCCTTCCACAACCGGCTGCTGGCCGAGGCCGGCGAACCCGCCGCCGGCCGGTGGGAGCCGGACCGCTTCACCGAGATGCTCGCGAAGGAGGACATCGACGAGGTCGTCGTCACCACCGTCGACGCCGAGCACGACCGCTACATCGTCCCGGCCCTGGAGGCGGGCTGCCGGGTGGTCACCGAGAAACCGATGACCGTCGACGCGGAGCGCTGCGCGCGCATCCTCGACACGGTGCGGGGGACCGGCAACTCCCTCACCGTCGCCTTCAACTACCGCTTCAACCCGGTGCACGAGACGGTCCGCGAACTGCTCGCCGACGGCGCGATCGGCGAGATCCTCTCCGTCCACTTCGAGTGGCTGCTCGACGTCCGCCACGGCGCCGACTACTTCCGCCGCTGGCACCGGGAGAAGCGGCACAGCGGCGGCCTGATGGTGCACAAGGCCGGCCACCACTTCGACCTGGTCAACTGGTGGCTCGCCGACGAGCCGAGGGACGTCTTCGGCTACGGGCGGCTCGGCTTCTACGGCCGCGCTGCGGGCGAACGACACGGGCTGCGCCGGGAGTACGACCGCGCCCACGGCGCCGAGCAGGCCGCCGACGATCCCTTCGCCTTGGACCTGGCGGCCGACGACACGTTGCGCGCCCTCTATCTCGACGCCGAGCGGGACGACGGGTACGTCCGCGACCGCAACGTCTTCGACGGGGCCGTCACCATCGAGGACGACATGGCCGTCCTCGTGCGGTACGCCAAGGGCGCGACGATGACGTACCACCTCACCGCGTACTCCCCGTGGGAGGGTTACCGGGTGATGTTCAACGGCAGTGCCGGACGGCTGGAACTCGACGTGGAGGAGAGCCGCTGGCAGCCGCCCCGGACCCGGACCGGCGTAGGCAGCGGGGCGCCGCACGGGGACACGGCCGCCGGCCATGCGGGCGGCGTACGGCTCACGCTGCGGCCGCTGTGGCGGCCTCCGGTGGACGTTCCGCTCGTGGCCGCCCACGAGGCCCACGGCGGGGGTGACCCTCGCATGCTCGACGCCCTCTTCGGTCCCGTCGATCCGGCGTATCCGGCCGACGCGGGTGCGGCGGCGCGTACGGCGTCACAGCCCACGGCCACCGAACGCGACGGCGCGCTGGCGCTGGCCGTCGGGCTCGCCGCCAACCAGTGCTTCGAGACGGGACGACCCGTCGACATACGGGAGTTGGTCCCCGGCGTCCGGGAGCGCTCGGGCGCTCAGGAGCCGACGGCTCAGGTCCAGGCCCGGTAGGGCTCGTCGATCAGCTGGAACACCGGCTCGCCCCGGACCGGGTCCTTCGCCGTGGACAGCCGGACCCGGTCTCCGCTGTGGATGCCGATGGGCGGGCCCATGACCCGGCCGCGCACGACGAAGCCCTCGGCCATCTCGACCAGCGACACATTGCGTGCGGCGGGCGTGTTGCGGTGCACCACCGTGGAGTGGCGGACCGTCCCCACGCCCTCGCTGCGTTCCGTGCGCAGGTCACTGCCCTGACACACCGGGCACAGCAGCCGGTGGTACATGGCGGTGCCGCACCAGGTGCAGCGCTGGAAGAGCACGGCCTCGGTGTCCGGGGCCGTGGGTTCGAGAAGGCCGGCCGCGAAGCCGGTGGTCGGACGAGCAACGCTTCCTGAGTGGTGGTACACGCCGTTCAACTCCCTGCGCTCGGCCGGAATCCCACGTGCGCGGGTCGTCCGTGCACGCACGTGCCCGGTCGCTGTGCCACCGTGCACAGGCCACAGAGTATGGCACTGAGTGCCACTCGTAAAGGCACTGCGTTCCCTGGATTTATGGATCTTGTAGGGAGCCCCGGTGCTCGGGCTTGGGTCAGTCGCGGCCGAGCGTGGTCTCGATCTCCTGGACGACCCGCCACAGCGGTGCGCCGCGCCGGGACACGACCACCACCACGTCGTCGGCGGGCCCGTCCGGAGCGGGGTGCTCGGCCGGGGCGACACCGAAGGCGGACTGCACATAGCCCAGCGCGTGGTCCACCGCGGCGCTCGCGTCGTCCTGCCCGTCCGACCGCAGCCATGACCGCAGCGCGTTGTTGTGGGCCGCCACGACGGCGGCGGCGATCACATCGGCCTGCAGGGTTCCGTCGCGCCGGCCGGAGAAGCGCCCGCGCAGATAGTCGGCCAGGGCGCGCTCGTACCGCCACACCACGGACAGCTCGTAGGCGCGCAGCCCGGGCACCTTCTTGGTGAGCCGGTAGCGCTGCACCGAGAAGGTCGGGTTCTCCGCGTACATGCGCAGCACCAGGCGGGCCGCGTCGCACACCCGCCGCACCGGTTCGTGCTCCTCGTCGCTCGCGGCCAGGAAGGCCGTCATGTCGGCGAGGCACCGCTCGTGGTCGGGGAAGACCACGTCCTCCTTGGACGGGAAGTAGCGGAAGAAGGACCGCCTGCCGACGCCGGCCAGTGCCACGATGTCGTCGACGGTGGTCTGCTCGTAACCCCGCTCCAGGAACAGCTGGAAGGCCGCCGCGATCAGCGCCTGACGCATCGGGGGCCGTGCCGCCCCGGCCTCCGACTTCTCGTCGCGGCCGGGTGCCGCGTTGCTGGAGCTCATGGACGGGAACGTAGCACCAGAGCGGGGCCGATGGCACTCAGTGCGCTGTCGGAAGGGTACTGAGTGCAGCCAGCTCCTCGTCGGAAACCGGCTCGCCGGAAGCGGGGAGGAGGTGCGGGATGCCGTCGATCACCGGATAGCGGCGGCGCAGGCGGGGGTTGTAGAGGGCGCAGCCGCGTGGGTCCAGGATCAGCGGGCCCTTGTCGAGCGGGCAGACCAGGATCTTCAGCAGCGGGTCGTCGGGCCTCATGAGCGGTTCCCTTCGTGGGTGGGACGGTCGGTGTGGTGCCGCGGCAGGGTGAGGACGACGGCCAGGGCGAGCGCGGTGCCGCCCAGGCGCAGGACGAGCCGCAGCGGGTCCTCGGGAAGCGGTTCGCCGAACGCGACCGTGCCGCCCGCCACGCCGAACACACAGGTGACGGTGGTGCACACGGGCACGATCAGCGAGGCCCGGCAGCGCTGCAGGGCGCTCTGCGAGAGCACGAGGCCGAAGGCTCCGGTGAGGAGCAGCAGGTAGGGGTAGGGGGAGGTGAGCAGGGCCGGTACGGCGGCGGCGGGGCCCGCGGTCGTGAGGTGTCCGGAGACGCCCTTGATCGCGAGCGAACTCACCCCGTACAGCAGCCCGATCGCCACGGCGTACACCACACCCGTCGGCGGCGGCCGGTGCCGTCGCCGGGCCCGCCGTTCGGCCGTGCCGTACAGCCACAGACCGAGGGCGAGCGCCGGAAGGCACAGCCCTAGCAGGGGACCGGCCTCGGCGGTGCGGGCGATGGGTTCGGTGCCCTCGCGCAGTGAGGCCACCATCAGCAGCAGCGCCACCCCGATGACGGCGACACCCCGCAGCTCCGCGGCCGTCAGCCGCTCGCCGAGCACCACCGAGGACAGCAGGAGCAGCAGCGCCAGCCCGGAGACGAACAGCCCTTGCGCGGCCGCGAGCGGCAGCACCCGGTAGACGGCCAGCTGAGCGGCGAAGCCCAGCGCCAGCGCCAGCGCGCCGCCCAGCCACAGCGGGCTCCCGGCGAGCAGGAGCACCGCCCGGCCCGGCCGTCCGGCGCGCAGCGGCGGCAGAGCGGCCAGCGCCCGCTTCTCCAGCACGAACCCGGTGCTGTACAGGACGTTCGCCAGCAGCGCCGCGGCCACTCCCCAGACCATCGCGCTACCTCCTGCGCGCGTGCACGAGGAGGACGGAGGCCAGGGAGGGCAGCCGGCATGCGAGCCGGTCCAGCGGCCGCAGCGGACGCGGAACCCCGTGGAAGGGGGCGCCCTCCACCCGTACGACCTCGAAGCCGGACGCGGTCACGAACTCCCGCAGTGCGCGCGCCGTGAACAGCCGCAGATGGCCCACCACTTGGCTGCCCGGCCTGCCGTGGATCCGGCGCAGGCTCACCTCCGAGAAGACGGGCTGGACGCCGCCGAGCAGCAGTGCCCGGTTGTACCAGGCGGCGAGGTTCGGGGTGGAGAGCATCAGGTGACCGCCCGGCCGCAGCACCCGGCGCAGCTCGTCGAGGGCGCCGTCGGGGTCGACGAGGTGCTCGACGACCTCGCTGAACAGCACCGCGTCCGCACTGCCGGACGCGAACGGAAGCCCGCCGCCGGACAGTTCGCCCCGTACGACCTGCGGGAGCCGCCGTGCCGCCCGGCGCAGCGCGTCCTGCGACCAGTCGACGCCCACGATCCGGTGCCCGTCCAGGACGCGCGCGGCGACAGCCGCCGCCGACCCGTCCCCGCACCCCACGTCGAGCACGACGGCGGGCGCACGGCCCGGCCGTACCGGACCGAGCGCACCGGCCAGCATCCGGGCCTGGCGCCGGCTGCGGTCCTCGCCGGAGGCGACGGGGACGGCGGGGTCCTCGTAGAAGTCGCGCAGTCCGCCGGCGGGGGCGTGTGCGGTGGCGGGGGAGGTGGTCATGGCGCGCTCCGAAGGCCGTACGTCAGGGCGAGACACTCCTCGAAGAGCCGGGCCAGTGCGGCGCCGGCCGGGTCGTCGAGGAGGGCGTGCGACCAGCGCAGCGCCAGCTGCAGGCGTTCGCCGGTGGAGGCGGCCGCCACGCTCAGGCCGCGCGGCATGCGAGCGGGCGCGGAGAACCACACGGCACGGGCCCGCCCGGCATCGCCGAAGTCCAGCGGATACGGAATCCGCCCGAGGTTGCTGAGCAGCAGCGTCGACGTCCACGGCGCGGCGGCCCGACGCACCCCCCGCGTCAGGGCGCCGCGCATCCCGACCGGTAGTACGGGCGCTGTGAGCAGGTCCGCTCCCGCTCCGAGGGGTGTCCGCCGCTGGGCCGTCAGCGTCCGGGTGCGCCGCGCGGTGGTGTGCAGCAGCCGCGTCACGGCGGCGGGGTCGGGACGCCGGCCCAGGAGCAGCGGTGCGTCGGAACGGTCCTCCGGCGTCACCGGCACCTCGACGAGCCGCGTCCCGTTCCCGATGGGCATCGCCATGTCACGGGGACGGTCGTCCACGGGCACGGTGATCCGCACCGGGCGGTCGGGCAGGCCATGGGAGTGGTTCCAGCGGCCCACCGCCAGGCAGGCGGCGACCAGGAGCCGGTCGTTGACGGTCCACTCGGCGGCCGGATCCGGCTGTGGCAACGGCAGTTCCCGCAGCAGCATCCCGTTCGCCGCACTGCCTGCGCGCGTCGGCCGGACGGCGGTGACGGGGGCCAGCCGGGCGGGCCGGGCCCAGCGCACCCGGCCGTCCCCGCGCGGCCCGGCGAGTGCCCGGCGGACGCGTGCGCTCCCTCCCGTGTCCGTGCCCTCCCCGCCGTAGAGCGCGGCCGTCGTGGCCAGGAGCCGCAACCCGGCCGGCGCGTCGAGCGCGGTGTGGTGAAGGGTGAGCAGGAGGACGGACCGTACGGCGTTCACCGTGACCACCTCCAGCCGCAGGGGCGGCGACCGGTGCAGCGGCGGGCACACGGAGAGCGCCCGGGCCCGGGCACGGGCGAGCGCCTGCGGCCCCGGACCGGCGAAGCTCACCGGGTCCACGTCCGGGGTGCCGGTCAGCTCCCACTCGTAGGACCGCCGGTACCAGCGGTGCGGTGCCTGACGTACGAGCATCCGGGGGTGGAGGAGCAGCGCCCGGTGGAAGGCCTCCCGCAGGCGCCGCGGGTCCGGCCGGCCGGGCAGATGGACCTCGATGTGGACGGTCTCCGGCTCGTCGTCGCTGAGGAAGTGCCGGGACACCTCGTCGACGGTCGGGAAGGCCAGCCGTGACCCGACCGGAACTCCGCCGCGCTCGAAGCCGGGGTCGGCCGGGAGCGCGGTCACCGCGCACCGCCTCTGACCCGGACACCGGTTCCCGGCCCGTCCGCTCCAGGGCCGCCGCGGCTTCCCGGCCCGCCCGCACTCTCGCCGCCGCGCATTCCCGGCCTGCCCGCGCCGGTCGTCACCACGGCGGCGGACAGGGCCACGAGCGCCAGCACCTGCGCGACCCCGCCGAACGCGCCACGGTCGGCGGAAACCGGTACGCCCGCTCCCGTCGCCGCGGTGATGCCCGCCCCCGCCATCGCCGCCGCCGCGACCGGCACCAGGGCGCCGGGCCGCACCCGGGCGACCAGTGCGAGTACGGGAACCACCAGGGCGAGCGGGCCCGCCACCAGCGCGACGACCGCGGTGAGCGCCACGATGCCGAGAACCGGACCCGGCGGCGGCGCAACTCCCGTGTCCCCGGGGGCGGTTCGAGCGGGGCGTCGCCGCCCCACCAAGGCGAGTGCCACGAGCACGGCGACCGAGGCAGCCCCACCGATCAGCCCGGCCCGGTACGGCCCCGCGGGCTCGTACTCCATGTGTACGGTGCCGGACTTCCCGGCCGGAATCAGCCAGGCCTGCTGCCAGCCGTCGAGCCGGACCGGGGTGAGCTCCTCGCCGTTCAGCGTGGCCTTCCAGCCGTCGTTGACGTTCTCGTACGTCCGCAGGTACGCCGCCTCGCCCGAACCGGCGGACACGGCGACCGCCCGGCTGTCGCCGGCCCACTTCCGTACGGCGACCTCGCGGTCCGCCGCGCCGGAGAGGGCACGCGGGTCGCCCCGGGACAGGGTGACGTCCGTGAGGGCGAGCGGCCCGGTGTCGGCGGACTCCACACGGTGCCTGCCGGCGGCCAGTGCCAGGTTGCCGCCCTTCGCCTCGGCCCCGCACAGCTCGACCCGCACCGGCCGGCGCTCCGTCAGGTCGCGGACCGGACCGGACACCTTCGTCGGATGCGGCGTCCCGTCGACGTCGAGCGCCGGGCCCTGTCCGCACGGCAGCGAGAAGCGGGCGTCCGGCTTCGGCTGCGGCACCCGGAGGTCGGCCAGCGCCGGCACGTACACCTCGCTCAGGCCCACCGGGAGGTGGAGCCGTTCGTCGGCCACCGGGTTGTAGAGGGTCAAGGGGGCGGTCCGGGTGACCGTGATGTCGAGGCGGTCCGTGCTGATCGCGTCGAACCGCGCGAGCCCGCCGGAGCCCACCTCCGCCGTCGCCGTGCCGTGCGGTGAACTGATCCGCACCTGCTCGGGGCGGGCGGAGAGGCCGCCCGCGGCCCCGAGGACGATCTCGTCGATCTTCCTCCTGCCCGGCCAGCTCAGATGGATTACGGGCCGGTCCCCGGCGATCCAGGCCGTCGTCAGATCGCCGTCGACCAGGCTCCGCGCACCGAGGGCGATGCCGTTACGGCTGGTGGAGTCGGCGGACACCGTGATCTTCCGGTGCTGCTGCGGCGCGACGCGCTCCAGCAGGCGGTCCAGCGCGTCGCCGGGCACGGCCACGGCCCGGGCCGACACGCCGTACGCGGCGGTGTCGCCCCGGGTCTGGAACTGCCGGTGCAGTCCCGCTTCCGCCGAGGCCGGAGCGAGCCCGCCCGGGTCGGTGCCGCGGTGCAGCGAGTACACCTGCGCATCCGCACCGGGGCGCTCGGCGTCGGCCGGCAGGGCCAGCAGCCGGGTCACCTTCAGCCCCGGCACGGTCACCTCGGAGAATCCGGCGCCGGACAGCCCGGGGCGCGCGGCCTCGGCGTCCAGAACGCCGATCTTCAGCCACTTCGCCCGGCCCCCGGGCGCGCGGACCGACTGCCGCTCACCGTTCGGCCGCAGGGTGCTGTCGGCCGAACCCCGGTCCGTCTCGATCCGCACCCGCGTGGGAGCGGGCCGCGTGGCGTCCGCGGGGAGCGGGGTCAGCTGGAGCACCGACGGCAGCGACCGGGGCCGGGAGAAGTCCACCCGCAGCCATTGGCCGGACGGTTCGCCCGGGCTGCCTTCGGCCCAAGCGGTGCCCGGATCGCCGTCGAAGGCGTTCACCGGGTCGTACTGCGGCAGATGGAACAGCCAGTTCCCGCTGCTGGAGGCGGTCACGGATGCCGCACCGCGCAGCACGGCCGTCGTCTGATGGCCGGCGCCCGGCACGGGCAGGATCTGCTTCGGCCGCTCGCCCGGGTTCTGCAGGCTGCCCGACGGGTTCCGCTCGGTGGCGGTGTAGGTGTACGAGGTGTTGGAGTCGACCAGGCCGAAGCGGGTGTCGGCGCGGCGCAGTCCATCGGCCCCGGCCGCCACCGCGGGGGCGTCGACACCGGGATGGGCGTCGCCGGCCAGCACGGCGGGCCGGTCGCGCAGCGCCGGGTCGGCGGACAGCTGGAGCAGGGCCTCGGGGCCGCCGCTCACCACGGCCGTGTCGCCCGCCGCGGCGACCCCGACGCGCCCCGGCCGTTCGGCGACGCCTTCGGGCTCGTAGATCTCCACCGCCTGCAGACGCGGGTAGAGGCCCTGCACCTGGACGGGCGTGCCGGCGGGGATGCGTCCGGCGGTCACGAGCGGGCCGAAGCCGGCGGCTTTTCGGTAGCCGGAGGCTTCCAGGGTCCGCCGGACCGTCTGCGGCGGGACGTAGCCGATCTGGTCGGGGTCGAGGTCGTTGCGCACGACCACCTCGTGCAACCCCGCCCGCGCCAGGTACGGCCTGAGGCCCGGTACCTCACCGCCGGACAGCAGTGCCTGCTCGACCGCGTCCAGCGCCCGCCGCGAGCCGGCGGTGCCGAACGGTACGAAGTCCCGTTGCGCCCACCGGGTCCTCGCCAGGACGTCGAAGGGCTGGTCGATAGGGGAGCCCCAGGTGTAGATGCCGTGCGCGGTGGCCGGTACGACGAGGGCACGGCTGTCCGCGGCATGGTCGTCCAGCCAGTCGGCGGCCTGCTCCCAGTGCGCGGGCAGCCTGGTGAACGCGCCCGGCTGGAGGACGGTGCCGTTCACGTACGGCCAGGCCAGACCCGGCAGGACGAGGAGGGCGGCGACCAGCGGAACGAACCGGCGGCCGCGCGAGGCCCGGGAGCCGCGGCGCTCGGCGACCACCGCCGTCAGGTGGGCGAGGCCGAGGGCGAGCGCCAGGGCGAGTCCCGGCTGGAACTTGTAGATGTTGCGGAACGGCCGGAGCGTGCCGTCGAGCCAGCCCTGCACGGTGTCGTGGAAGGGCGCGCCGAGGGTGCCGCCGTATCCGGCGAGGGCGATGAGTGCGACCGACAGCACGGTCAGCAGCAGCCAGCGCCGCTCGGGGATGTCCCGGCGGGCCAGACCGGCCAGGCCCAGGGCGGCGGCGAACGCCGAGCCGAGCACCGTGACGACGGAGGCGGCGACGGTCCAGCCCGCCGGCAGCCAGGCCTCGCCGAAGTTCAGGTACGCCACCCAGTTGCCCGCGCCGCGCAGCAGTTCGGTCGCGGACATGGTGGCGGTGGTGGTGTCCGCCTGCTCGACGTACGGCATGAAGTCCTCGCCGTAGACGCGCAGGAGCAGCAGAGGCACCGTCCACCAGGCGGTCGCCAGCGCCACACCCGGCAGCCACCAGGCGAGCAGCGCGCGGCGCCGGGGGCCCTTCGGCCGACTGAGCAGATACAGGCCGACCGGCAGGAGAGAGGCGAGAGTCGACGCCGCGTTGACTCCGCCCATGAAGGGCACGAGCAGCGCGGAACGGGCGGCGGCGATGCGCGGGCCGAGCGTCGCGCGGGTCAGGGGCAGCAGCACCCAGGGCAGCAGGGCGCCGGGCAGTGCGGCGGCGGACGTCGAGCCGACGACGATCGTGAACGTGGGCCACAGCGCGTACGCCACCGCGGCCGGCGGCCGGGTCCGGGACGAACCGACGCCCAGCCGCTCCGCCAGCCGCAGGGCACCCCAGAACGCCGTCGTCACGACGATCGACAGCCACAGTCGCTCGGCGAGCCACACCGGCATGTGCAGCAGGTCCGTCAGGGCGTAGTACGGCAGCATCGGGAAGGCGTAACCGACGTACTGGTCGGAGATACCGCCGAAGCCCGCCCGGTCGTGCCACAACTGACCGAGGTCGCCGAGGAAACGCAGCGGATCGGCGGCCACCGCGAGCTTCGTCTCGAACGTCATGCGTCCCGGGGACACCGCGAGGAAGGCCGTCAACACGGCCGCCCAGAAGCCGAACAGCAGGCGTCTGCCGTGGCGTTGCGCGGGCGGGGCCGTCGGCGGAGGTGCGGGGGCGGCGTGCGCGAGTGCGTGGACGGTGGTGTTCATGAGCGTGCCTCGCCGGCGGGGGCCTGGCCGGTCCGCAGGATCAGCAGGAGATTCCAGGTGGCGATCTCTCTCAGGCCGGGGATCCGGGTGACGGCGCCCGGGAGGAACGGCCAGTAGCGGGAGCGCGCCGAGACGATGCGCACGTCCTCGCGGGCGCGCACGTACCGCAGCACGGGGCCGATGTGGAGGGGGAAGAGGTTCTCGCCCACGGTGTGCTTGGCCGCGCGGCCGGTGCGCCGCCGGTAGCGCGCGCGTGCCCGGTCGGCTCCGAGGTAGTGCCAGGGTGCGGTCTCGTGGCCGCCCCAGGGGGAGAGCCAGTTGGTGAAGGAGACGTAGATCAGTCCGCCGGGCCGGGTCACCCGGACCATCTCGCTGAGGAAGGTCTGCGGATCCGCCACGTGCTCCAGCACGTTCGAGGAGAAGCACACGTCCGCGACGCCGTCGGGCACCGGCAGCAGATAGCCGTCGGCGACCACCGCACCCTCCGGCGGGCGGCCCCGCGCCCCCAACTCGCGCAGGTCGGGCTCGAAGAGGTAGCCGTGCGCGCCCCGGCGGCGGAACTCCTCGGTGAAGTGGCCCGGTCCGCCGCCGACGTCGAGGACGATCCGGCCCCGCAGATCCGTGTGGCGGGCCACCTGGTCGACCGCGTCGCGCGCCAGCAGCGAGTAGCAGCGGTCGGGGTCGCCCTGCTCCCGCATGAAGGCTCTGAACAGGGTGAACGACCGGCGCAGGGAAGGGTCCCTGAGGGTGTGTTCGACGACGTCAGTCATGTGCGGTCACCTCGTGCGCCGGGTGCCACGGGCGGGCCGCCCGCTGCGGACCGTGCCGGGCGCCAGGCCTCCGCGGCCACCTCCCGGAACTGCCGGACCGTGCTGCTCCACCGGAAGTGCTCGGCGCGCGCCTCGGCGGCCCGTCCCATGACGGCGCGGCGCTCCGGCGTGAGCGCGAGGGTGCACCAGGCCGCGGCGAACGCGCTCTCGCCCCCGGCCAGCACACCCGTCACCCCGTGCACCACGGAGTCGCGCAGACCGGGTACGTCGAAGCCGACGGCCGGAGTGCCGCGCGCGGCGGCCTCGGTGACCACCAGGCCCCAACCCTCCACCAGGGACGGATGCAGCAGGAGCCACGCCCGGCACAGCAGCCGGTGCTTCTCCGTCTCCGAGACCCGGCCGGTGAACACCACGTCGGGCCCGGCCAGGGCCTGCAGCCGCGCGCGCTCGGGGCCGTCGCCGACGACGACCAGCCGGCCGCCGGTGACCGGACGCACCCGCTCCCACAGCCGCAGCAGCAGGTCGATCCGCTTGTACTCGACCAGCCGTCCCACCGCGACGAACAGCGGCTCGGGCGCCTTGGGCAGCAGCGGGGCGGGGGCGTCGACGCCGTTGTGGACCACCCTGATGCGCTCCGGCCCCACCCCGATCGCGCGCAGGGCCGCTGCCGTCGAGTCGGACACGGCGACGGTCAGGCCGTCGCGGTGCGGGCCGGCCAGCGCCCAGTGCTCCAGCCTGCGGCCGAGGCGGGCCATCGGGCCCGGGTAGCGCATGTCCCACAGGTCGGTGTGCACATGGTTCACCAGGCACAGCGTCGGGCCGTTGTGCCACAGCGGTGCCAGGTACGGCATGCCGTTGCACACCTCCACCAGCAGGTCGCAGTCGCCCACCTGACGGGCGAACGCCCGCCTGGCGCGCAGGAAATGACCGGCGTCGCCGCCCGCCGACACCACGCGGTAGTCGCGGTACGCAGCCGGGCCGCCGCACAGCAGCGTGACCTGGTGGCCCGCGGCCGTCAGTCCGTCGGCGATGCGGTCGACGAGCAGTTCGGAGCCGCCGGCGGCGGGGTTGCCCAGGTCGCGGCGGGCGAGGAAGACGATCCGGCGCGGGTACGGGGACGAGCCGGAGGCGGTCGCCTCGGTACCGGAGGCCCGGTGGCGGGCGGTACGGGGATCAGCGGTACGCGGATGAGCGGGGGCGATGTCCTCCTGGCCGGGGACCAGGGAGGGAGCGTGCTGGGGCATCGTTGCTCCACCTCGTCGGATGCGGGGGGTGGGGGAGCCGGGCGTCCGGGGAGACACGCTGGGCGGGGACGTTGTATGACGGTTGGCCGGTTCCGGGAGAACACGGATGTACTGGTAGGTAACGTAAGTTTTCGGATGGACTGTTCGGTCTGGCTACGCACGCGGGTGACAATTTCGCCCTGGCCGAGCGCCCGGATCAGTCACCTGGATGAGTGCCGTCGGTCCCCTGTGCGCCCTCCGCCACCGCCGCCTGCCGCCGCCGCGCACGGGCCGGCAACGCCAGTCCGGCGGCCGCGAGCACCCCGCCCGTGACCGTGGCGAGCCCGGGCACGGTCTCGCCCAGCAGCTCCAGCCGGCGGCTGTCGCGCACGGTCTGGGCCACCTGGGTGCGCCGGGTCGCGTCGGTGAACGCCAGTCCGTCGCTCGCCAGCAGGGTGACGGCGTCGTACCGGGCGCCGGGCGCGCGCAGCGTGATCTTCGGCGCGATACGCGCATTCATGATCCGGCCCGTGCGCCGCTCCACCACCAGCTCGATCCCGGCGTCGGCATACCACTCCTCGGCCGTCACCTGCCGCTGCTTCGGCCGTCCCACCAGCGCTCCGGGCACCTCACGGGTGACACCCGTCGGCCTGGGCGGCACGGCCGCGGTGAAGCGGTAGCCCTCGTGCCCGAGCACCTTCTCGGTCCCCGAGAACTTCAGCGGTACGGCCGCGCCCAGCACGCCGTCCCACCAGCGGTAGGTGCGTTTGCGCACGTCGAACGGGAACTTCAGATAGGCGTCGCCCCGGAACGACGGCTGCTCGCCGCAGCAGTGCACCGGCAGGTTGGTCCGCCGGTCCGTGACCCAGCGCTCGGTGGTCCACTGCAGTGACCTGCGCGGGTCCCGGAGCGGCAGGGTGGCGGGGGTGTCGATCTGCGTGGAGACGTTCCACACCGCGTTCCCGCTGCGCTCGGCAGCGGCCACGTCGCCCACGATGCGGCGGGTGATCGTGATCTGCTTCCCCTGCACGGTCTTCAGGGCGCCGGCGTCGAAATAGCTGCCGGTACCGGTGAGGACCGAGTCCGTCACGACATCCACCGGCGTGCGTTTGACCCGCGGCTCCACATACCGGTCGAGAAGCTGGCCGAAAACCAGCGCGAACACGCCCGACCCAAGCAGGATCAGCGACAGAACGGAAGCTGTACGGCGCATGAGGGCACTCCGGTGGCAGCGGAAAGAAACGGACTGTGCGACCCTGCGCTGGACAGTCCGGCTCACCCGGGGCAAAGATGACCTACCGGGCGGTAAGTAGTTATGACCGGCGAAATTAAGCCGCTCTTGACCCGGTGTCAACACCGACTTAATACTGATCGTGCCGGACCGGGCCGGAACGCTGGGTGACAACCTCATCGACCGAGAGGCTCCTCGTCCCCATGCCCAGAACCTTCGCCGCCCTGCTGACGTCCGCGCTCTCCGCCGTCCTGGCCGCGGGCGCCGCCTTCGGTCTCGTCGCCGCCCTGAACGCCCCTCCCGAGCAGCCCAACGTGCCGCTCGTCACCTTCCCCGACCCGGCCGACGACCGGCCCGCGCCCGCGCCGCCCGAGCGGTCTGCGCCGCCCGGACCGCGCACGCAGGCCACGGAGCGCTAGGAGGCGTGCCCGTGCCCGCACCCCCCGCCTGGCAGAAGGTGCCGCCCGACCAGGTACGGCGGTTCGCCGACCTCGCCATGGAACAGGTGCCGGACATCGCGCGGGACATCCTGCGGGCCATGCGTCAGGAGTTCCCGAACCTCCAGCTGACGACCGACGCCCTGGGCGAGCCGAAGGCACTTCTGGCGATCCGGCTCGCCCTGGAGAACTTCGTGGGGCAGCTGACCACCGACATCGAACAGCCCCGCGAACTCCCCGAGGTCTTCCGGGAGTTCGGACGCAACCAGGCACTCGCGGGCCGTCGCCTGGACTCCCTCCAGGCGATCTACCGGCTGAACGTACGGTTGGCCTGGCGCAGCCTCGCCGAGATCGGGCAGAAGGTCGAGATTCCGCCACCGGCGATGTACGAACTCGCCGAGTCCGCGTTCGAGTACCTCGACGAGCTCGTGTCCCATTCCCTGCACGGCTACGCCGAGGTCGCCGCCGGCCAGGCCGGAGAGCGGATCCGCCGCCGGCGTCTGCTGGTCGACCTCCTCCTCACCGAGCACCGCGCCGATCCGCCGGCCACCCTCGCCGCCGTCGCCGAACGCGCCGCCGCCGTCGACTGGCCATTGCCCGACGAGGTCGCCGTGGCCGTCCTGCTCCGTCCCGACCGGCAACTCCTCACGCCCGCCCTGGGCGACGAGGTCCTGCTCGACCTGGACGGCGAACCGCCCCGGCTGGTTCTCCCGGATCCCGAGGCACCCGGCCGCGTGGAGCGGCTGCACCGTGCCATGGGCGGCTGGTCCGGAGCCATCGGCCCCAGCGTTCCCGTGACGCAGGCCGCCACCTCGCTGCACTGGGCGACGGCGGCCGCGCGCATGATCCAGGAGGGGTTGCTTCCGCACGGAGGTCTTCTGAGCTGCAGCGAACACGCCGAGGCGCTCGTGCTGCTCCCTGCCGGGAAACTCATCGACGACCTCGCCCGTCGCCGGCTCGACCGGCTGACCGAGGTGGGCCCGGAGCAGGCCCGCCGCCTGGCCGAGACGCTGCTCGCCCGGCTGGAGACCCAGGGCGGCGCGCCCGAGGTGGCGGCCCGGCTCGGTGTCCATCCCCAGACGGTGCGCAACCGTCTGCGGCAGATCAAGGAGTTGTGGGGCGACGACCTGGACGACCCCGATCGCCGGTTCGAACTCGAACTGATCCTGCGCACGCGCCGGTTGCGTGGAGAGCTCACCGATCCGAACGCTTGACCGGCACACACGCTTGACCGGCAGACTGAGCGACTTGGTGATCGTATTGATCGAAAACGATCGATACGATGGTGGGCGTAGAGTGTGCGGCCTCGGGATCACGCTCGCGCGGGCCCGTGGATCGTTCGACCGGCCTTGCCTCAGGGGGAACCGATGCGACTGCACGTGGACCGGCGCCATGAGCGGGTACTGGAACTCGTCCGTGAGCGGGGCAGCATCCGGGTCTCCGAACTCGCCGCGGAACTCGGCGTCTCGGCCGTCACTCTCAGGCGTGATGTGGAGGCGCTCGCCGCCCAGGGCCGGGTGCGGCGGCTGCACGGCGCGGTGGTGTGGCCGGGGGACGCGGCCGGCGAAGTGGGGGAGCGGCCGCAGAGCGCCGAGAGCGTGGTGATCGGAATGATCGTCCCGACCGCGAACCACGTCTTCGCCGACATCGTCCGCGGCGCCCGCGAGGCGGTGGCGGCTCAGGGCGGCCGCCTGGTCCTCGGGGTGTCCGGCTATGTCGACACCGAGGACCCGGTCCAGGCCGAGCACCTCCTGTCCGGTGGCGCGCAGGGACTGCTCGTCGCGCCCAGCTGGTCCGGCGGTGTTCCCGAGAACGGCCAGGAGAAGTGGCTGCTGGACCACGATGTGCCCGCCGTCCTGGTCGAGCGGCTGGCCCCGCCCGGCAACCCCGCCGCGGTACTCGACCGGGTGCGCTCCGACCGGGCCCACGGCGCCGCCGTCGCCGTCGGCCACTTCGCGGCACTCGGCCACCGCAGGATCACCGCCGTCCTGCAGGAGGGCCCGCACGCCGACCAGATCACCGCCGGCTACCAGTCGGCGGTGCGGGCGCTGGGCCTCGACGCGGACAAGGGCGCCCCGACCGTGCGCGAGCACGGGGACTACGAGGCCGGCGTCGACCATCTCGTCGCGGCGGTGAAGAAGCGTGGCGTCACCGCCGCGCTGGTGCACAGCGACGAGGACGCGATCGTGCTGGTGCCGCGGCTGCAGGCGTGCGGCATCCGGGTGCCGGACGACCTGGCGCTGATCGCGTACGAGGACGAGGTCGCCGGCCTCTCCGACGTACCGCTCACCGCGATCGCGCCGCCCACGCGCTCGGTGGGGGAGCTGGCCGCCGGGCTGCTGCTGCAGCGGCTGGCCGAACGCCGCAGCGGGCAGAAGCCCGGGCCGCGTCAACACCTTGATCTGCTCCCGGAGTTGAGGATCCGCTCGTCTTGCGGCGCCACACCGATCGCCGAGTGATCGATCGGCGATCGGTGTGATTGTTTCGCGCGAACGCTCTTGAGGTCGCGCCGGAGGAGTTGACGCGCTCGGCGTGAACGACCTGTCGACCCCGTTCAGCGAACCGTCGCCGAAGAGTTGGTGGGACGGTGACCCCGGCGGATCCGACATTTGTTCGGTGAGTGCCGGTCTGCATACGATCCGGCTGCCGCCGCAGTCGAGGAGTCCCGCATGCCACCCGCCCGACACCGCATCCTGTACGTCACCGACCTCGCCTACCAGGCACGCGGACGCCGCTACTGCGACGAGGACATCTTCCTCACCTCCCGCCTGCGGGACGACTTCGACCTCGCCCTGTGCCATCCCCGGCACGCGGCCGCGCTCATGGACGCCTTCGACGCGGTCGTCGTCCGCAACAGCGGTCCGGTGCTGACCTACCAGGACGCGTACGACGCCTTCCGCCGACGCGCCGCCGCCGCCGCCGGCGGAGTGCGCGTGTACAACCCGCTCTCCGGCAAGGCGGACATGGCGGGCAAGCAGTACCTGCTCGACCTGACCGTCGCCGGGTATCCGGTCATCCCCACGGTGGACCGCGTCGAGGAACTGCGCCTCCTGCCCGAGGCCGACCGGTACGTCGTCAAGCCCAAACTGGGCGCCGACTCCATAGGGCTGCGGATCGTGTCCGCGGCGGACCTGCGCGCGTCGGTCGACGGGGCGGTCCTCGTCCAGCCTTATGTCGATTTCGCCTACGAGGTCTCCTTCTACTTCGTCGACCACGACTTCCAGTACGCCCTGTACGCGCCGCACCCCGACCGCCGCTGGCAGCTGGAGCCGTACGAACCCGCCGACGGCGACCTGGAGTTCGCCCGGCGCTTCATCGAGTGGAACGGCATGGGCCACGGCATCCAGCGCGTGGACGCCTGCCGTGCGCCTGGGGGCGAGCTCCTGCTGGTGGAGCTGGAGGACCTCAACCCCTATCTGTCGCTGGACGCTGTGGACGACACGCGACGGGACGCCTTCGTCGCCGCGATGAAGGCGTCCCTGCACCGTTTCCTCGCCACGGAGGCCTGACCGAGACCGCGCGCGCTCACCCCAGCCGGACGGTGATCCTCTGCGTGACGCCCTTGGTGGGGCTCAGGTCCCCGAAGGCGAGCTTCAGCGTGGAGCCCGTCGTTGCCGCGGTCACGGTGGACGGCTTGGAGAGCACCAGAAATTGACCCCGGTGAAGCCGAGCGAGGGAACGGCCACGCCTTGCTGGTCGTTGGCGTTGGCGAGCACGGTGAGCCACGGTCAGAAAGCCGTGACGTGACCAACGAGTCGTCATGACGGCGCTTCCTGGCAGGGTGACCCTCAAACGCTCAATAGGAGGTATCGAAGTGATCGTATGGATCGTTTGCTGAAGCAGGGTCGCCCCGGCCCCCACGCCTTCCGCTGAACCGGCCGGACGGCATCCCCGTATGACTCCTCGGGGGAATGGCGAAGCCCGTGCAGACGGGACGGAAGGAGAGCGGTGTGCCCACACGGCCCGATCCTGCGCAGCCCGACGATGGCCCGGCCCTGGAACCGATCCGCGTGCTGCGCCCCCGCCGCACCGACGCCCTGGCGGAACTGTTCAAGGAGTGGGAGGAGAACAAGGGCGGCTACGAGAGCGTGGCCCTGCCCGCAACCCTGCCCGGCACCGAGGATGCGACGCAGGAACTGCCGCCCTTCGCCGAGGACGGCAAGAGCCCGTCACGTGGCGGCGGCGTCCGAGCCGGGACGACCGCGTCCGGCCCCGGATTTCGCCGCACCGCCGTCGTGGTCGCCGTGACGGCGGCCGCGGTCATCGGCTTCGGCGGGGCTCTGCTGCTCCCCGGACGCGGTGACGATGCCGAGGCCCGGACACCGGCTCCCTCCGCGGCCTCCTCCGCACCGGCCGAGCCCGCACCGACCGCCTCGGACGCCCCCGGTTCCGGTGATCGGGATGGTCCGGGCGGCCCTGCCGCCTGTACCGCGTCCTTCCGGACCGTCTCCTCCTGGCAGGGCGGTTACCAGGGCGAGGTGACGGTGACGAACGCGCCCGCCTCCGCCGTCTCCGGCTGGACCGCGACGGTCGTACCGTCCCACGGTGCCCGCCTCACCCAAGTGTGGGACGGCACCCTCACCAGGTCCGCGGACGGCCGGGCCACCGTCGCCAACGCGTCGTGGAACGGCAGACTGGAGCCCGGCGCGAGCGTCAAGTTCGGCTTCCTCGCCGACACTTCGGCGGCCGGCGACCCGGCGGCGACGGTCACCTGTGCGGCTACGGCCGAGGGCCCTGGCGATGACTGAAGCGTCCTGACGGCGACTCGGGCGCGGCGGGATCAGCGCCCGTGGTCGACCAGCGCCTGGGACACCGCGCGCACGCTGCGGGCGATGTGCTGCAGTTGCATGACCTCCGCCGCGTACAGCTTGATGGTGTGCTCGATGACCGACTCGGGCATGCCGAGCGACGGCAGGTCGGCCCGCGCGGTCTGCAGCGCGGTGCGCGCGACCCGGATCTCGTTCTGGACCTGGATCTGGGCGTGGCGCGCCAGCAGGACGGGGTGGCGGATCAGCGCGGGGTAGCTGGCGTAGCGGGCCGGCACCAGGTCACGCAGCCACTTGGCCGCGGAGCGTTCCCAGTCGTAGGAACCGGGGGTCTTGACCTGGCACGGCCAGTCCGGGCTGATGCGCGTGGTCGTCAGTTGCATGGTCATCGCTTCCGGGTGTGCGGCGTCGTTCGGGGTGTCCGACGGGGTCGGGGCGGCCCCGGCCTAGGGGATGACCGGGGCCGCCGCCACGGGCGCTCGCGCATGCGATGCCCGACCGAACAGCCCGAGCGCCGACGCGGGTAGGAGACGGCGGCTACGGGTGTTCGCGAAGGAGCCCGGGAAGACAGACGGTGTTCGCACGGCGGATGGGGTGACGTGCACATGAACGGACCGGCTGCTTTCTGCGGGCGGGTGGTGCGGTGTGAAGTATTTATATATGCCGTCCGCTTTGCAAGAAGCATGAAAACATTCATGCGTGATTTGATGTGAATGATGCCCCTGTGGCCTGCTTTGACGGGGCGGATTACGGCCGTGAGGCGGCCGCTGCGGAGGGGTCAGTCCCGGAGGAAGAACTGGTGCTGGTCGGAGATCTGCTCGTACTCCTCCAGCCGCGCCTGTGTCCGCTCCGGGTCGGCGTCGGTCATGGCCTGCAGCAGCGCGGCCGCCATCACGCCGGGCGCGGCGTAGGAGTCGAAGACCAGCCGTGAGCCGGTGCCGGTGGCGAAGACGACGTCGGCGGTGTCGGCCACCGGCCCGAGCGCCAGGTCGGTGACCAGGGCGACCCGCAGCCCGGCGCTGCGCGCGACCCGTACGGCCGTGAGCGTCTCCTGGGCGTGCCGCGGCATGGAGAACGCCAGCACCCAGGTGCCGCCGGCCTCGCGCGACTGCAGCAGCGCGTCGTAGGCGACGCTGCCGCCCCGGGTCACCAGCCGCACGTCCGGGTGGATACGGCGCGCCGCGTAGGCGAAGTACTCGGCGAGCGACGCCGAGATGCGCAGCCCCAGGATGGTCAGCGGGGTCGACTGCGACAGTTTGCGGCCGATGTCGATCACCTGGTCGGGGTCGGCGAAGTCGCGCCGCAGGTTCTCCAGGTTCTCCAGCTCGGCGTCCACCGCGGCCTGCAGCTCGTTGGCGCCGTTCTCCTCGGCCGCCGCCGGCCCTCCGGCGAGGGTGCCCAGGGCGATCGACTGGAGCTTCTCCCGTAGCGCGGGGTAACCACTGAAACCGACCGCCGCGGCGAACCGCGTCACCGACGGCTGGCTCACGCCGACCCGCTCCGCCAGATCGGTGATCGAAAGGAACGCGGCCTCCGTGATGTGCTCGATCAGGTACTGGGCGATGCGCCGCTGCCCAGGCGACAGCCTCGGCTGGTCGAAGAGCTCCCTGAGCTGGGAAGTCGGGGATGCCTCGGCCTCCGGAGCCGTCTTGCCCGAGGTGATCGCGGATGCCTGCGCACGTGCCTGCTGGGGCGATGACACCGGTGCGCCTCCTTTGTCTCCCACAGTGCTTCAACATAGCTCACACACTGTGGCGAACGAGGTTGCTCCGAGCGGCAACGCTCAGCGGCGATAGATCATGATCGAATGGCCGACCGTATCGATCGAACGACTGGTCTCGATCAATTCGGCCAACGGCCCGGTCGCCTTGGCCACGGAAGAGTCGGACACGACCAGCAGCCCCCGCACTTCGTCGACCGGCACCTTGCGTGGATCTGCGGCGCGGATGCCGTAAGCGGACGGCACCCCACTGCCCTTGTACACGAGCCACACCCGCTCGCCCCGATACCGCTCGCGCAGCCGGTCGGCCAGCCGGCCGAGGTCCTGACCCCAGTCCACGTTGGAGTCGTGCAACCGCAGATGCGTCTTGTCCGGACCGCCGAACGCCTCGTTGGAGTACGGCAGGTAATAGGGGTACGTGCGCAGCGAACTGACCGCGACGAACAGCGCCAGCACGCCCACCACGACCCGCGACCAGCGCCACCGCCCGGCGACCGCGCAACCAGCCGCCACCGCCAGGAACATCGGCACGAAGACGGCGTACCGCGTGCCGAAGTCCCGCGACCCGAGCATGGCCGACGCCAGCAACACCCCGGTGGGCACCAGCAGATACGGCGCCACCGGCCGCAGCCGCCGTACGGCGAGCAGCGAGACGGCACCCGCCGCCCACAGGGCCAGCATGCCGAGCGGCGTCTTCACCAGCAGCGCGGCCGGCAGGTAGTACCAGAGCGAGCCGGTGTAGAGACGGCCGAAGAGAAAGCCCTGCCACGGGTAGTTCTCGAAGCCGAACTGGATCCGCATCCCGTCCCGGTACGCCTCCGGGAACGGCAGCAGATCCACGGCCGTTCCCCGCAGCCCGTGCACGACGGGCACCGACTGCTCTGGCGTCCAGCGCAACCGCGGATCCACCACCAGGTACGAGAGCCATACGACCGCGATCGCGGCCAGCGCCACGACAACGGCGCCCGCAACCGCGCGCACGAACGGCCCGCGAACGAATGGCCCCCGCATGAATGCCCCACGACGCACGAATGCCCCACGCCGGGTTCCGTCGGACGGCCTTGCGCACCACACGGACACACCCGCGAGTGCCATCAGTACCGGGACCGCCGACAGCGCGCTCATCTTCGTGGCCAGGGCCGCACCCAGCGCCACCCCGGCGAGCGGCACATACCAGCGCGGCCGGCGGCGGGCCCGCCACAACAGCCAGACCGACGTCAGCAGGAATCCGGCCGCCGGCACGTCCAGTGTGGCCAGCGAGCCGTGCGCGATCACGTCGGGGGAGAAGGCGTACAGGCCCAGCGCCGCCAAACCGCCCGCCGCGCCGGCCACTTCACGGGCGAAACTGAAAACGATCAGTCCGAACAGAAGCGTCAAAACGATCACGGGCAGTCGGGCGAACAGCATCAGCCGCCACGGATCGTTCCCGGACTCGTACAGCAGATGCCGCCCCAGCTCGCCCTGATCGCCGCTGAACGAGGGATCGACGTGCGGATCGGCCAGGGCCACTCCGACGCCGATGGCCAGCTTTCCTAGCGGCGGATGCTCCGGGTTGTGACGCAGGCGGTGCTCACTCAGATACTCGGCCGCCGTGCCCACGTACACGGGTTCGTCGATCGTCGGGGTCTGCTGCACGGCCGTCGTCACCATCGCGACAGCCATCTGTCCGAGCAGCACGGCCACGAGGAGCGGCACGAGCAGGCGGCGGGCGGACCGCCGCCAGGGGAGACCGCCAGGCGTGTCGGGTGTTCCGGGCGTGACGGGCGCGCCGGATGCGTCAGGCTTCTGAGGGAACGCCTCAGGGGCCGGGGCCGAGTGCTGTTCGAGCGCCATCATCCGCTCCGCGGCGCCGTCGGCCCCACGGCGGCGGGTGGTGAGGGAGAGCCGGCGCATGGGCCCACTCTGCCTCACCACCCGCCGGGGACGCCGTTACCGCTTGAGGAGTCGTACCGACAGACCTTCCGTCGTGTAGACGGGTACGGCCCGCAGCGTGTCGGAGTTCAGCTCCACCCGGTGGAACTGACCACACAGCTGCGACGCCTCGATGACGGGAACCGTGGTCCCCGCGACCGGCGGGCGCTCGGCGTCGAGCCGCAGCGACAGCACGCTGCCCCGGCCCAGCACCACCCGGCGGGACACCTCGAGCGCCGGACCGTGGTGCTTGCGCAGCAGCAGCTCCAGGGTCGTGTCGCCCTCCTGGACGAATGAACCGCGCACCCGCACAACCTGGTCGGCGCGCAGCGTGCCGCCGACGACCCGCACATCGCCCTGCCCGAGAGCGCACGCCGACCCGGCGACCAGCACGCCGTCCTGGACCACCGTGCCGCCGTGGTAGCGGTTGTGCCCCGTCAGCGTGAGCGTCCCGGTGCCGCGCTTGGTCAGACCGCCCTCGCCGCGAATGTCGTTGCGCCAGGTGTCGGCCGCGCCGAAGCCCCCGGCCGCCGCGTCCAGCGTGACGGTCACATCGGCGTCGAAGGCGCCGTAGCCGTCGGCGGCGGCGAACAGGTTGAGCCGCCCCCACTGCTCGAAGCCGTCCAGCAGCACGTACCCGGCGGGCAGCGCGGTCGTCCGCAGCACCTCGCGGCGCTGGGCCGCGTCCAGATACGGCTGGCGCGTCTCCAGCAGCACCTCGGCGCCCTTCGGCACGGCGAGCGGCTCGTCGCGGCCGTGGCGGGTCAGCACATACGTCAGCTTGGGCTCGACCGTGCGGGCGTTGGCACCCCGGTCGGCGTACGGGTCGCTGTCGGTGCCGGTCGAGTGGGCGTACGCGTACAGGGTGTCGGCCGTCGTGCCGGTCCGCTGGGTGAAGTACGCCAGGGCCTGGGCGCGGGCCGCCGCCTTGAGGTCGGCGTTGGCCGGATCGGCCAGGGCAGCGGCGGCCAGGGCGGTGGCCATGATGCGGCCGCCGAGGACGTCGACCGTGGAGTGCATGCCCGCCACGATGCGGGTGTGGCTGAGCTCGAAGGCGCGGGTCACCAGCTCCTGGAAACGCTCCGGCACGGCGTAGGCGTACGCCAGGGCCGCCAGGTGCAGGGCGTTGGTGTGCCCGCTGGGGAAGCCGCCGTCGTCGGCCGCGGTCTCGCCGCGCTGGCGCAGCAGCTGCGGAGCGACGACCACCTCCGACTCGTAGACCGGGAAGCCGAGCGCGTCCTTCCTGCCGGTGTCGACGACCTCGCTGTCCTCGTTCATGCGCCACGGACGCGGGTACTGGAAGGCGAACTTCGCCGGGTTGCCGGAGGCGAACGGACCGCGCACGGTGTCGACCAGCCTGGCCACCCTGCCGAGCTCCGAGTCGTACGAACCGGCGCCGATCGCCGACCCGGCCGGGGCGTCCGCGGGCACGGCGTCGCTGATCTTCCCGGCGGGGGTGCCGTCCGGCGCGGCGGTGATCGAAGTGACCGCCTTGGCACCCGACTTGTACAGGTCGGCGAGCGGACCGAGGCCGGCGATCACCGAGTAGCTCTGGTGCTGGCGGTCGACGATGAACGATTCCTTCGCCTGGGCGTCCGTGCGCGCGGCGGTGATCCGGGCGCAGTAGCGCATGTTGGCGCGCAGCACCTCGGGCATCAGCGGCGTGCCGGTGTTCCAGGCGCCGCCGGTCTTCCACACCTTCGCGAAGCCGCCCAGGATCCGGATGACGGCGTTGGTCTCGGGCGTCTGGTTCGCCACGACGTTGGTCTTGTAGTCGTCGACGAACGGAAGAGCACCCGGGGTGGCGGCCTTCGCGTCCGCGGCTGCCAGCCAGCCGGCGAAGGTGGGTGCGGCCAGCACACCGGCCGAGGCGCCCAGGGACGTCTTGAGGAAACCCCTTCGGTCAACGGCGCGTTCACGGACCGACGCGGGGGAGCGGTGCCCGGCTGATGACGGCATGCGTCTGCCTCTCTGGAGTTCTTCGGCCGTACGGCCGGGGAGATCGAATGGATCGAGTGGACCGACTCGACCGAAGTGCGCATTCGAGGCGAAGAGAGAGCCGTCCGTGGCACAGGAAGTGGTCGAGTCGTACGAGCGAAGATCTACGGGCGGGTTGTGTCGGAGCCGGGATGGCCCGGCGTCCGGCGGATGTCACAGGAGTGAACGAGCGAGCGCCACCGCCCCCTCGACCGGCGGCCGCGCGAGCGGCTGCGGCCGGGCCCCCGGCACACGGTCGGCGAGCGCGGACGTGAAGGCGTCGTAGAGGAGCGGCTGGGCGAGGACGGTGCTGCCCGCGACGACGACGTCGTCCACCGCGACCCCGCGTGCGGCGAGCAGTGCCACGAGTGCGGCCAGCGCACGGCCGCCCTCGTCGATCACCGCACGCGCGAGGGGTGAGCCGGTCTCGGCGGCCGCGAAGACCACGGGCGCGTGCCGGCCCCACTCCGCGGAGATGTCCTTGGCGCTCTCCAACGCCGCGCCGAGCGCGGGCACTTCGGCGACCCCGAACGCGTCGAGGAGCCCGAGCGCCAGGGCGTCGGGCTCCTCCCCGCAGTCGTGGGCCGCCCAGACGGCCCGCGCGGCCTCGCGGACGAGACCGGCCGCGCCGCCCTCGTCGCCGAGCACCGCGCCCCAGCCGCCGACCTGCACGGGGGTGCCGTCGGCCAGCCGCCCCACCGCGACGGAACCGGTGCCGGCCACGAGGCCGACGCCCTTGTCCAACCCGGCGGTGGGTACGAGGAGTTCGGCATCGCCCACGACCAGCGCGGGCGCGTCGAAGTGGAGTTGCAGCGCGGTACGGATCTGGGTGCACTGGCGAGGCGTCTCGCAGGCGTGTCCGCCCAGCGCCAGCGCGGACGGGCGGGCACCCGTGGGCAGGGCGTCGGCGACCAGCGCGGCCAGCCAGCCGGCGGCGGCCACGGGGTCGTGCGGCCGCCAGCCGCTGCTCGTCCGGACGTGATCGGCGACCAGGGCGTCCCCGGCACAGGCCCGGAGATGCGTCTTGGTGCCGCCCACGTCGATACCAACCACGAGTGGCGTGGTTTCCTGCACGGTTCCTCTTTCGTCGTTGCGCAGCGCGATGACGGCGGGCGAACCGTGCCGAGCGCTCCGCCGGCGCAGCCCCGCACACCCCTTCGGGGCGCTGCGGGAACCGCCGCGGACTTCGCTCGGGAAAGCGGGCGTAAAAGATCGGGAAGCCCCGGGACGGGCCTCGTGCGGAACACGGCAGGCGAGTACCGTGCAGTTCGTTAGGAAGTTAACTAACGAAGTAGGGTGCGCGTCAAGAGGCGCGGAAACCCGATGCCGAACGACCTTTGGCGGCCCTGGCGGCGCAGGGGAAGTCCCGGGGGCGTTCCCGTGTCGGCCGGTGCGGCGAGACCGCGTGCCGGGCGGCGTGGGAGCCTCGCCGGACTCCCCGGCGCCGTCCGGCCACCGCAGCATCACCTGGGGAGAGCATGGACCTGAGCGAGAGCGCGCGTGCGGTGTTCGCCGTACTGGCCGCGGCCGGCAGCGCGACCCGGCCGCAGCTCGCGAGCCTGGCGGGCCTGTCGAAGCCCACCGTGTCCGCCGCCGTCGCCGAGCTGGAGAACGCCCGCCTGGCCGCCCACTCCGGCACCGCCTCCGGCGGCACGGGCCGTACCGCCGCCGTCTACGGTCTCGGGCCGGCCGCCGGTGCCGTGCTCGCCGTGGACCTCGGCCCCGCCCTGACCCGGGTGCGCGGCTGCGCCCTGGACGGCACCCTGCTCGCCCAGGCCACCGGGACCCGGGAGGAGGCCGCCGACGTGGTGCGCGAGGCACTGGACGCGCTGCCCGCCGACGCCCCGCTGCGCACCGTCGTCGTCGCCGTCGGCGACGTCACCGCACGCGAGAAGGAGGGTGCCCGGATGCGCCCCGCCACGGCCAAGGCCGGCCCCGTCTTCGACGCCATGGCCGTCGCCCTGCCGCCGGGCGTTCCCGTCCACCTCGAGAACAACGTCAACTGCGCCGCGCTCGCCGAACTGCACGAGGGCGCCGCGCGCGGCCGGCGCACCTTCGGCTACCTGCGGATCGGCGTCGGTATCGGCCTCGGCATCGTGGTCGGCGGTGAGGTGCTGCGCGGAGCCAACGGCGCCGCCGGTGAGCTGGCCCGGCTGCCCTATCCCTGGGACGACGGCCGCGAGCCGCGCCACGAGGCCCTGGAGGAGTACATCGGCGCCCGCTCCCTCCTGCGGCGGGCGGCCGAGGGCTGGGCGGACGAGGACGGGCCGTGCCCGCGCAGCGCCGAGCAGCTCTTCGCCCTGGCCGGGGAGGGGCGGCCGGCGGCACGCGCCGTGATCGGCCGCCATGCCACCGACATCGGCCGTCTCGCCGCCGCCGTGACCGCCGTACTCGACCCCGGACTGATCGTGCTGGGCGGCAGCACCGGCGCGGACCCGCAGATACTGCCCGGTGTGCGGGCGGAACTCGCCCGGCTGAGCTGGCCCACCGAAGTCGTCAGCAGCACGGTCGGTGACCTCGGCACGGTCGTGGGCGCCGCCCGGCTCGCGGTCTCCCGAGGAGTCCAAACCGTGACCGAGGCCGCGGGGGCGAAGGATTGACGGCCTCCGACTCGATCTGCCAATGTCCGGACAAGCGCTTTCTAAGTCGGCCGGGACGCCGGCTTGGGTGGAGCATCCCGCCCGTACGCGAAGTACGGCAGTCGCACGAGGGCGAGCTTGTGCGACGACGGCCCTTCTTGGCCGGGGATCCCACCTGTGAAGGCGACGCGGCCGGGCGAGGCCGCGCCCCCGGAAAGCGACGTTTCCTGCAAAATGCACCCGTGCCGCCTCGGCTGGCGCCGTGCTCCGTCCAGTACGACGAAAAGGGATCGAAAATGACCAGTGTGGGTGTGCGGCGCTCCCGCCGACTCGGCCGCGGCGGCATACGCCGCGTGGTTCCCCTCGCTGCCGTGGCCACGGCAGGTGCCCTTCTGCTCTCCGCCTGCGGGTCGGACTCCGGCTCGGGCGGCAACTCCAAGTCGCTGACCTTCTGGATCTCCACGGTTCCGGGGCAGGACGCGGGCTGGAAGAAGCTTGTGGCGCAGTACAAGAAGGAAGCCGGCGTCACGGTCAAGCTCGTCAACATCCCTTACGACGGCTACACGACGAAGCTGCACAACGCCGCGCAGGCGAACTCCCTGCCCGACGTGGCGGCCGTGCCGGCGCTGGACCCGATCTGGTCGAACAAGCTGATCGACCTCAAGTCCATCGCAGGCAACAAGAGCTACAACATCAACGCCAACTTCCTCGCCAAGGACTCGTCCGGGAAGGTGCTGGCCATCCCCTCGGACATCACCGCGTCCGGCCTGTTCATCAACAAGACGCTGTTCAAGAAGGCCGGCGTCGACTTCCCGACCTCGCCCCAGAAGACCTGGACCTGGACCGACTTCATCGCCGCGGCGAACAAGGTCCGCGAGAAGACCGGCGTCAAGTACTCCCTGACCTTCGACCAGTCGCCGTCCCGGCTCCGGGCGATGGTGTACGAGATGGGCGGGAAGTACGTCCACGCGGACTCCTCCGGCAAGTTCTCGGTGGACGCGGCGACCAGGAAGGCCGTGAACACCTTCGTCGGGTGGAACGACAACAAGATCATGCCGAAGTCGGTGTGGACCAGCGGCGCCGACCCGTCCGCCATGTTCCAGAGCGGTGACGTGGTCGCCTACTGGTCCGGCGTGTGGCAGGTCGCCGCCTTCTCCGAGAGCATCAAGAAGTTCGACTGGGCCAGCGTCCCGACCCCCGCCCAGCCGGTGCAGGCCAGCGACGTCAACAGCGGCGGCATGATGGTCGGCTTCAACAACAACGGTGAAGCGGCCACCGCCGCGGAGAAGTTCCTGTCCTGGATCTACGAGCCCGACCACTACCGCACGCTGTGCGAGGCCTCCGGATTCCTGCCGGTCGAGAACGGTCTGAACCCGAAGTACCCCTTCACCTCCGAGGCGGCGCAGGCGGCGTTCAAGCTGTACAACGAGTCGATCCCGCTCTACGCCCCGATCTCCGGCTACTTCAACGGCGCGCAGACGCAGTGGGTGCTGAAGGGCAAGAGCCTCACCGAGGACCCGACCAAGACGGAGCTCGGCAAGGCGATCAACGGCCAGCAGTCGTCCGACAAGGCCCTGGAGAACATCGTGGCCGGCTACAACCAGCAGGTCGGCGGCGGATCGTAGGCCGCCGGGCCGGGCGGCGGGGGCGAGACACCGCCGCCCGGCCCCGGCCGGCCCCCGTGACGCCGGGCTCGTGGTGTGAGCCCACCTGCAATCCCTTCCACCAGCACGGAGTCAGGAAGATGACCAAACGCGCCTCGGACGTGTCCACGAGCCCGCCCAGGAGACGCAGTAAGTACACCCTTGCGCCGCTCGTCCTCATCGCGGCCAATGTCGTGCTCTTCGCGCTGTTCTTCGTCTGGCCTGCGGTGATCGGGCTCGTCTACTCCTTCACGAACTACACGGGCGTGGGGGTGTTCCAGTGGGTCGGACTGGACAACTACCACAACCTGTTCGGGGACTCCACGTTCTACGACGCGCTGACCAGGACGCTGCTGTACACCGTCCTCTTCGTCCCGCTGAACTTCGCGCTCTCGCTGCTCGCCGCCAACCTGGTGGTGAACAAACACGCCAAGGGCTCGTCGGTCGCTCGCGTCATCTTCTTCATCCCGTGGCTGCTGTCGCCCATCGTCGTGGGCGTCCTGTGGCGGTGGCTGTTCGGTGAGAACTTCGGGCTGGTCAACTACGTCATCGAGAAGCTCGGCGGAAGCGCCGTTCCGTGGCAGTCGAACGCGGACCTGTCGCTGCTGGTGGTAGTGATGGCGGCGTCCTGGATGTGGACGGGTTTCACCATGCTGCTGTTCATCGCGGCGATCAAGAACGTACCGGTGTCGTACTACGAGGCGGCCTCGCTCGACGGCGCCGGTCCGTGGCGCCAGTTCATCAGCATCACGCTGCCCAGCATCGCGCCCACCTCGTTCATCGTCATCCTGCTCAACACGATCAACGCGATGAAGGAATACCCGGTGTTCGTCGCCCTCAACAACGGCGGACCCGGAACGTCGAACAACCTGCTCGTCCAGTACATCTATGAGACCGGCTTCAAACGGGGCCAGATCGGCTACGCGAGTGCCGCGTCATTCGTGCTCATGCTCATCCTGATGGCCGTCGCGATCATCCAGCTGATCGTCAACCGGCGGGTGGAGAACCGATGACAACCACAGACATGCCCCGCCCGCTCGACGCCGATGCCAAACAGCCCGTTTCCAAGAAGCGGCCCCGCAAGGCGGCCGGCGGTGGGATCCGGCGGGCGGTGCCCGCCACGACACTTCTGTGGGTCCTCGCGTGCCTGTACGGGCTGCCGGTGCTGTGGTTCATCCTCAGCTCCTTCAAGCCGGCCAGCGACCTGTTCTCCTATCCGCTGACGCTGGTTCCGCACAACCCCACCCTGTCGGGTTTCAAGGCAGCGTGGGACAGCGCCAACTTCTCCCAGTACTTCATCAACACGGCCATCGTGTGCGTGATCACGACGATCCTCACGGTGGGTGTCAGCTGCTGCACCGGGTACGCGCTCGCCAAGTACGACAACAAGTGGCTCAAGGTCTTCTTCCTCTGCATCCTGGCCACCACGATGCTGCCGTCCGAGGTCATGCTCGCCCCGGAGTTCCTGGTGGTCCGCAACCTCGGCCTCTACAACTCCTTCGCCGGCATCATCCTCCCGGCCGTGCTCACCGCGACCGGATGCTTCATGTTCCGCCAGTTCTTCCTGACGGTGCCCGACGAACTGGTGGAAGCCGCACGCATCGACGGCGCCCGCGAACTGGCGATCTTCGCGCGGATCATGGTGCCGCTCTCCCGGCCCATCATGCTGACCCTCGCCATCCTGTCGTTCCAGTGGCGGTGGAACGACTACATCTGGCCGCTGCTGATGCTCAACGACCCCAACAAGTTCACCGTGCAGATCGGCATCCAGTCCATCGTCGGCGCGCAGAACATCAACTGGTCGGTCCTGCTCGGCGCGTCGGTCATCTCCATGATCCCGCTGATCGCCGTCTTCCTGGTCTTCCAGCGCTACGTCATGAGCGCCGACATCAACGCCGGACTGAAGGACTGACCTTGCAGATCACACTCGACCGCGAGTTCGTCCGTGAGGTGGCCCGCGCCGCCGACCGGCTGGCCGCCCCGCTGGCAGCCGACCCCGGCCAGGACCTCGCCGAGGTGACCCACCGCGTTCTGGCACGCCGGGTGAAGACTCTGGTCGCGGCGTACCGTTCCCCGGACTCGGCACTGCACGGCAGCGGGCAGGCCGTCGCCGCCGCGCTGACCCACCTGCGCGCCCTGCGGGCCGCGCAGACCGGCACCGGTCTCTTCGCCGGCGGCGACAACGTGCAGTCACCGCCGGACTCCGCGTTCACCGTCAACGACGTGTGCGACGCGCATGTCCTCGCCGCCGGCGGGGGGCCCGAACTGGGCGACGTCACGGCCGCGCTCGCCGAGATCGCCGGCGCCGCCACCGCCGGTCTCCTGACCGGTGGGGTGCACACCCCGAACCACCGCTGGGAGCTGTGCGCGGCGCTGGCCCGGCTGCACCGGTCGTTCCCCGACGACCGGCTGCTCGACCGCATCGAGGAGTGGCTCTCCGAGGGCGTCGACATCGACGCGGAGGGCCTGTACTCGGAACGGAGCGCGAACTACGCGGCCCATGTGTCCAACCCTTCGCTGCTGCTGCTGGCGGGTGTGCTCGGCCGCGCCGACCTGCTGGACGCCGTCGAACGCAATCTCGCCACGACCCTGGACCTCATCAGGCCGGACGGCACGGTGGAGACCGTCCTCTCGCGACGGCAGGACCAGCACCACCCGTTCCCGCTGGCGCCCTATCTGCCGCACTACCGGCTGCTCGCGATCCGCACCGGCCGGGGCGACTTCAGCCGGGCGGCGCTGCTGGCGGCCGCCCGCGGCATCGAGGACCCCGACCTGCTCGCCGAGACCCTCCTCACCCCGGACCTGTGCCGCGAGCTACCGGCCCCGGCCGCGGAGACACTGCCCCGCGACCGCTACCTCACCACCGCGCGCCTCGCCGCGCACTCCTCGGCCACCGCGCACACGGTGGTGTACGGCGGCTCCGACGTGCCCGAGCACCGGCGGATCCGCTCGGGTCTCGCCTGCAATCCCACCTTCCTGCGCCTGTTCGCCGGCGGCGCCGTCCTCGACGCCGTCCGTCTCTCGCGGGGGTTCTTCGACCTGGGCCCGTTCCGCGCCGCCGGCATGCAACAGCTCGCCGACGACCGGTACCGGCTCACCGAAACCCTCACGGCCGCCTACTACCAGCCGCTCCCGCCGGACCGGAGGCGGGACGACGGCGTCTACCGGCTGGTGGACGAGGGACGCTTCTCGGCCGCGATGGCCTTCCCGGACCGGCCTGGGGACGAGGTCTCCCACACCACCCGCGTCGAGGCGGACCTGCGGGAGGACGGCGCCGACCTGCGGATCGACATCAGCGGACCACGGGTGCCCTGGGCCCTCGAACTGACCTTCCGGCCGGGCGGCGTGCCGGAGGGCGCCGTACCGATCGGCGACGGGCGCTGGTGCCTGGCGACCGGGCCGATGACCTACCGGGTCGGCGACGACGAGATCCGGGTCGAGGTCACCGTCGAGGCGGGCGAACCGCTCTCCGGTCCGGACCGGAGCGACGTACTGCGCTACGACCCGGGGCAGGACTACACGGTGGTGGGCGGCACCGATGCCACGGCCGGGAACCGCGTCTACATCGGTGGGCATGGGCCACACACACTGACCGTCGCACTGCACGCCCGCCGGTGAACTCCGCCTCACCGGCGCTCACGCAGAGCCGGAGCCGGCCCTGAGGGCTGCGCAGGGACCGGCAGTGCCGCGCCCGGCACCACCAGATCGGCCCTGGCCCGGGTCGCGGCGACGAGCTCCGCATTGTGCTGGTCGGAGCGCAGGACCCAGGCCACCGCCTGGTCGTGGGTCTTGCCGAACTGCTCGTGCCGGGCGACCAGCCGCCGCAGCCGCTCCGGTTCGTCGAGCTCGCAGAACCACACCTCGTCCAGCTGCGGCCGGACCCGCGCCCACGCGCCGGTGTCCAGCAGCAGGTAGTTGCCCTCGGTCACGACCAGCCGGGCCGTCGGTTCCACCGGCACGGCGCCCGCGATCGGCTGCTCCAGCACCCGTTCGAAGCCGGGCGCGTACACGGTGTCCCCGGCCTCCTCGTGCAGGCGCCGCAGCAGCGCCGCGTACCCCGCCGCGTCGAAGGTGTCCGGCGCGCCCTTGCGGTCCCGGCGGCCGAGCCGGTCCAGCTCGACGTCGGCGAGGTGGAAGCCGTCCATGGGCACATGCGCGACCCATGGCTCCCCGGCACCGTTGAGCTCCCGCACCAGGTGCTCGGCGAGCGTGGTCTTGCCCGCGCCGGGGCTGCCGGCGATGCCGAGGACGGCGCGGCGGCCCCCTTGAGGGAGGGACCGGGCCCGAGCGAGGAGGCTCTCGAAGGTCAGGGTCACACGCAGAGTCTGTCACCCGGCCGACGAGCGGAGGAGGCAGCGCCCACCCGGAGCGGGCGGCCGGCCACGTCAGGCTCTTGGCCGAACTCCGCGCTGCACGCTCATCCCTTGCGCGCTAGTTTGTCCGTGTTTTCGGTGTTTCCCGGTTCCCCGCCGCCCACTCGCCGGGCCGTGGGGCTGAGAAGCCCTACGACACGTAGGGGTGAGGGGCGGACGATGACCTACGGCACGCAGCCCGTGCTCGTCGGCAGGGGACGGCGCGACGAGGCGCTCGTGTCCGGCAGGTCGCGAAGGGCCCGCGGCGACGGCCTGCTCGCGGCGGTGGCAGGCGCCTTCACCCTCGCCCAACTCCTCCTCGTGGGACCCTCGATCGGCCTCGGCTGGGACGAGGTGGTGTACGTCAGCCAAGCCGGCACCGAAACCCCGGCCGCCTTCTTCAGCGCCCCACGCGCGCGTGGCGTCTCCCTGCTGGTGTGGCCCGTCGCCTCCTGGTCGTCGTCCACGACACTGCTGCGCGTCTATCTCGCGGTCCTGTCCGGACTGGCCCTGCACCTGGCCCTGCGCGCCTGGCGCGGACTGTTCCCGGCCCGCGTCCTGGCCGGTGCCGGCGCCCTGTTCGTCACCCTGTGGGTGACCCTCTTCTACGGCCCGCAGGCCATGCCCAACCTCTGGGTCGCGTTCGGCGCCCTGGTCTGCGTCGGCTGCTTCCTGAGCGCCCGAGAGGACCGCTTCGACGGACGGGCCCTGTGGGGTGTCCTGGCCGGTGCCGCGGTGATGGCGTGGATGCGGCCCACCGACGCCGTATGGGTCGCGCTGCCGCTGCTCGTCCTCGCGGTGGCGGTACGGCACTGGCGGCTCGGGGCCGCCCTGGCGGCGGGCCTGGTGGCCGGGGGCGTCGAGTGGGTGATCGAGGCGTTCATCAGCTACGGCGGCCTGCGGGAGCGGCTGAACGAGGCCTCCCGCATCCAGGGCGACCTGGGCTGGAACTTCGCCGTCGACGACCAGATGCGCAGCCTGGTCGGCCGGGCCCTGTGCCGGCCCTGCACCGGCGAGATGCCCCACCCGGTCGTCTACGCCTGGTGGTTCGCCCTGCCCCTGCTCGCCGCCTGCGCGCTGGGGGCCGCGATCCTCGCCGGGCGCACCACCCGCACCCTGGTCCCGCTGCTCTGCGCCGCGACGGCCGCCTTCCCGTACCTCTTCCTGATCGGATACGCGGCACCCCGCTTCCTCCTGCCCGCCTACGCCCTTCTCGCCGTCCCGGTCGCGGACGCGCTGCGTCACCTGGCCAAGACGCGCTACGGCCGGTGGCGGCCCGCGGTCGCCGGCGTGCTGGCGTTCGGGCTGGCCGGACATCTGGCCGTGCAGTACGCCGTCCTGGCCCGTGCCGTGGACCGCACCACCGCAGGCCGACAGGACTGGGCCCGCTCGGCCGCCGAACTGCACCGCCTGGGCGTACGTCCGCCCTGTCTGCTCACCGGGCACGAGGCCATCCCCGTCGCCTACTACACCGGCTGCGCATCCGGCGCGACCCGCGGCCACAACGCCAACACCACGCTTGCCGGGATCCTGCGGACCGCCCGCAACATCCCGGTCGGCGCCCTCACCACCCCCGGCGGCACACCGCCCCGGTACGCCCGCGACTGGCAGCCGCACCGCCTCGACGGCCTGGAGGTCCGCATCGCCCCGGCGCCGGGCGCAGGCGGACCCGAATGACGCCGGAGCAGGTCCTCGCCGGGCCCCCGCGCAGACGGGCCCCTGGCACATCGCCCTGGCGCTCGTCGTCCTGGTGGCGGTGGTCTGGCTGGCCCGGCGGCACTGGCCGGTGCTCGCCACCGGCGTGGTCCGCCTGTCCGTCGCGGACCGGGGCTGGCTTCTGGTGGCCGCCGCGGCAACCCTGGTGACGTGGCCGTGCTCGGCGCTCGCCCTGCAGGGCGCGGTGCCCCGCCGGCTGCCCCCGGCGCGGCTCGTGGCGGCGCAGTTCGCCGCCTGTGCCGCCAACCAGGTGCTGCCCGCCGGCCTGGGCTCGGGCGCGGTGAACCTGCGCTTCCTGATGCGCTCCGGCACGTCGCTCGCCGGCGCCGCCACCGCAGTCGCGGTCAAGGGCACGGCCGGCGCGGTCGTGCGCGGCACCCTGATCGCCGTACTCGTCGCGACCCGCCCCGGAGTGCTGCGTCTCCCGCACGTCGGCGGGGGACACGTCCGCGCCGTGTGCCTCGTGACCGGCGCCGCGGCCGTCCTGCTGGCCGGACCGCTGTGGCTCCGGTCCCGGCGGGCCCTTGGGCCCTGCCGTCGAAGTCCCGCCCGCCCGGCGGCCACTGACAGGCTTTTCGGGCGGACGACGGCCGTGCGACGACAGGGCCTGGCGGCGATACGGGCGTACCTCGCGGCCGTGCACGCGCGACCCGCGAGGGCCGCGGCCCTGTGGGGCGGCTCGCTGGCCTTCGTCACGCTGCACTGCGGCGTACTCGTCGCCGTCACCCGCGCGGTCGCCCTGCCCCTCCCACCCGCCCTGGTGGCACTGCTCTACCTCGCCGCCGGCACCGCGGCCGCCCTGCTGCCCACGCCCGGCGGGATCGGCTCCCTGGACGCGGCACTCGCCCTCGCCCTCACCGCCGTCGGCGCCCCGGCCGCGCTGGCCGCCTCCGCGGTGCTCGGCTATCGGCTGCTCACGGTGTGGCTGCCCCTCCTTCCCGGGCTGGTGGTGCTGGCGGTGCTCGTCCGGCGCGGGGCGCTGTGAGCTCCGAGGGCGTTTCCCGGTCGGCCCGTTCAGGTAGGAGTCCGGTTGTCGGCCGGACGCAGGAGGGGAGTGCCATGGCGAACAGTGAGCACGAGGGACGGCTGGGGGAGGAGTTCTTCACTCCGGGAACCTCGTCCTTCACCGAGTTCCTGGCGGCACACCGCCCTGCCCTGCTGCCCATGCGCCGCCCGTTGCCCGACGGCGTCCGCGCCGCACCCGACCGCATTCCGCACGGCACCACGGTGCTGGCCCTCACCTACCGCGACGGTGTGCTGATCGCCGGCGACCGCAGGGCCACCATGGGCAACCTCATCGCCCAGCGCGACCTGGAGAAGGTCCACCCCGCGGACGACCACACCGCCGTCGCCTTCGCCGGAACCGTCGGACTCGCGCTGGACATGGTGAAGCTCTACCAGGTGGAGCTGAAGCACTTCGAGAAGATCGAGGGCATCCCCATGACCCTCAAGGCGAAGGCGTCCCGGCTCGCCGGCATGATCCGGCAAAACCTCGGCCAGGCCATGCAGGGCCTCGCCGTCGTACCGCTCCTCGCCGGTTACGACGTCAGGGCGCCCGAGGGTGCGCGAGGCCGCATCTTCGACTTCGAGGTCACCGGCGGACCGTACGAGAAGTACGACTTCCACGCCGAGGGCTCCGGATCGCCGTACGCCCGAGGCGCGCTGAAGAAGCTGTTCCGCGCGGGCATGTCGCGGCACGAGGCGGCGCTGGCGGCGCTGCACGCGCTGTACGACGCGGCGGACGACGACTCCGCGACCGGCGGACCGGACATCAACCGCCGGATCTTCCCCACCGTTTCGGTGATCACGGAAAGCGGCTTCGAGCGGCTGCCCGAGTCGGAGACGGAGGAACTGAGCCGCGAGATGGTCGAGCAGCGCCACCGTCGGCCGGACGGCCCGAACGCCGCGCCCTGACACCCCGGACCTTCCCACGGCCGGTGAGCCGGTCACCCGCGCAGACCCACCTCCCTGCGCCACCTGACGAACTGCTTCTCCGGATCGCCGGTGTACGCCCACGGCGCCCGCGTCGCCCGGCGCCCCAGCATCCGCAGCAGGGACGCGGCGATGTCGTGGGCCCCGGCGTAGCACGCCGCGTGCGCCAGGTAGTTGAGGTCGCGCAGCTCGCCGGGGGCCACCTCGTCGGAGGTGCGGTTGGTGATCCAGCGCTCCCAGGTGCGGCGTACGTCGCTGACGGCGCCGTCGTGACTCCAGTGCTGGCCCAGTGCCATGGAGGCATGCCGGCCCCTGGCCGCGTCGAGGGCGTAGCGGAACTCCTCGACCCGCGCGTACTGCACGAGCACCGGCAGCGGACAGCCGGGCGGTGCGACGCCGGCCGCGTCGCGGGCGAAGTCGTACATCAGGCCGTGGGTGCCGTGCCAGCGCGAGGAGTAGTAGTGCAGCACCTGCAGATGCCCCTCCACGCTGTACGGGTCGCGCTGGTGCAACTCGTCCCACCAGCGGCCCAGTTCCTGCCGCCGTACACCCGACGGATACAGCCGGGCCACGGACATCAGCGAGATCCACGGCGTCGGGTCGTCCGGGTAGGCGTCGGCGGCCTTCAGGCACGACAGCACCGCGGCGTCGATGCGACGGCTGTCGATCGGCACGCCCCGGCCCGCGGCGATGGCCAGGTTGAAGGCCCGGGTCGTCTCCGTGGCCGCCCGCAGCACCAGCGCGTCGGCGCTGTGCGGTTCGGCGGCCAGCCACGACTCCACCGTCGAACTGCCCGCACAGGCCTGCGCGAGCAGCCGGACCCGGTGGCCACGGACCAGCCAGTCGGGACCGGTGGCCCGCAGCAGCTCCCGCAGGCCCTGCCAGCGGCCGATGACGATGTCCTGGCGGGCACAGGTGAGGGGCGCGTCCCCGCAGTCGGGGTCGAAGTCGGGAGCGAAGCGGTCTTTCGCCATCGGGGCCTTCCTCAGAAGTCGGTGGGAAGACCCTCATGGGCAAGGGAGTTCGTGCCGCCGGCCCCGGCCGGGACGTAGTCCGCCTCGACGGTCCGTGCGGCGTCCAGCTTGGCCGGGTGGTAGTAGTCGCTGCCCTGCCGCCAGTACCAGAGCATCGGGACCAGCCCGGCCGCGAGGCCGCCGATGCCGATCGCGATCACCGAACGGCTCAGCTCGCCCAGCGACTCGACGAAGATCCAGAACATGAACAGGGCCCCGAACAGCGGCCACAGACCGCCGAGGACGAGGTTGGCCACCGACTTCAGCAGCATCCTGCGGTAGGCGACGACCGCCGCGAGCCCTGTCAGCCCGTAGTAGACGGCGATCTGCAGGCCCATCGCCGAGATGGCGTCGGAGAGGATCTCACCGACCGTACCGAGGGCGTTGGAGGCGATGAACAGCGCCAGCGCCACCACGCCGACCACCGTGATCGCCACCCATGGGGTGTTCCAGCGGCGGTGCACACGGCCCAGCGCGGGCGGCATCGTACGGTCCCGGCCCATCGCGAACAGCGCGCGCGTGACCTGGATGAGCGTGGTCTCCAGGGTGGCGATCGTGGACAGCATCACCGCCACGACCAGCAACTTGCCGCCCCAACCCGGCCAGATCTCCTCACCGAGCACGGCCAGCACGTTGGCGTCGTTGTCCTGGATCTGCTTCGAGGACAGGATGACGTTCACCGCGATGGTGAACGCCTCGAACAGCAGGAACACGATGCCCACACCGATGAGGCCCGCGAGGCCCGTCGTACGACGGCTGTTGCGGGTCTCCTCACTGAGGTTGCTGGTGACGTCCCAACCCCAGTAGTAGAACGCGGCGATCAGCGCCCCCGAGGCGAACCCCGTCACCCCGTCGAAGTGCCCGAAGCCGAGCCAGGACCAGTCGAACGCCCGGGCGCTGCCCGAGTGGAAGAGGGCGAGGACGGCGAACAGGGCCAGTATGGCCAGCTCGACACCGGACATCACGAGCTGCGCCCGGACCGTGAGGCGCGCGCCGCCCAGCACCACGAACAGCATGATCAGGAACCAGCCGGCGCCGACCAGCGTGGACAGCCCGGTGTGCTCCGCGAGTTCCTCGTCGAAGAGGGCGAGCGTCATCGAACCGGCCGGCAGGGAACCGGCCACCATGAAGATGGTCGCCGAGATCACCAGTGCCCAGCCGCTGATGAACCCCAGAAAGGGGTGCAGCGTACGCCCCACCCACGAGTAACTGGCGCCCGCGTTCACGTCGATGCGGCTGAGATAGCTGAAGGCGAGCGCGATGCCCAGCATCGGTATCGAGCAGTACAGCAGCGTGGCCGGACTGGCCAGGCCCACTGCGCCGACGAGGACCGACGTGGTCGCGGCGATCGAGTACGCCGGGGCGCTGCCCGCGACCGCCATCACCACCGTGTCGAACATACCGAGGGCATTGGCCTGCAGACCTCTGCCCCTGCTGTTGCTCATCGATGCGCTGCTTTCCGTCTTGCACGACGCGAGGCCGACCGGCCCCGACGGCGTAAAGGGTGGGGGGTGGGGGGTGGAACGACACCACGAGCCGGAGAGGGGATGGCCTCGGGCCAAGGGCGGAACGAAGGGGTGAGGGATACGGTACGCCGTTGCGTCGCCGTACGGTCACGCGGTGTGTGCGAGTGATGATAGCCCTGCTCATTGAGTCTTCAAGGGCCTTGCAATCTTCCGGGGTTGGAGAGCGCGCAACGGGAAACGCGGTTCAGCACATGCACAAGCCGAACCAGCCCCCACACGCGAGCGAGGGAGGCAGCCATGGGGACCGAACGCACGCCCTCCGAGGCGATGGCGGACGACGCGTACCAGCCCACCGGAAGCAACGAGGAACAGCAGGACGCGGCGCCGCTCGACCTGCAGGACGCCGTCGACGAGCGGACCTACGACGACACCCTCGACGAGGGCTACTCCCCGCCGGAGAAGCCGCTCGGCGTGACCAAGCACGGCATCACGGCCGCCGAACAGCACGACGGCGAGACCCTCGACCAGCGGCTCACCCAGGAGGTCCCCGACGTGGCCGAGCCGGCCGGCGACGGCGTGGGCGACCTGCCGGGCGGCGCGGGGGAGCCCGTGGATCCCGAGGCGGGCGCCGAGCGCGCGGGACGCCTGGTCGCCCCGGACGAAGGGGCGCACGCCGACACCACCAAGGAGGAGATCGCCTCCGACAAGGGCGTGGACGCCGGCGCGGCCGGCGCGGAGGAGGCCGCGATGCACGTCGTCGAGGACGACACCCGGCTGCCGGAGGGCGACCAGGAGCCCTGACGCGGCGCCTCAGTCCCCGATGCGGTCGATCTGCCGCAACCTGTTCGTGGCGTCCAGCGCGGCGACCTTGTACGACTCCGCGAGGGTCGGATAGTTGAACACCGCGTCGACCAGGTAGTCGACGGTTCCCCCGCACCCCATCACCGACTGCCCGATGTGGATGAGCTCCGTCGCCCCGGTGCCGAAGCAGTGCACCCCGAGCAGCGTGCGGTCCTCGGGGTAGACCAGCAGTTTCAGCATGCCGTGCGAGTCGCCGATGATCTGCCCGCGGGCCAGCTCCCGGTAGCGGGAGATGCCGACCTCGAACGGCACCCGGTCCTCGGTGAGCTGGTCCTCGGTCCGCCCCACGAAGCTGATCTCCGGGATGGTGTAGATGCCGATCGGCTGGAGGTTGTGCATCCGGCCGACGGGCTCCCCGCAGGCGTGGTACGCCGCCGCGCGCCCCTGTTCCATCGAGGTCGCCGCCAGCGCCGGGAAGCCGATGACGTCGCCGACGGCGTAGATGTGCGGCACCTCGGTGCGGTAGTGCTCGTCTACCGTGATCCGGCCGCGCGGGTCCGCCGTCAGCCCGGCCTTGTCCAGGTCGAGCCCGTCGGTGAGCCCCTGCCGTCCGGCCGAGTACATCACCGCGTCGGCGGGTATCTTCTTGCCGCTCTCCAGGACGGTCAGCGTCCCCCGGGGATGCCGCTCGACCGCGGCGACGGTCTCCCCGAAGCGGAACGTCACGGCGAGGTCCCGCAGGTGGTACTTGAGCGACTCGATCACCTCGACGTCGCACATGTCGAGCATCCCCGCCCGCTTCTCCACCACGGTGACCTTGCTGCCCAGCGCGGCGAACATCGAGGCGTACTCCATGCCGATCACACCGGCACCGACGATCACCATGGAGCGCGGCACCCGTTCCAGCGTGAGGACGTTGTCGGAATCCATGATCGTCCGCCCGTCGAACTCCACACTGTCCGGCCGCGCGGGCCGGGTACCGGTGGCGATCACGATGTGCTCGGCGGTCAGCAGCCGTTCATGGCCGGTGACCTCGCGCAGCGCGACCGTGTGGGGGTCGGTGAAGCGGCCGGTCCCCGCGTACAGGGCGACGTGGTTGCGGGCCAGCTGACTGCGGATGACGTCCACCTCGCGGCCGACCACGTGCTGGGTGCGGGCGGTCAGGTCGGCGACGGTGATGTCCTCCTTCAGTCGGTAGCTCTGGCCGTACAGATCGCGCTGGGTGAGGCCGGTCAGGTACAGCACCGCCTCCCGCATGGTCTTGGAGGGGATGGTCCCGGTGTGGATGGAGACGCCGCCGACCATGTCGGGGCGGTCGACGACGGCGACCCGGCGGCCCAGCTTGGCCGCGGCGATGGCGGCCTTCTGGCCACCCGGGCCGGATCCGATGACGAGCATGTCGAAGTCGGGCACCTTCCGGAGTCTGACAGCCGGAGCACCTCTGACGAAAGGGTGAGCGGAAAACCATTGATGGTGTGAAGTGCCGGAGAAGCCACGGAAGTTGTGCTTCCTCCTTTGCTCCGAGGCCGAAGTGCCCGCAGCCGGTCGGCTGGGCCTTGCGGCGGATCGGCGTCATTACCCGGATATGGGCCGATAATGCGGCTATGGGTCATCGACTCGCGGACGCGAGCGCACCGGCCCGGCTGGCCGCCCCTGAGGAGGGCATCGGCCGGGACGAACTGGCGCTGGCGACCCGCAACCACGGCCTCCCGCTCGAAGCCCTGCGTCACGACGTCACCCCGCCGGGCCTGCACTACGTCCTGACCCATTACGACATCCCGTACATCCCCGAGGACTCCCCGTGGCACCTGACCCTCGGTGGCCGTGTCCGCCGCCCGCTGCGCCTGGATCTGGCCGGTCTGCGGACGTTCCCGCAGATCACCACCCGGGTCACGCTGGAGTGCGCGGGCAACGGCCGGGCCCTGCTGACCCCCCGGCCGGTCAGCCAGCCCTGGCTGGTCGAGGCGGTCGGCACCGCCGAGTGGACGGGCGTACCCCTGCGCCTGCTGCTCGCCGAGGCCGCAGTCGAGCCCGACGCGGTCGACGTGGTCTTCACCGGGGCGGATCACGGGGTCGAGCGCGGCGTCGAGCAGGACTACCAGCGCGCGCTGCCCCTGGACGTGGCCGCGGGCACCGATCCCGAGGTGCTGGTGGCGTACGCGATGAACGGTGCCCCGCTGCCACCGCAGCACGGCCGTCCACTGCGGCTGGTCGTACCCGGCTGGTACGGCATGGCACACGTGAAGTGGCTGCGCGAGGTGACGGTCACGGACGTACCGTTCACGGGTTTCCAGCAAGCGGTCGCCTACCGGCTGCGCCGGCACCCCGAGGACGAGGGCGAGCCGGTGACCCGGATCGCGCCGCGCGCCCTGCTGGTGCCACCCGGCTTCCCGGACTTCATGTCCCGGACCCGTGTCGTGCGGCCCGGCCCGGTGGCCCTGGAGGGGCGTGCCTGGTCCGGGCAGGCCCCAGTGGCCCGCGTCGAGGTCAGCACGGACGCGGGGCGCAGCTGGCAGGAGGCCGGGCTGGAACCGGACACGGGGCACCGGTGGGCGTGGCGCCGCTGGCGGCACAGCTGGACGGCGACGCCGGGCGAGCATGTGCTCAGCGCACGGGCCACCGACGCCGAGGGGCACACCCAGCCGCTGGTCCCGCCCTGGAACCGGGGAGGCTTCGCCAACAACCTCGTGCAGCGGGTGCCGGTGGTGTGCCCGGACGAGGACCGTGCCTAGAGGCCTTCGTCCGGGTCAGGGCGGCGTCGCGCCCTGGGCCGGGGAGTCCGCGGGCACGGCACAGCAGCCGCATCGGCCGCCTCGGGTGCCGTACCGCACCCGAGAGCGACCCGTGCGGACCGTGGCGGGCGCGGTCAGGGCAGCAGCTTGTCCAGGGCGGAGGGACCCTCTGCCTCCAGCTTGCGCTTGGCCCATTCCAGATTGCGTGGGGTGATGTCCTTGCCTGAGGCAAGCACGATGTCCTCGGGGGACACCTCGGTGCCGGTGCGGGCGTGGAGCAGGTCGTCCGGGGTGGCGCGCTCCCCGGACGGCCCGGAGGCTTCGGGCTGGGACGTCGGCATCATCTCTGCTCCTCGGATCCGGAGACTTCTTCGGGCCCGGTGCGGTCATCGGGTCTGTTATCACCATTCAACGCCGGAGCGGACCCTGCATCCGGAGGCGGACGAACCCCGCTGTGCACCGGTCGGCCCCTGGACCTCCGGGGTACCTCTCTGCACCGGAGGGAAACCGCCCGAGGCCCGGACGGGCCACCACCCGGCCGGGCCGGCGGCGGCTCGCGTCAGCCCTCGAAGGGCGTGAGCGTCAGCCGTATCCCCGTCGGCGCCGTGTCCTGGATGTACGACGCGAAGTCGGCCACGTCGTCGAAGGCGAAGCCGTACGCCTTGCCGTCCTGCGTGGCCGCGTGCATCGCCTTGGCGTAGTGGTTGGTCAGGCCGGTCCGGTAGAAGGCGGCGGCGTCGGTCGTCGGCTGAGCCGCATGGCTGATCAGCGTCGAGCGGTTGAACCCGGCGCCCAGCACGGCGGCGACCGGCCCGGTCGTGCCGTCGTTGGGTGCGGCGAGGCTGCCGTCGCAGAACAGCACGTCCCGGGTCGACGGCTTGGCGAAGGACACCTGGGCGGGCCCGTCGAAGGTGAACCGCTCACCGCGCACCCGCCCCGTGAAGGTGCCCGCGTTGGTGGTGACGGTGAGGTCCCGCCCGGTGTACGTGCTCCACACCTCGTCGATGTACGGGGCGAAGTAGTCCTTGGCGAACAGGCCGGCGTCCAGACCGTGCCCCGGAGCGATCACGCGGGTGTCGTCGACGACGAGCCGTGCGAACTCCTCGACCTGGCGGACCGCGGCGAACGCGGCCGCACGTCCTCCGGACCGCAGTGTGCCCGTCGTCTGGTCCTTGGCGCCCGTCAGCCGGATGCTCAGGGGCACGCTGAACATGTCGACCATGGTGGTGTTGCAGAACATGCCGGCGTCGTTGAAGGTGAACTCCGCACAGTCGTGCAGCACCGGGTAGTTCGGGTCCGACGTCACCCAGCCCGCCGGGTACTGGAGCGCGGCGTTGCCGTTGCCGTCGGCGACGGCCTTGAACTTGAGCTTCTGGCCGAGCGCCACATAGATCCGGCCGGACATCCGGGGGAGGGACAGCCGGGTCTCGCCGCTGCCGGACAGGCTGATGGCGTAGTCGGTGAAGCCGTCGGCGCCGTTGTCCGAGAGGGCGATCGGCGCGAGGGTGCCGTCCGGCGTGACGCGCACCTGCCTGCCGTCCTGGTTGCCGACGATGTAGACGTGGACGTTCGCGTTGTCGAAGGATCCGCTGTCGTTGACGATCGTGAGCGGCAGCGAGTCGGCCGCGGCTCGCGGGGCGCCGTCGGTGGTCGTGCCCGCGAGGGCGTACGGGGCAACGGCGGCGACAGCGGGCGCGGCGACGGCCGCGCCGCCGAGGGCGAAGAGGAGCCTGCGGCGACCGAGACGGCGCTGATGGCGGGATGTCATGTGGGGGGTCTCCCGGAGTACGTGTGCGGGTACTTGTGCTGCGCGGTGGGGAGACGTACGAGCGAGCGGGCGATCTGAGAGCGCTCTCTCACCGGGTGTCACCGCCACCGGTGGGCCCCGATGCTACGCACGGCCCCCGCACGATCCAACGGGTCTGCGAGGATCCCAAATCGCCCTGAACTGCGGAAACTTGAAAGACCACGGAATGACCACGACCGCTTAACCCTGACCTAAGGCTCACTTAAGGCGTACAGGGGTTCTGAGAGCGCTCCCGGCAGGCCGTGGAATTCCGTGGACGTGCGCGCGGAAGATCACGTACTGTGTTGCTCCACGCCCTGAGACGGACGGAAGGAGGCGAGTGCCGTGCGGTTCACACCTTTCCAGCGCTCCCACTTCCGTTGCCCCGGCGTGCTTCTCACGATCTGACCGGGAGCGCTCCAAGCAGCCTGTATCCCGGAGGAATCCGTGACCGATCTGGTCATCCGCGCGCTCTCCGCGAGCGACGCCCATCTCTTCGACGCCCACCCCGACCCGCTCGGCGCCCGTGAGGGACACCGGCGGACCCGGTTCCGCCCCGAGTGGCAGCGGGTGGCCCTGCGCGACGGCACGGTCGTCGCCCGGGGCGCCTGGTGGGGCGGCCCCGACGACTCGGAGCCGATCAACATCAACTGGTTCGACGTGGCCGAGGGCGAGGAGGAGGCCGGCGCCGAACTCCTGCGCACCGCCCCCTGGCAGGTCGAACTCGAGATCAACCTGCCCGGTGACTGGCGTGAGGAGCCCGAGCTGAAAGCCGCCGCCGAGGCCCGCTTCAACGCCGCACGTGCCGCCGGATACGACCTCCTGGTGGAACGCTTCCTGTACCGCTGGACCCCGGAGCACGGCCTGCCCGAGCGCCCCGGACGCCTGCGTTTCCACGCCGAACCCGATGACGCGGTCTTCTTCGACGCGCTGCGCCGCATCCATTCCGTCACCCTCGACGCCCACTCGCTGCGGGCCATCGAGGAGGGCGGCCTCGACCGGGCCGCCCAGGAGGAACTCGACTTCTTCCACTGGTGCCCCTCCCCGCGGGAGTGGTGGCAGCTCGCGCACACCCCGGACGGCGAGCTCGCCGGCATCCACATCCCGGCACACAACCCCTCGGGCCCGACCGTCGGCTTCATCGGAGTCGTCCCGGAACAGCGCGGCCGCGGCTACGCCTACGACCTCCTCGCGGAATGCACCCACTTCCTCGTCCAGCAGGGCGCGGAGTTCGTCACCGCAGCGACGGACCGGGGCAACTTCCCCATGGCCGCCAACTTCGCGAAGGCGGGCTTCCCGATCGTCAAGGAGCGCATCAACTTCCATGCGGCGGGCCGGTCCTAGCGAGGAGTAGCACGAAGAGGCAGTACTGAGCGGGCGGTCCGGCCTCGGGTCCGGGCCGCCTGTCAGTGCCGGGTGGCATGCTGATCGGCGGTGTGATCGGCAGCGGGCGCGGGGGTGGGGGCATGGGTTTCGACGGTGAGGTCTGGCGGGTGCGCGGCGGCGACGATCCGGTCGGGGAGATCCTGATCGACGAGGCCGACTTCCCCTGGCTGTCGGGCCGTTTCACGCCCGGCCCCGGGTACGACGCGGTCCGCGCCCTGTTCGCCCGTGAACTCGCCCTGCTGGAGCGGTACGACGACGCCTGGGAGGCGTGGGAGGCGGCCTACGACGAGATCCGAAGACGGGTCTCGCTGTGCTCACCGGACGGCCCTGTCGCCGAGTTCCTGCTGCACATCGAGGGCGACAGGGCCTGGTTCCGGTGGAGCGAGGAGCGGTTCGCGGACTGACGGCGCGTCCGGTCCGCCGGTCAGCTCGTCATGGCGGCGAACATGCCGGGCGCGTAGGAACCGCCCTGGTTGTTGAGGATCACGCCGAACCGGTTGGACCGGCCGAGACGCGCGAGGCACTCGGCGCGTATTCCAACGGGCGGTCGCACCGGGCGACGTGCAAAGTCTGCTCGACATCCTCGCGCCGGATGTGGTCTTCCTGGGCGACGGCGACGGAGTCGTGCAGGCCACGCTGCAACCGGCACAGGTGAACGGCCGGCCGACGCTGGGTCTCCGGCTCGACGGCGCCATCGACACCGTCCCGGCGGTACGCATCGACGACGGCCTCATCACCGGGCTCTATGCCGTGCGCTAACCCCGAAGAGCTGTCGCGCAGGCAGCGCGAGACCGTCCGCACCGGTGACGCCCATGACAGGCAGCACAAGCGGGTCGGTGGCTGCCCCGTCAGGCCCCGCCGTTCAACAGCGCTTCGGCCGCGGCCAGAATCTCCGTGACCCGCAGGCCGAACGCCGCGTCGCACGCGTGTGCCTGCCCGGTGCGGGAGGCGGCCAGCAGGGCGTCCCCGGCGCGGATCAGGGCGGACACCGCGCTCTCGCTGCTCGCCGGGAGCTGCGTCACCCCGGCGGCGCCCCGCAGTTCCACCGCTGCTCCCGCGGCCGCGGGCGGCGCCGTGAGGCTCAGGGCGAGCGTGCTCGACGCGCCGCCGACGTGCTCGAGGACCAGATGGACGGTGTCGCCCGGGCCCGGCGCGGCCGCCGTCACACGCCGCGCGTCACCCAGGACCGGCAGCAGCACGGACAGCGCGTGCGGACCCACGTCCCACAGCGCACCCTTCTCCCGCCGCCACGGCGACGCCGCGAACGGGTTGCTGCCGTCACCGCCGAACAACGCGCCGAGCCACTCCGCCCGCCCCGTGAACCAGCCCCCGGAGGCGGCCTGTTCGGTGATCCACGCCTCGGTCTCCGGCTGGAAACGGGCCGTGAAGAAGACGACCGAGGCCACACCGGCCTCCTCGGCCGCCTCGGCGACCGCCCGTCCTTCCTCCACCGTCAGCGCGAGCGGCTTGTCCAGCAGCAGATGGCGCCCCGCCCGCGCGGCCCGCACCGCCAAGTCGGCCTGGACGGCCGGCGGCAGGGCCACGGCGACGGCGTCCACGTCGGCGAGCAGCGTGTCGACGTCGTCGTAGGCGCGCACGCCGTGGCTGTCGGCCAACTCCTTGGCGGCGGCCGCACGTCGGCCCCACACTCCCGCGAACTCCAGCTCGCTGTGCCGGCTCAGGGCGGGAGCGTAGGCCATCCGGGCCCACGGGCCGGTGCCGAGCAGTCCTATGCGCATGCCGCCGCCTCTCACTGTGCTGGTCGGGCACGAGCGTGCACATCAACCGGGAGGCCGCGCAAGTGGACCGGGGGCCCGTCCCACCGCCAGGGATTCAGTGGTGCCGTCGCTGAATGCGTTCTCTTTCTTCCATTGGACCTCGCGCGGGCGCTACAGCCACGCTGGTGTACGTCCGGCACAGGGTGCCGTTCCCCGTAATGTTCCCGAGCGACAGCCGGAAAGAGGTCACGAGCCCATGCACACCCACCGCATCGGTGACGTCGAGGTCAGCGCGATCGGTCTGGGCGCGATGCCCATGTCGATCGAGGGGCGCCCGGACGAGACACGTTCTCTCGCCACGCTGCACGCCGCGCTCGATGCCGGCGTGACCCTCATCGACACCGCGGACGCCTACCACCGGGACGCGGACGAGGTCGGCCACAACGAGACCCTGATCGCCAAGGCCCTCGCCTCCCACGACCGGGGCAAGGACGTCCTGGTCGCCACCAAGGGCGGTCATCTGCGCCCCGGCGACGGCAGCTGGACCCTGGACGGCAGCCCCCGGCACCTCAAGGAGGCCTGCGAGGCGTCCCTGCGCCGGCTCGGCGTCGAGGCCATCGGGCTCTACCAGTTCCACCGCCCCGACCCCCGGGTGCCGTACGCCGAGTCGGTCGGCGCCGTACGCGACCTGCTCGACGAGGGCAAGATCCGCATGGCTGGGATCTCCAACGCGAACCCCGACCAGATCAGGCAGGCGAACGAGATCCTCGGCGGTCGGCTGGTCTCCGTACAGAACCAGTTCTCCCCGGCGTTCCGCTCCAGCGAGCCGGAGCTGCGCCTGTGCGACGAGCTCGGCATCGCGTTCCTGCCCTGGAGCCCGCTCGGCGGCATCTCCCGGGCGCGTGAACTGGGGTCCGCCTACGCCCCGTTCGCCCGGGTCGCCGGGGCCCACGGGGTGAGCCCGCAGCGGGTGTGCCTGGCGTGGATGCTCGCCAAGTCGCCGGTCGTCGTGCCGATTCCGGGCGCGAGCCGGCCGGAGACGATCCTGGACTCGCTCGCCGCGACCGGTCTCCTGCTCTCCGCCGAGGAGATCGCGGAGCTGGACGCCGTCTGAGGCTCTTCCGGGAACCGGTGGTCGAGCGCGTGTACGACAGACCGCTCGACCACCGCTGCCGTGACGAACACCCCGTATGCACCCTCGCCCGCTGTTCCGCGCAACGGTGGCGCGGATGCTCACGCGGCGCTGCTGCTGCGCGGCATCCCGTGCCGGCACGTCACGTCGTGCTGGCTGCCGAGGCTCGTCCACCAGCGCTCGCAGCACGCCGAGTCGAGCTCCGCCCGGACGATCGCCTCGGCGGCATCGCCACCGCGCCCCGCCTGCGCGACCATCTCCAGGAGCCACCGACGCTGTTCGCCGATCACGGTCTCCCGTACGACGGCGATGAGCGGCACAAGGCCGGCGGCGGCGAACAGGCATGCGGCCCACGCGGGGCCGTACCGGACTTCGAGGACAGAGGTCCAGGCGAGCCCCGCGCTCGTGGCGATGTAGAGGGCGCAGAGGAGGCGGCTGTAGTGATTCATGGGTGTACACCGTCCTTCGGGAGGATCGACACACCTTGTCCAACTACTGACTGCCCATGGGGACTCGGGTGATTTATTCCACCGTGACTGACGACGGCCCTCCACCGGTAATGACTAGGGCCTGTCCTCGGCGAGGACCGCGGTCTTCCCCCGGAACGCCGAGCGGTAGGCGTACGGCGTGGTGCCGACCACCCGGCGGAAACGGTCACGGAACGCCGTCGGTGAGCCGAACCCCGCCTGGCGGGCGATCCGCTCGACCGGGTGATCGCTGTTCTCCAGCAGATACTGCGCCCGCCGCACACGTGTCCGCAGCAGCCACTGCAGCGGAGTCGTGCCGGTCTGCTCACGGAAGCGGCGGCTGAGGGTGCGCTCGCTCATGCCCGAGTGCGCCGCCATCTCCGCCAGGGTGATCTCCCGGGCCAGGTTGTCCTCGATCCACTCCAGGAGAGGTTCGAGCGCCGAGCCGCGCGGCACAGGCGGGTGCTCGTGCACGATGAACTGCGCCTGCCCGCCCTCCCGTTCGAGCGGTACGACGGACATGCGCGCGGTGTGCGCGGCGACGGCCGATCCCAGGTCCTGCCGGATCATGTGCAGGCACATGTCCAGTCCCGCGGCGGCTCCGGCGGAGGTGAGGATCTGCCCGTTGTCGACGTACAGCACGTCCGGCTGCACATCGACGCGCGGGAAGCGCCGGGCCAGTTCGTCGGTGGCCATCCAGTGGGTGGTGGCGCGCAGCCCGTCCAGCAGCCCGGCCTCGGCCAGGACGAAGGCGCCCACGCACACGGAAGCGATCCGGGTGCCGGCCTGCGCGGCCTCCCGAAGGGCCGCCACCACCCGGGCGGAGGGCGGGCCGGTCCCGTCGCAGCCCGGCACGATGACCGTGTCCGCGTCCGCAAGCGCGTCGAGCCCCCGGTCGATCCGCAGCGCGAAGCCCTCCGTGGGCACCTCCGGCGACTCGGCGCACAGCCGGACGCGGTAGGGGCGGCGGCCGTCCGGAAGCCGCGTCCAGCCGAACATCTGGAAGGGCGTCGCCATGTCGAACGGCACCACGTGGTCGAGGACCAGGATCGCGACGTTGTGCATGAGGCGCCACCCTAGGCGGATTCCCGCCATCCACAAAAGAGCAGGTCACGAGCGACGGGTGAAGCGGGGCACTGGACACACTGGTGGCGAGAACCCGTTGGGTGCTGTCGTTTCAGCCCCTGTGCGATCACCGGGGAGATCCCTAACGTGGTCCGGGCCGGGCCGCCCGCACCGACAGGGCAGGGGCCCTTGACCACCACGCCGACACGGAGACCGACACCACCCGATGACCAAGATCCTTCTCACGCTTCACGTCCTGGCCGCCATCGTCGCCGTCGGTCCCGTCACCGTCGCGGCCAGCATGTTCCCGCCGGCCGCGCGCCGCGTCCCCGCGGCGGACGGTGCGGTGGCGGTCGGCACCGTCCGGCTCCTGCACCGCATCTGCCGCGTCTACGCGGGCATCGGAGTCTCGGTGCCCGTCCTCGGCCTGGCCACCGCCCTGGCGATGGACGTCCTGGGCAGCGGCTGGCTCGTCGCGTCCATCGGGCTGACCGCCGCGGCCGCCGGAATCCTGGTCGCCTTCGTCCTGCCCCGCCAGGAGGAACTCCTCGACCGGCTGAACGCCGCCAAGCCCGTCGAGCGCCCGGCCACCGTGCAACTCGCCCTGTTCACCGGCGTCTTCAACCTCCTGTGGGCCACCGTCACCGTCCTGATGATCGTCCGGCCGGGCTCGACGACGGGTGCCTGAACCGGGGGAGGGGCCCACGGTGACGCTGCGGGGCGGCAGTCCGTGGTCGTCTGCCGTCAAGTGCCGTCAAGCGCTCTGGCAGAATTCGTACTTCAGTGTGCGTCGGCGCCTAGACTCGACAGCCTTGCCCATATGCACACAGGGCCACGACAGGAAAGGCGCGTTGACGGGTGTTCCAGGATTCCCCCATTTACGACCGGCTCATCGCGGAGCGCGGCGACATCCCCACCCAGGTGCGCAGGGAGGCCGAACGCGTCAGCAGGGAAGTGGAGTTCGCCATGCAGCCGCTGCTGTCCGGCGGCAACGCGCCGGCCCCCGGCCTTCCCACCGGACTCCCCACGGCCCCGCCCCCGACATGGCAGCGCAGCGCCCTGCCGCCCGGCCCGCCGCACCGCTGAGCCCGCTCAGATGACCTTCGCGCTCGCCCCGTTGACGTGCGACTCCCGCCCGGAAGTGGGCCGGGCGAGCCACTCGGCGATGGCGCGGGCGATCGGCTGCCCTGTGTCGACCTCGATGAATCCGAACTGTCCCGACTGATTGCACTCCAGGAACCACCACGTCCCGTCGGCGTCCTCGACGAAGTCGAAGGCGCCGTAGGCGAGTTCGGCCTCCCGCAGATAGGCGCGGACGGCCTCGGCGACGCGGGGCGCGACGTCGACGGGATGCCACGGCGCCCCGGACCCGTCGAAGCGTACGTCCACCTCGGCCTCGGCGTCGGCGGTCCTGCGGGCGGCCAGCAGTCGCTCGCCCACCGCGGTGAGACGGATGTCGGCGCGCTTGGCCACGCGCCGTTGCAGCAGGGTGGGGCCGAACGCGACCGCAGAGAAGTCCGCGTCCGGGGCCACCCTGCTGGTCGGCACCGCCAGGGGCGGGTCCTGCGGATGCGCGCCGGACACCGGCTTGACCACGAGGTCCGGGTACCGCTCGGCGAACTCACGGGCGGCCTGCGGGAACGTCGTGATCAGCGTGGCCGGCACGGGCAGGCCGCAGCGCTGGGCCAGCCGCAACTGCCAGGGCTTGTAACGGGCCCGGCGCGCCGCGTCGGGGTGGTTCATCCAGCGGGCGTCACACCCGCGCAGCATGCCGTAGAGCGCCTGCCCGGCCTCCTCCGCCAGCCAGGCCGACGGTGCGGCCGCCCGGGCGGCAGGGGTCCCGGGCCTGCGCATCCACACGGACCGCAGCCCGCCGATGCTCACCAGCCGTCCCGCAGCCGACAGATGGCCGCGGAACGCGCCGTGCACATACTCGCCCGACAGTGCGACCCCGCCGGTCAGGTCGGCGGGGTCGAGCCGGACCACCGGGACGCCCGAGGCGTTCAGGTGCACGACCACCATGTCCGCCGTCACGTCCGCTTCGCTGGTCAGAATCAAGACGGTCATCGACGTCGGCCTGTGTTCAGTCGTCGAAGTGAGTCTTCGAGCCCGCGGTGGACGTCGTGGTGCCCAGCTCCCGCAACAGCGCATGATCACAGGCGGCTATCCGCCCGTCACGCAGCACGTTCAACTGCAGACCGGAGTCATAGACGTACGGAGCGGTGGCCTCCAACTCCGCTGCCGGCCGTGCGTAGTTGAGCGCGAACGGTTGCATCGTCTCTCCCTCACAGGTGCTGCTCCGAACGAGCCTGATCACCCGGCGCCGCCCCTCGGTCCGTCGACGCCCTTTTGCTTTCTCTTACTTAAACGAATCGAACGCGTGGTTGGTTTCCTTACTTTCTGTAATCAACGGGGTCGGGCGGTCCCGTCCGGGGGGAACGGCGCATCGCGCGCAGTGCCAGCAGGAGCACGCCGATGTCGTCCAGATACACCGGATCCGGCACCAGATCGGCCGGCAGCACGAAGTACAGCAGGGCGCCCCAGAACACCCATCGCGGCCCGGTCGGCAGTCCGGCGCGCCGCATCATGCGCCGGGTGCGCACGAGTCGCACCAGCACCCCGACGGCCACGGCGAGCAGGACGGCCGCGAGGGCAGCGGCGACGACGATCAGCGTGGTGGTCGACTCCACGGACCCTCCTTCTGCGGGGGTGCGCACCACACGCACTGCTGGTCGGATTCCCGCTTGCGGCGAACGCATTGCATGACGGCCGTCACCAGACGCACCCCCTCACCCGTCAGGACGGAAGACGCGCAATGCGGCCGAGCCACCTGCCTGGCCAGGTGCGTGAACCGTCCACACCGGCACTGGAGTGAACCCACTCGACGCAGTACGCGCCCTGTACGAGTCCTGCGCAGCCGCCGTACGCACAGGGCGCACGAGCCCGCACGCCGGTCCCCGTGCTCCTTCCGCCGCCGCTAGGCCGTGTCCGCAAAGTCCCGCCTGCCCCGCGACGCCTGGCACGCCCTCTCGCCGCACCGGGCGAAAGCCCAAGTACGCCCAGTACGAGGGCTTCCGCCCGGCACGCCGAGAGCACGCACCAGACGCCGCGGGGCCCGCCCTCCGGGCGGACGACGGGACTTTGCGGACACGGCCTAGCGGTCCGACGCCTCCGGCTGCGTCTGGACGGCTCCGTCTTCCCGCGTACCGTTCGCGTCCGAGGCGGCCTTGCGTGAGCGGGCGGAGCTCTTGAGGCGCTCGAAGGTCCGGGTCAGCTGCTGAAGGGGAGACGCCGGCGGGGCGGCGAGTGACCGGGGCGACGCCCCGCTCACGGTGTCGGCGGACTCCCGGTAGGCGGCCAGCGCCGCGTGCGCCTGCTCGGCCGCCTCCCGGTACAGGTCGCGGGACTTCGTCATCGCCTCGAGCGCCTCGGCGTACATCGCCACCAGCTTGCGCTCGCGGGCCAGCTCCTCCTCGAGCGTCAGCAGCCGCCAGTCCTCCCGCAGGGCGGTGACGGCTTCCTCGCCGCCGTCCGGCAGGGGCCGCTGCAGCGCGGCGAAGCGCGTCACGGCATGGATGAGCTCGGCCGGCTCCGAGCCGTCCAGGAAGACGGTGCGTACGGCGAAGTCGTCCGCCTCGTAGTCCGCCGGCACGGGAGCCCCGGGCAGCACCACGGCGCCTCCGCGCGGCACCTGTACGCCGACGTCCCGCAGTGCCCAGTTCACGACGCGCAGCTGACTCGGCGCGGCCCGGTGTTCGACGACCCGGTGGCGCAGGCTCGGTGGCAGCATCCCGGCCAGGGGCACGCGGCCGTGCCGGTCCGGGGTCATGGCCTCGTGGACGACGACATGGATGCTCCAGCGGTCGCGGGCGGCGTCCCGCAACCCGCGCCGTACGGCCTTGTCGTCCGACGGGAGCGGGTTGATGTCCCGCAGGCGCAGGCCCGTGACCGCCTCGTGGTCCCAGCTCGCGTCCGGCTCCTGCGGCCAGAACATGGCGGCCGGCGACGGCCATCGCGGGTCCCACGGGGCCTCCGCCTCCGCGGCCAGCACCCACTCCTGCCCGTCGCCGGAACCCGGCTGGAGGGTCAGCCGGGCCCGCACGGTCACCGACCCGGCGACCCGCCACCGGGCCTCGAAGATCTGCAGCGGGGTGCCCTCGGCCTCGGGCACCTCCACGGAGTCGTCCAGGAAGTCGTCGATGACCCCGTTGTCCTTGAGCTGCCGCAGGCTGAGCCGGAGGACGTCTTCAGCGGCGGGTCCGAGGTGGCGGCCACGGGCCAACCACACCGAGGGCGGGGTCGTGGGGCGGGCGCTGGAGGAGCTGGGCATCGGTCCATCTGTGGCCGGGGGCACGTGCGCGTACCAGTATCGTCGCCGCCGCCGGATGTCGGTCAGGCGGGGTCCGCACACGGGGTGTGCGCGGTCCGCACAGCTCAACTGCCGCTCACTCGTGGCCCGCGCCACATTCGGTCATGACAATGACTCGGTGAGCAGGACCCGCCCACCATCCGCATTGGGGCGGGTCCTGCTCACGCCGTGCCGTCGGCTCAGCCGTGGTAGGTGATGTAGCCGTTGCCGTCCGGGTCGCTGCCGCTCTTGGTGTAGGAGTGCAGGTCGGCGCCGGCGCCCGAGGGCTTGTAGAGCTTGATGGTGTCCTTGTCGTTGTTCCACATGAAGTTGCAGTTGTCGCGGTACACGACGTTCCTGCTGTCGGAGTCGGTGCCGTGGCCGCCCCGGAGCTTCACGTAGTCACCGGGCTGGAGATAGTGGTTCGCGGTGAAGACGAACTTGTTGGTGCTGCTGGCGTCCCGCACGACGTAACCCTTGAGGTTCACGGTCCTGCTCGACGAGTAGTTCTTGATCGTCACGTATTCCTCGTCGGTGTTGCCCGTGGAGCAGTTGTTGGAGTCCCGGCCGGGGGCGTCGTACTGGATGCCCTTGATCTTCAGCGCGGACGAGTACTCGGTGGCCTGGGCCGGTACGGCGGACAGCGCGGCGAGTGCGCCGGCCGTGACGGCGGTTGTGGCGAAATGGCGTATGCGCATGGAGAAACATCCCCCCTGTGTGGAGCTTCCGTGAAGATCAGGAGTGTAGGCATCGCCCACGCGTGGCGGTGCGGTTTCGCCGAAATGTGAGACGTGGGCGGGTCAGTGGGGGTAGGCACGCGGTGGCCGCTGATGAGTCAGCCCGTCGCGGAACTTTGCGATGACCGAGCTGATCTGGCGCATGAGCGCGGTGTTCTCGAGCCGGTCGAGATAGAGGTTGCGCCGCGCGAGGGCGGGCGCGTCGACGCAGAAGTACAGCGCCATGAGGGGATTGACGAACAACTCGCTGTCCTTGGTCCGCTCGGTGAACCGTACGTCGCCGAATTCGCCGCGCGCGGCGGCGGCGACGGAACCCTGCACGATGCTCGGGTGGTCCGGCGTGCACCGCTGGGCGTGCTCCACCGCGTCGAGGTAGAGGCGCCCCTCACGGCTGTCGCGCGGCAGAGAGAAGGCGCCGAGGTAGCCGCCCTCGCGGTCCAGCGCGGCGAGATTCTCCAGCACCAGGGAGTGGTTGACCCCGTGATAGGAGTCGACCCCGAATCCGAGACTCGCCACCAGCCGCACGGGAACCTCGTCGAGTCCGGCCACGGCGGCGAGGCTTGCCATGTCCTCCTCCGGTGTGCCCAGGCCGTTCTCGTCACCGCGCATCAGGATGTCGGTCCCGCCGTCCACCAGCACAATGGCGTCCACGCCGCCCAGGTGCTCCAGGAGCGTGCGGTAGGCGGCCCTGAGCGGCCGGACGCCGGTGAGCGGGAACGCGTACACCGTGTCCGGCAGGCCCTGTAGGCCCAGCCACTGCGCGAGGGTGCGCTCGGGGAAGTAGTCGCCGCGGGTAGCGGTGTCCGGGCGTATCGCGGCGACATCGACGTCCACCCACACGTCGAGGGCCAGCCCGTACAGGTCCGCGAAGGACAGATTGGCGAGATGGACGTCTTTGCCGGCCGCCCGCAGCGCGAGGGCCAGCGGCACACCGGCGTACACGTCGAAACCGCCGCCCGCACCGGCGACGAGGACCCGCCGCGCATCGCGCAGCCGGGTGAAGAAGGGGGGCTCCAGAAGTGAGAACACCGAGGGACGCTAACAGGCGGCGATCACCGCTGCCCGCCTCGCATACTTACTGCCGTGGCTATCTATGACGCGCTCGGTGCGACATATGCCCGGACCCGACAGCCCGATCCCCGGATCGCCGCGCAGATCCACGCGGCGCTCGGGGACGCCGAACACGTGGTCAACGTCGGGGCGGGCAGCGGCTCGTACGAACCACCGCGGACGGTCCTCGCGGTCGAGCCCAGCCGGGTCATGATCAGCCAGCGTCCGCCCGGAGCGGCGCCTGCGGTGCAAGCCGTCGCGGAACGCCTCCCGCTGCGCGACAACGCCGCCGACGCCGTCATGGCGCTGCTGACCGTCCACCACTGGGCCGACTTGAGGGCCGGGATCAGAGAACTGCGCCGAGTCGCCCGCCGCCGCATCGTCGTCCTGACCTGGGACCAGCGCGTCTTCCGTGAGCGGTTCTGGCTCGTGCGCGACTACCTCCCCGAGGCGGCCGTGTACGACGACACCCGCGCTGTTCCTTGCGAGCAGCTGATCGATCTGCTCGGCGGCGGACGCCAGGAACCGGTCGCCGTCCCCCATGACTGCGTCGACGGCTTCGGCGCCGCGTACTGGCGCCGTCCGCACGCCTACCTCGACCCGCACGTGCGCGCGGGGATCTCCATGCTGGCCCAGACCGGAGACGACGCGCTCGCGCCGGGGCTGGCCCGGCTGGCGGACGACTTGAAGACCGGCCGCTGGCACAGGCGTTACGCCGAGCTGCACACCCTCGAAGTCATGGATGTCGGCTACCGGCTGCTGGTGGCCGACCGCTGACCCCTCAACCGCTCAGCCGGCCTTGTGGCGCTGGTAGTGGCGGGCCACGCGCATGCGGTTTCCGCAGCGTGCGGCCGAGCACCAGCGGCGGCGTGGATGGGTGGGCAGGAAGAGCGTCACGCAGTCGTCGGCCTCGCACTTGCGGATCTTGGTGACGGCCGGATCGGCCAACAGTTCGGCGGCGGCCTCCGCGAGGCAGGCGGCCAGCCGTCGGCCCGGTGAGCCGTCGCGCCGGCGCGTCGCGGTCACCGCCGACCCGTCCCACATCAGTTCGTTGATCGCCGGCGCGGCGCGCTGTGCCCGGTTGAGCGCCTCCAGATCGGCGGCCAGGGGCTCGTCGCCCCGCCGCACGCGGTCGAGCGCGCGGGCGGTGTGCTCGCGCACGGCCCGCACGGCGCTGAGGTCCGCCGCGGTGACCTCCTGTGGCATCTCGTCCGGGAGGCGGTCGGCCTGCAATGTCCACCAAGCCCGCAGGTCGCGGGGTGTCGTGAGCGCGTCGCCGGCGGAGGTGCGGGTGTTGACCAGGTCCAGCGCGAGCGGTTCTCCGGTCAGCGGCGCGAGATCACTCATAGGGCTAATGCTACACGAGCCCCTTGACGCGTTAGGCCGCCAGGAGGTACACCTAATGCATCAATCGACAATCAAGGGATTAGGCATGCTTGCGCCGATCACCCGCATCCGCCATCGCCACGTCGAGGTCGACGGCGTCCGCGTCTTCTACCGGGAGTCCCTCCCCGACCGGTCCGACGCGCCCGTCCTGCTGCTCCTGCACGGCTTTCCGTCCGGTTCCCACCAGTTCCGCAGCCTCATCGACGTGCTCGGCTCGCACTACCGGCTGATCGCCCCGGACTACCCCGGTTTCGGGCACACCCAGGCGCCGGACGGCTTCACCTACTCCTTCGACGAACTCGCCGGCATCACCGAAGGGTTCGTCCGGCACATCGGGCTCGAGCAGTTCGTGATGTACGTCTTCGACTTCGGCGCACCCATCGGCTTCCGCATCGCCGAACGCCACCCCGAATGGATCGCCGGGCTGGTCGTGCAGAACGCCAACGCCTACGAGGAAGGCCTCTCGGACGCCGCCCGCGGACTCATCGGCCTGACCCCCGACACCCCCGGCGCCCAGGACGTCGTCCACGGCCTGCTCACGCTCGACGGCACCCGCAGCCAGTACGAGACCGGCGTCACCGACCCCGACCTCGTCGCCCCGGACGGCTGGACCCTGGACCAGCACTTCCTCGACCTGCCGGGCCGCAAGGAGGCCCAGCAGGCACTGCTCTTCGACTACCACTCCAACGTCGAGCGCTACGCCGACTGGCAGGCGTGGCTGCGCCGGCACACCCCGCCCGCCCTGATCGTCTGGGGGACCGGCGACCCCTTCTTCACCGAGTCCGGGGCCCGCTCCTACCTGCGCGACCTGCCCGACGCCGAACTCCACCTCCTCGACACCGGTCACTTCGCACTCGAGACCCACCTGCCTCGGATCGCCCCGCTGATCGCCGACTTCCTGGACCGCGCCTGGAAGTGAGCGGCAAGGGGACGCCTGAGGGGGGCGGGGGTGTCAAACCCCGCCCCCCCGCCCGCGCTCTTGTGGGCTTACGCGCCCCGCTCCCCGGGCGAGTCCGCGCGCGCGACGGTCTTAAAGCGCGCACCGCCCGCCGGCGCGCCCCCCCCCCGAGC